>CANKMW010000022.1 GCA_947483555.1 Myxococcales bacterium
GATCCTCGGTGACTCCTGGCGCGACAAGCACCGGCTCGATCCCGACGACCGCCCGCCGACGCCTCCGGCTGCGCCGGGGCGGCCACGGCGCAAGCGCGCGTGACCGCGTCGACCGTCAGATCGCGACGGATCCGAGCTGCCGTCTACACCAGGTGCTGATGGACTACCTGCAGGCGCGTCAGGGAATGTACGGCGACCGGGACGCCGGACTGCCACCCGGTCGCTCGCGTGGTGGCCTCCCGCCCGGCGCCCCGGACGGCGCGCTTCCGCCGGGTCCCACGCGGCTCGCGCTGCCGCCCGGCCGCGGTGGCGGCCCCGCCGCGGCGGAGACCAGCACCCCCGAGCCGCGCACAGGCGGGCCGGGAGCCGCCCACATCCACGACGAGGCATTCTCGGCAAACAGGACCTATGAACCGTCGCCCAAGCACGCGGGCAGGGACCGTGTCGCAGGTGGACGAAAGATTTCGAAGGAGCCAACGGATGGGGATGCGGCTCTCAACTTCTCGTTCGACATTTCGCCGAACTCGGACCGCCGGATCGGCATCGACGTGAAGCACGGTGAATTCGTCGTGTTCGACCGCACCGGGGACACCGTGGTCGACAAGCAAGCCGCCGGCGGCGTCTACCATGGCCATGTCCGTACCTGGGACGAACTCGAAGCGCCCATGAGACGCGTCCTGATCGACCACGACGTCGTCAAGAAGGGCAAGATCAACGTCGATCCTGACCGCTGGGACCTCACCCCATGACCCGAGTCTACACGCAACCTCAATACCCCGGAAGCGCGGCCCTCAAAGCGGCGATCGCGTCCGATGACGTCGACGTCCTTGGCGAGATGATCATCGGCGCTGCGCTGTATGAAGAGGACTTCGATGTTGTCCAGGCCGCATGTATCCAGCTAAGCGGCCACCAGGCCGCCGTGATCCGGGGCAACGCGGTCCTCGGCTTAGGCCACATCGCGCGCGGATTCGAGAGGCTCGACGCCCAAGCGGTCGAGCTCGTCCGCCTGTCTCTCCGTGACAGCTCGGTCTACGTGCGGCGCCAGGCGTACGCGGCGGCCGGCGACCTCGAGCACTTCCTCGGCATCGACGTCGGCCGCGACGAGCCCCTCGCGCCGGCGCCTGACGGGTAGGCCGCCCGATCGTCGGAAAGATCTACGGAGCCGCCACGTAATACGCCCGTCTGGGCTCAGCTCGTCGCATCGACGTGCTTGACCCGCTCGCCGAGCGCGTGGAGCCGCGCCTCGTCGACCGCCGGCGCGACGGCGTCGTTGGTGATCTCCTCCGACTCGCTGAGTGCGCCGAGCGAGACCCGGATCCCCAGCAGATGGTGCAGCAGGTCCCGCACCTTGCGCCGGCCCACGTTGCAGTCCGCAACGACGAGCCCGCACAGCGCCAGCACCCGCGGGCCGAGCAAGCCCGGCGGCGTTCCCGGTGGCGGCGAGCCACAGGTCGTGACGCCGCACGTGCGCGTGCGCTGGACGTGGTGGCAATCGTACTGCGTCACCGCTGGCCTGATCTCCGGCACGTCGATGATCTGCCGCACCAGTGGCGCCTCGTCGCGGGTTTTGGGCAGCGGCGCCTCGCAGGCGCGACACGTCGGCGGGAAGCAGTCTTCCCGGGCCGTGACCTGCGACAACGGCAGCAGCTCTCGTCGGTGCCCCTTGTGCCCGGGCTGACCGCCACGGCGCTTGCCGGTCGGCCCGGGGTCGGGCCGCTCCGCGCGCGCTGCCGGCGGATCCGTCGACGGCGGTTTGTTCGAGTTCGACGAGTTCTCCCCCAACCGGCGCTTCAGCTCGGTGATCTCGGCCGCCTGGGCGTCGATCTTCGTAAGAAGGGCCTCGACCTGGCGCTCCCGGCGTCGGATCCGCTCGTCGGCCGAGGTCACCCATTCGTTGGATCACGATCGGATCTGGCTGTCGATCCCTACGCCAGGGGGGAGATCCGGACTGCGACCGGTGAACGGGTACACCGCCGAGGACCCCGATGAGCGTTCGTTGGGGCGCGGACCCGACAGCCTCTGATCTGCTGGCGCGGAGATGGCCGCGGGCAAACTGTTCCCGTTGGGTCAGGGGGGGGAACGCGGCAGAAGCGTGGAGTGGGCGTGCACGATTTTCATGAAGCCCGCCGGCGGCATCATCGAACCAAGCGACCCGCTCTGATTCCGCGTGAAGCACCGTCCGCCTGATCCGCCACCGGCCGCGCGCACGCCGACTCCGGCGCCTGGACCGACGCCTTCGGTACCACCCGCGCCACTCGTGCCGCAGCCCGAACACGTTACCGACGCGGCGCCAGTGGTGCCTGTTGCCGGTCCCTCAAATCCGTGGCTGCCGCCGCTGGCTGTCCCGTTCATGGCGGCGCCGCTGCCGCCGCGGCCGGCGATCGTGCCACCGGCGGTGAGGCTGATGGCGGGCGCCTCGATCACCGCGAATCCGCCGGAGCCGCCCCCGCCACTGAACACACCCGTCAGGTAGAAACCCCGGCCCCCGCTAAGGTCGACGAGCGCGGTCGATGGTAGTGCGACGCGCGTTCGGCTGACGATCTGGATCGCACCCCCACCATTCGCCTGGCCGTTTCCGAGCATTCCATCACAGCCGCCGACGAGGGGTTGCAGGCCTGTCTGCGAGGCACCGCCTGCGCCGCCGCCACTGCTGGCGCCGCCTTGCTGGGCGTTGCCGCCGCCGCCGATCGAAAAGTTCATCTGCTCGCCGGAGCAAGGCCCAGAGCGTGAGCCAGCCGGAAGGTGGCTGTCCGCGTCCAGTCCAGCGTAGCCCGGTGCATGGCCTGACAGGTCGATCGTGCCGGCTATGTACACGTCAAAGTGAGAGGCGATCGCGATGGAATTCCCCCCGACCAGCGCCTGTCGCGGATGGAGGACGTTGCCAGCGCGGAGCGTGAACGTGCGGACTTTCAGGACGAGAATCGATGGCAACCCGGCCTGCGGAACGACCGCGGCGGGCACAAGAATGGAGGTTCCGTCGGTGTCCACGATCGTGGTCGTCCCGGTTGCGCCGTCATAGTTTCCGGTCATGACGATCGTCCCGTTCGGGAGCCCCGTGTTGCGCGGGAGCATCAGGTCGATGCCGGTGCTGCTCGTCTGCGCTGCGTCAAGTGCGGCATTCAGCCCGTTCGATGCATCGATATCTGCGCACCGGGGTTGCGACGAGTGGCACGCAAGCATCGGACACGCGAAGGCGTTCATCGTGATGGTAGTGGGTGTGCCGTTCGTTCCGCCGTTCGGAACGACATGTGAGACGAAGTTGCCACTCGAGTCGCACTGAGTGTAGAGGCCGGCGGTGCACGACTCGGAGGTCGGCACGCACTGGTAGCGTACGAAGGTGGCGGTGGTGGTCTTCGGAGCCGAGAGGCCGACGATGAAGCAGGGGGTCACGTTGCAGTCGCCGGTGAACGACGAAAATCCATCGAGGGGGCTGGCGCCGGTGGCGGTGATCGTCAGGTTCGTGGTGGCGTCGAAGTACTGCGTGCATGTACCTGCCGCGCAGGTGAAGTTGCCGGGGCTTGCGGTGATCGTACCCATCCCCGTGCTGGCGGCGTTGACGGTCAGCGTCAACCGATGCTGGAGGGTGAAGCCGGCCAATACGTTCTTGGCGCCGTTGATGCTCAGGGTGCATGTCGTCATCGTTCCCGCGCCAGCACAGTCGGTACCCCAGCCAGCAAAGATGATCTGCGAGCCCGCCGTCGTCGAGCCGATCGCCTGCGTCAGCGTGATGCTGGTGGCGTCGAAGACCGTCGCCATGCACGTGCCGACGGATCCGGTGGCGCAGTTGATGCTGCCGCCTGTGAATGAACCCGTCACCGTGCCCTGGCCGGAGCCGGAGACCGCAACCGTGAGAGTGTAGGTGCGGCGGAACTCGACCATCACCGTGCGTGCCTGGCTCATGCTCACGGTGCAACTACGGGCTCCTGCGGTGCAGACCACGCCGGTGCCTGTCCACGAGAAGACGTCCCAGCCGGCGTCGGGTTCGGCGTCGAGCTGGACCATGCTGCTGACCGGGTAGGTCTCCATGCAGTCGGTGTTGCCGTTGCCGCACAGGATGCCCGCGGTCGCCGAGGTCACCGTTCCCGATCCGGCGGTGGCGACGTTGAGGACGAACACCTGCGTGAAGACGGCGCCGACGTTCTCGAGCCCCTGGTCGATCACCAGCGAGCACACGGGCGATGGGTTCGATCCGATGCAACCGCCCGACCAGCTGGTGAAGACCCAGCCCGATTCTGGTGTCGCCGTGACGCTGATCGGGGTCTGGGTGAACGACTGCGTCTGGGAGGAGCACCCGGGCGCGCAGTTGATGCCGGCCGGGCTCGACGTGACCGTACCGGAACCGGTCTTGGTCACGGCAACCCGCGCCGAGCCGACTCCGGTCGTGGACACCGAAGCAGCCGTCATCGCGACCGTGTCTCGGATCGAGACCGTCGCCGGCTGATTCCCCACGGCCGCCGGGTTGAACCGGACCTGGACATCGCAGGTCAGGTTCGCGCCGAGCATCACGTTGTCGCAGCTCTCGATCGGGATGGAGTAGCTGCCGGCGCCTCCGCCGTTGAGCGCAACGTCGAGTAGTCCGGTGGGCGCACCGCCGGTGTTGCGGATCCGGATCGTCTGGGTGGCCGAGGTCGCGCCGGTTCCGATCTCACGGGTGCCGAAGTCGAGCGCGGCACCTCCCGCTGGCATCTCCACCACCAGGTTGCCCGGGTTGAGCCCATCGCCCATGAGCGGCACGGTGACCGCTCCACCCGGCGCCCCGGTGACCACGAGGTTCGCCGTGCGCGGCGTCGCCGAGCTCGGCTGGAAGCGCACCTGCGCGATGCAGGTCTCGAGCAGGTCCAGCGTGGCGCCGGCGCAGTCAGTGCTGGTGCCGGTCGGGACGATCGTGAAGTCGCCGGGGTGGGCACCGGTGAGTGTCACCGAGACGGCGCCGCTCGATTGCTCGCCGTCGTTGCGGACCACGACGGCCAGGAGCGTCGACGGCTGGCCCGTCACGAGGTCGCCGAAGTCGTAGCCACCCTGGGTCGAGGTCAGGTTCGCCGGGGTGAGGGCGTCGCCGGTCAGCATCACCGTCGCGGTGCCGCCGGGAATCCCGGAGACCTCGAACCGCGCACTGGCGGTGGCGTTGGCCGTTGGCGCGTAGCGGACCTGCGCGATACAGGTGGCTCCGCCGGCAAGCCGCGCGGTCGCGCAATCGCTGCTGTCACCGGTCGGCACGATGCTGAACTCGCCGAAGTTGGCGCCGGTCACCGCGACCGACAGCGGGCCGGTGTTCTCGCCGCCGCTGTTGCGGATCGTGACCTGCAGGACCGGCGACAGCTGGCCGATGACGATGGCCCCGAAGTCGTGCGGGCCCTGGCTCGTGCTGACCACGGCCGGGCCGACGGCGGCGTCGAGTGCCGCGGCGTCGACGCCGGCGTCGTCGTCGAGCGGCGGCAGCTCGGGGAACTTGCAGGAGAAGGAAAGGGTCGAAAGCGTGAAGAGTAGGATATGTCCAGCCGAACGCATCGCTCCGAACCTAGCACAGCGAGGCCAGGCGGCGCGGTGCCATCGAAAGGGCGCGACCGGCTCACGCTTGCCCGCTCCCGGGCCCGGTGGGACCATCGGCTTCTATGAATAGACGAGATTTCCTCAAGACCTCGGGTTCGTTCGTCGTCATCGCCTCGGTCGGGGGCATCAGCGCCTGCGGCGGCGATGATGGACCAGCTGGTGGCACGGGGCTGTTCTCGTTCCCGCAGGGCGTGGCCTCGGGTGATCCGCAGCCTGGCGCGGTGATGCTGTGGACGCGCGTCGAGGCCGCCGACGGCGGCAGCGGCGACGTCACGGTGCACCTCCAGGTCGCGACCGACGAGGCGTTCACCAACCTGGTCGCCGAGGACGACCTCACCGTGACCGCCGCCAGCGACTTCACGCTGCGCACCCTGGTCGAGGGTCTCACCGCGGACACCATCTACTACTACCGCTTCCAGGCCGGTCCCGGCCCCGACGTCAGCGATCTCGGGCGGACCTGGACCGCGCCCATGCCGAGCGCCGACGTGCCGATCAACCTGGTGTGGGCCAGTTGCCAGGACTTCGAGGCCGGGTTCCATGGCGCCTACCGCGAGATGATCAACGACGACACGGCCGCCCCGGCCGCGAGCCGGATCCACGCCGTGGTCCACCTCGGCGACTTCATCTACGAGACCCGTGGCAGCCACTTCTCGGAGCCGCTCGACGACGAGTTCCGCATCCTCACGCTCGCGGATCGCGACGGTGTCGCGCGCCGCATCGCGCCGTTCCCGGTCGGTGGCACTGCCGGCGCCTCCAACTACGCCACCACGCTCGCCGACTATCGCCACCAGTACAAACAGTACCTGCGTGACCCTGACCTCCGCGCTGCGCGGGCCCGCTGGCCGTTCATCCACACCTGGGACGATCACGAGTTCACCAACGACTGCTGGCAGACCAGCGCGAACTACACCGACGAGCGGTCGCTCGACGAGCCGATGCAGCGGCGCAAGGTGGCCGCCAACCAGGCCTGGTTCGAGTTCATCCCGGCGGCGCTGTCGGACGCGATCGGCGTCACCGGCGTCGCCAACCAGGCCCACGACTTCACGGCCGCCACCGTCGTCGATGCGCCATTTGGCACCGCCGCGGATGTCGACGCCAACAACCTGTTCACCGAGCCGAACAACATCGCGGCCCTGGCCACGTTGACGATCTACCGCAGCATCCGACTCGGTGCCCACTGCGAGGTCGTCATCACCGACGGACGCTCGTACCGCAGCGACCACGCCATCCCCGAGGATCTGATCTTCGGCAGCGCGTACTTCTTCGATCAACGCAACGTCCTGTCGTACGAGATGTCGACCCAGATGGACGCCGGCAACCAGGCCAACGGCGGCAGCCCGCCGGCCTCGTTCCACGGTGGTAACTTCGCCAACACCAATCGGACCCGCGCCCCGGGCACGATGCTCGGTGGGCCGCAGAAGGCGTGGTGGAAGGCGACGATGCAGGGCTCGAACGCGACCTGGAAGGTGTGGGCCAACGGCGTGCCCCTGATGCGCTTCTTCCTCGACGACGGCACCGGTGCCCTCATCTTCCCGCGCCTGATGGATTCGGACGCCTGGGATGGCTACAACCACGAGCGCAACGAGCTGATGCAGCACCTGCGCGGCAACTCGATCAAGAACGTGGTCACGATCACGGGCGACATCCACGCTCACTTCGCCGGCATCGTGATGGCCGATCACGATGTCGCGTCGCCGGTCCCGGCGGTGGTCGAGCTGGTCGCCGCCGGGATCTCGTCGAACACGCTGTTCTCGTTCTTCGAGTACCCGACCCGCACCGGTGCCGCGGTCGGGCTGCGCAACCTGGTCACGTACGACGCGACCGCGATGGGCGGGACCCAGAAGTTCGTCGAGAACATCAACATGACGTTGCTCTACGGATCGGCGTCGGCGACCGTGATGTCGCAGACCGACAACATCACCATGGCCCTGGCGGCCCGGGATCCGGCGGTCAACCCGCACCTGAAGTACGCCGATTCCAATGCGCAGGGCTACGGCGTCCTGCGCATCACCGCGGCCGGCGCCACCGCCGATCTGGTGACGGTCAACCGGCCGGTCACCGACGTGCCGGCCGGCCCGGGCAAGAAGCGCACGGCGCACTTCACGATCCCGCTGGCCGGCCCGAGCGATCCGCCGGTGCTGCAGGGCCCGACGTTCACCGGCCGGGCGCCGTTTCCGATCGATCCCGCGACCTGATCTGCCGCGGGCCTCGCGGCCGCGACCCGAGGGCTCGGCGAGGGCCGAGGGGACCGAAACGAAACCGGGGCGGCGCTTGCGGCGCCGCCCCGGCTGGAGACTCGCTAACTCAGGGCCGGCTCAGGGGCAGACGGCGGAGGACAGCCCGCTGAAAGCCTGGGCCGCCGTCACGGTGCCCGTGGTGGTGAGCCCCGCCACGTCGGCCGCGGTCGCATCTGTCACCGTGAACGTCGTGCTGATCCCGTTCCCCTTCGGCACCGACGTGATCGTGAACGTCTGGTTGAAGGTCGTGTCGGAGACGCCGGTGATGGTCACGCTCTGGAGCGGGACAAAGCTGTGCGGGGCGCTGGTGGTGATCGTCGCGACGTTGGTCGAGTCGACCCGAGCGACCATGGCGATCGTGGCCGGCGCCACCAGCGTTCCAGCGCGGGGGCAGAAGGTCTGCTGGCCGGCAATGGCGTGGCCGGCCAGCACACGCAGCGTCTGCACGTTGGTCCCCGTGCCGTCCAGGATCGTGCCGCCCACGAACAGGACCTGTTGCTCGATGCGGGTCGGCTGGAAGTCGATGATCGCCTGGACCGCCGCCAGCGGCATCGTGTTGGTCCTGCCGCCGATCTGGGCGCACTGCCACTCGAGCCAGCTATCCGTGCCCGGGATCTCGGTGGGCATCTGGAACGGGAACAGCCCCTGGACCGACTTCTTGGTCGCCGATCCGGAGACAATCATGGCCCTGAGAAGCGCCGTGCTCTCGTCACCGCAGGTGTCATCGAACACCATCGGCGAAAGGGTGTTGTTGTCGCAGCTGTACTTGAGCGCCGTCGCGGTGGTGGGGAAGACGTGGGCGAGCTGGCTGGTCGAGTCCAGCGCGAATGCGCCGGGCTTGACCGCCGTGCCGCCGGTGCTCGCGGCAGTCGTCGGGGCCGCGCCGAGCACGTACGTGAACGTCGGGGTCGTGGAGGTCACGACCACTGCTCCGGTCGTGATTCCGTCCCCCGCGACGTTGTACGTGGAATCCACAACGCCGGCGATCGCCAGGCGTTGCCCGACGAGGAAGTCGTGGGGGACGGCCGTGGTGGCGGTCACCGTGGTGCCGACAGCGGTCACGGTGGTCAGCGCGACGGGGACGCGGGCTTCACCCGGCACGTCGATGGTCTGGTCGATGGCCGGCCAGACACCGTTCGCGGCCTTCTGGATGCGGATCGACGCGGTCTGGTTGGGCGCGGCTGAACCGCCGAGGAAGTTCGCGTTCGCGGCGAAGTTTGCGGTCGCGGCTGCGAGCGGGATGGGAGAGAAGCCGTTGAGGACCGTGTAGGTCGCTGCGGAGAGCGCCTGGCCCGCGCCGTCAGCGGGCGCCGAGTTCGAGAGGACCAATGTGTTGGCGTCCAGCTGCCCGATCACGGGGAAGGCGGAGGCTCCGCTGTTGAACGCAGCATTCGCGAACCCGTTGACCACGACCGCTGAGCCGACGATCGCGTTCGTGGGCGTGGTGCTGGTGCCGCCCGTGCCGCTCTCGTTGGTATTGCTAGCCTGGGCGTACGTGAACGTGTTGGTGGTCGCAGTTGTGATCGCGAAACGGCCGTTGAACGTGTCGGTCGAACCGGTGACACCCGCGATCGTCACGTTCATGCCCGCAGCGTATCCGTGGGCTGTCGCCGTGACGGTGACGACGTTGGTCGCGCGGGCGATACTGGTGATCGTTACCGCCGGGGTGGTTCCGAAGTTCACCGATGGAACCCCGAAGACGTAAGCGACCAGGCCGGAGCTGGCCAGATCCTGTGCCGCGACCATTCCACCCGTCGCCACATTGTTCGAAATGCAGACGTATGGGTCGGGATCGCCGAAAAGCGGCTGCAACGTGCACGGACCGACGGTCTTGAGCAGCGCGCTCGTTCCGGTCGCTGGCGCGGATACCGTGATGTCGCCGGCGTTGAGACGGGGGTTGGGGAGGTGGGTGGCGTCGAACCTCGTGATGAGGCAGCCGCCGATCGCCGAGGTCCCGAAGATGGTCTCGCCGCCGGCCATCGTCAGGTCGTTGAACGAGTAGCGGATGGTACCGCCGCGGACGCCACCAACGGCGGCTGCCAGCGGATGAGTCAAGGTGGCGTCGAACACCGCCAGCGTGCCGCCGACGGTGGGCGCCGTGCTGGCGTCGGTGCGAGCATCGGGGATCACGTCAACCCCGTCGGTCGCCGCGTCTATGGCTGGCCCATTGCCGAGATTGTCGCCGCAGGCGGCCGCGCCAGCTAGGGCGCAAAAAAGCGATACAAGGCGCTTCATGATCAGTTCCTCCAAAGAGTTCAGACGCCGAGGGCGACGAGACCCGTCCCGTTCCAACCGGTCGGCCCCTCACCGATTCCGTTTCTGAGGCCACTCTACGCCACCTTCTGGGTGGAATGCCAAACCCGCGCCATCGAATGTGATCCCGGCCCCGGCGTGGGCCGCGGTGGCAGAAATGGGTACTTCGACGCGGGGCTGGTTCCTTCGACTCGGCCTCGCTGCGCTCGGCCGTCGCTCAGGAACACCGGGGTAGGAACACCGGGGTGGGAACACCGATTGGGAACACCGGGGTAGGAACACCGGGGTAGGAACATCGGGGTAGGAACAGCGGGGTGGGAACACCGAGTGGGAACACCGAGTGGGAACACCGGGGTGGCGGAGCAGGAACACCGGCAGGAACACCGGGGTAGCGGGCTACAGCGTGTAGCCGACGATGCCGTGTCCGCCCGCGATCTGGAGGCTGTTCGGTGAGCCGGTCGAGTTGGTGAACCCGGCCAGCTCGGAGCGGAGGAAGGTCACCTGGATGCGGGTCGCGCCCGCGCCCATCAGGAGCGCCGAGTAGGGCGCCGGCACGGTGAGCTGGCCCGGCCCGATGCGGATGCAACGAACCTGAACCCGCCGGCCACCCCCGCCGGCCGGGTTGGTCGTCGTCGGCGATGGGAAGTAATAGGGCGACGCGGCGCCCGGGATCGTGGCGTTCGTGGTCTCGATATTGATGATGCTGCCCAGCGCCGTGCCGCAGTTGGCCGGCAGCGGGCTCATGTGGCCGCCTTCGCAGCCGATCGTGAACGCGGTGCCGTTGGTCGGGATCGCCGTCGGCAACACCTTGTTGGGACCGGCGGCGCCGTCGTTCGGCCCGGTGCCGAGCGTGAAGTCATCGCCGACGCCACGGTTGCTGGTGAAGCCGAGCGTGGCCGGGAACGCGTTGAAGTTGGTGCTCGCCGCGTGGCCGACCGTGACGTTGACCCCGGGTGGGGTTCCGGACGCGCCGGTGTCGGCCAGAAACCCCGGATCGGCCTTTGCGGGCAGGGGGCCGACACCGCCCAGGACCGTCGCCGTGCCCGAGGTCAGGGTCGGGAGGTTGGTGCCGGCACCGAGCGGCAGGCCGATGGTGATCGATCGTGAGCCGGTGAAGGCGATGATCGGGTACTCGCTGGCCGGATCGTCGAGGGTCGCGTTGCCGGTCCCGGCAAACGTCACGAACCGCCCGAACAGCGCGTCCGCGGCGTCGAAGGTCTGGGTGCTGGCACCGGGAAGGGTCAGCTGCGCCGCCGCGGTGGCGCCGGCGCCGATGCCGGTGAGGTCGACACCGATCGCCGAGCCGCTGCTCGCTGTGTCGGGGCAGATGTAGCCGGCGCCGACCCTGAACACGCACGCCGGGAACACGATCTCGAGGTTGGTGCCGGTGTCGTTGTCGGCCACGGTCACCGCGACCGGGCCTTCATCGACGCCGGTCGAGGCGACGAGCTCGGCGGGTGTGTATTCCCAGGCCTTGCACCCTTCGAGGTCGCCGGGAATCTCCTCCATGAGCGGCTGCTTCTCGGTGGTGAGATCGAGAAAGGTCACGCCGATCTGAACGCCTTGACCGATCTGCGTGTTCGGCGCGAAGCCTTCGATGGCGGCACCGAGCAACCCCACCTCGAAGACCGAGATCGCCCCGCGGTGCGTTCCGACCGGGCCCGGCGAGTCCGGTGGGGCGTCGGTGGCGTCGGGAAACGGCGCGTCGACCTGGACGGCGTCGCGGATGCCATCGGTGTCCTCGCCGGGCGGACGATTGTCGCCGCACGCAGCCACGCCGCCCAGGGCACACAAGAGCGAGACGAAGGGCTTCAGGATCTCCTCCATTTCCACTCTACGCCAGGTCGGAGCCGGAAAGCCAAACCGGCGCGATCGAATGCGAACCCGTTCAATGGCCTGGGCAGCGGTGGCAGATCTGGCTACAGCGCGGCCAGCAGGCGTTCGACGGCGTCGGCGTCGGGGGCGGAGCCGACCTCGACCACCAGCAACGCCAGGCGATCGTCGTCGTTGCAGGCCTCGACGCGCTGGCGCGCATCGGCGCTCAACTCGGGCCGGCGCCGCGAAGCCAGGTCGAGCAGTGTCCGGCGAGTCCGCTGCAGTCCCTGGATCCGCGCTTCCGCGAGCGCGTCTTCGCGCCCTTCCTCGCGACCCTTCTCGCGGCCCTTCTCGAGCCCTTCGTCGAAGGCTCGGCGCAAGATGGGCATCTCCCACTCCAGGTCCTTGCTCGTGAGCATCTCGTCCTCCAGGGCGCGCCGCGTGGCGTCGTTGAGCGACGCGTAGATCAGCTTGAAGCAGAAGTTAGCATGCTCATCATCGAGCGTCCTGGCCGCTGCGATCGCCGTCAGCGCCACCGCCACGCCGTCGGGACGGTTTCCATGGGCGAGTGCGGACAGCACCGCCAGCCACGGCTCACGGCGGGCGCGTTCGGCGTCGACGCGCGGCACGTGATCGGGCCCCAGGACCAGCGGCACGAACGACGTGCCTGGCTGCAGCGACGTGATCGGCGTGGCCGCCCAGGCGGCGACGGCCGGGTCGGTGGCCAGCACCACGAGGCAGGTCGGGCAGCGCAGGCGGGCGTGCAGGGCGGCAACGTAAAGCGGCCACGAGCGCCGCTTGTCGTCGTCGCGCGCGCGCTGGACCTCGACGACGATGCCGAGGACGTCGGGCCGAGCCGGCGGCGCACCGATCAGGCGGATCACCAGATCGGCGCGGAACTCGGCGGGCAACGGCTGCGTGAAGTCGGCGTCGGCGAGCTCGTCGGTGGTGAACGGCGGCAGGTCGAGTGCAAGCGCCGCGCGCAACAACGCCGGTACCAGCGCGGGCGCGTTGCGGAAGACCGCCAGCGGCGCTTCATGGACGAGCGATGGCACGAGGATCACGCGAGCAATCATCGTGCCGCGCGCAAGTCCGCCGCGCCTGGTCCGGCTCGTCCGGATCGCGGACAGCTCGTCCGGATCTCGGCCCGGCGTGGCCGAGCTTCGGCCGCCAGCGACGCGCAAACGCGGAGTTGTGAGCGGCACGCCTCGTGAAAGACCAGGGCGCATGGAGGTCACGTGGTATGGTGGATCGGCGATGCTGGATCTCGACGCTCTCCTTCCCGAGCAGCCGCGGCCGCTGCTCCGCATGGAGTACGAGCGACTCGCGGAGGGCGGGGCGTTCGACGGCGAGCGAGTCGAGTTGCTGTACGGGCAGATCGTCACGATGAGTCCGCAGGAGGCCGCGCACATCAACCTGACCGCACGCATCGGAACGATCCTGGTGCGCCAGCTGGCGAGCGAGTATCTCGTCCTCCAGCAGAGCGCCTTGACGCTGTGGTCTCATTCGATGCCGGAACCGGATGTCGCCGTGGTTCCGTACGGACGGCTGACCGAGCACGCCGGGCGCGCGTTCCTTGTCGTCGAGGTCGCCGAGACGTCACTGCGCAAGGACATGCGCATCAAGGCACCGCTCTACGCCGAGGCGGGGATCCCGACCTACTGGCTCGTCGATCGTCCGAACGGAACCGTCCACGTGTTCACGCGGCCGGCGCGGGGACGGTACGCGCAGGTGACGTCGCTCAGGGACGGCGCCGTGCTGCTCGCCGACGGGCTCCCGATGGTCGCGATCGCGATCGCGGACATCTTCGCGCCGTAGGCTCGGTCCTTCGACTCCGGTCTCGCTGCGCGCGGCCTGCGCTCAGGAACACCGGGACCATTGCCCGGCAACGTGCGGACTAGCGCGGGCGGCGGAGGACGAGCTGGTCGCGGCTGGTCAGGCGGTAGCCGCCGCGGTCGTTGTCGGCATCGAGGCTCAGGCCGGTGTCCTTGAGCAGCTGGCGCAGGCGCGAGACGTTGACGAACAGCGGGTTGTCGTGGCGCAAGGGGTCGTATTCCTGGCCCCACGCGGCCCGGGTCAGGTCGTCCTTCGAGAGCGTCTCGGCGGGCCGTTCGGCAAGCGCATATAGAAGTTTTCGCAGCACCGGGCGGGTGCTCAAGGACAGGACCCGCGCACCGGCGACCACCTCGTGGCGAGCGGTGTCGATCACCACCGGCGGTGCGGCGCGGCCGGGCTCGACGTCGATCACGGCGAGCAGGGAGTCGAGCAGGTCGGTGTCGGCCGAGACCAGCGCCTTCTCGGCCGCCGCCCGGGCCGCGGTCCACGCACCGGCGTTGCCGGCGCGGCGCGCCACCAGGCCGCGCGCCAGGTGGGCGAGCGCCAGCTCGACGTGGTAGCCGGGGCGGTCCTCGTCGCCGCCCGCGCCGCCGCCGGCGCCACCGAGCGCGCGGCTCACGCCGGTGTCGTCGCCGCGGAGCGCGGCGGCGATGGCCTGGAAGGCGCGGGTGCGCACCGACGGGCTCGGCGGGCCGGCCTCGTCGCGCACCGCCATCGCCAGCCGGGTGACCGGATCGTCGTGGGCGGCGTTGTGGGCGGCGCGCGCCAGCACCGGCGCGCCCAGCGCCCGCGCCCGGTCCGCGACCGCCGACAGCATGGCCCGCGCCTCCATGCGGCGGCCGAGCACGTGCAGGATGCGACCGGCGAAGATCGAGGTCCACAGCACGCCCAGCACGTAGCCGGCTTCCTCGCTGCGCGCGGTCAGCGCGCGCAGCGCCTCGAGCGCGCCCAGGCGGTCGCCGGCCTCCCAGCCGCGCAGGCCGCGCAGGGCCTCGGCGTGGATCTGCGACAGCGGATCGACGTGGCCGGTGAGCGCCGCCTCCATCACCGACAGCGCGCGGGCGCTGTCGGCCGGCGTGGTGGCGACATCGTAGGAGCCGAAGGCGAGGGCGCCCAGGGCGGCGGCGCGGTAGCCGTGCGCGGCCGGCGCCCGGTTGTCGCTGGTCGGGGCACCGCGGCGCTCGCCGCCGACGGCGTAGCGATCGAGCCACGCGAAGTACGTCGAGGTCGCCCACAGCAGCGCGCGCCCGGCGCCGTGGGCGCTCTGGGCGGCGGCGGCGAGCTGCTCGAGGGCGGGCGCCGCCGCCTCGGTGTGGAAGCGCACCGCGGCGTCGAGCGCGGCGACGTTGGCCTTGCCGAGCGGCGGCAGGCTGGAATCGGCGCCGGCGCGGGCCAGCGCGACGCGGGCGTCGGCGAAGCGACCGGCGAGCAGGGCCAGCGTGGCCAGCGGCAACAGCACCGCGCCCGACGGCGGTCGCGCCGCCAGCGCGTCGCGCAGCGCCCGCTCGCCGGCCTCGACGTCGACCAGGCGGACCAGGGCGCGGGCGTGGAGCGCCGCGACCTCGGCGTCGCGCAAGGTCGGTGGCAGCGCGCTGGCGATCGCGGCCAGCTCGCGCGACGCGCCCTGGTTGAGCAGATCGTTGGCGCGCGCCACCAGGTGATCGCGGGCGTCACGCGGCAGACCGGCGTCGAGCCAGTGCTGGGCCACGGCGGTGATGGCCGCCACCGTGCGCTCGCCGGCGAGCGCGGTCGCGAGGGCCGCGGCGAGCTCGGCGCGGGTGGCGGGCGCGAGGGTCGCCAGCGCGGCGTCGCGCACCAGCTCGTGCACCAGCGGCCGGCCGTCACCATCGAGATCGACGAGCAGCTCGCGGCGTAGATCGGTGAGCGCCGCCCGCGGATCGGCGCCCACGACGCTGGCCATCGCGCTGGCCGGCAACGGCACGCGGGCCAGCGCGATGGCGCCCAGCAGGCGGGCGCGATCCGGCGCCAGCTCGGCGACCACGGCGGCGAGCGGATCGGGGCCGCTGGGGTCGCCGGCGTGGCGGCGGCGGAGCAGGAACGGGTTGCCACCGGTGGCGTCGAAGGCGCGCTGGAAGCCGGTGGTGGGACCGCGCAGCTCGTCGAGCGCGCCCCACAGCTCGCGGGCGGCGCGCGCCGGCAGGCCGCCGAGGTGGATCTCGACCCGGTCGTAGCCCTGCGCCGACGCCGGACGCTCGCGCGAGCTGGCGATCAGGCGGCCGCGCTCGAGGTGGGCGCCGAGCTCGCCGAGCAGCCAGGCCTGGTCGGCGGCGACCAGCAGGTGCAGATCGTCGACGATCGCGACCGCGCCGGCGGCGTCGAGGGCGCGGGCCAGGGCGCCGGCGCGCTCGTCGTCGGTGCGCAGCTCGGTGACCGCGCCCAGCGCGCGGCGCAGCTCGTCGAGCAGCGCGCTCGGTCCGGCTGCCGTGGCGCGCGCGTACACCGCCGGTCCCGGCCACGCCGCCGCCGCCGCGTACGCCAGGCTGGACTTGCCGACCCCGGCCAGGCCGCACACGACCGCCACCGGCACCCGCGCCAGGCCGCGCTCGAGCTGGGCCAGCTCGCGGTCGCGGCCGACGAACACCGCCGGTGGCCGCGGCGGCGGCGCGGGCGCGGGGGCCGGCGTGCGACCGGGCTTTCGCGGTGGCGTCGCGCGAACCGCGGGCTTGGTCCGGCGCGATACCCGCGCTCGGGACGGCGTTCGCCCCGTCATCCGGGGCGCGATCCACGAGCCGTGTGCCACACCGCGACGATCTTGACCGTCCGGAGAGCTTCGTCGACTTCGAAGTAGGTCACTGACGACGGAGCTTGGCGAGGATTTCGCCAGCGGCAGTCAGGCGGCCGGCGGCGGCATCGGCGCGACCGCGCTCGATCGACGCGTGAAGCAAGCTGCGTTCCGCATCGTCAAGGTCGTCGCCCTCGTCGCCGAGCGCCCCCTCGAGCAGCTCCCGCAGCTCGCGCCGATCGTTCTCCGGCAAGCCGAGAACCTGATCGAGGAGCGGGGCGGGGATGGCCACGGCCCCAACCTAGCACTGCCGCTTGCCGCCGTCTTCCTGCGGCGATCCTGAGTCGACTTCGTCGTCCGTCGTCGGGTCACAGCGGCGGCTCAGACGTCGAGCTCGTCGATCTCGTGTGATGAGGCGGCACCGCGCCCCGACCTCCTTGCCCATCAGCTCCGAGATCCTGCGCGGCGTACCATGCGTCGTACTCGGCCTGGGCTCGAGGGTGCAGCGCGACGGTCATCCCCGCTTGGTCCGCGCCGCCGCCAGCGCCGCCCGGGTCTCGCGCATGTGCGCTTCGAACTCCTCCAGCGGAATCGATTGCGCGGTCCCGTCGTCGATTTCCTTCATCCGGCGTACCAGCTCGGCGTCCCACGCGTCATCGGCATCGGCGTCCTCGCCATCGTCCAGACTGCGAATGACCGCCGAGGCGATCCGCGCTCGCTCGGGTGCCGGCCGTTGCATGATCTGCGCGAGCAGTTCGGCTTCGGACATCATCGAGTCAGGATAGCAGGACTCGCGCCATGACGGCAGCGGCCCTCAGACGTCGAGCTCGTCGATCTCGTGGGCGTTTTCGGTGATGAGGCGGAACCGCGCCCCGACGTCCTTGCCCATCAGCTCCGAGATCATGTTGTCGGTGGCCAGCTCCTCGCCGGGCGGCACGCGGACGCGCAGCGCGGCCCGGGTCCGCGGATCGAGGGTCGTCATCTTGAGCGTGTCGGGGTTCATCTCGCCCAGGCCCTTGAAGCGCGTGATGCTGGGCTTGGTGTTGCCCTTCTGGTGCTGCTTGATCAAGCGCTCCTTGTGGAGGTCGTCGAGCGCCCAGTAGGTCTCCTTGCCGAGATCGATGCGGTACAGCGGCGGCTGGGCCAGGTAGATGTGGCCGGCGTCGATCAACTTCTTCATGTGGCGGAAGAAGAACGTGAGCAGGAGCGTCGAGATGTGGTGGCCGTCGGCGTCGGCGTCCATCAACAGGAAGATCTTGCCGTAGCGCAGCTTGCTCAGGTCGAGCTGGTCGCCCATGCCGCAGCCGAGCGCGCTGACGATGTCCTGGAGCTCCTTGTTGGCGAGCAGCTTCTGGGTGTTGGCCTGCTCGGCGTTGAGCACCTTGCCGCGCAGCGGCAAGATCGCCTGGGTGCGGCGCTCGCGGCCCTGCTTGGCCGAGCCGCCGGCCGAGTCGCCCTCGACGATGAACAGCTCGCTCTCCTCGGGATCGGTCGAGGCACAATCGGCCAGCTTGCCGGGCAGGTTGAGCCGGTGCGAGACCGCGGTCTTGCGGGTCACGGCCTGCGCCGCGGCTCGCGACGCCTCGCGGGCGCGGGCCGCGATGATGGTGCGCGCGACCACGGCCTGGGCCCAGTTGGGGTTGCCGTTGAGGTAGTTCTCGAGCGCCGGCCGCACCAGCCCCTCGACCAGCGCCGCCACCTCGGGGTTGTTGAGGCGGTTCTTGGTCTGGCTCTGGAACTGGGGGTCGTGGACGTAGGTCGACAGGATCGCGACCACGCCCTCGCGGATATCCTCGGCGGTCAGGGTCACGCCCTTGGGATCGAGGTTGTGGGTCGAGATGTAGTTGCGCACCGCCTTCAGGATCGCCGCCCGCAGGCCCTGATCGTGGGTGCCGCCGTCGGGGGTCGGCACGCTGTTGACGTGGCTGCGGATGAGATCGTCGGTGGCCTCGGTCCACACCAGCGCCAGCTCGACGCCGAGCTGGGCGTCGGGGTCGCGCTTCTCGAAGTAGAAGACGCCGCCGGTCGACGGCACCGGCAGCTTGCCGCGGGTGCTGACCAGGGCCGGCAGCCACTCGGCGATGCCCTTGTCGTGGACGAAGCGGTGGGTGACCGGCGGGCTCTGGGTCTCGTCGATGAAGATCATCTCGAGCCCGTGGTGCAGGTAGCTCTTGGTCTCGAGCCGCTCGGCGATCAGCTCGGCGTCGAAGCGCAGCTTGCCGCCGAACACCTCGTCGTCGGGGTGGAAGCGGACCAGGGTCCCGGTGCCGCGAGCGCCGCCCAGGTTCTTGAACTTGGCGGTCACCTCGCCGCGCGCGAACCTCATCTCGTAGCGCTGGCCGTCGCGCTTGACCTGGACCACCAGCTCGCTCGACAGCGCGTTGACCACCGCCGAACCGACGCCGTGTAGACCTCCGGATACCGCGTAGCTCTGGCCGCGCTCGAACTTGCCGCCCGAGTGCAGCGTGGTGAAGACCACCTCGAGCGCGGTCTTCTTGAACTTGGGCATCATCTCGATCGGGATGCCGCGCCCGTTGTCCTCGACCGTGGCGCTCTTGCCATCGGCGTGCATCGTGACCTCGACCTTGGTCGCGTGCTGGTTGATGGCCTCGTCGATCGAGTTGTCGACGATCTCCCACAGCAGGTGGTGGTAACCGTCCTTGCCGGTGCCGCCGATGTACATGCCCGGGCGCTTGCGCACCGGCTCCAGTCCCTCGAGGACCTGGATCTCGTCGCCGCCGTACTTCTTGGCCGCCATGGCTAGTTGCCCTCCGGGGTCGAACCCAGGCTCGGTATCGTGACCGGCGGCCGGATGACCTTGAACGTGGTCTTGCGCTGCAGCTGGTGGCCCTTGCCGCCGCGGCCGCTGGCGTGGCGGGGGTCGGCCTTCTGCGGGAACGCCTTGCCGGCCGCGTTCTCGAGCGCCAGCTCGGTGCCCTTGTCGCCGGCGACGAAGCCGATCACGTGATCGTCGTCGGCGGTCTTGATCACGGTCACGCCCCGCCCCGGGCCTTCGAGCCGGGTGATGTCGTCGACCTTGCACTGCAGCACGTGGCCGTGGTGGGTGGCGACGACCACGATGTCGCCGTCCTTGACGCCGATCACGCCGATGACCTCGTCGCCTTCCGGCGGCCGGGCGTAGCGGCGACCGACCTTGGTCGTGACCTCGGCCTGGGTCGCGGTGGCGAAGCGCAGCCCGTAGCCGTTGCGGGTCACCGCCAGCAGCGTGTCGGGTACCCCGGGTGGCGAGACGATGCGCGGATCGAACGACATCGCGGCCACGATCCGCTCGCCGTCGTCGAACTTGAAGTACTTCTGCGCCGGGTCGCCGTAGCCGGTGGTGGCGGCGATGTCGTTGATCTTGACCACGTACGCCGAGCCGCGACTGGAGAAGAAGACCACCTTCTCCTTGGTCGAACCGGGCAGCACGGCGGTGACCTCGTCGCCCTCGCGGGTCCGGGTCGCGCTCGGGTCCTTGAGCTCGCGGACCCGCTTGATCCAGCCGTCGCGGGTGACCACGACGTTGGCATCCTCGTCGACGATGAACGCGTCCGCGTGGATCTCGGGGTCTTCGGTCGAGCCGCCGACCTTGGTCAGGCGCTTGCTGCCGTGGGCCTTGGCGACCTCGGCGAGCTCTGTCTTCACCACCTCCCACAGCCGGGGCTCGCTCTTGAGGATGGCGCGGATGCGCTTGGCCTCGGCTTCCTTGATCGCCAGCTCCTCGCGGATGATGCGGATCTCGAGCTTGGCCAGCTTGTAGAGCTTGAGCTCGAGGATGGCGTCGACCTGCAGCTCGTCGAGGTCGAAGCGCTTCATCAGCTTGCCGGCGGCGTCGGCCTTGCCGTCCGAGGCCCGGATGATCTTGATGGTCTCGTCGAGGGCGTCGAAGATCTTGGCCAGGCCCTCGAGGACGTGGATGCGCCGCTCGAGCTGGCGCAGCTCGTGGCGGAAGCGCTTGCGCACCACCCGCAGGCGGAAGTCGAGGAAGTGGCTGAGCACCTCCTTGAGGCCGAGCCGCTGCGGCTGGCCGGGCGGCTCGGGGTTGGCGCCATCGCTGTCGCCGTCGCCGTCGTCGTCCGCGGCGTCGTCCTCGTCGTCGGCGTTGACCGGCACCAGGCAGGTGATGTTGAGGTTGAAGTTCTGCTGCAGCGGCGTGTTCTTGTACAGGTACGCCATCACGATCGCCGGATCGGCGTCGCGCTTGATCTCCATCACGATGCGCACGTCGCTGGTCGACTCGTCACGGACGTCGAGCAGGAAGGGCAGCTTGCGCGACAGGATGACCTCGGCGATCTTCTCGACCAGCGAGGCCTTGGTCATCGCCCACGGGATGGACGTGATCACGATGTCGGTGCCGCCGCGCTTCTTGTCCTCGAGCTTGTACTCGCCGCGGACCCGGATCGCGCCCTGGCCGGCCTCGTAGATGTCCCGGAGCTCGGCCTTGCTGCTGAGCAGCTGGCCGCCGGTGGGGAAGTCGGGGCCCTTGATGTGGGTCAGCAGGTTGTGGGTGGTCAGATCCCGCTTGTCGATCTTGGTCGCGTCGAGCAGCGCGATCAACGCGTCGGTCACCTCGCCCAGGTTGTGGGGCGGGATGTTGGTGGCCATGCCGACCGCGATGCCGGTCGAGCCGTTGACGAGCAGGTTGGGGAAGCGGGCCGGCAGGACCTGGGGCTCGATCGTGGTGCCGTCGTAGTTGGCGCGGAACGGGACGGTCTTCTGCTCGAGCTCGCGCAGCAGATCCATCGCCGGCGGCGCCAGGCGGCACTCGGTGTACCGGTAGGCGGCCGGCGAGTCGCCGTCGAGCGAGCCGAAGTTGCCCGAGCCGTCGACCAGCGGCAGGCGCAGCGTGAAGTCCTGCGCCATGCGCACCATCGCGTCGTAGACCGAGCTGTCGCCGTGCGGGTGATAGCGGCCGAGCACGGTGCCGACGACCTTGGCGCTCTTCCGATGCTTGGACTCCGGGCGCAGGTGCTCGTCGTTGAGCATCGCGAACAGGATCCGGCGCTGCACCGGCTTGAGCCCATCGCGGACGTCGGGCAGGGCGCGCGACGTGATCACGGACAGCGCATAGTTGAGATAGCGGCGCCGCGCCTCGGTGGCCAGGGCGGTGTCATCGCTGCCGCCGCCGCCCCCACTGCCGCTGCCATAGATGTTGGTGGGCGGCGCGCCGCCGCCGCCCTTCGCGGCTTGCTTGCGGCCGGTCGGTGGGTTGCGCCCCTCGCGGGCTGCGACTGTCGCTTTCTTGGCCATGATGCGGGTCACGAGTTCTTCCGGTTCGCCGAGCGCCGGGGGAGCTGGGGAGTCAGGGGCGCCGACCTTACTCGGGGTCGCGAAAAGATCTAGCTGGTCGGGATCGTTGCTTGCGGGCACGTGTCCTCCTCGGTCCCCGTGGGCTGGGCGTACCACGCCCCCCCGACGCAACTGGCGAGTACCCGGGATGAAAGGGTTTTTTGCTCGCCTCGGGGGTGGCGTGGTATGGGGGGTGTTCCCCTGCATGGTCGACAGACGATCCAGAGCGCGCAAGAAATCCTCCCTCGACATGGGCGGAAAGACGCCAGCGCGCAGCGGCACGCTGCGCCTGTTCGTGCTGCTGGCGATCATGGTGCTGGTCAACCTGTACGTGTTCGTGTGGCGCGACGGGACCAGCATCGGCGACATCCGCAAGAAGGCGAACGACGCCGACATCGGGCGGGTCGGGCTGGGCGGACCGGCGGTCCCGGTCGACGCGGACGCCGGTCCCCAGGCTGCGGGCGGTGGGGCGGGCGCGGACGAGGGTGCCGGCGGCACGTTCGAGGGCACGGTCGAGAAGAACGAGAGCTTCGGCAAGATCCTCCGCACCAAGGTCGGCCTCGCCGCCGGTCCGGCCGACGAGCTCATCCGCACCGTCGGTCCGGCGTTCGATTTTCGCGGCCTCCGGGTCGGCCAGGCATGGAAGGTCATCGTCGCCGACGACGGCCGGGTCGAGACCTTCGAGCTGGTGGTCTCGAAGACGCTCACGGTGCGCGCCGTCCGCGACCCGGGCACCGGCGAGCTGACCGCCACCAAGGAGGAAGCCGCGACCCGCATCGAGGTCCGCGAGGTCAGCGGTCGGATCGACAGCTCGCTCTATGCCGCGGTCAAGGCGGCCGGCGAGGACCCGGCGCTGGTCGCGTTCTTCGTCGACGTGTTCGCCTACGACCTCGACTTCTACAACGACACCCACGACGGTGACACCTTCAAGGTGATCGTCGAGACCGAGTACAAGGACCAGGAGCTGCTGCGCTACCGCCGCATCCTCGCCGCCGAGTACGCCGGCAAGGCGGGCAGCTTCCGGGCCCTGTACTGGACCCCACCGGCTTCGTCGGCTCGTGCCAGCAAGGGCCGCTACTTCGACGAGCGCGGCCAGTCGGTGGAGAAGAGCCTGCTCAAGACCCCGCTGAAGTTCGCACGGGTCTCGAGCGGCTTCAATCCCAAGCGCATGCACCCGGTGCTGCACACGGTCCGGGGCCACTTCGGCACCGACTTTGCGGCCCCGACCGGCACCCCGGTGTGGGCGGCCGCCGACGGCGTCATCGTCGGGCGGGCGGCGGCGGGCGGCGCCGGCAACCTGGTCACGCTGCGCCACGACAACGGCCTGGTGACCCTGTACATGCACCTGTCGAAGTTCGCCGCCGGCCAGAAGGTCGGGCAGCGGGTGGCGGCCAAGACGGTGATCGGCTACGTCGGCACGACCGGGCTGTCGACGGGCCCGCACCTGCACTTCGGGGTCAAGAAGAACGGCGACTACGTCGACTTCGGCAAGCTGGCGCCGACCCGCGCCGCCGGCGTGAGCAAGAAGGACCTGGCCGCGTTCAAGGCCGAGATCGGGCCGCTGCTCGCGCGGCTGGCGATGGCCAGCGCGAATCCGCCGGGCGCCCCGCCGGCGGTCGCCGGCCCGTAGCGCGCCGCCGCGGTCACCCGGTCGGGCGGCCGAAGATCACGCGCGCCGGCATCAGGCCGAGACTCGCGGTGCCGAACCACGCGTAGTGCGTGACCTCGCCGGCGTCGTCGGTGACGAAGACCATGGTGCCGAAACCGAACCCGCCCGGACCGTCCATGGTGCGGGTGTCATCCTGATGCGGCAGGCCGGTGGCGTCGACGATGCGCACCGCGTAGGCGCCGGGCCAGTCGTCGACCTCGCGCGGCCGGCCGACGACGAAGCCGACGTGGCCGGTGATCTTCGAGGTCGAGATCGGCGAGCGCAACCAGGCGAAGGTGTCGCCCGGCAACACCTGGCTGACGTGGGACAGGCGTTGCCAGCCGCGCCGCGACCGCTCGGTGGGCGCCCGCGCGATGGCGTGGAAGAAGTCGCGGGCGACCGGGCGCGTGCCCCCGACGGCGCGCAGGGCCCGCGGCGCGCTGCGCTTCATCAACCACGCCGCCATGCCCGAGCAGTCCCAGGCATAGTAGCCGTCGCGGGCCCGGACCACGGTGCGGGCCTGGTACCTGGTCTCGCGGACGTCGTCGTGCAGGTCGCGCAGCAGCTCGATGAGGCGCGCCCCGGCGGCGGCGGGCGCATCGGCCGCCTGCATGCTCAGCTCGGCGCGCGGCACCGGCGGCGGCGGCGCCGCCGGCGGCGGCGGCGGCGGCGGTGCCTGGTCCCAACCCGGGATGAAGGCCGCCGCGATCGTCCGCGTGAGCGTCGATGGCTCAGGCGCCGGCGGGCGAGCGGCGCGCTCTGCGGCCGGCGGGCGAGGTGGTCCGGCGCACGCCAGCAGCAGTCCAAGCAGCGGCCACGCGGTGCGGAGGCCCCACCGGCTGACGCGCGTGTGCGTCAGGCCGGAGCCGGGCCCCGAAGCCATCCTTGGGCCCCACCGGCTGACGCGCGTGTGCGTCAGGCCGGAGCCGGGCCCCGAAGCCATCATTGGGCCCATACCTTGGTGTGACATCGTCGAGCGTTGGCTGCAACGACTGTGATCGGGGCACGAGAACGGGTTGCCGAGCGTGGCGTTCCCGCGCATCCTTCCAGAAGGCTTCTCGCCCGAAATCGTCGCCTGGAGGTTGGTTTGATCAAGTTGCTGCTCGGTCTGCTCAAGGGTGCGCTCCTCGGTGGCGCCATCGGCTACGGCGCGTACGCGGCCGGACTCGACGGCGGCCTGCTGTGGCCGCTCTACGGGCTGGCCGGCGCGCTGGTTGGCCTGGTCGCGGGGACGCCGCTGTGGAAGCTGATCACCGACAAGAACGCGACCTCGTGGGTCAGCGTGCTCAAGGCGCTGTTCGGGTTCGGCGTCGGCTGCGGCCTCTACGCGCTGGTCGGCAGGGTGTGGGGCGGCTTCGAGCTGACCCTGTCGTTCCTCGAGGACAAGCCGCGGCTGGTCCAGCACTGGCAGCCGGTGTTCGCGGCCTCGATCGGCGGCTTCCTCGGCGCCTTCTTCGAGATCGACGATGCCATCGGCGGCGACGACAGCAAGGCCAAGGCCGGCGCGGCCAAGCCGGCGGCGGCCAAGGTGCCCGCAGGCACGCCCAAGCGCGGCGCCTAGCTCGAGCGGCGCAGCCGGGACGAGCCACACGAGGTCAGCCGCGCGGACCCGGTCGCTGCCATGGTGAAAGTAGGCCGCGGCGTTTCCAGCCATCGCGCAGCAGCCACGACGTCGGGAAGCGGATCGGAAGCGCGCCGTCGGCAGGGAAGGGCAGCTTCGCGGTGGGGATGATCGGTGGCGGCGGAACGTCCCAGCCGGCGAAGAACGGCCCCGACGAGTAGCGGTCGGTGCGGCGTGGCGGGGCCGGAACCCGCCGGTCTTCGCCGTGCCGGCGCCAGTTGCCCAACACGTACGCCAGCGCCGCCCGGACCTGCGCCGGTGTCGCCAGCTTCTCGAGGTGGAAGCGGTCGGCGACCACGGCGCCGCGCCGTGGTGCCTCAGCGGTGCCGGCGAGCTGCGTGTTGACGTTCTTCGCGAAGCTGATGCCGAAGCTCCGCATGGCCCGGGTCAGCGCCCGGCGGTCATCGGCCTCGATGATGAAATGGAGGTGATTGTGCTGGATCGAGAGCTGGCACAGGCGCGCGCCCTCGAAGCGGTTGGCCAGCAACATCGCGCGCTGAGCGAGCTGATAGCCGCGGCGCTGGCGCAGGCGCGGGATGCCGCGCACGAGACGGATGGTGACGTGCAGCGGGATCCGCGATGACTGCGACGGTCGGGGCAGGTGGACCATGCCGGCGGTCACGCCGTCCTTCGGCTTGCGACCGGCGTTGGCGCGTCGCCCGCCCCAGCCCACCCCGTTCGGCGCCGGTCGCCGCCGGACTCCCGGAAGTCCTGGCTGCGCCGCCGCCCTGCCCCGACTCGCCACTTCGCGGTTCGCCATCTTGAAACAGCGGATATCATGGCTGGACCTCGAGTGCAAGGGATTCTCGTCGGGGCTCAGGGGGGTACGGATCAAAGTGATCCGGGTGATCCCTGACACGTCGTTCCATGACGACTCCAGCCACCGACGTGCGGTTGCCCAGCCACCGACGTGCGGTTGCCCAGACACCGACGTGCGGTTGCCCAGACACCGACGTGCGGTTGCCCAGGCACCGACGTGCGGTTGCCGCTGACGGCGTCCGGGTGCCGGACAACCCGCTCAGCGGGTTGGGCCGCGGAACCACAGCGCCAGGCGCGGATTCTGGCCGCGGCGCCACAGGAAGCCGTCGAGCACGTAGTGCGTGAGTTGCGGCACCGCGAGCAGCGGGACCAGGAACAGGTGGGCGCCGTCGAGGCCCAGATCGCCACCGAACAGGTGCGGGCGATCGTGCCAGACCGCGCGATCCCAGAGCAGCTCCTCGAGGTACGCGACCAGCCACAGCGTGGCGACGAAGACCAGCGCCCCGCGGGCGAGCAGGCGCGCGCCCGGTCCGGCGGCGGTGACCGGATCGGCGGCGGCGATGGCCCGGCCGTAGACGAACACCAGGGCCGCGTACGGCACGCCGTGGATGAGGACGTTGGTGACCGTGAAGGTGAGATCGCCGTCGGTCGCGACGATGCCGGTGTACCAGCAGGCGGCGGTGGTCGCGACCACCAGGTGCTTGCCCCACGGCACCGGGCGACGGCGCGCTTGCACGGCGGCGCGGGCGACGTAGACGGCAAGGATGACGACGTACAGCATGCCGGCGACGGTGGCGACCGCGGCCGGCGTGCCCGCCGCGAAGTCGCCGGGCCGAAACCAGGCGAACGCGCGCGCCGGCGCGGCGTGCCACCAGATCAGCGGGTACAGCGTGGCGGCGTAGATCGTGGCGCCGTCGATCAGCGCGCCGGCGCGGTCGCGTTCGCCGGCGCGGGCGCGGTAGAGCGCCACCCAGCCGTACTGCTGGCGCACGAAGTGGAACACCGCGAGGTAGGCGAGCGCGCGCCAGAACCACGCCGCGCCGCCGGCGGTGTAGAGCGCGACGCCGGCCGCCCAGCCGGCGAGCGGGACCACGGCGTAGAGCGTGGGCCGGCGCCGCAGCTCGGCCGGATCGAGGTAGGTGACGAACGCGGTCGACCACACGTGGGCGACGTCGACGATCAAGACCAGCGCGATCCACGCCGCATCCGGCGTCTCGGCCGGCAGCTCGAGCGACGGCGCCAGCGCGACGACGGCGAGCGCGACCGCCGCTGGTAGCGCGAACACCGCGAGATCGAGGCCAGGCGAGAACAGCCAGCGATTCGACCCGGCGCTGGTCGCCGGTGACGACGCGGCGTTCACGCCGGCCCCACCAGCGCGGCGCGCACCTCGTCAGCGGCGCGCACGCCGTGATCGAGCGCCTCCTCGAACAGCGCCACGCCCGACAGCTCGCTGCCCGCCATGTGGATGGGACCGAGCGGGGTCCGGGCCAGGGCGAGCGCCGGATCGAACACGGCGCCGACCCGCGGCCGCGGCATGCCGTGGCCCCAGTACGCGACGTCGATGCGGCGGCAGCGGGGGCGCAGATCGGGATGGGCGCGGGCGAGATCGGTGAGCGCGATCTCGGCCCAGTCCTCCCGCGTCGCGCCGTCGAGCTCGCGGCGCGCGGCGGCGGCGTCGCCGGTGAACGGGTAGTACCAGGTCAGCACCGTCGGGCCGTGATCGCGACCGCGCTGGTGGGTGGCCACGACGTAGCCGAGGCTGGGGCTGTCGTGGAGCACGTTGTCCCACGCCAGCGGGGCGTCGCCGGGGCGGGCGCGCAGGCGGCTGTCGAGGTGGAGGTTGGCGACCGCCCAGGCGCCGCGATCGATCGTCGGCGGGACGCGGACGCCGGCGCGCAGCGGCGCCACGATGCGGCCGGCGACGAAGCCGGGCACGGCGACGATGGCGCGACGGGCGCGAATGCCGATCGGGCCGGACGCCGTGTGGACGATGACCTCGACGCCGGCGCCGTTCGACTCGAGCTGGTCCTGAGCGACGCCGCGCAGCGGCGGAGTCGAAGGGCTCGGGGCGTACGGTGCCAGCCGGACCTCGGCCACCGCGTGCTCGAGCAGGACGCGGTCGCCGAGGCGGCCGGCGAGGTGGGCGACCAGGGCGCCGTTGCCGTCGGGCCAGGTCACGACCGGCTGGTGCTCGGCGCCCGGCCGCGCCAGCCGCGACGCGAAGTACGCCACGCCGGCCCAGGCGCTGGTGTCGGCGGCGAGCAGACCATAGTCGTCGCGGCAGGCGTAGTCGGCGAGCCAGCGCAGCCGGCTCGAGGTCAGGCCGCGCTCGCCGAGCCAGGCCGCGAACGAGATCCGATCGAGCGCGGTCACCGCCGCATCGTCGGAGCCGGCGGCGGCCGGCAGCGCGAAGGCGCGCCGACCGCGGCCGTCGCGCCACGCCACCCAGCGATCGATCTCGGCGCGGAAGCGGGCCAGCTGAGCATGATCGCGGGCGGTGGCCCCGGCCTGCAGGTACTGACCCTCGTACCAGCGGCCGAGGTAGAAGACCCGCTCCTCGAGCTCGCGGACCCGCAGCGCTTCGGCCACCACCGGCTCGCCGTGGTCGTCGACGCCGTCGAGCGCGCCCAGCTCGTCGAGCAGCGCCAGCATCGCGGTCTGGTGGCGCATCGGCGCCACCACGTAGTGCGCGCCCCATGGATATGGCGTCACCGCCGACGCGCCGGCCTGGGCGGTGCCGCCGGGCACGCGGTCGAGCTCGAGGACCAGCAGGTCGCGCACCCCGGCGCGGTCGAGCCACCAGGCGGCGGCCAGGCCGGCGACGCCGCCGCCGATCACCACGACCTCGGTCCGCCGCCACCGATGGTCCGGAACCCGGACATCGCCGCCGGCGCTGGCGGCGTCGCGCAGGCGGTGGCCGGCGGCCTTGCCCGGCGTCAGGAGCTCGCCATCCGGCACCCGCACTCGCCCGCCGCCGCGGCACGCCGCCAGCGCCAGGGGTGCGCCGAGCAGCCAGGCCACGAGGTCGCGCCGCGACGGCGTCATGATGGGCTGCTCGCTACTGCCACCGCCGCCACTCGGATTCGTAGTAGCGGACCAGCATCTGGTTGTCGAGCTGGTTGATCTCGACCTCGACCTCGGACATGTCGGCCGGAAAGCGAAACATCGCCGCCATCGCCTCGCCGTCGAGGAAGCGGCGCGCGACCACCGCCGGCGCGGCGGTCGGTGGCGTGAACGGCTTGCGGCGCGCCAGCGCGAAGCCCCACACGCCGAACGATGGCACCGCCACGTGGTAGGGCGCCACCGTGAAGCCGGCCGAGCGCATCGTCTGCACGATGCACCAGAACGACTTGCGCGCGAACAGCGGCGAGGTCGCCTGCACCGCGACCGCGCCATCGGGCGCCAGCCGCGACGCCAGCAGCTGGTAGAAGTGGCGGGTGTAGAGCTTGCCGAGCCCGAACCCGTTGGGGTCCGGGAAGTCGACGATCACCACGTCCCATCCCGACGGCGCGCTGCCGAGCCACACCATGGCGTCGTCGTTGACGATGGTGACCCGCGGGTCATTGAGCGCCTGGCGATTGAGCTCGGCGAGCGGCGCGAAGCGCTGGCCGAGCCGGGTCATCGCCGGATCGAGATCGACCAGGGTCACCGCCTCCACCGACGGATGGGCCAGGACCTCGCGCGCGGCCAGGCCGTCGCCGCCGCCGAGGATGAGCACGCGGCGCGGGCCGCGTCCGGCGTCGTGCGCGGCCATCATCGCCGGGTGGACCAGCGCCTCGTGGTAGCGGTACTCGTCGGCTGACGCGAACTGGAGGTTGCCGTTGAGGAACAGCTGGAAGCCGCTCGGGCTGCGGGTCACGACGATGCGCTGGTACGGGGTGGTCTTGGCGTAGACGATCTCGTCGGCGTAGAGCCGATCCTCGGACCACTCGGTCAGGCGGGTCGAGAACAGGAGGCCGACGCCGAGGATGCCGACCACCACCACGGCGCGGACCCGGACCCAGGTGACGTTGCCGATCTGATCGGCGAGCAGCCAGGTGCCCCACAGGCCGACGGCGGCGTTGCCGAGCCCGATCACCAGCGACGTGCGTAACAGGCCGAGCTCGGGCACGAACACGAGCGGGAACAGCAGCGAGGCCAGCAGCGCGCCGGCGTAATCGAGCGACAGCACGCGCGAGATCAGATCCTTGAACGCGACCTCGCCTTGCAGGATGCGCATCAGGAGCGGCAGCTCGAGGCCGACCAGGGTGCCGATGGCGAACACGAAGCCGAGCAACACCACCTGGAAGCGCTGCACCTCGGCGAAGGCCAGGAACAGGATCGGCGCCGACAGGCCACCGACCAGCGCCACCGCCAGCTCGACGTCGATGAAGCGGCGGGCCAGGTTGCCGTCGAGATGGCGCGACGCCCACGCGCCCACGCCCATCGCCGACAGGTAGAGCCCGATCACCAGCGAGAACTGCATGATCGAGTCACCGAGCAGGTAGCTGCCCATGGTGGCAGCCAGCAGCTCGTAGACCAGGCCGCAGGTCGCGACCACGACCACGTTGACGTACAGCAGCGTCGCCGGCGGCGGCCGCTTGGCGGGAGGCGTGGTCGGCAACCGGTTACCCGTGGATCGCCGCCGAGATGATCAAGGCGAGGCCGATGAGCACGCCGGCCACGATCACGCCGAGCGCGGTGTTCTGGTCCTCCTCGATCTCCTTGCGGAACGAGAACGGCGCCAGCTTGGTCATCAACCAGAACGCGGCGGCGAACACGACCACGCCGACGCCGGCGAACGCTGCCGACGACACCAGGGCATCTCCGAGCTCTTCGATCTTCATCACTTTCCTCCGTGGTAGCCGCCGTGCCAGAAGTGGTAGGCGCGGTATCCGCCGGGCGAGTTGCGCACGGTGCCCGGCACGCGGTCGCGCTGCGAGCTCTTGAAGTCCCAGCCGAGGACGCCGGCGAGCAGATAGACGACCAGCGCCAGCCCGGCCACGCCGACGTAGATCTTCACCAGCCACGACATCGGCGACCGTGGCACCGGCGGTCGATCGAGCGCGGTCGCCGCGCTGGCGGTCGCCGCGGGCGTGGGATCGGGCGTGGTCACTCGTCACCTCCGCTGCCGAGCCCGGACGGGGCGTAGTCACTCTGCGACCAGCGCCGGCGCTCGAAGCTCCACTTCCACCCGGCCAGGATCAGGCCGGGGACGGCGAACAGGATCAGGGCCAGGAGGGCGTGCTTCCACCGGAACACATCCTGGCGGATGCGGATATCGACCGAGTCGCGCATGCTGGCCTGCGGTTGCTGGACGTCGAGCCGCAGCACGTAGCTGCCCGACTTCACCGCTGGCAAGACGTGCGTGCTCGACCGGCTGCCTTCGCTCCAGTACTCGCCGCCCTCGACGCCGGTGTAGTGCGAGACCTCCTTCTCGAACGACTCGACCTCGCCGGTGACCTCGTTGACCAGGTCGGCGGCGACGAACGCCCACGACTCGCTGACCTCGATGCCGAGCCGGACCTCGACGTTCTCGTGGCCGACCAGCGTGAACGGCGGGCTGAACACGATCAGCGGCGCGACCGATGACCCCTGCAGCTCGGGAGCGATCACCTCGGCGGGTGGCGGCTCGAGCTGGAGCGTGGCGTCGAGCACGACCCGCTCGTCAGCCATGTGCAGTCGACCGCAGGTGACGCCGACGAAGGCCAGGGCCAGGATCGCGAACGCGCCGGTCGCGTGGCGGTGCTTGAAGGGCTGGATGGCGCCGACGCCGGTGGTCGACGGTGGCTTGTCAGCCAGGCCGAACGCGTGCTGGATCTCGGCGCGGGTCTTGTACACGCCCAGCGACCAGTTGATCTCGTCGCTGGTGGTCTCCTTGGACAGCATCGCGGGCGGCGCGACGTAGTCGACTGCGTCGACGCGCTCGCCGGCCTGGACCCGCCAGTACATCTCGCCCCACACGCCGGCGACCTCGACGGTGGACATGTCGAACAGGCGGAAGCCCTGGCCGCCGTAGCTCGGCTTGTGATCGAAGCCGGGCTCGACCGCGCCCGGCGGCAGGGTGGTGACGAAGCTCCAGTGGCCGTTGGCCTCGACCAGCCAGCGGAAGCCGGCGCCGGGTTCGTAGAGCAGGTGCTCCTCCCAGAAGAAGACCTCGCCGCCGGCGTAGAACGCTTCGCGGCGCAGGCGACCGATCAGCGTGTAGGTGACGCCGTCGAACGTGCCGCGGGCGCCGAGCGCGATCGTGCCCTGTTGCCCGGCGGCCTGTGCCAGCTTGCCGAGCACCGCGAGCGGGCCCTCGCAGTCGAGGATCGACGAGCAATAGTCGCAGACCACGCGCATCGAGCGATCGGGGACCCGCAGCTCGACGGCACCGTTGCAACTCGGACATGCCAGCCGTTGCGCGCCGGCGGCGGCGCTGGCCGGCGCGTCGCTCTCGCCGCCGCGAATGCCGAGCTCGCGCAGCGACACCTGCTTGCCGATGTAGACCGTGATCGGGTCGTCGGCCTCGCCGGCGGCGCCGTCGGCGGCGTCGCCGTAGTCGATGGTGGCGAAGCGGCCGCTGCCATCGGCGAGGTCGGCGAACGCGCTCTTGCCACCGGGCACGAAGCGGAACGGGATCTCGCCGGCGGCGGCGATGAGCTCGGCCTCGCCGCGCTCGCCGACCGTGAACAGCTTGGGCCCGTCGTCCTCGAGCTGGATCGCGGCGCCCGGGAAGACCTCGTCCCACGGCGGTGGATCGCCGGCGCCCACGGTCTCGAAGGTCAGGTAGAAGCGCCCCTGGGCCTCGGCCAGCCAGCCCCAGCGACCATCGTCCATCTTGGCGTACCACTCGTCCCAGATGCCGCCGGCCGGGTGGCGGTACTGGGCGCGGCCGACGAGCATGAAGGCCTCGCCTTGCCAGCGGCCATCGGCGAACAGCTTGAGCGGCGACGCGGTCGGCGTCAGGTCGGCGACCTGGCCCAGCGTCTCGACGCCGCGGTCGCCGCGCACCACCGCGGCGCGACAGCTGTCGCAGACCCGCACGAAGCTGTCGTCGTAGCGGAACTCGACCCCGGCGCCGCAGGTCGGGCAGGCGACGTTCATGGGCCGGCCCCGCGGGCCACCGTGGTCACGGTCACCTTGGTCGCCGCCAGCGCCTCGGCGAGCAGCGCCGGCCAGTCCACGCCGCTGCGCTCACGGCAGCAGTACAGGTTGAACGTGGCGACGCCGCTCTCCGGATAGGTGTGGCAAGCGAGGTGCGACTCGGCGAGCAGGTAGAGCGCGGTGACGCCACCGGGGCCGCCGAAGCGGTGGACCTGCGGCGCGCCGATCACGGTCAGGCCGAGGGCGGCGATCACACCATCGCAGAGCCGGCGCAGCGCGTTCGCGTCGCGCAGGCGCTCGGCGTCGCAGCCGCTGGCGTCGACGATCCACTCGGTGCCGCCGGTCACGGGCGCTCAAGGTAGCACAGCGTCGACTGGCCTGGAGTCCCCGGCCCGCGGCGGCTGGGAACAGATCGCTAGCGCAACGCCAGCTCGAGCCCGATGGCGATCAGATCGCGGCTGTGGCCGTGGATTCCGAGATTCGCCGCCAGCGTCTCGGCGGCGAGCGGGTTGTCCCATGGCAGGCCGGGAGCGCCGACGGTGGTGGTGCGCGCCAGCTGGCGCGACCAGCCCAGCGTGATGATGGCGGCGCCGGCGGTGAGCTCGGCACCGAACGCCAGGGTGTGGCCGCCGCGATCGACCCCGCCGAGGGTGGTGGCCGGGGTCGTCTGCGCGGCGCCGCGCCAGCCGTAGCCGGCGGACAGCCAGGCGAAGCCGGGCAGGAGCTCGAGGTCGACGCTGCCATGAAGCGCGCCGTGCGAGCGGCGCCCGATCCGCGTCGCCAGCCCGGCGATCGGCGCGCTGGCGCCCGAGGCGTCGACGATGCGGGCGGCGGTGATCTCCCAGGCGTCGTCGGCCCGACTCGGGTACGTCCACGCCGTGGCCCCGGCCTCGACGGCGAAGCGGGCGCCGACCCAGCGCACGCCGGCGTGGAGCGTGAGCGGCGACCCGAAACGTCCGACCGCGCGGGCGTCGGCGGCCTCGACGGTCGGCGGCAGGACGGCGCCGATCACCGGGGTGCGCGCAACCGCCACCGTGGCCTCACCGCCGGCGCGGACGTCGTCGGACCAGCTGGCCCCGAGCGCCAGCTCGATCGGAACGTCACCCGGCGCGAGCAGGGCGCCGATCGCGCCGCCCGCGACGAAGCCATCGGTCGCGGCGATCGCCACGTCGACGTCGCGCACCGGGTTGCCGAGCGGCGTGTCGCGACCGCCGAAACCGGCCCACACGCGGCGGCGCTCGGTGGTGTCGACGCGGGCGAAGGTCGCGGCCGCGCCGATCGCCAGCCACTCGGTCGGCCGCGCGGCGACCCCGAGCGCGACGGTGCGCCGGGTCCAGCGCGCCTCGAGCGCGGCGTAGCGGTGCGGGAAGTCGGCGCTGACCGTCTCGGCTGGCAGGCCGGGTTCGGGCGCCGGCAGCCGCCGATCGATCGACGCGGTGGTGGCGACGCCGACGCCGACGACCAGGGGGCCGAGCGTGCCGATCACGCCGGCGAGCGGGATCAGCTCGGCCGGGCCGCGATCGGAGATGCGCGGGTGATCGCCGCCAGCCAGCCAGACGTCGTCATCGATGAACAGGCCGGCGACCTGCCCGCGGCGCTCGCTGCGGCGGGCGATCGCCGCCGGGCACGCGAACAGCGCCCCGACGCCGTCGTCGGACACCAGCGCCGCACCGGCATGGCCGATGGCGCGCGGCGACAGCAGGCCCAGCTCGCCGTCACCGCGGGCCATGGGCGCCGCGACCGTCAGGGCGACCACGGTCGCGAGCGCGGCGCCAGGGCGGCAGAACACGCGGCGACGATAGCAGACCCCCGTTCAGGGCGCCGAGGCGCACTGACCGTCGCAGCAGCGATCGGTGGCTCGCTTGCACGACGCCTTGGCGGCGCCGCAGCGCTCGTCGGCCCAGGCGTCACCGGGGAGCTGGGCGGCCAGCTCGCAGATCGATCCGGCGTTGTCGCAGATCGAGTCCGACAGCTTGCAGACGTCGGCGCAGCGATCGCTGGGGACCCGCTCGCACGTCGTCCGGACCTCGGCCATCGGGGTCGCCGCCATCGAGGCCGCCATCGCCGCGTCGGGCTGGTCGAGCGCGGCGGCGGTCAGGTCGCGTCCGATCGCGGCGTCGAGCTCGGCGATGCGGGCCCGCAGGTCGTCGGGGCGGCCGCCGAGCAGCGTGGGCGGATCCTGGGTCGTCGCCGGGGCCGACTTCGAGGACCGCCCGCCGGCGCAGGCGGCCAGGGCCGCGGCCAGCGCGGCGGCGGCGAACAGCGAGACGGACGAGGCCGACCGGGTCATGGCGGCGCCGACTCCGGGGGCGGATCCTTGTCGCAGCCGCAGCAGCGCTGCTGCGCCTCGCGACACGAGGCCTTGGCGCTGTCGCACTTCTCGCGCGCCCAGGCGTCGTTCAGCTCGTCGGCGATGGCGCAGATGCTCTCGGCGTTGTCGCAGATGGCGTCGCCGAGATCGCAGACGTCGTTGCATGCGCCGGTCGGCACCCGCGGCAGCACGCAGGCGCGCGCCGCCGTGGTCACCGACATGCGGCTCATCGCCATCACCGCGGCGGCGTCGGGTTCGACGTCCATGCCGGCCTCGCGGCGCCAGTCGCGGATCTGCGCCCACAGCACGGTGATCTCGTTGCGCCGCGCCTGCTGCTCCGGCCACGGCCGTGGTGCCGACGTCGAGGCGCAGGCAGCGATCCACCCGCCGGCCGCGGCCACCGCCAGCGCGGCGACCCCCGCGGTCGCGCGCCTCACTTCTCCTCCAGGATGCGCTTCTGCAGCGCCTCGTTGATCGCGATCGACTTGTCGAACGCGATGATCGCCTGCTTGCGCACTTCTCGGGCCCGGTCGCCGTCAGCGGGCTGACCCGTCGACACCAGCAGCTCGGCCTGCGCCTGCAGCACCTCGCCCTTGACGGTGTACAGGTTGGCGACGAAGAACGAGTCGCGGCTGGCGACCGCCAGCCCTTCGTCGACGACGCTCATGGCCGCCTCGACCTGGCCCTGGGCCACCAGCAGCTTGGCGAGCATCGCTCGCGCGTCGAGCACCACGTCCTCCGCCTCGGGGGCCGCGGGCGGGAATCGAACCGCGAGGATCTGGCGGACGGCGGCGGTGGCGAGCGGAAGCTGCCCATCGCTCATGTAGACCCGCGCCTTGTGGTGAAAATTCTTTGCCTGCGACAGCGCCACCATCAGCGCCTCGTCGATGGCGTCCTCGGGTTCGGTGATCCGGGTCACGGGGCCGCCCCGGCGATCGCTGTCGCTCGAGCAGGCGAAGCCGAGCGCGACCAGCGCGACACCTGCCAGCACCGCCAGCGCCAGCCGCCCGGCGCGACCCGACGCGGCCCGCCGAGCGCCGGCCCGCAACGATGGGGACGTCATGGGCGACCTCATGGGCGACCTCCCTGGTTCGAGCTGGCGGGCCGTTCCACACCGGCGCGCGTGGTGCCGGCGAGCGTGCGCTCGCGGAAGCCGGCGAGACGGTCGGCGTAGATGGTGTCGATGCGCAGCACCACGGCGCCGCTGGCCGCATCGAGCGTCGGTGCCGCGGTGATCACGCCGATCAAGGCGTCGGCCGGACGCGAGCGCAGGTGGACCGCGACCGGCGCCGGAGCGAGCGCGCCGTCCGGCGTCGGGGCGGTGGTCGCCGGACGCAGCACCAGCGCGGCGATCGCGGCGGCGGCGACGGCGGTGGTGAGACCGGAGAGGAGCCAGGGCGCCAGACGGCGGCCGCGCGCGCGGGACAGCGGGATGACGCCGCCGCGCACTCGCAGCCCCGGATCGGTCGGTGAGGTGATCGACCCGGTGGGGTGGCCGCCACCCTTGCGTTCGATCGCCGTCGCCAGCGCCGACTCGACGATGCTGCGGGTGCGCAGGGTGTCGAGCTCGACCGGCCGGGCCGCGGCCCGGATCACCGTCGCGACCTCGAGCAGCGCACGCTCGTCGGCCGGGACCGCGGCCGGTGGGCGACCGGACAGCACCTTCTCGATCAGCTCGCCGAACGCACGGGCGCGGGCCTTCTCGGCGGCGTCGGCGACGTCGTCGGGAGCCGGCAGGGCGGTGGGGGTGTCGTCGTCGCGGGTCATGACGTGCCGTCCGGGGCCGCGGCGCGATCGCCGAACTTCTTGCGGAACGCGCGCACGGCGCGGTGGAGCAGCACGTCGAACGTGCCGACGGTGACGGCGAGCCGGCGCGCGCATTCCTCGCGCGACAGCTCGCTGATCAGGCGCAGCTGGATGGCGTTGCGGTAGCGCTCCGGCAGCTCGGTGAGCGCGACCTCGATGCGAGCGCGATGCAGCGTGCGCTCCTCCTCGGCCATCATCATGGCGTCGGGGTTGGCGTCGGGATCGCTCTCCGATGGCAGCTCTTGCGCCATCGCGTCGGCCAGCCGGCGCGATCGCTTGGACGCCCGGTGCACGTCGTAGACCTTGTTGATCGCGATCTGCCGCAGCCACGGGTAGATGGTCTTGCCCTGCCAGGTGAAGCGGTTGATCTTCTCGACCGCGGTGGCCAGGGTGTCGCGCAGCACGTCCTCCGCGGTCGCGGCGTCGCCGAGCCGGGGCAGGATCACCGTCCCGTACAGTGGCTTGGCGTAGCGTTCGAGGATGGGCCGCATGGCGTCGAGGTTTCCGCGCTGGGCCTCCTCGACCAGGCGTTGCTCTTCATCGAGCTCGACGGCTGTGGCAGCTTCGGAGGCCAAGTGCCGATCCTGTAACGCGACGTGACGGGGCATCTTACACGGCGCCTCACGCCTCCGGGGCGTAGCTGACGGCCATCAGACACAGGCCCTGCGGCGGCGCGGTCGGCCCCGCCCGGCTACGGTCGAGACTGGCAAGGATCTCGGGCACCTGGCCGGCCGTGAATCGACCTTCGCCAACCTCCACCAGGGTGCCGACCAGGATCCGGATCATGTTGCGCAGGAAGGCGTTACCGCGGACGTCGATGGCGAGCAGGTCGGGCTCGGGCCAGCTGAGGGCGACCTCGTCGATCCGCCGGATGGTGGTGCGCGCCGTGCAACCCGCGGCCCGGAGCGCGGTGAAGTCTCGCTCGCCCGGGAACGCGGTCGCCGCTGCGGTCATGGCGGCGATGTCGAGGGGCTGTGGTCGATGCCAGACCCGGGTGGCGAGCAAGGCCGAACGGTCCGGTCGCGCCAGCACCAGATAGCGGTAGTGCTTGCCGATCGCCGAGAAGCGAGGATGGAAGTCGTCGCCGACCTCGCGCGCCTCGGTGATCGCGATCGCCGGCGACAGCAGGCTGTTGAGGCCGCGGCGCACGCCGTGGAGCGGGATCGTGCGCTCGGTGCGGAACGTCGCCACCTGGCCCAGCGCGTGGACGCCGGCGTCGGTGCGCGACGCGCCGGCGACCGTCACCGGGTGGTCGAGCAGCCGCGCCAGCGCGGTCTCGAGGTGCTCCTGCACGGTCGGCGCGTTGAGCTGCCGCTGCCAGCCGGCGATGCCGGTGCCGTCGTACTCGATCGTGAGCCGGATGTGGCGGGGCACGCGTGACCTCGCCGCGCCGCGGTCAGAACTCGAAGTCGATGCCGGCGAACCAGGTGGTGTCGCCGAGCGAGAGCTTCTTGGCGCTGCCGAAACCGTCGATCCAGGCCACCTCGACCTCGGCGTAGAAGCCGGCGTGATCGAGCCCGGAGTCGCGCATCGAGCGCGCGGCGTCGGGATCGATGCCCTCGGCGCGGATGGCGAGGCCGGCGGCACCGACCAGGCCGAGCGAGCCGCCGATGGCGCGGTCGCAGTTGGTCATGTCGGGTGGGCACGCCTTGGCGAGCTCGCCGTCGGGGCGGCGCACCCACCACAGCGAGTACCCGAGGCCCCCGCGGGCGTACGGCACCAGCGGGATGCCCCAGTTGTCGTCGAGCTGGCTGGCCCGGTAGATCGCGGTCAGCTCCACGGGAACGATTCGCAGCGAGGTCTCGTTGCCCGGCGCGCGCTCGGTGTCGGAGCCGGGCTTCCAGGCGTCGGCGGTCTTGCCGAAGTAGCCCACCGAAAGCCCGGCGCCGATCTGACCGGCGCGGGTGTGGAACACGCGGTGGAGGTCGATCGCCGGCATCCAGCTGCCGTCGCCGAACATGCGCTGGTACGGCTGCGAGTCCAGTCGCTCGTCGTCGATCGAGGGCAGGAAGGGTCCGAGGCGGACGCCGAAGTGCCATCTGGGCCGGAGGTCGGTGTCGGCTTCGACCGCGAGCGAGTCATCCCAGTACGGGGTCACGCTCTGCGCCGCGGCCAGCGACGGGGCGAGGCCCAGCGTCGCCGCCAGCGCGAGTCTCAAGCGGCTGCGCCCGAGGTGACGGTCGAGGTGCCGCCGCCGTCTCCACCACACCAGCGCGGCGAGCAGCGCCAGCAGCAAGGGAAGCCCGAGCGCATGCCAGACCAGCGCCACCGCGATCAGTGGCAGCATCACGATGGCGACGGCGGCGCGCACGATGATCGACGCGCGGCTGGCGGCGGCGACCGGCGCCCCCCACGCGTAGTAGCGGGCGACGAACCAGCGACCGAGCTCGGACTGCTGCAGCTCGTCGCGCCACGCCCGCAGCGCGCCGTAGATCCCAGTGCCGCCGCTGCCGTAGGCCGACTCGACCAGACACAGGCCACCTTCCAGTCCCGGTTCGTCCTCGTTGACGTCTTCCCAGAAGTCGGTCACCGGTTGGGGCGAGATCGTGCGCGGTACATACACGGCACTCGGGTTGCCGGCCTTGTCCACCGAGACGAGGATGACGATGTACTGGTTGCCGTTGGTCAGGTTCTCGAGCTCGATGCGGCTCGCGGTGCTTCCAAGCGCCTCGCCGCAGATGAAGCTGCCGTCGAGCGCCGCCATCCCGCTCGAGAGGTCGGTCGGCGCGATCGGATCGCCGATCACCTCCATGTCGTTCTCGATCGTCAGCGCGGCGATGGTGAGCGCCTGGTTCACGCCGCACAGACCGTTGGCGGTGTCGTACTGGGCATCGTGGGTTGGATCGACGTGCACCTCGCTGCCATCGCGCAGCGAGCACAAGGCCTGGAAATACTGGATGTCGCCGGCGTCGCTCGTGATGGTGTCCCAGTTGAGCGCGATCTGGCCTTCCTGTGCCGACACGGTCACGGTCGTCGGGACGGGCGGTGGATTCATGTCGACGTTGATCAGCATCTCGACGACCTTGGTCAGCGTGACCCCGCCGGTGCTGGTGTAGAGCCCGTAGGTGACGGCTTTGACCTCCTCCTTGCAGCCCGCGTTGTTGGTGCCCGGCGTGAGCAGGCCTCCGACGCGTTCGAACTTGTTCTCGCCGTCGTCGATGGCGAGGGGGTCCTCGATCCCGGCCAGCGACGAGCACTCCATGAGGCGAGCCTCGACGGTGGCCGCGGCCTGACAGCCGGTCCCAACCCACGCGAACAGCTGGCCGCTGGGCGGGGTGGGGCGGGTTGCCCACGCGGCGTTGAACAGCACGTTCTGGGTGCTGCCAGCCTCATCGCACACGCACCGTGCCGTGTTGAACTGGCGCGCCTTCACGTCGTCGGTCGGCGCCCCGAACTTGGAGATGTCCTCGTCCTCGTCCGCGAACTCGGGCGCGGTTGGCGTCTTGAGCGTCAGCTTGATCGAGTCAGCCGGGACATCGGCACCGGCCCGGCCGGTCGCAACGGCGGCGATCGCAAACCACGAGACGACGAGCCAGGAACGCATCGGGGAGGGCCTTTGCAAGGGCGGTGCCGCAGGCAACGCCATCCCCTAGCTAACATGCCGTCGATCGACGGGCAATTTGACTGCCACATTGGCAGTGCTCGCCCGTGCCCGATGTCACCCCGTCACGTCTGGCCGGGTGCCCGGCGGGCCGGGTGGTCGCGGATCTCGTCGAGGGTCGCGGCCAGCAGCCGCGCCCGGGCGCGCATGTCGTCGGTGGCCAGGCCGCCCCAGGCGGCGGCGTAGTACAGCTCGGTGAGCTCGGCCATCTCGGCCGCGCCCGCGACGTTGCGCTCCTCGAGCTGACGGGCCAGCTCGCGCGGCGTCATCGAGGGCTGGCGGCGGTGGCCGCGCCTGGCCAGCCGGCGCGCGGCGCGCTCGTACAGCATGGCCAGCTCGGAGAGCTGGCGCGAGCGGGGCGCCCGCACCACGGGTCCGCCGCCGCGTCGTCGTTGCCGGCGGCGCAGCCACAGGCCGACGCCGAGCATGATCACGCTGCCGCCGCCGACCAGCCACGGCCAGCGGCGAGCGAGCCAGCCTTCGACGCTGGTCCAGCCGTCGCGCAGCGAGCTCGCGCCGCCCTTGAAGCGCCGGCCCACCGACCGGAACAGCTCGAGCTGCTGGTAGATGTCGTAGTCGATCACCCACTTGTTCCACTGGAAACGCAGGGTGTCGAGCCAGCGTCCGAAGCTGGCCCGCCAGCCGGACGCGCCGCGACCGAGCCGATCGACCTCGCCCGGCGGCGTGGCGTCGAAGGTGACCCAGCCGTGGCCGGGAAACCAGACCTCGGTCCACGAGTGGGCGTCGCCGGCGCGGACCGCGATGTAGCCGTCGTACTCGTTCCACTCGCCGCCCAGAAACCCGATCACGGTGCGGGTCGGCACACCGACCGAGCGCGCCATGATCGCGAACGCGGACGCGAAGTACTCGCAGTGCCCGGCCCGGCCCTCGAACAGGAAGTAGTCGATGTGTTCCTCGCCGCCGGGGTCGCGCTGGTCGAGCGTGTACGACAGGTTGTGGTGCAGCCAGTCGCGCAGCCGCACCGCCTTGTCGTAGGCGTTGTCGGCGCCGGCGGTGATCTCGCGCGCCTTTTCGCGGGTGCGCCGGGTGATCTCCGGCGGCACCTGGAGGTAGGTGTCGAAGCCCCGCGGCAGGTCGTCGCTGGCGGCGGCGCGCAGCGCGGCGGCGTCGAGGCTGCCGGCGACCGCCACGTCGGACCACACCGTGTAGTGGAGTGGTCCATCGTGGCGCAGCTGGACCTCGTCGTTGCGCTCCTGGAGCATGCGGCCGCTGCGCATCGGGATGTCGGTCTCGAACGCGACCGGGTTCGAGGCGCCGAACAGGATGTCGGAGCCCAGCGGTTCGAGCCAGACCTCCTGTCGCACCGCCTGCTGGCGCCGCAGCTGCATCACGTCGCTGCCGATGTGGCTGCCGGTGCCGAGCAAGTAGCGGCGCTGGCGATTGGGGCCGGTGCGCTCGATCTGCAGCCGGGTATCGGGCGCCCGTCGGCTGCGGCTCCACTCGCCGTGGCGGTAGAGGTCGAGGGCGGCGCCGCGCCAGTAGGTGTAGGGCGCCGAGCGGCCGCGCAGCGCGGGATCCGAGACCTCGATCCGCATGACGATGGTGTCGTCGGTCTTGAGGCGGCCGTGGCCGCCGAGCTTCACGCTGTCGGAGAACCCGACCATGTTGAGGCCGCTCTTGCCGCGGAACAGGAAGCCGACCCCGACCCGCGGGATGCTGAGGAACATCAGCGTCGCCAGCAGGAACACGCCCAGCGACACCAGGCCGGTGCCGACGAAGAACCGGCGGTCGACGATGCGCCGCGACTCGAGGATGCGGCGGACCTCGACCCGCTCCGACGCCCGCGGGTCGGCGTGCTTGAGCAGGAAGTTGTCCTCCATCTCGCGACGGAGGTGGAACAGGATGAGCGTCCACGTCGTCGAGACCACGAAGACCAGGAAGCACACGCCATAGATGAGGTCGCCGTTGAGCACGCTGCCCGCGACCAGCATCAGGAAGGCCAGCAGGTAGAGCTGCTGCCAGTCCTTGGCGGCGCGGCGCGTGAACGCGCGGGCCACGGTGAGCACGACCAGGAAGCCGGCGCCCTCGCCGAGGTAGTCGCCGGTGGCGACCGCGGCGACCACGCCCCAGGCCAGGGCCACCACCGACAGGGCGGTGAACAGCCAGCTCCAGCGCTCGACCTGGACCCGCGGGGCTTCCCAGAACCACGAGCCGATGAAGCCGAACAGCCCCAGCAGCGCGGCCAGCGGCGACACCCCACCACCCGAGACCAGGGCGAGGAACGCGGCGGAGACGGTGAGGTAGCTGGTGACCTTGTGAGCCTGGGCGAAGCGCATGGTGGGGCGGCTGGTGGAGATCGCGTCAGCAGTGCAGGACGTGGTCGGCAGGTGGTCGGCCGCCGGCGGTGACGTCGCCGGGGACGCACAGGATGCGATCGTGACGGGGATCGATCTCGGCGAGGGTGACGTCGTCGGCGACCACCGGCAGGATCGCGAGCTCGCGCAGGATGCGGCTGAGGTGGGCGCGGCCGGTGGCCAGCGGCACGCGCGTGCCGCGGGCCGACAGCGCCACCGCCCAGCCGGCCTCGAGGTACGCGGTGGCCAGGCTGGCCGCGGTCGAGATCGTGCGCTCCACGGCGTCGGCGAGCGGGGCGTCCTCGCGCAGGCGTTCGCCGGCGGCGATCGCGCGCACCACGCGGGCCGGCAGCGCGTTGTCGACCGCGATCGTGACCTGGCGCTCGAGCTCGTCCTCGTGCTCGCGCACCATCAGGCGACCGGTGCGGGCGGTCGAGCGCCAGTGGATGCCGCGGCGGTCGTCGCCTTGTTTCCACTCGCGCAAGCCGAAGAACTCGCCGCGGCGGCCGATGCGCTGGCTGGGCCCGGCGCCCCGCGCCCGCGGCCGCGGCGGCGGGCGGGTGACGCTGACGATGCGCGGGTAGACCAGCACCTCGCTGGCGGTGTCGACGTCCTTCGACTTGCGGAACAGCGTGAACGGAAACCGGGTCGCGACCCGGAAGCCGTCGAAGCGGTACAGGCCGCGGCGCGCGAAGGTGTGGCGATACGAGGTGCGCTGGGTCCGGCCCGGCGGGATCTTGAGGAAGTAGCACTTCTTGTCGAGCGGTCGGCCGTCGAGCAGGTCCTCGATCTCGATCGAGAACGAGGCCAACCCGGCCTTCTGGTTCTCGACCGAGATCTCCATCAAGAACGGCTGGCCGGCGAACACCTGCGGCGGCGCGCGCCGGGTGACACCCAGGCCGCGCATCGTGACCTCCGACAGCACGCCCGACGCGATGATGAACGACAGCAACCAGGCCAGGATCAGGTACAGCAGGTTGTTGCCGGTGTTGATGGCGGCGACGCCGATCGCGAGCGACAGGAAGGTGACCCAGCGGCCTTCGCGGGTGAACGACAGCCGCCGCGGCGGGCGCATGCGGCGGACCAGGCGGCGCCACCGGGACGGCGGCGCGGGCGGCGCCGGTGCCGGCATCAGGTCGGTACCGGCACGCGGGCGACGATCTCGGCGATCGCGCGCTCGGCCTCGGCGCGCGCCCGGCCGAGCGATTCGTGCGCCGCCGGCAGCGTGACGCGGTGGGCCAGGGCCGGCAACGCGAGCTGCTTGAAGTCGTCGGGGATCGCGTAATCGCGGCCGTCGGCGAAGGCGTGGGCCTGCGCGGCGCGGTACCAGGCCAGCGCGCCGCGCGTCGAAACCCCGACGGCGATCGCCACGTTGTGCCGACTCTCCTCGATCACCGTCATCGCGTAGTCGACCAGCGCGTCGTCGACGCGGACCCGCTCCACGGCGTCCTGGGCGGCGCGCAGGTGGGCGTGCTCGATCACCGCCGCGACCCCAGACACCGGATCACCGCCGGCGCGATCGCGCAGGATCTCGCGCTCGATCTGCCGCTGCGGGTAGCCGAGGTGGATGCGGAGGAGAAAGCGGTCCATCTGCGATTCGGGCAGCGGGTAGGTGCCGAAATGCTCGATCGGGTTCTGGGTCGCCAGCACCATGAACGGCTGGCCGAGCTCGTGGGTGGCGTCGTCGATCGACACGTGGCCCTCGCTCATGGCCTCGAGCAGCGCCGACTGGGTGCGCGGGGTGGTGCGGTTGATCTCGTCGGCGACGACGATGTTGGCGAAGATCGGTCCCTTGCGAAGCTCGAACTGGCGGGTCACCGGATCGTAGATCGACACGCCGGTGATGTCCGACGGCAGCAGGTCGCTGGTGAACTGGATGCGGCGAAAGGTGCCGCCGACGGACGCCGCCAGCGAGCGGGCCAGGGTGGTCTTGCCGACGCCCGGGATGTCCTCGATCAGCAGGTGGCCGCGGGCGAGCAGCGTGGTCACCGCCAGGCGGATCGCTTGCGGCTTGCCGCGCACGACCTTGCCGACGCTGGCCTCGAGGCGATGGACCGCGGCGAGCAGATCGGGCACCGCGGGGACGGCCGTGGCCGGGACGAGCGCGTGCATCTGGGCCCAGTATAGCCCAATGCCCGAAAACACCGCGGGCCCCGGCGGGGCCCACCGATGGCTTCGGGGCCCGGCTCCGCGCTGACGCGCACGCGTCAGGCGGTGGGGCCCGTCACGGAGGTCGGCGCGGAAGGCGGCGGTCAGTCGCGGAGCGAGGACAGTAGCCGCAGCACGTAGATGAAGAGCGTCGCCACGCTGGCGAACAGCATGAGCGCGGCCGCGACGTGATACGTCGGCGGGAAGTCACGCATGATCGCCGAGGTCTCGTAGAGGATGTAACCGGCCATCAGGATGATGACCAGCGCGAACCAGATGGCGCCCATCTGGAAGCCGAAGATCATCGAGGCGATCGCGACCCCGAGGATGGCGAAGGTGGCCACCATCAGGATGCCGCGCAGGAACGAGAAGTCCTTCTTGGTGATGAACACCGTGAGCGTGAGTCCGACGAAGATCAAGCCGGTGACGAGGGCGGCCATCATGACCAGCTCGTTGAAGTCGGCGGTGCTCTTGCTGTAGAAGTACGCGTACCAGAGCGCGGGCTGGGTCAGGAGCGTGAAGGCGGCGATCTCGAGTCCGAGGCCGGCGTACTGGATCGCCTTCGAGCTGCCGTGCATCGCCATCGACCGCGCGGCCCAGCCGGCGACCAGGAAGCCGACCAGCACCAGGATCATGTGCAGCGGCCGGTTGCTGACCCAGGCCAGGTACTCCAGGCTCAGGTCCGATTTCATGAACAGCGCGGTGGCCACCGCCCAGACCACGACGGCGGCGCCCAGGTGCGCATAGGTGCGGCGCAGGAACGCGACCCGCTGGCTGACGCCGAGGGTCGCGACGGCGCCTTGGATGGGACGTCGATCTGCCATTGCTGCGAAGGCCATGAGCGTTCTCCTGTTCCGTTGACGATTCGGAGCCTAGCATGGGGTCGGGGGCGAGGGGATTGTCCCACGGCATCCCACGTGGCGGCGGTGTACCGTCCATGTGATGAAACGGCGCGCGGCCTCACCGATCCTCTCCTGCCTTCTGGTCGCCTGCGGTGGCGCTCGCGGCGGCGGTCCCGCCGAGAACCGCGCCGCGGCCGGCGGTGCGTGCCTGCCGGTGGCGGGTGACGCCACGTATCGCCTGGTCACGACCGGCGGGCGGACCCACGTGTGCAGCGAGCGCGCCGGCGATGACGACCATGCGGCCGAGCGCGCCTGCTGGGTGGTCGAGCTCGGCGCGGGTACGCTGAGCCAGTCCGACCTGGTCGACGAGCCGGGGCGCGGCCGCTGGGTGCCGGCGGCGTGGACCAAGGATGGTCAGTGCGCCGAGGGCTACTGCATTCCCGGCCAGCCGTCCGACGACGGCGACGGCGCGCAGTCGTCGCTGCAGCTGGCCACCGGCGCCAGCGTCGCGGTGGTGATCGGCGGCGAGCGGGGGTTCTACCTCTTCGACGCCAGCAAGCGACTGCGGCCGCTGCCAGCCGGCCCCGACCGCGACGACGGACCGGGCGCGAGCCCCGGCGAGCCGTGGATCGTCGGCGACGTCATCTTCATCGGCGACTTCGACGCTGGCCCGCACGCCGACGTCCACGCCTACACCGCCGATGGCAGCTTGCTGGGCCCGATCACCGATCCCGCCGATCACGAGGAGTACAGCGGTGACTTCGAGCTCTTCAACGGGACCATCTCGCTGCTGTCGGATCACGAGGTGGCGTTCGCCGAGCACTTGCTGGCCCGGGTGCTGGTCTACGACACCGGCACGCACACCACGTCGGTCTGGGAGCGGCGTACCGCGACGCCGGCCGCCTGCACCGCCGAGCAGCGCGCGGTGTTCTTCGACCCGGTCGACGTCAATCTCGAGTTCGCTCTCGAGGACGGCAGCATGCCCAGGGCCTGCCTGGACACGTTGAAGGCCAGTGACGGCCGCTACGGCGCCCATGGGGTGGCCCGTGCCGCCGACGGTGCGCTGGTCGCGCTGACCCGCGCCGCCGACCGCTTCACGCTGGTGCACTTCGACGCCGCCGGCGTGGTCGCGCGCGAGGTGGCGCTGCCGACCTGCGGGCGCTGACTCAGCGGCTCGCCTTGACCTTCTTGATCTCCTCGAGCAGCTCGGGGAGCGCCTTCTCCCACGTCGTCACCACGCCGTAGTCGGCGACCTGGAAGATCGGCGCCTCGGCGTCCTTGTTGATGGCGACGATGGTCTTCGAGCCCTTCATGCCGGCGAGGTGCTGGATGGCGCCCGAGATCGCGACCGCGAAGTACAGGTTGGGCGCGACGATCTTGCCGGTCTGGCCGACCTGCCAGTCGGCGGGGACCATGCCGGCGTCGGTGGCGGCGCGGGACGCGCCCATCGCGGCGCCGAGCAGATCGGCGAGCTGCTCGAGGACCTTGAAGTTCTCACCGTTCTGCATGCCACGGCCGCCAGACACCACCACCTTGGCGCTGGTCAGCTCGGGGCGGTCGCTCTTCTGCGACTCGATCCGCTCGATGCGGGCGCCCTTGGCGTCGATGGCGCCGGCGTCGGCGGCCAGCACCTCGCCGCTACCGCCCAGCTCCTCGGCCTGCGGGAACTCCGACTGCCGCACCGTGACGCAGATGATCGGCGTCGAGATCTCGAGCCGGGCGTAGGCGTTGCCGGCCAGGATCGGACGCGTGAACTGGTTCGGACCGTCCAGCTTCGACACGTCCGACGCCATGCCGGCGTCGAGCAACGCGGCCACCCGCGGCAGCAGATCCTTGCCGACCGAGGTCGCGGTGGCGCTGACCACCGCCGCGCCGTGCTCGCCGGCGAGGCGGGCGACGATCGGCGCGTAGGTCTCGGCCAGGTAGTGCGCCAGGTCGGCGTGCTCGACGGTGATCACCTTCTTCGCGTACTTCGCCGCCGCCACCCCGGCGGCCGCGGAGCCGACGCCGATCAGGAGCGCGATCACGTCGCCGCCGTGGGCCGCGGCCGCGGCGCGGGCGAAGGTCAGGTTCGAGAGCGCCGACGCCTTGAGCGCGCCGTCGCCGATTTCACAGAATGCGAGAACGTTTGCCATGGTCGGTGCTCCTACAGGGCCTTGGCTTCCTCGACCAGCTTCTGGACGAGGGTGGGGATGTCGGCGACCTTCTGACCGGCCGCCCGCGGCGGCGGCAAGATGATGCCCAGCTCCTTGGTCACCGCGCCGAGGTCGCCGACGACGTCGGCGAGCGACTTGTGCTCCATGGGCTTCTTCTTGGCCGCCATGATGCCCTTGAGCGACGCATAGCGCGGGCCGCCCTCGCCGGTGCCGTAGGCGTGACTGGCCGGCGTGATGTTGTTCTTCACCGAGGTCGGCGCCACGATGCGCAGGTCGACGGTGAGGACGGCGGGCAGGGCGACGACCTTGTACTCGACGCCGATGTCGACCTCGCGGCCGACGGTGAGTGAGCCCTTGTCGGCGGCCAGCTCGACGGTGGCCGCGAAGGTCGCCTGCGGCCAGCCCAGGCGGCCGGCCAGCATCTGGCCGACCTGGTTGGCGTCGCCGTCGACGGCCTGCTTGCCCATCACGACCAGGTCGGGCTGCTCGGTCTCGATGACCTTGGCCAGCGCCGCGGCGACCACGCGGGCGTCGATGGCGCGATCGTCGGCGTTGATGCGGATGGCGCGGTCGGCACCCATCGCCAGCGCCGAACGCAGCTGTTGCGCCGCGTCCTCGGGCCCGATGGTCACCACCACCACCTCGCCGTGGCTCTCGCTGGTGGCGCCGTTCTCGCGCAGGCGGAGCGCGGTCTCGACGGCGTACTCGTCGAAGGTGTTGACCACCCAGCTGGCACCGGACAGGTCGATGGCGCCGTCCTTGAGCTTCACCTTGAGCTCCGGATCGGGAACTCGCTTGATCGGTACCAGGATCTTCACGCGTTGCTCCTTCGTTCGAGACCTTGAGTGACGAGGGCGCCGACCCAGTCGGCGGCGCGCACGATATCGAACTTCTTGCCGCCGTCATCGGCCGCGGGCGGCGGTTTTCGGCCGCGGCGGCCCCCGGCGTCGCGGCCCAGCAGCCACGCCAGGGCCAGCTCGTCGAGCATTCCCCAGATCATGCGGGCGGCGTGGGGCGCCGGTACGGCGTCGGACCACTGCCCGGCGGCCTGGCCCTCGGCGATCACGCCGGCCAGCAGCCGCAACAGCTCGCCGAACCGCTGCGCCGAGTACTCGCGCATGAACTTGGTCGACTGCCGGAGCTCGATCGTCATGACCTCGGCGGCGGTCGGCTGTGCGGCGATCATGCCGACGTAGGCGCGCACGAACGCCATCAGCTTGGCGTGCGGATCGGTCGCGCCGGCGACGGCCGCGGCGAGCAACGCGTTGACGCGCTCCATGCGCGACTCGAACAGCGAGATGAGCAGGTCGTCCTTGCTCTTGAAGTAGAGGTAGATCGTGCCGTCGGCGACGCCGGCTTCCTTGGCGATGTCGGTGACCTTGGCGGTGAAGAAGCCGCGCTGCGCGAACACGCGCTCGGCGGCGTCGAGGATGCGGTCGCGCTTGGCCGCGCGATCGTCGGCGCCCGTGGTCCGCCCCGCTCGCGCGTCGGGTGAATGAACCGTCATTCAGTCTCCTTGTACCCTCGATGACGCGCAACGTCAAGACGGACCGTTCTGCCGCGTCTTGCGCCGCGGAACGTCGCTCGCTACAACCCTGGCGTGGAAAGCCATCGGAACCCAACGGGAAACGTCGCAGCGTCTCGCTTTGGCCGCTTCGCGATCCCGCTCGTCGCCGCCCTCTCGATCGGCCTCCTGACCGGCGCGTCGTGCAAGAAGGACTCGACTGCCAAGACCGATCCGCGCGACGTGGTCGCCGCGGCGGACGCCGCCAAGACGGGGCCGGTCGACAAGACCCCGCTCCCGGGGGTCGACGTCAGCGCGTTCGAGGCCAGCAAGCAGGACAACTTCTACCGGCTGGTCGCCGCGTTGCCGTCGCCGTGCGGCAAGGCCCACAGCCTGCGCACCAGCGTCACCAGCGATCAGTCCTGCAAGCGGGCCCCGTTCGCCGCCCGCCTGGTCGCCGAGCTGCTCGTCGACGAGCAGGGTGAGGACACGGTGCTCAAGCTCTACGACGAGCGCTACGCCAAGAACAGCGCCCAGCAGACGATCGACGTCGCGCAGGCGCCGATGGTCGGCGATGCGGCGGCACCGGTGGCGCTGGTCGAGTTCTTCGACTACGGCTGCGGCGGCTGCCTGATGCTCAAGCCCACGCTCGATCTGGTGATCAAGGAGAACCACAGCCGGCTCAAGGTCTACTACAAGATGTATCCGCTGGTCGCCAAGCACCCCGACTCGTTCGGGGCCGCGCAGGCGGCGCTCGCCGCGCAGGCGCAGGGCAAGTTCCACGAGATGCACGACCTCATCTTCGAGAAGTTCGGGGCCCAGAAGAAAGACGATCTGCGCGGCTACGCCCAGTCGCTCGGCCTCGACATGGCCCGCTACGACGCCGACTTCGCCGCCGCCGAGGCGCGCGTCAAGGCCGACCAGCAGGACGGCGAGGCGGTCGGGGTCGACGCCACGCCGACCTTGTTCCTCAACGGCCGCAAGTATCCCGGTCCTTCGGATCCCAAGTACTTCGCGGCGGCCATCGAAGAAGAGCTCGCCGTCCGCCGCTGATCGTCGCCGCTGCGGCCTGAATCTCGGCCCGCCGCTGCCGTCCAAGAGGTACCGATGCCCCGTCTCCTGCTCGTCTTCGCGCTGGTGTGCGCCATCGCCGTACCGGTGTCCGCCGAGGTCAAGGCCGGCGACCGCGCCCCCGAGCTCGACGGCGCCAAGCTCGCCAGCGGCAAGGCGTTCAAGCTCAAGGGCCACCGCGGCGGCTGGGTGGTGATGACGTTCGGTGGCTCGTGGTGCAAGCCGTGCAAGAAGGAGCTGCCGGCGTGGGACAAGCTGGCCGTGAAGTGGGCCGGCAAGGTGACCTTCGTGGCCGTGAACCTCGACAACGACCCGAAGAAGGGCAAGAAGTTCATGGACGGCCTCAAGATCAAGAAGATGATCCGGGTCTACGCGCCCGAGGAGACCACCGCCGCCGCCGACGTGTACTCGCCGCCCAAGCAGCCGTCGAGCTTCGTCATCGATCCCAAGGGCGTCGTCCGCGAGCTCCACCAGGGCTACGAGGGCGGCGACGACAAGAAGATGGACCGCCTGCTGGCGTCGCTCGTGAAGTAGGCGCGGGTCGCAGGACGCCGTCACTCCGAGAGGCGGTGGAGGCCCCGGTTGTAGAGCCCGACGTAGATCGTCCCGCCGCCGCGATCAGCGGCCATGAAGCCCGAACCGGCGTCGGGCAGCCCGGTGGAGAACCCGACCATGGTCGCGAACGAGGTCAGCGTGCGGCGGAGCGGAAATCCGAGCCCTCCCAGCGTGTATGCGGTCGCCGACCGGCTGGGATCGAACGCGACGTGTCGGGTCGCGGTGGCGACCGTCGACCAGTTCAGGCCGCCGTCGCTGCTGCGGTAGGTCTGGTCGTAGCCCTGGGCGTAGATCGATCCGGCCGGATCGACGAGCAGGTAGTTGACGCCGTTGTTGGTGATGCCGGTGTTCGAGAGCGTCCAGCTCTGCGCGCCGTCGGTCGATCGGTAGATCCCGTTGTTGACCTCGCTCGCCAGCAGCACGGTGCCCGCGAACGCGATCGCCTGCACCGACGTGCCGCTGATCCCCGAGTTCGACAGCGTCCAGGTCCCGAAGCCGCCCGTGGTCGACTTGAGCACCCGGTCTGGCCCATCGTGTAGCCCGCCGCATAGACGATGCTGGGGTTGGCGGGGTCGACCGCGATGGCGTAGGCCGATCCGAACACGAAGGAGGTCTGCGACCACGAGTTGCCGGCGTCGGTCGACTTCCAGATCCCCCCGCCGTTGAAGCCGGCGTACATCGTGCTCGGGTTGCTCGGGTCGTAGGCGATGGTGATCACGCTGTAGTTGTTGCCGGTGATCCCCTGGTTGGATTCCGTCCACGTCGTGCCGCGGTCGATGGTCCGCCAGATGCCCATGCCCTGCGGCGCCGCGAACGCGGTGCCGTCGATCGTCGGATGTGGCGCGATCGCCATGGTCGAGTACGCGGTGATGCCGCTATCCGACTTCTGCCAGCTCGAGGCGGTGTCGGTCGACCGCTGGACGCCCGTGCCCTGCGAGCCGACGAAGAGGCGGTTCCCGAACTGCTGCACTGCGAGCGTTCGGGTCGCGAACGACGCCGGATGCATCCCGATCGACGCCTGGTTCCAGTTGTCGCTGTTGCGGTCGAAGTTACGGTAGACGCCGTTCGAGGTCGCGGCGTAGATGGCCACGGAGGTCGGGTCGAAGGCGATCGCGACCGCGTAGTTGCCGCCAAGCGACGACGACAGCTGCCAGCTGGCGCCGCCATCGGACGTGCGGTAGATGCCCCCGGGGCTCGCGGCATAGACGGTGTTGGTGTCGACGGGGCTGAGCGTGGTGGCGTTGTTGTCGCCCCCGAACGGCAGGCCGTTGCTCATCGAGACCCAGCTGTTGCCGGCGTCGCTGGTCTTGAACACGCCGGACGACGTCGACACGAAGGCGGTGTTGCCGTCGGGCGAGACCGAGATGTGGCGCGGATTCGTGAAGCCGCCCTGCGACAGGGTCCAGTTGGAGCCGCCATCGCTGGAGCGCCAGACCTCGGTGGCGGTGCACGCGTAGAGCCGGTTGGCGTCGCCGGGCGCGACCACGACGCAGGTGGTCGCCGCGGTCAGCCCGAACGGCGGGAACCAGTCGACGCCGCGATTGAAGGTCGCGTAGATGCCGGCGCTGGTCGCGGCGTAGACGCGGTCCTGGTTGTTCGGGTGCGGCGACAGGCCGCGGATCGCCCCACCGGGCAGGCCATTGCTGGCCGAGGTCCAGGTGGTGCCGCCGTCCGACGAGGCAAACACCCCTTCCTCGGTGCCGGCGTAGGTCATGCTCGAGCCCGGCGCGATCAGGGCGTTGATGGATCCGCCCGAGATGCCGGTGGTCGCCGCCTCCCAGGCGCCGAAATAGAATGCGCGTGGGATGGTGGCGGTCGAGGTACCGCGGGTGACCTTGGCCTCGGCGAAGCGCGAGCTGAGGATGCCCGGATTCGGCGTGGTGCCGTCGATGCGGTTCGTCGAGACCAGGTTCGGGTTGACCAGCCCGAAGCCGGCCACCGATGCGGTGGTGCCGGCGGTGAAGCCGCCGCCGAGGAAGCTGACCGCGGTGCCGCCCTGGAACGGGCCCATCTGCGCGCTGAGGTCGGTCAGGACGATGTCGTCATCGATGACCGTGACCGGCACCAGCTTGGTCGCGGTGCTGGCGCTCGTCAGTTGCACGTCGGCGGTGGAGTTGACGGCGTCGGCGTCTTGCAGGCCGTTCACGCCCACCATGTGCGGCAGGTTCCAGTCGGAGACGCTGAAGCTGAGGCTCGGCGGCCCGTTCGAGATCGAGAGGACGGCGAGGTCGCTCGAGCTCAGGTTGACGGTCACCGGCCCCGACGGCTGGTGGCTCAGCTGGGCGTAGAACATGCCCGATCCACCCTCGTTGATGGACAGGCTGGACATGTCGGTGGTGATGGCCAGGATGTCGTCGTCGGTGACAGTGACGCCGATGTTCCTCGAGGTCAGGCCGGTGCTGGCGAACGTGATCGTCGCAGCATCGGCGGCGACGTCGACGTCCTGGACGCCGAAGATGCTGGCGTCCTTGTAGACGTTCCAGTCGCCGGTGGTGAAGGTCAGCATGCCCGAGCTCGGCACGGTGACGCTGGCCGCCGTGTCGTCGCTGCTGGAGATCATCACCGTCGTGGTCGCCGGCGGCTCCGCCGTGAGGCGGACCTTGATGATCCCCGTGGCGCCCTCGGTGATCGCCAGCGACGGGATGTCGGTCTCGAGCCCGAGCACGTCGTCGTCATCGACGAGGATGCTGACCACGGCCGAGGTCGCGCTCGGCGCGCTGCCGGTGACCATCGTGGTCACGTCGGCGGCATCGGCGTCCTGGACGCCGGTCACGCCGACGCTCTGGAAGGTGTCGTAGTTGCCGGCCGTGAACAGCCGCGTGGTGGGACTGACGCTGACCCCGGCGCTCGGGGTCACGGTCACCGTGGTGTCGGCGGTCGGGATGTAGCGCAGCCGGAAGCCGACGCCGGTGGCCGCCGCGCCTTCGGTGATGGTGACCGTGCCGGTCGCCGAGGTCTCGACCACCTGCAGGTCGTCGTCGGTGACGGTGGCGGTGACGCTGCGAGTGGTCAGGCCGGCCGACGACATGTTGATGAGGACGGTGTCGTTGGTCAGATCGAGGTCGGCGACGCCGGTCACGATGACCGTCTTGTTGCTGGCGTAGTCGGCGGTGTTGAACGTCAGCGGCGTCGGTGCGGCCGTCGCCTCCAGGCCGTTCGCCGAGTTGACGTTGACGGTCACGTCGCCGGCCGGCATGGTCGCCAGCCGGACGCCGAACATGGCGGTGCCGGCTTCGCCGAGCGTCACCGTGGCGGCCGACAGCAGGATGTCCTGGAGGTCGTCGTCGACCACGGTCACGGTGACGGTGCGCATGGTCAGGGGGGCCGAGGTCAGGCTGACCGAGATGCTGTCGTTGATGCCGTCGGCGTCGGCGACGCCGGTGAGGGTCACGTCCTGGTACAGGTTCCAGTCGGCGGTGCTGAACACCCGGGTCGCCGGCAGGGCGGTGGCCGCCATCGGATCACTCGACATGACGGTGACGGTCGTGGTCGCGGCCGGCTGCGCGGTCAAGCGGACGCCGAAGGTCGCGGTGCCGGCCTCGCCGACGCTGGTGGTGGTCACCGAGGTCTCGATGCCGAGCGCGTCGTCGTCGTTGACGGTGACCGCCAGGCTGGCCGCGGTCGCGCTCGGCGCGGTGGCGTTGATCGTGGTGGTGTCGTCGATGGCGTCGGCATCGGCGACGCCGGCGATGGTCACGCTCTGCGCGGTGGCGTAGGTCGCCGGGGTGAAGGTGCGGGTGGTCGGGGTCACGGTCGCGGCGGTGGCGTCGACCGACATCAAGGTCACGACGGTATCGGCGGCCGGCATGAAGGCGAGGCTGACGCCGACCGTGCCGCTGCCGGCCTCGTTGACCGAGATCGACGGCACCGACAAGACGACCCGCTGCAGGTCGTCGTCGGTGACGACGGCGTCGATGGTCTTGGACGGCAGGCCGCTGGCGGTGAGGGTGATCAGGAACGATTCGTTGACCAGGTCGACGTCGGCGACGCCGGTGACCGTGAACGTCTTGTACGTCCCGTAGTCCATGGTCGTGAACATGAAACTGGCGGGGCCGATCGAGGCCGCCGTGGGATCGCCCGGGCTCGGGCTCACCGTCACCGTCGCACCGGGCATCGCGGTGAGGCGAACGCCGAACATGGCGGAGCCGGCCTCGCCGAGCGCGACCGCGGCGGCGCTGGTCTCGATCAGGAGTTGATCGTTGTCGGTGACCGCGACCGGCACATCGCGGCTGAGGGCGTTGGGCAACGACTCGAGCCGGATCGTGGTCATGCCGGCGGCGGCGTCGGCATCCTCGGGCGCGGTCACGACCACGGGCTGGGTCTGATCGTAGTTGGCGGCCGTGAAGGTGAGCGAGCCGGTGCTCACCATGGCCACCCCGGTGTTGAGGCTGGTCACGCTCAGCACCAGGTCGGCGCTGGGCTGGAACGCCAGCCGCACGTTGAGCGTGGCGGTGGCGCCTTCGAGGATCGGCAGCGGGCTCGCGGTCGCGGTCACGCTCTGGACGTCGTCGTCGTTGATCGCGGCCGCCACGGTGCGCGTCGTGAGCCCGGTCGCCATCAACGTGACGGTGGCGCTCTCGTCGGCGGTGTCGACGTCGTGGGGCAAGGTCACCGTGACGGTCTGCGGCGTCATCCAGGTGACGGTCGTGAAGGTCAGCGGGGTCGGCCCCGCGGTCAGCAGCAACCCGTCGGACGAGCCGACCGCCACCGTCACCGTGCCGCCTGGCTGCTGGGTGAGCCGGACCGTGAAGCTCGTGCCGCCACCCTCGTTGACGGTGCCGAGGTTGGTGGTCGACGGCTGGATGCCGAGCACGTCGTCGTCGATGACCAGGACCGGCACGTTGGCGCTGGTCAGATCGGTGGCGCTCAGCGTGACCATCGCGGTCGCGTCGACGACGTCGGCGTCCTGCTGGCCGCTGATCACCACGGTCTGGTCGAGATCCCACGTGCCGGTGCCGAAGCTCAGCGTCGTCGGCGTCACCGTCGCGACCGTCAGGTCGGTCGACGCCACCGTGACGGTCACGGTGCCGCTGGGCTGGGCGCTGAGCTTGACGGTGATCGACGCGGTGCCACCCTCACTGACCTGGAGGCCGATCGCCGGCGACACGACGATCGCCAGCATGTCGTTGTCGGTGACCGTGACGTTGACGGTGGCGTCGCCGACCGACGAGCTGACCGCCACGGCCACCGCTTCGTCCTCGGTGTCGGCATCCTCGCGTCCGGACAGGGTCACGGTGCGCGGCTGGTTCCAGTTGGTGGCGTCGAGCTGGATCGACGACGGCGTGACGCCGACCCGGTTGTCGTCGGCCGAGTCGACGCTGATCAGGATGGGGCTGGCCGGCGGCGCGCTCAGCGACACCGTGAACGTGGCGGTGTCGGCCTCGCCGACCGTGACCGCGGTCGTCGAGACCACCAGGGCGACCACGGTGACGGCGTCGGTCGGCGCGTCGATGCCGGTCCCGCCGTCGGAGCCGGTGAAGGTCACGCCGGGGACCGAGCACGCGGTCAGGCACGCCAGGGCGGTGGTCGCGACGAGGCGCCACAGGGAACGCTTGGAGAGCGACAAGGTCAGAACCTCACCAGGACATCGACCCCGGAGTAGCCGGGACGCACGATGGGCCGGACGGTGGCGCGGCCGACACGAGCCGGCTCGGACCTGGGCGCGCCGGTGAACCACAGCACGCCAGCGCCGATGACGGCGGCGGCGCCAACGCCATAGGCGATGTTGGCCAGCAGCGCCTTCGACTGGCCCTGCTCGAGCTTGTCCTGAGCGGCGGCGGAGTCGGCGCACGCGATCTCGGGATCCGGGCACAACGCGAAGGCGTCGTCCTGGAGCCCCTTGGCGGACATGCCGAAGACCAGGCCGCCGGCGAGCGCGACCACGCCGACCCCGGCGGCGCCGAGCGCGATCTTGCGCCGCGGCGTGATGCTCGACGGTGTCGGCCGATCGATCTCGCCGCCGGTCGTCGGACCCTTGAGGTCCGGCACCGGGTCGACCAGCTTGCGCAGCTCCTTGAAGCGCGGCACCTCGATCGACGCCTTGTCGGCCTCGGCGCCGACCTCGACGGTCGTGGTCCACTCCTCGTGGCCGGGCGCGCGACCCCCGATGGTGTAGACGCCGCCGTCGACCGGGGCCGCCCGGTTCCACAGCGCGGCGTCGAGCTCCTTGCCGTTGCGGAGAATGATCAGGCCATCGATGCGACTCTCGTCGGGTACCAGCACCGTCAGGTACGACAGCCGCGGGCCGAGCGCGGCGACCCGCTGCTCGGCGACCTGTCGCTTGGCCGGATCCTTGGCCCGGGTCAGCGCGTCCTTGTACGCCGACCACGCCGAGACCAGCCGGCCTTGCGTCTCGCGACACTGGCCGAGGCGGATCAGCGTCCCGGCGCGGGGCTCGATCCGGTTCGAGCCCTCGAACGCGTCGCAGGCTTCGGGGATCTTGCCGGCGGCCTCCAGCTGCTCGGCCTCGCTGAACAGCGCCTCGGCGTCGGCGTTCTGCGCCGCCGCGTTGCCGACCCCGATCAGCATCGAACCGACGAAGGCGAGCGCCTGGACGGCGCGCGCCCAGACGCGACCGCCGTCAGTCGCCGCGATCGATCCGTTTGCCAGTACCGCTTCCAGACCCTGATCCGGAGCCTTGCGTCGCATCGGTCGTCCCTCCCGGCTTGTCGCCCGGCTTGCCGCCCGGAACCTTGTGGCCCTTGTCACCGGGCCTGTCACCGGGTTTGCGCCGGGGCGTGTGTCCCCGATCATCGACGGCGACGCTGGTGGCGTCAACCGGTGGCCCGGCATCGATCGTGACCGCGGCCACAGCCGCCGCCGCATCGGCCGGGCTCTCGGGCATGCCGGCGTCGGGCGTCGTGGCACCCGCGAGCTCGCCCGAGCCACTACCGTCCGCGGCCGACCCGGTGCCCGCGGCCGAGCCGCTGCCCGCTGCGGCGCTATCGTCCGTCGCGGCGCCGCCACCCAGCGCGACCGCGGCGGCGATGCCGCCACCGACGAGCGCCACGCCGAGGAAGGCGAACAGCGCGCCGCGCGACTTCTTGACCGCTGGCGGCGGCATGGTGCCGCCCGCCTGCGCGGCCGCGCCGCTGAGCGTGGTCGGGACCCCGGGCTGACCGCTCGCGGTGCGGGAGGCGCGGGAGGCGGGCACCGGCGTCAGCAGCGGCGTCATCGCCACCGTCGGCGCATGGATGTGGTCGAGCGACGATGGCGGCATCGAGCCCTGGCCGAGCAGGCGCGCGAGCTCCGACGCCGACTGGATGCGCATCTCCGGCTTCTTGGCGAGGAGGTTCATGATGAGCCCCTCCGTCGACGAGCCGAGCGTCGGCACCAGGTGCGTCGGCGGCACCGGCTCGATGAACAGATGGGACGCGATGATCTCGCCGATGCCCTCGGCCTGGAACGGCGGCTTGCCCGTGACCATCTCGTACAGGATGCAACCCAGCGCGTAGATGTCGGAGCGGTGGTCGACCTCGCCGGCGCCGCGACACTGCTCGGGGCTCATGTAGGTCGGGGTCCCCATCACCGAGCCGGTGCGGGTCTTGCTCGCGCTGCCGCGCTGGGCCTCGCTGACCTTGGCGATCCCGAAGTCGAGGATCTTGGGTCGCTCGCCGCCCGGCATGTCCGGGTCGGGGACCAGGAAGATGTTGTCGGGCTTGAGATCGCGATGGACGATGCCCTGGGCGTGGGCGGCGGCGAGCGCGCTGGCGACGCCGCGGATGATGATCAGCGACTCGCGTTCCTGGAGGCGGCCGCGGGCGGCGAGCCGCCTGGACAGTGGCTCGCCGTCGAGCAGCTCCATGACGATGTAGGCCATGCCGTTGGGCAGGTAGCCGAAGTCGAACACCTCGACGATGCCGGGATGGCGGATCGAGGTCGCCGCGCGCGCCTCGGTGAAGAAGCGATTGACGACCTCCTGGTTCGACGACAGCTCGGGCAGCAGCAGCTTGACGGCGGCCGGCTTGCCGATGAGCTGATGCTGGGCGCGGTAGACGACGCCCATCCCGCCCTCGGCGATCTTGGCCGTGATCTGATAGCTACCGACGACTTCGCCCAGCACAGTAGCCGGAATAGTGTTCCACGCCACCCGCGCCGTCAACCGGGATCCCGCGATCCCGAGCGGTTGCCAGCTGTTGCCGCTGTCACCGCTGTAGTCAAGGCCACGTTCGCTGCAGCAGCTGTGCGGTCGTCGGGCCGTCGACCCGGCAGGCGGTCCAGTCGGTCGGTGGGCCGGTGTCGCCGAACGTGAGTGTCAGCCGATCGGCGGCACAGCCGCGGATACGCGCCGGGGCGCGCACCACGCAGACCTCGCCGCCACGGTGCCAGCGGCGGATGACCGTGCCGACCACCTCGCCGCGGCTGCGGCGCAGGTCGAGGGTCGACGGCGCCGCCTGGGTGCCGGTCGGCATGGCCGGCAGCTCGCGCACCAGCGGGTAAGCCTGCAGCCGCTCGCCGCCGTCGAGGATGTGCCAGCGCGCGCTGCCGTCGGCGGTCTGCCACACGCCACCGAGGTGGTCGGCGCACGTCGCCAGCGTCGGGGATCGATCGCAGGCGGCGAGCACGACGGCGACCGCTGCCGCCGCCAGCGCCGGCCGCGCCGGCATCAGGCCTGCGCCTCGAGGCGGTCGGTCTGATCGTGGGCCCGCAGCGCGTCGATGATGTCGCCGACGTCGCCGTCCATCACCGCCGGCAGGTTGTGGCGGGTGAGGCCGATGCGGTGATCGGTCACGCGATCCTGCGGGAAGTTGTAGGTCCGGATCTTCTCCGACCGATCCCCCGAGCCGACCATCGTGCGTCGTGCGTCCCGCTCGGCAGCCTGGCGTTGCGCCAGCTCGCGATCGTAGAGCCGCGAGCGCAGCACCTTGAGCGCCTTGGCCTTGTTCTTGTGCTGCGACTTCTCGTCCTGGCAGATCACCACCAGGCCGGTCGCGATGTGGGTCAGGCGAACCGCCGAGTCGGTGGTGTTGACCGACTGGCCGCCGTGGCCGCCGGCCCGGAACACGTCGACGCGCAGATCGTTGTCGTCGATCTTGATGTCGACCTCCTCGGCCTCGGGCATCACCGCCACGGTCGCCGCCGAGGTGTGGATGCGGCCCTGGGCCTCGGTGGCCGGGACCCGCTGCACGCGGTGCACGCCGGACTCGAACTTGAGCCGCGAGAACACGTCCTTGCCCTCGACCAGGACGATGATCTCCTTCCAGCCGCCGGCCGGGCCGTCCGAGGCCGACAGGATCTCGGTGCGCCAGCCCTGGCGCTCGGCGAAGCGCATGTACATGCGGAACAGATCACCCGCGAACAGCGCGGCCTCGTCGCCGCCGGTGCCGGCGCGGATCTCGAGGATCGTGTTCTTGGCGTCGTTGGGGTCCTTGGGCAGCAGCAGGAGCTTGAGCTCCTGCTCGGCGGTCTCGCGTCGCCCCTCGAGCTCGCGGGCCTCGTCGCGGGCCAGCTCGCGCAGCTCGGCGTCGGCGTCGACGGAACCGGCGAGCTGTCGGGCCTCGTCGAGGTCGGCGCTCAGCTTCTGATAGGAGGTCCACGCCGCGACCAGCGCGGCGAGCTCGGCGTGCTCGCGCGACAGGCGCTGGAACTCGCCGCGCTTGCCGATGACCTCGGGATCACCGAGCAGCGACGTCAGCTCCTCGTGACGGCGCGCGAGCACCGCCATCTTGTCGAGGAAACGTTGTTCAGCGAACATGGCTCGTCCTCACCGCTCGATCACGGATCGGGGCTGCCGGCGCGTGGCCGGACGACAACCCGCGGACGACAACCGCGGTGCGGTCTACTTCTGACCGTACCGCTTCTTGAAGCGGTCGATGCGCCCGGCGGTGTCGTTCAGCTTCTGATGGCCGGTGAAGAACGGATGGCACTTCGAGCAGATCTCGACGGCGAAGTCGCCGCGCGTCGAGAAGGTGTCGTAGCTCGCGCCGCAAGCGCAGGCGATCTTCGACGGACGATAGTGGGGGTGAGCGACGGTATCCTTCATGGGCGAACCTCGGGAGGGCGTCTTGTAGCAGACCCGGCGCCGGCGGTCTACGGGGTCGCGGCAGAAGTGGATTCGCGTGCAGCTGGGCACGGTTACCGTCACCAGTCCCGGCGATCTCAGCCGTGTGCGCGCTCCACCGGCTCGTGAAACGGCGGGGCGTCGGGGTACAGCGGCAGGATCTCGCGACCGACCCGCAGGTCGTGCACGCTGCGGTAGCGAGCGGCGAGGTCGAGCGCGAGGTAGACCTTGTTGGCGTCGAACACGCCAAAGCTGGTCGACACGACGATCTGCTCGTCGCCGATGACCTCGAAGCCCTCGGGGATGACGTCGTGACCGTAGATGCAGAACGTGCCACCCAGCGCGCGCACGAAGCGTCGCGCCACGTCGGGCTCGGCCGAGCGCGCCCACAGGATCGGCCCGATGATCGGCGTGTCGAGGATGTCGATCGGGCTGCCCAGCTCGAAGCCGTCGAGCCGAGCGTCCTCGATGTCGCGGATCGACGCCACGGTCGCCGCCGGTGCGCCATGGGTGAAGACGGCGCCGCACGGTGCCACCGCGACCAGCGCGAACTCGCGGAGCACCGCGCGCATGCGCTCGGCGCGGGCATCGCCCAGCAGGCCCTCGAGCACGGCGACCTCGTCGGCCGCGAACTTGGCGGTGTGGGGGCCGCCGATGTGGCCATGTTCGTGGTTGCCGATCAGGGCGTGGATCCGGCCCGGGTGGTGGTCCATCAACACCGCGAGCTCGTCGATCACGTCACCCGACGCGTCGCGGTAGTACTCGCCGAGGAAGTCGGGCCAGTCGGCCTCGTCGAGGTGGGGGCCGTGGATCAGATCGCCGGTGAACAGCAGGTGGGCGTCGCCGGTGGTGGCCATCGCGTCGTCGAAGATCTCGACGATGCGGTGAAAGTCGCGCAGGCAGCCCTGCAGATCGGTGCAGATGATGAGGCGGCCCCGATCCGGCAGTCGCAACACGCGCGCCATGGGGTCAGCCGCCCGCGGTCGCGGCCACCGCGGCGATGATGGCGGCGCGGTCGGTCGCCACCGGCAACGCGGCGAGCACGCGGTCGGCGCTCGGCGGCGACGCGAGCAGCTCGCGCCAGGCGACGGCCGCATCGCCGAGCAGCGGCGCGGCGTGGCGGACGAACGAGCGTGCGGGATCGAGGACCGGATGGCCGCGGACCGCGGCGGCGGCGCGGTCGAGCACCAGCTCGACGGCGGCGGTCTCGTGCAGCTCGTCGGCGAGCACCTCGTCGACCCGCGCCCCGCTGTCGGTGGCCAGGCTGGCGACGATGGTCAGGCTGCCGCCGGACTCGAGGCGGTGGGCGGCGGCCATCCAGCGCTTGACGCGGCCCACCGCGACGGCGTCGAGCGCGCCGATCAGCGCCCGTCCGCTGGGCGGCAGGACGACGTTGACCGCGCGCGCCAGGCGGCCGAGCGAGTCGATGAGCACGATCGCGTCGTCGCCGCGCTCGGCGGCGCGCTTGCCGCGTTCGATGACCAGCTCGATGAGCTGGACGTGGCGGGCCGGTGGATCGGCCATCGTGGAGACCACGACCAGGTCACCGAGCGCACGCTCGAGCTCGGACGCGTCTTCGGGACGGAGGTCGATGGCGCACAGCGTGGTGCTGGCCCTGGGGTGGGCGTGGCGGAGGGCCTGGGCCAGCTCGACCAGGAACGCGGTCTTGCCGGCCCGTGGTGGCGCCTTGACCACGATCCGCTGCCCGAACCCGAGCGGACAGTAGAGGTCGGCGAGTCGAACCGCCGGGCTGGCCGCGCCGAGCTCGAAGCTGCGCGCGGCGGGTAGCGCCACGCGATCGTCGAAGTCGAGCAGCTGGGGGTGCTGATCGGGCGCGCCGCCCTCGATCGCCTCGACGCGCAGCAGCGCGAAGTACCGCTCGGTCTCCTTGGGGGCGCGCACCGTGCCGCGGACGGCGTCACCGGTGCGCATCCCGAACCGCCGGATCTGCGAAGGCGACACGTAGATGTCGTCGGTGCCAGGCTGGTACGCTTGGTCGGGGCCGCGCAGGAACCCGAAGCCGTCGGGCAGGATCTCGAGGATGCCTTCGGCGTGGGTCTCGCCGCGGCGATCGGCGTGGGCCTCGAGCACCGCCAGCACGGCCTCCTGGCGGCGCAGGTCGCGGGCGTCGTTGATGCCGAGGCGCTCGGCGAGCGCGCACAGCTCGTCGGGCTTCATGCGCCGCAGCGCAGCGAGCTCGAGCACGGCGACCGGCGTGGCGGTGGCCGGGGAGAGATGAGAAGAAGTCGGGATCGGCAAGGTTGCGTGGGCGTGAGGCGGCGGCGCGTGGCAGGGCACCACGCCGGACGGCGCGGCGGGTCTCCTTTGATAGAGTAGGGACGAGCATGACGGATGGTCAAGGCGCGTCATCGAGCAACGCGATCCGCCGGGTCCGGGTCCGGGTGAGCGGACGTGTGCAAGGCGTCGCCTATCGGGCCTCGGCGTGCATGGCGGCGCGGGCCCACGGGCTGGTTGGCTGGGTCCGCAACCTGCCTGATGGCTCGGTCGAGCTCGAGGCCCAGGGCAGCGAACCGCAGGTGGCGCTGTTCCTGGTCTGGTGCCACCGCGGCCCGCCGTCGGCGAAGGTCAGCGGGCTCGACCTCGCTGGTGTCGCGGTGGAGGTCGACGCCGTGGGCTTCGAGATCCGGCGCTGACCCGCGGTCAGGTCGACGGCGGCGGTTCGGTGTCGCGCAAGCCGAGCTCCTTCATCTTCATCTGCAGGCTCTTGCGGCTGATCTTGAGCAACTTGGCGGCCTGGGTGACGTTGCCGCCGGTCTCGGTGAGCGCCCGCGCGATCAGCTCGCGCTCGACGCGGCTGGTCTCGGCGCGAACGATGTCCTTGAGCGATCCATCGCCGGCCACGCCCAGCGCCTCGGCCGGCGCGCCGCTCGGCTCGACGACGTCGTCATCGTCGCCGTCGCCGCCAGCGGCAGCGCCGACGGTCGCGCCGGCGGGAAGCACGGACGGCGCCGATCCGAGCGCGGCGACCGGCGCGCTGGCGACCACCCCGCTCCCGCTGGCGGTGAACTCTTCCGGCAGGTCGCACTTGGTGATGGTCTCGCCCTTGCTGAACAGGATGGTCCTCTCGAGGACGTTCTCGAGCTCGCGGATGTTGCCGGGCCAGTTGTGGGTCTCGAGCGCGGCCAGCGCGTCGTCGGCGATCCCGGTGACGTTCTTCTTCAGGCGCTCGTTGAAGCGGCGGATGATGTGGCGGACCAGCAGCGGGATATCGCCGAGGCGGCGGCGCAGGGGCGGGATCTGCAACGGCACCACGTTGAGTCGGTAGTAGAGATCGTCGCGGAAGTTGCCGCGCGCGATCTCCTGCTCGAGGTCGCGGTTGGTGGCGGTGATGAGGCGGACGTCGACCTTGATGGTCTTGATCCCGCCAACCCGTTCGAACTCGCTCTCCTGGATCGCGCGCAGCAGCTTGACCTGCATCTCGACCGGGATCTCGCCGATCTCGTCCAGGAACAGGGTGCCGAGGTCGGCCAGCTCGAAGCGGCCCGGCTTCGATGAGGTGGCGCCGGTGAACGCGCCCTTCTCGTAGCCGAACAGCTCCGACTCCATGAGCGTCTTGGGGATGGCGGCGCAGTTGATCTTGATGAACGGACCGTGCTTGCGGCTCGAGTTCTCGTGCAGCGCCTTGGCGACCAGCTCCTTGCCGGTGCCGCTCTCGCCGGTGATCAGCACCGTCGACGGCGAGTCCGCGACCTTGTCGATCACGTCGAAGATCGAGTGCATCTCGGGGCTGTCGCCGACCAGCCCGTAGCGGCCGCGGACCTCGACGCGTTCGCCACGTTCGTCGGTCGAGGTGTACAGGTGGGAGCGCGGCGCGGCGCGGTTGGCGCTGGCTTGTCGGACCGCCTTCTCGACCACCAGCCGGATCTGGTCCTGCTCGAACGGCTTCTCGATGTAGTCGAAGGCGCCGGCCTTGATCGCCGCCACCGCCTGGCCGACCGAGCCGTAGGCGGTCACCATGATCACCGGCAGGTGCGGCTGGGTCCGGACCGCGGTCCGCAACACCTCCATGCCGTCGACCTTGGGCATGCGCAGGTCGGTGATCACCACGTCGACGCCGTCGAGCATCCCGATCGCCTCGGCGCCGTCGACCGCCTGCACCACCTCGTGGCCCTCGCGGCGCAGGATCGCGTGCAGGACGCGCCGCAGGTTGGGCTCGTCGTCGGCGACCAGGATGCGAGCACGATCGGCCATCAGCAGCGCTACCTGCTTACCACGGTCGCCGGCGCCGCGTCGGCCTGCGGTCGGTCGGCGGACGGTCCGGCGGCGCCATCGGCGGCCGGCGCGTCGCGCGCCGCCACGAACGGATTGGTCATCTGACCCGTGGTGGTGGCGGCGACCGTCACGCCCGGCGCCGCCGGCAGGAACACCGAGAACGTCGAACCTTCACCCGGGGTCGAGCGGACCTCGATCGTGCCGGCGTGCTGGCTGACGATGCGCTGGGCGATGGCCAGGCCGAGGCCGGTGCCCCGGCTCTTGGTGGTGTAGAACGGGATGAACAGCTTCTTGAGGCGGTCGGCGGGGATGCCGACGCCGTGATCGTGGAGGCGAACCTCGGCGAACTGACCGTAGCCCAGCCGCGACCGGCGTCGTCGGGTGGTCAGGATCTCGAGCACGCCGCCGTCGGGCATGGCCTGCAGTCCGTTGAGGCCGAGGTTGAGGAACACCTGCACCAGGGCATCGGGATCGGCGATCACCGGTGGCAGCATGTCGTCGTAGCGGACCTTGATCTCGGTGGCCCGCGCCTCCCGCGACGACTGCAGGAGCTGCACGGTCTTGCGGACCACCATGTTGAGATCGATCGGGCCCGGCTTGCCCGACTCGGCGCGATCGGCGCGGGCGTAGTCGAGGAAGCGCGTGACCACGGTGTTGAGGCGGTTGACCTCCTCGAGGATGATGTCGATGAACTCGGCCGACTCGGGGCCCGGTGGCAACGGCTTGCCGTCGGGTCCGAGCAGGAGCTGGGCGGCGCCCTTGATCGCGCCCAGCGGGTTGCGGATCTCGTGGGCCAGGCCGGCCGACATCTCGCCGAGGGCCGCCAGGCGGTCGCGTTCCTTGACCCGCTCGTAGGCCTGGCTCGACTCGATCACGCGCGCGGCCTGGCTGGCGAGCTGGCGGAACATGTCGACGTCGTCGAGGTCGAAGGCGCCTTCGGCGCGATCGTCACGCACCGCGAGCAGGCCCAGCAACCACGGACCCTGTTCGGTCTCGGCCGAACCCAGGAACGGAAACAGCAGCGCGGCGTTGAGCAGCTCGGCGGTGGCCAGGATCGCGGCCAGCGACTCGCGTTTCTCGGCCGGCGCCGCGGTCGGCACGGCGGCGAGCTCGCGGCGGATGACGTCGATGTCGATCATGCCGGCCCGGGCCCGCTCGAGCATGGCGCGGGCGGCGCCGGCATCGAGTCGTTCGGTGGCGGCGGCGCCGAACCAGCCGGCGCGATCGAAGCCGGCGCCGTCGGCATCGAGCAGGTACACCGAGGCGTCGGTGACCCGGCGCGACTCCTCGAGCGCCGTGATCACGCGCCGCACCAGATCGGGTACGTCGACCACGTGCTGGAGCTCGCGGCGCAGCGTCTCGAGGCGGCCGCGCAACTCGGTGCGCTGGCGCAGCAGCCACCGATTGACGGTGTTCTCGAGCAGGGCGCGGACCGGCTCGAACAGGATCAGGATCACGAACGACGCCACCAGGGCGTTGAGCAGGAACAGGCCGTCCTGGCCGCCGCCGACCCACGACAGCAACAGGCCGTAGACCGCCCACAGCAGCACCACCAGCGAGCCGAGCACCGCCATCTTGCCGACCAGCTCGTTGACGTCGATCAGCCGGTAGCGGAACAAGGTCTGGCTGATGAAGTAGAGGTAGAGGATCGACAGCACGTTGCCGACCGCCGGCCACGCCGCCACGAAGCGCGGCAACACGTCGGTGAGCGCCAGCGTCGTCGCCAGCAGGCCGCCGATCGTGAGGTAGCGGATGCGGGTGCGCTCGACGCGCTTGGTGGTGGCGCGGTACTGTACGAACAGGTCGTAGACGCAGCGGTACAGGCCGCCGAAGACATAGGCGCCGAACGGGACCAGGAACCACAACGACTCGTGGATGGGCGCGATGACGGCACCGTAGATGAGGCCGAGGTACGCGATCAGGGTCCACGCCAGCGTCACGCGGGGCGGCCGGTGGCGGCCACCGATCGAAGGCTGGGCCAGGAACTGGCGAAAGAAGGCGATCGCGGTCGGCGGGATGGTGGCCGCCGGCCACAGCGCCAGCCAGCGCCACACCGCCGACCCGGTCGCCATCTCGATGAAGTTGCACAGCTGCCACGCCGAGAGGACGAACGTGAAGGTCGAGAACGACACGTACGTGCGGTCGGTGCGGTTGCGCAGCATCACCGACGCGCCGATCGCCAGGATCACGAGCGCGGCGAGCAGCGCGGAGACGGCCTGGACGTCCACGCCGGCAGGATAGCGCGGCCGGACCGCGCTGCGCCGGCGGCAGCGCCCCGCGGTTCTGTTCCGTGACCGTGGCCCGGGGTACACTGCACGCGGGCGTGCGTAAGGGAACGATCATGGTCGTTGACGACGAGCCGCTGATCCGGGCCGTCTTCAGGAGGTGGCTCGGGCGGGCCGGGCACGACGTGGTCGAGGCCGGCTCGGGATCGGAGGCGCTGGCGACGCTCCGGGCGCACCCCGGCGACGTCGATCTGGTGATCACCGACGGTTCCATGCCCGGCGGGTCCGGCGACGAGTTGATCGCGGTCATCCGCGCGACCTGGCCGGCGATGCCGGTCGTGTGCGTGACCGCGTACGCCGACGACGTGATCTTGCCGGTGCCGGTGCTCGCCAAGCCAGTCAGCGGGCGGGCGTTGCTCGAGGCCGTCGCGTCGGCGCTGGCGGTGAGCCCGGTGGCGCCGCCCCCGGTGGCGGTGGCCGACGGTGGCGGTGCGGGCGGCCAGGTCCGAACGGTCGCCGCCCAGCTCGAGGTCCTGCTCGACGCGATGGACGCCTTCGCGGGCACGGCGGCGGACTATCAACCGATGATCGACACGCTGGTCGGCCGGATCAGCGACGCGCTCGGCGGCTACTGCGGGATCGCCCTGCTCTCCGACGACGGAGCGTGGCTCGACAGCATCGCGCTGTACGACCCCGATCCCGCGGCGCAGGCGGTCCTCCGTCAGGCGTTGACGTCGCAGCGGATGCCGGTGAGCGCCCCCTGGCCCGGCGCGCAGGCGGTGCGGAGCGGCGAGTGCGTCCTGATCCCCGAGGTCGATCCCGAGCTGGTGCGCGGCCGCGTCCGACCCGAGGATCAACCGGCCATGCTGGCGCTGGCGATCAAGAGTCTGCTGTTCGCGCCGCTGCGCGCCCGCGGGCGGACGCTCGGCGTCATGGTGATCGGGCGCCGCGGGTCGGACGCCGCGGCGCTGGGAAAGACCGACCTGCGCCTGGCGCAGAGCCTGGCCGATCAGGCCGCGCTGGCGATCGCCAACGCGCGCCTCCTGACCGACGAGCGCCGCATGTCCGACCGGCTGCGGATGGTGACGACGGCGGCGCAGGAGTTCGCCGCCGCCACCGTCGACCTCGGCGAGTTGCGCGATCGCATCGCGCGCCGCCTGTGCGCCGTGATCGGCGACGGCTGTGCGATCCGCATGGTCAGCGAAGATGGACAGCACGTCGAGGCCGACGGCACCGTGTGTCACAACGATCCCGAGCTGGCCGCCATCGCGCGCGCCGCGCTGCTGGTCGGTCCGCAGCGGCTCGGCGACGGCATCATGGGTCTGGTTGCCGCCACCGGTCGGTCGCTGTTCGTCCCGGTCGTGGATCGGGAGCAGTTGCTGGCCCACGCGGTGCCCGAACGGCGGCCGTTCATCACCCGGCTAGCGATCGCGAGCTTGATCGCGGTCCCGCTCCTGGCGAGCGGGCGCACCATCGGCATCATCATGCTGGTGCGGGCCGCGGACCGGCCAGCGTACACCGACGGCGACCTCCGGCTCGTCGAGGAGCTCGCCACCCATGCCGCGCTGGCGCTCAGCAACAGCAGGCTGCTGGCGGTGGCGCGCCGCGAGCTCGCCGAGCGCCTGCGCGCCGAGGAGGCCCTGCGGGTGACCGAGGAGCAGCTCCGCCAGGCCCAGAAGATGGAAGCCGTGGGTCGCCTCGCCGGTGGCGTGGCCCACGACTTCAATAACTTGCTGTCGGTGGTGCTGAGCTACAGCGAGCTCCTGATGGGCGATCTGCCCGCCGACTCGTCGATGCGCGATGACGTCGAGCAGATCCACCGCGCCGGCGAACGGGCGACCGATCTGACCCGCCAGCTGCTCGCCTTCAGTCGGCGCCAGATCCTGCAACCTCGGGTCCTCGCGCTCGACGAGGTCGTCGCCGGCATGGAGCGGATGATCCGCCGCCTGGTCGGCGAAGCCATCGCGGTGCGATCGGTGACGGCGCCGGGGCTCGGCGCCATCAAGGCCGATCGCGGCCACATCGAGCAGGTGATCATGAACCTGGCCGTCAACGCTCGCGACGCGATGCTCGACGGCGGGACGCTCACGATCGAGACCTCGAACCTCGAGCTCGACGAGACGCACGCGGCGCGGCACCTCGGCCTGCTGCCGGGGCCGCACGTGGTGTTCGCGCTGAGCGACACCGGCATCGGGATGGACCCGGCGACGCTGGCGCGGATCTTCGAGCCCTTCTTCACCACCAAGGCGCCGGACAAGGGCACCGGGCTGGGTCTGTCGACGGTGTTCGGGATCGTCAAGCAGAGCGGGGGTGCGATCGACGTGTCCAGCCAGCCCGGCCGCGGCACCACCTTCACGGTCTACCTGCCGCGCACCGATGACGTCGAGCTCGCGGTCCCGGTGCCCGCCGGCGACACCACGGGCCGTGGATGCGAGACCATCCTGGTCGTCGAGGACGACGCGCAGCTGCGCGGGGTGGCGAGCGGGATCCTGCGCCGCAACGGGTATCAGGTCCTCGAGGCGAGCAGCGGCAGCGACGCGATCGTGGTGTGCCAGGCCTACCAGCGTGGGATCGACCTCCTGCTCACCGATGTCGTGATGCCGCACATGAACGGCAGCGAGCTGGCGAACCAGCTCGGCGCGTTGCGGCCCGCGATGCGCGTGCTCTACATGTCGGGCCACACCGCGCATGCGATCCAGCATCTCGAGCTCGATCCGAGCATCGCGCTGCTGCAGAAGCCGCTCACGCCGGCCACCGTGCTGCGCGCCGTGCGTGGCGTGCTCGACCGCTCCGTCGATCCGATGCGCTGACGCGACGCGGATCGAGCGGCGTCGCTGGTCAGGCCGGCGTCGCCGGGACCCGGCGCAGCGCGGCGCGGGCTCGCCGCACCCACACCGCCTCGCGCTTGCGGTGGAAGGCGGGCGCCGCGTCGTCGTCGTCGAGGACCTGGCGCAGGAGCAGGCGGGCGGCGGCTGGGTCTCCGGTCGCCAGGTAGAGCTCGGCGAGCTGGACCCGGGCCCGGGCGTACGAGTTGCTCGCGACGACCTGCTTCCAGGTCGCGATGGCGACCTCGATCTCGCCGAGCGCGGTGGCGGCCTCGGCCAGCGCCATCAGCGTGTGGCCACGATCATGGCGGGGGTTCTCGGCGACCGCGGCTTCGAGCAGCGGGCGGGCCTCGGCGGCCTTGCCGAGCCGGACCAGGCAGCCGCCGAGGTGCGCCCGGGTGTCGAGATCGTCCGGATCGCGCTCGAGCGCGGCCCGATAGCAGGTCATCGCCCGGTCCAGCTTGCCGATCTGGAAGTAGATGTCGCCGAGCTGGGCGTGGAGGTGGGCCTTGTCGATGCGCGCGATCTCCGCCTGCAGGCGCTTGATGCGGGTCTGGTCGTGGGCGCCCGGCAGCTCGAAGCCGGACGGGCCGTGCTGGTGGAGGTGGAAGAAGAAGTAGAGGAAGGCGCCGAACACCGGCATGGCCAGCAGCAGGCCGACCCAGACCCAGTGCCGGAAGCGGATCGCGGTGACCAGCGCCCACAGCGTGCATCCGACCAGCGGCACCAGCATGGGGACCGCGATCCAGAGGTCGGTGCTGGCGCAGCCGGCGAACACCCGCTTCTCGTATCACGGGATGGGCCCGGACCCGCAGCGCGGCGGGCTCGGGCCGAGCCTCGGATCGAGGCCCGCGAGTGCTAGCATCGCAGCGGTGAGCGACGACGACCTGCTCAGCGCGCGCCTGCGCGGGTTGCCCGCGGTGCACGAGCTCGCCGCGGTCGTCGACGGCGCGGCGCCGCGCTGGGCTGCGGTCGAGGCGGCGCGGCGGCTCGTGGCCGGGCGTCGCGACGCGATCCGCGCCGGTGCGGCGGCGGTCGCCGTGCTGCCCGAGGAGGTGCGGCGGCTGGCGGTCGAGCTCGCCGGACCGCACCTGCGTCGGGTCGTCAATGCGACCGGCGTGGTGCTGCACACCAACCTCGGGCGGGCGCCGCTGGCGGCGGCGGCGCTGGCGGCGATCGCCGAGGTCGGGCGCGGCTACTGCAACCTCGAGTATGACCTCGCGGCCGGGCAGCGCGGCTCGCGCCACGCCCATGCCGAGGAGCTGGTCGGCGCCCTCACCGGCGCGGCCGCGGCCTGCGTCGTCAACAACAACGCGGCGGCCACGGTGATCGCGCTGTCGGCGCTCGCCGCCGGGCGCGAGGTGGTGGTGTCGCGCGGCGAGCTGGTCGAGATCGGCGGTTCGTTCCGCATCCCCGACATCCTGCGCGCCAGCGGTTGCACGCTGGTCGAGGTCGGCACCACCAACAAGACCCGGCTCGCCGACTACGAAGCGGCGATCGGGCCGCGGACCGCGATGCTGCTCAAGGTCCACCGCTCGAACTTCGCGATCGTCGGCTTCACCGCCGAGGTCAGCGAGCCCGAGCTGGCGCTGGTGGCGCGCGCGCGCGGCGTGGTCAGCATGGTCGACCTCGGCTCGGGCTGCCTGCTGTCGCGCGAGCGGCAGCGCCTGCTGGGCTTGCCGGCCGAGCCGCCGGTCGCCGAGGTGGTGGCGGCGGGCGTCGACCTGGTGTGCTTCTCGGGCGACAAGCTGCTCGGCGGACCGCAAGCCGGCGTGCTCGCGGGCAGCGCGGCGGCCATCGCGCAGGTGCGGGCGCATCCGCTGATGCGGGCGATGCGGCCCGACAAGCTGACGGTGGCGGCGCTGTGCGCGACCCTGGCGCTGTATCGCGATGGGCGCGAGGCCGAGGTGCCGGCGGTGGCGATGCTGGCGGCGGCGGCGGCGGTGTTGCGCGCCCGCGCCGAGCGGTTGGCGGCGGCGCTGGCCGACGTGGCCGGTGGGCGCGGCCTGGTGGTCGCGGTGGAGGCGTGCCGCTCGACGGCCGGCGGCGGCGCGCTGCCGCTGGCCGAGCTGCCGTCGTGGGCGGTGACGGTCCACGGCGGTGAGGGCGCCAGCGCCGTGGCGATCGAAGCGCGGCTGCGGACGGCGGTGGTGCCGGTGGTGGCGCGGGTCGAGGACGGGCGGGTGTGGCTGGACGTCCGGACCATCGGGGACGCCGAGGTCGAGGACGTGGTGGTGGCGATGGGGTGAGGCGGGCGGGCTCGGGCCGGGGCGCGGGCGCGGGCGCGGGATCCGGGCTCGGCACGGGTGAGACGGAGGCGTGATAGGGTCCGCCCCGCCATGGCAGGTCAAGAGCCCCAGGTGGTCGCCGTCGGCGGCGGCAAGGGTGGCGTCGGCAAGAGCCTGCTGGCCGCGAACGTCGGCATCTTCCTGGCCACGCTGGGCAAGCGGGTCATCGTCATCGACGTCGCGCTGGGCACGCCCAACCTGCACCTGTTCTGCGGCGTGCCGCGGCCGTCGCGCACGCTGGCCGAGGCGGTCGCTGGCACCGCGACGCTCGCCGACCTGGCGGTGGCGACGCCGGTGCCGAGCATGCGGCTGATCGCGGGCGCGGCCGATCCGGCCTGGATCGCCGACGCCGACGTCGCGGTCGTGCAGCAGCTCCTGGTCCAGGTCCGGACGCTGCCGTGCGACTGGGTGGTGCTCGATCTCGGAGCCGGCATGGGCGCCGGGGTCCTCGAGTTCTTCCTCGGCGCTGACGTCGGTGTGGTCACCGCGGTCGCGGACCCGACCTCGGTGGAGCTCATGCACCGGTTCGTGCGCGCGGTGTTCCTGCATCGCCTGCGCCAGCTCGGCCTCGGCGCGCTCGCCGATCGCGCGGCGTCGCCGCGCAGCCGGGACGGCGGCATCGTCGGGCCGCTCGATCTGTATCTGGCGGCCGTCGAGAGCGGCGACGCCTTCGTGGAGCACCTGCGCGCCGCCATCCTCGGCTTCGCGCCCCAGCTGGTCATCAACGCGGCGCGCTCCAAGCACGACATGGAGCTGGGCCGCGCCATCGCCGGCGCCGCCCGCCGTCGCCTCGGCGTGCCGATGAGCTACCTCGGTCACCTCGAGTACGACGAGGCGGTGTGGGCGTCGACCCGGCGGCGGCGGCCGCTGCTGGTCGAGCACCCGGAGGCCCGCATCACCAAGTGCATCGAGAAGGTCACCCGCGGTCTGCTGGCGGTGCGGCCGCCGATCGTCGACGGCGACGTGCTGCCCTCGGATTCACACTACGACCTGCTCGAGGTCTCGCCGACGGCTTCGTTCGAGGATATCCGCCGCGCCAACCGCCGCATCCGCGACATCTACGGCGCCGAGTCGATCGCCATCGCCGGGCTCTATGATCCGGCCGGGCTCGAGGCCGTGCACCGCCGCCTCGACCTCTCGTACACCACCCTGATGGACGCGGCCAAGCGCAAGGAATACGACCAGGAGCTGTTCCCCGATGGCATCCCGGTGCCGCTGCCGCCGCGCCCGGGTGCGCCGGCCGGGGTGGCGCTCCTGCCGCGCGTCGAGCGGCCCGAGGTGCCGGTGGCGCTGCGACCGCCGATGCCCGAGCTCGGGCCGCGCACCGACTACTCGGGCGCGGTGCTGCGCCAGATCCGTGAGGCGCTCGGGATCGAGCTGCGCGAGGTCGCCGAGCGCAGCAAGATCGGCATCGCGTACCTGCAGTCGCTCGAGGACGACGCCTACGCCAAGCTGCCGGCGCCGGTGTACGTGCGCGGCTTCCTCACCGAGTACGCACGCATCCTCGGCCTCGACGCCGAACGGGTGAAGGAGACCTACCTGGAGCGCTATCGGGCGGCGCGGCCGTCGTCGGGCAGCGACGCCAAGGAACCGCGCGACGAGGGTTCGGGTCTGATCCGGCGCAAGGGTCGCACCGATTCCTCCGAGTGAACCGGGTCAGGGCCAGGCGACAGCAGCGGCTGGCGGCTTGACCCCGCGCCGAGGAGCCCTCTACGATCCGGCCATGGCCAACCTCATCGACAACGCGAAGCGCGCTCGCCAGCTGGCGCGCGCCATCGCGTCGGATCTGACCCTCTATCACGAAGCCAAGATCCTCGACGGCATCGGCCACGACAACCTGTTCGACGTCATGGCCGACGAGATCACCGAGGGCAAGGAGCTGTTCAAGAGCCGGGTCACCGAGGAGATCTTCGGTCAGAACATCTACGAGCGTGCCATCGTCGACGTGCTCGTGAAGTCGAAGGGGCACGTCAAATCGAAGATCTGGTAGTCCGGAGCTTCGTGGTGGGGCCGGGCGAGGTCGGCGACGGCGACGCCCGGCTGCGGCTCGATGCCTTCGTCGCTGCCCGCGACCAGACGCTGTCGCGGGCCCAGGTGCAGCGCCTGATCGAGGACGGCGACGTCACCGTCAACGGCGCGGTGCCGGCCAAGGCCGGCGTCCGGCTGCGGGTCGGCGATCAGGTCGCGGTCACCATCCGGCCGCCGGTCGCGGTCGCGCTGGTGCCGGAGCCGATGGCGCTCAGCGTCCTGTTCGAAGATCGGCACCTGGTCTTCGTCGACAAGCCTGCTGGCCTGGTGGTCCATCCGGCGCCCGGGCACCAGACCGGGACGCTGGTGCACGGGCTGCTCGCGCACGTCGACGACCTGGCCGGCATCGGCGGCGAGCTGCGGCCGGGGATCGTGCACCGCCTCGACAAGGACACCTCGGGCGTGATGGTGGTCGCCAAGGACGAGCCGACCCAGCAGGCGCTGTCGCTGGCGTTCAAGGCCAAGACCGACGTGGTGCGCGAGTACGTGGCGGTGTGCGCGCCGGCGCCGCCGGCGCCGCGCGGCACGATCCGCACCCTGTACGACCGCCACCCGGTCGATCGCAAGCGGTTCTCGTCGAAGGTGGCGCGAGGCAAGGCGGCGATCACGCACTGGGAGCTGATCGAGCGCCTCGGTCACGGCGCGGCGCTGGTGCGCTGCCGCCTCGAGACCGGCCGCACCCACCAGATCCGCGTCCACATGGCCGACAGCGGCTGGCCGCTGGTCGGCGATCAGGTCTACGGCCGCCGCTACACCGGCGACCTCGCCGACCTGGCGCGCACGCTCGGCCGCCAGGCGCTGCACGCCGCCCGCCTCGAGCTGACCCACCCGGCCACCGGCGCCCGCCTCGCGTTCACGACCGCGCCACCGCCGGACTTCGCGGCGCTGCTGGCGGCGCTGCGCGCGGCGCGCTGAGATCGAGCGCGCGCCGCGGCCCTCACTCCAGGCCGTACTGGCGCAGCTTCTTCCACAGCGTGGTGCGGTTGATGCCGAGCAGGGCGGCGGCCTTGGTCTTCTGGTGCTCGCACAGCTCGAGCACGTGGAGGATGTGGGACTTCTCGAGCTCGTCGAGGGTGGGGACCGGATCGCCGGGCGCCGGGCGGCCGAGCCCGAACGGCGGCGCGGTGCCGCCGCGCGGTCGGACGTCGTCGACGCCGAGGTGGTCGCTCGAGGCCAGCACCACCGCGCGTTCGATGCAGTTCTCGAGCTCGCGCACGTTGCCCGGCCACGGCTGGGCCTCGAGCCAGGCGATGGCGTCACCGCCGAGCTCGACGCGGCCGCGGCGGGCCCGATGGGCGGCATCGACCGCGAAAGCGCGCGCCAGCAGCGCGATGTCACCGCGGCGGGCGCGCAGCGGCGGCACGTCGATGGTGATGACCGCCAGCCGGTAGAACAGGTCCTCGCGAAACGCCCCCTGCGACGCCAGCTCGCGCAACGCCCGGTTCGAGGCCGCCACCACCCGGACGTCGACGGTCAGCACGTCGGTGCCACCGACCGGCTTGACCTCGCCCGACTGCAGCGTGCGCAGCAGCTTGGGCTGCAGCTCGAGCGGCAGCTCACCGATCTCGTCGAGGAACAGGGTGCCGCTGTCGGCGCTGGTGACCAGGCCGCGCTTGGCGGTGTCGGCGCCGGTGAAGGCGCCACGCAGGTGCCCGAACAGCTCGCTCTCGAGCAGCGACGGCACCAGCGCACCGCAGTTGACGGCCACGAACGGCAGCCGGGAGCGCGGGCTGGCCAGGTGCAGCGCGCGCGCCACCAGCTCCTTGCCGGTGCCGCTCTCACCGGAGATGAGCACGGTGGCGGTGGTCGGGCCCACCTTCTCGATCGTGCGGCGCAGGTCGACCATCGGCGCCGACTCGCCGAGCAACGCCCCGAGCGCGAGCTGGCGGCGCAGCTCGGCGTTCTGCCGCCGCAAGGCGTCCTCGCCGAGGGCGCGGTTGACCACCAGCCGCAGCTCGTCGGGTGAGAACGGCTTGCCGATGTAGTCGCGGGCGCCGAGCTTCATGCCGCGCACCGCGGTGTCGATCGACGGGTACGCGGTGATGAGGAGGACGGTGGGCGGCGGATCACGATCGATCAACTTCGGCAGCAGCGACACGCCGTCCTGGTCGGGCAGGTTGATGTCGCACAGCACCAGATCGAACGCCCGCCGACCGACCGCGGCCAGGCCGGCGGCCGCCGACTCGGCGACCTCGACGTCGTGCCCGGCCTTGCGCAGCACGTCCTGGCACAGCGCGCGGATGCCGCGCTCGTCATCGATGACCAGGATCGCGCCCTTGGGCTCGCTCATCACCCTCTCGTATCACGCCCGGCCGCTGCCGAGCGCGATGACTCCTGGTCGAGCGTGGCGCACGGCAGCGTGACGCGAAAGCGCGCCCCCTTGCCGCCGGGGGCGTCGATGACCTCGATGGTGCCGCCGGCGCGGGCCACCAGGTGCTTGACCACCGCCAGGCCCAGGCCGGTGCCGGCGCCGGGCGCCTTGGTGGTGAAGAACGGATCGAAGACCCGCGCTCGATCGGCGGCCGCCACACCGGGACCGTCGTCGGTGACGTCGAGCCCGAGCGCGACGCCACCGGCGATCGCGACCCGGCCGATGGTGACCGTGCCGCCGTCGGGCATCGCCTGGGCGGCGTTCTGCACCAGGTTGACCAGCACCTGTTGCAGCGCGTGGGCGTCGATCGCCGCCTCCAGCGCGCCGTCGACGTCGACGGCGAGCGTGACGCGCGCGCGGCGGAGTTGCGGTGCCACCAGCGCGGCGACGTGGCGGGCCACCGCCGCCGGATCGCAGCTGGCGCGCTCGTCGTCCTTGCCGGCGCGGGCATAGTCGAGCAGGCCGGCGACGATCTGCTTCATGCGCGCGGCCTCCCCGGCGATGAGGTCGAGCCCGGCGCGGTCGGGGTGATCCTCGGCCTTGTCCTCGGCGAGCAGCTTGGCGTAGCCGAGCACGGTGGTGAGTGGGTTGTTGATCTCGTGCGCGACCTGGGCCGACATGACGCCGACCGAGGCCAGGCGATCGCCGCGGGCCAGCGCCGCCTGCAGCTCGGCGCGCTCCCCGATGCGGGCCGCCATCTCGTCGATGCGGCGGCCCAGGTGGCCGATCTCGCCCGGCCCGGTCACGGTCGGACCGACGGCGTCACCGCGGGCGATGGCGTCGGCGCGCGCCGCCAGCGCGGCCAGGGGGCGGGTCAGTCTGGTCGCCAGCAGTGCGCCGAGCAGCAGCGCGGCGGCCAGCGCGACCACCGCGACCAGGAGCGTGGTGCGCCGGGTGGCGGCCGCCAGGGCGTAGGCGTCGTCCTCGGGCTGCTCGAGCACGATCGCCCACCGCACGCCGCGCAACGATTGGTAGCTGGCCAGGTTGCGGAACACGGCCACGATGCCGGCGGTGGTCAGGTGGCCCTCGGCGGCGGCCCCCAGCGCGCGGTCGACGGCGGGTCGGCCGCGCCACGACGGCCCGCCCGGTGGCTGGCCGTCGGAGCGCGCCACCGGGGTGCCCTGGCCATCGACCACCACCACGCGCGCCCCGGTGCCGAGCCGGGCGCCGGCGAGCGCGTCCGAGACGAAGCCGAGATCGATCTCGGCCACGAAGAAGCCGACCAGCTCGCCGGTGCGGCTGCGGGCCTGCACCACCAGCGGCACGCGGGGATGGCCGGCGACGAAGATGGCGTCGCCGACGTAGCCGCCGAAGCTGCGGGCGGCGAGGTCGACGCCTTCGGGCAGCTCGTCACCGGCGATCGCGCGGCCATCGCCGTCGACGATCGCCAGCCGCGCCAGCACCGGGATGTCACGACCGAGCCGGCCGAGCAGACGCCCGGTGGCACGCCGGTCGGCGTCGTCGGTGGCGGTGGCCGCGGCGCGGCCGTCGGCCCAGGTCGCGGCCCCGATCTCGACCGCGCGCCGGGCGTCCTGCAACGTGGCGTCGAGGCCAGCGCCGAGCGCGCGCACCAGCGCCAGGTTGCCGCGCACGACCTCGCGCTCGAGGTCGGCGCGGGTGCGGGAGAACGCCAGCGCGCCGATCGCGACGGTCGGGATCAGCGCGGCCAGCGCGAGCACGACGATCACGCGCCCGGTGAGCGAGCGCAGCGCGCTCATGGCGCCCCTCGCCGCGCGGGTGCGCGCGCCGGGTGCACGGTCCGCGGTTGCGGCGGCCGTTGCGGGGCCGGGGACAGCAGCCGGCTCCACGCCCGCCGCACGCCGGCCAGCGCCTCGGCCGCGCTGGCGTCGCCAGCCACGACGGCCGCCACCGCCGGGTTGAGATCGTCGAACAGCGCCGCCGACGCCGGGTGGCGCGGGAGCGGGGCGGCGCCGGCGAGCGCGGCATGAACCTGGCGGGCGAGCTTTCCGGCCCGCGCCAGGCCAGCGGCCGTGGTCGGCACCATGCCGAGGCGGCGCGACCACGTCGCCTGGACGTCGGGGCCGGTGAGCGCGGCGGCCAGTTGCCACGCGCCGTCGGGATCGCGGGCGCAGCGCGGCACGACCAGCAGCTGGCCACCGCGTGGGGCTCCCGGCCACGCCGCCACCGCGACGCCGACCAGCTCGCCGCTGCGCAGATCGGCGAGCTCGGGCAGCGCCCACGGACCGGTGGCCAGGATCGCGATGGCGCCGTCGCGGAAGCGGCGCGCTTCGGTCTCCGCCTCGGTCCCGGGCGCCGCCGGCGGCGCGGCCGGACCTCCAGGCTGCATCAGCGCGGCCAGCTCGGCGAGCGCGGCCTCGGCAGCTGGACCGTCGATGCCGAGCGTGCCGTGGACGCCGTCGGCGACGTCGGCGCCGCGCGCGCGCAGGAACGGCACCAGCCAGTAGCCATCGACGCGCAGCCCGAGCCCCCAGCGGCCGGCCGTGGTCAGGGCGCGTCCAGCGGCGACCAGCGCGTCGAGGTCACGCGGCGGCCAGGCCGCCGGCCACGGCTGCGGCGGCGGATCACGATGCAGCAGCACCAGCCCGTCGGTGCTCATGGGCGCGGCGGCGAGGGCCCCGGCATGGCTGGCCAGCGCGCGCGCCTCGGGTAGCCAGTCGCGGGCCGCCAGCGCGGCGGGGGGCGCGGCCAGCAGGCCGTCGCCGGCCAGCGCCGGTAGCCAGGTGGCGTCGATGCGGGCCAGATCGGGACAGTCGTGGGAGCGCCGCATGGCCTGGCCGAGCACGGCTTCGCCGCGGGCGAAGGGCAGGAGCGTTGCTTCGACCGCCAGGTGGGTCGTGGTCAGCAGCTCGTCGAGGGCCGCGGTCTCGGCGGGCGAGAACGTGTGGACGAAGCGGATGGCGCGGGCCGGCGGCGGATCGGTGGACGTGCACGCGGTGGCCAGCAGCGCCACCAGCGCCACCAGCGTCACCAGCCGGGCCCGCTGCAGAGAGATCACGAGCGCAAGGTACCAGCAAGAGATCGGGCCCGGGCCCGGCCGCGGGCACGGCCGTGGGGATCACGTGATATCAACGGTCATGCGCAGCATGACCGGCTATGGCCGCGGGGTGGCCGAGCGGGGCGCCGCGCGGGTCACCGTCGAGCTGCGCTCGGTGAATCATCGCTTCCTCGATCTGAAGCTGCGCGGCGCGGTCAGCGCGGCGGTCGAGGACGCGGTCGCGCAGCGGGTCCGCGAGCGCGTGGAGCGCGGCGCCGTGGCTGGCACCATCCGCGTCGAGCGCGCCGGCCCGGGCGCGGCGGTGCGCGTCGATCGGGCGCTGGCCACCGAGATCCACGGTCAGCTGGCGGCGCTGGCCGCCGAGCTCGGGCTGCCAGCGCCCGGGCTGCGCGACGTCATCACCCAGCCCGGCGTGCTCGCGATCGCCGATCCGACCGGCGAGGGCGACGTCGACGCGGCGGCTGCCGCGGCCGCGGCCGCCACCACCGCGCTCGACGCGCTGGTCACGATGCGCGCCGCCGAAGGCGCGAACCTGGCCCGCGATCTGCGCTCGCGGATCGACGCGGTCGGCCGTACGTTCGACGCTCTGGCGGCGGCCACCGTCGAGGCCGCGGCGTCGGCGCGCGACCGGCTCCACGAGCGCGTCGCCCGCCTGCTCGAGGGCACCGCCGGCGTCGAGGCCACGCGCCTGGCCCAGGAGATCGCGGTCATGGCCGATCGCGCCGACGTCACCGAGGAGCTGGTCCGCGCTCGTAGCCACCTGGCCCAGCTCGCCGCCGCCCTGGCCGGCGACGGAGCCAGCGGCGCCATCGGCCGCCGCTTCGACTTCCTGGTCCAGGAGCTCGGCCGCGAGATCAACACCCTGGGGGCCAAGTCGACCGCGGCGGTGATCGCGCAGCTGGTCGTCGAGGCCAAGACCGAGCTGGAGAAGATCCGCGAGCAGATCCAGAACCTGGAATGAACGCGCTTTCACCGAACCGCTGCCCGCCAACCGCTTCTAGAATGTCCATCGTCACCATGACCGCCGTGACCTCGCCGCCGCTGCAGTCCTTGCACCTCGACGCGCCGCCGCTGCGCGGCCGTGGCAGCTTGATCATCGTGTCGTCGCCATCGGGTGCCGGCAAGACCACGCTGACCCGGCGGCTGCTCGCCGAGCTGCCGACCATCGACTTCTCGGTCTCGTACACCACCCGGCCGCGGCGCGCCGGCGAGCTCGATGGGGTCGACTACCACTTCGTCGATGCCGAGCACTTCGATCGCATGGTCGCCAGCGACGAGCTGGCCGAGTCGTTCGTCGTGCATGGCAACCGCTACGGCACCGCCAAGGCGCCGATCGACGCCGCCATCGCCCGCGGTCGCGACATGATCTTCGACGTCGACTACCAGGGCGCCAACTCGCTCGCCGCGCAGTGGCCCGCCGACTCGGTCCGCATCTTCATCCTGCCGCCGGACCTGGCCACGCTCGAGGCTCGGCTGCGCCAGCGCGCCACCGACGCGCCCGAAGTCATCGCGCGCCGGCTCGCCAAGGCGATCGAGGAGCTGCGCCAGTTCGAGTCCTACGATCATCTGATCGTCAACCGCGACCTCGATCCGGCCTACGACCTGCTGCGCTCGATCTACCTGACCCGTCGCTATGGCACCGTCGACCGCGCCGACGTGCCGCTCGCGCTCACGGAGCTCGCGGCTCGGGTCGCCGCCAACCAGGCTGACGATCCCGCGGCCCACGCGCGCGCGCTCGTGTCTTGACGCGGACTTCCAGGTTGTGACGCCGGCTCCCGGCCGGCTTCCCCGGGCGGGCCGCCAGCAGGCTGCGACCGGTGCGACGGTCGCGGCGAGGTGCGGAGGTCGCAGGATGTCGGTTCGATCGTGCGTCGGCCTCGTCGAACTAGTTGACGCTGACCTCGGTCGGGACCACGCTGGAACCATGGGTCGTTGCCGTCCACGCGCGTCGCTGGTGCAGGTCGCGGTCGCCCTGCTGGCCAGCGGCCTGGTCACCACGGGCACGGCCTGCACCCGCACCTTCTCCGCCGAGGTCGTGCAGCCCAATCCGCTCGCCCAGCCGACCGAGACGCTGCGTGACTCCGAGGAGATCACGATCGTCACCGGCGACATGGAGCTCGAGGTCCCGCAGCAGCCCGGCAAGGCGCAGCGGGTCGCGGTGATGCGACACAACAAGTACCCGCTCAACAACGTCGCCAGCTTTACGGTGGTGTCGCGGGATCGTCTGCGTTTCCACGTTCAGCTCGAGCACAAGTGGCAGGAGTGGGCCGACCTGAACACCTGGGAGGTGTACATGGTCGACGACGAGGGCCGGCGCTATCTGCCCGAAGGCCTCGAGCACGCCCGCACCAAGCACCTGGTCAGCATGTGGGACCGCGAGATCCGCAGCGTGCAGCGCAACATGTACGGTGACATCGTGGCGATCAACGAGGACGGCCACCGGCGCCGCCAGACGCTGGGCTCGCTGTCGGTGTTCCGCGGCACCGCCGACGTCGTGTTCTATCACCGTGACGTCTTCACGCCCGACCTGCGGCGGCTCACGCTGGTGGTTCGTCGTCCCGGTCAGGCCTTCGAGTTCCGCTGGAACTTCGACGACCGCCTGGCCGCGGCGCAGGACTGAGACGGCCGCGCGGTCCCGCGCGGTCCCGCGCGGTCGTCGAGCGCGGGCGCCGTGGTAGGCTCTCGACTCCAAGAGGTGCTTACCGCCGTATGAGTCTCCAGCAGATCCTGACCGGCATCGCCGGTTACGATCCCAACGCCGATCTCGACCTGGTTCGACGCGCTTACGACTTCGCGTCACGTGCCCACGAGGGACAGACCCGGCGCTCCGGCGACCCCTACGTCACGCACCCGCTCTCGGTCGCCGAGATCATCGCCGAGCTCAAGCTCGACATCGCCTCGGTGTGTGCCGGCTTGCTCCACGATTGCGTCGAGGACACCAGCGCGACGGTCGAGCAGCTCACCACCCTGTTCGGCAAGGAGATCGCGTTCCTGGTCGACGGGGTCACCAAGCTCGGCAAGCTGCCGTGGTCGACCAAGGAAGAGCAGCAAGCGGAGAACTTCCGCAAGATGCTGCTGGCGATGGCGCGCGACATCCGCGTCATCCTGGTCAAGCTCTGCGACCGGCTCGACAACATGCGGTCGCTGCACCACCTGCCGGTCGAGAAACAGGAGCGCATCGCCGCCGAGACCATGCAGATCTACGCGCCGCTGGCCAACCGCCTCGGCATCGCGTGGATCAAGGTCGAGCTCGAGGACCTGGCCTTCAAGTACCTGCAGCCCGGCGAGTACGAGCAGCTCGCGCAGGAGGTGCAGAAGACCCTGGCCGAGCGCCAGGAGTACATCACCACGGTCGAGAAGCTGATCGCCAAGGAGATGCAAGACCACGGCGTGCCGTGCGAGGTCGTCGGCCGCGCCAAGCACTTCTGGTCCATCTACCAGAAGATGAAGAAGACCGGCCGCACGTTCGAGGAGATCCACGACGCGATCGGATTCCGGGTCGTCACCGACACCCAGATGAACTGCTACCAGGCGCTGGGCGTCGCTCACCAGACCTGGACGCCCATCCCCGGCCGCTTCAAGGACTACATCGCGCTGCCCAAGCCCAACCTCTACCAGTCCCTGCACACCGCGGTGATCGGGCCCAAGGGTGAACGCATCGAGATCCAGCTCCGCACCCGCGACATGCAAGCGGTCGCCGAGCACGGCATCGCCGCCCACTGGAAGTACAAGGAAGGCAAGCCGGTCGACAGCGACAAGAAGTTTGCCTGGCTGCGCCAGCTCATGGAGCACCAGAAGGAGCTCCGCGACCCGACCGAGTTCCTCGAGTCGGTCAAGCTCGACCTGTTCGGCGACGAGGTCTACGTCTTCACCCCGCGCGGCGACGTCAAGGCCCTGCCGATGGGCTCGACGCCGATCGATCTCGCCTACGCGGTGCACTCGACGATCGGCGACCACTGCTCGGGGGCGCGGGTTAACGGCATGATCGTGCCGCTGCGCTACCAGCTGCGCAACGGCGACACCGTCGACATCATCACCAACCCGAACCAGAAGCCGAACAAGGACTGGCTCAACCTGGTCAAGACGGCGCGCGCGCGCACCAAGATCCGCTACCTGCTGCGCAAGGAGCAGCGCGACCGCGCGATCGCGCTCGGCAAGGACATCCTCGACAAGGGGCTGCGCAAGCGCGGCCTGACCCTGGCGCGCAGCGAGAAGGACCTCGATCACGCGGCGCGCGAGCTGCGGCTGGGCGACTCCGACGAGTTGATCATCCAGGTCGGCTACGGCAAGGTCACCGTGCAGCAGGTGATGGAGAAGCTGCTGCCCGGCGACACCAAGAAGGCCGACGAGCTCGACAAGAAGGAGAAGAAGACCGAGGGGATGCTGGCCCAGTTGATCCGCAAGGTGACGCGCCGGCAGAGCACGAGCGGCATCCTGGTGGCCGGCGATGCCGACATCCTGGTCCGCTTCGCCCGTTGCTGCAGCCCGCTGCCCGGCGATCTGATCGTCGGCTACATCAGCCGCGGCAAGGGCGTCACCGTGCATCGCCGCGATTGCGACAAGGGGCTCGATCTGGATCCCGAACGCCGCATCGACGTGTCGTGGGATGGCCACGGCAAGGGCAGCCACGAGGTGGCGCTCCAGGTGCTGTGCGCCGACAAACCCGGGCTGCTGGCCACCATCTCGCAGACCTTCAGCGATCAGGGCGTCAACATCAGCCAGGCCCACTGCCGGGCCACCGAGAGCGGTCGGGCCGTGAACACCTTCCACGCCAGCGTGAAGGACCTCGATCAGCTCAAGGGTGTGATCCGCGCGCTGTCGCGGATCAAGGGCGTCTACTCGGTCGATCGAGTGAGCGCCGAGCCTACTTCGTAGGCGAGATCGTTAGACCGGGCGCTGGCTTGCCGGGCTCGCCGAAGCCTGCGAACAGCTCCGTCATCGAGACCGTCGAGCGGCGGCCGAGGCGGCTCTTGCGCTTGCGCCCCATGTTCTTGTGGTTGCGCTTGCGCTTGTTCTCGGAGGCGGCGGTGTTGGAGGCCATGGTCAGCGTCCCGTTCGGGTGAGCGCGTGTACTTATCCGCCATTCCGGCCGCTGTCAACCCTCAGGACGGGTCCCGGCGGTGCACCAGCTCAGCTCTCGAGGGCGACGGTCGCCGATTCCGAGGCGTGGCGCAGCATCGCCCGCAGCTTTCGCCCGGTCTCGCCGGCCAGGTCGTGGAATTCGATGCCGAAGCCAGGATCCTTGCCCTGCCGGATCCACGCCACGGTGCCGGTCGCGACCAGGGTGTCCCCGACCGGTGTGCTGATCGCGAGGTCGACCTGGGTCGCCACCGCGGGCGGTTCGGCCGAGCGCACGAAGGCGCCGCCCGCCGACAGGTCCTCGACGGTGGTCGGCTGGGCCGCACCGCCACTCAGGGACCACGTGGCCTGCAGCGTCGCCGGGAACCGGGTGTGGCCGCGGTGGGTTGCCTCGACGGTGATCTGACCGCGGGCGATCTCGAGCAGGAAGTCGCGGGTGGTCACGTCGGCCGGCGCGAACGCGAACCGCAGGCCGTGCTCGAAGGCGATGCCCATGACCTGCGCTCGCACCAGCGCCCGGTTGGGAAGGCCCGGAAAACTGACCTCGATGAGGATCTCCTCTCCGATCGTCGCATCGGTGCGTGTCCGTGTCGACAGCGAGCCCCCGTCCGCGGGGTGGTACGATGCCAGGAACTCTTCTTTTGTGGCGAAGGCCAGGGTGACGAGGCGCATGGGCTGCTCCGGTTGCTTTCGCGGCAGGATGTTCTTACGATTCGCACGATTGCAGGATAGGCCCGCGAAATGAAAGTTTGCCCCAAGTGCGGAAAACAGTACGCAGCAGACGCCAACTTCTGCACCAATGATGCGGGGCGTCTGGTTGCGATGTCGTCGTCGGCCTCGACCGGGCCGCCCCCGGCGGCGGCGGCGGCGGTGGCTTCGGCTGCCTCAGCGGCTTCGGCTGCGGCGGTCGCGGTTGCTCCGGCCATCCCGCTCCTGGGCGGCCGCTTCGAGCTGCGCGAGCGCGTCGGTGGCGGCGTGACCGGCGCGGTCCACAAGGCGATCGACACCCAGAACGGCGCCGCGGTCGCGATCAAGCTGATCGCGCCGGCGGTCGTCGCGCAGCACGCGCAGCGCGTCGAGCGCGAGCTCAAGCTGCTCGAGAAGGTGCAGAGCCCGGCGGTGGCTCGGGTGCTCAGCTCCGGCAAGCAGGGCGATCAGCTGTGGGCTGCGATGGAGTGGGTCGAGGGCGGGGTGCCGCTTTCGCAGATGGTCGGGGCGTCCGGGATCGAGCCCGAGAAGGCCAGCGAGTTCGCGATCGCCGTCGGTGGGGCGCTGGTCGAGGCGGCCAAGGTCGGGGTCGTCCATCGCGATCTGGCGCCCAAGAACGTCCTGGTCGCGAACGGCGCCGTGAAGCTCATCAACTTCGCGTTGCCAGTGCCCAACGAACGGGTCAGCGGCGTGCCAGCGTTCGTGTCGCCCGAGGTGATCGAGGGCAAGCAGGTCGATCAGCGCTCGAGCACCTACTCGCTGGGCGCCCTGTACTACTTTCTGCTGACCGGTCAGCCACCGTTCACCGGTGATCCGCAGGTCGTCCACGCCGCGCACCTGAGCGGTTCGGCGGTGCCGCCGTCGCAGCGGGCCGCCGTCGCCGCCGATGTCGACACGCTGGTCGGGCGCGCGATGGACCGCAACCCGGCCAAGCGCTATCTGACCCTCAAGCAGTTCCTCGACGACATCGACCGGGTCAAGAAGGGGCCCGAGGGCGGCACCAGCTCGACGGCACCGTTCGGGCGCGCCGGCGCCGCCGCCGGTGGGCTGGGCAAGCGCCGCGAGCCGGCAGCGACCATGCTCGGGGTCGGCAGCATCAACGAGGCGCGCACCAAGCAGATGGACGTTCAGATTCCGCCCGAAGCGATGCGCGATGCCGCCGCGCTCGATGCGGCGGTGGCCGCCCGCGCGGCGACCGAGCGACCGGCGTCGCTGCCGCTGGGTGGAGCGTCCGGGTCGGCTCCGGAGACCGTGAGTCAGGCGATCGCCGCGCACGCCGCGACCCAGCCGCAGACGTCGTCGATGGCGCAGCCGCAGGCGCCGGCACCGGCGCCGGGACCCGCCGCGGCGTCGCCATGGGCGGCGCCCGCGGTCCACCCGGGGCCGATGACGCCGGCGGTTCACGCCGTCCAGGCCGCGGCACCGGCGATCGCCGCCGTGGCGCAGGCGGCGGCGCCGGTAGCGGCAAAGGCGGCGCCGGCGGTGCTGGCCGCCAAGCGGCCGGCCGGCGCGTCTCCGGCGATCACGCAGCCCGGTGGCGCGGGCAAGAAGAAGCAGGACGCCAAGGAGAAGAAGGCGGCGAAGGGCAAGTTCCGCGAGACGATGTGGTTCAAGAAGGGTGACCTCGATGCCGCCGCGGCCGAGGCGGCCGCGCAGAGCAAGGACGTCAACGCGCAGGACAAGGCCGACTCGCTGCCGATCGAGGAGCGCTACACCGACGACGGCTCGATCACGACCACCGACGCGGCCCGCTACAGCCTCAAGACCGGGCATACCGGAGCGATGCCGGCGATGAACGACCGCGGGGCGTCGTCGGCGGTGTCGGAGGACGAGCTGATCGGTGAGATGAAGGGTGGCAGCCGCACGATGCTCATCGTGATCGCGGTCGGCGTGGTGGCGGTGATCGGCGTCATCGCCGCGTTCGTGCTGTAGCCGCGAGCGCCGCCCGCGGGTCGCGACGTTCCACGACGGTGGGAATCCGTTCGCGCTGAGCGAGGCCGCGGAGCGGCCGAGTCGAAGTGCGCATGTCGACGAAGTCCGTCCTTCGACACGGACCTCGCTTGCGCTCGGTCCGGCTCAGGAGCCCGGTGGGGGCGGTGGGGAGCGCAAGCGATCGGACTCGCAGCGGTTTCTAACCGATCGATGTTCTAAACGGCCGGCAGCGCCACGACCAGCGTGGTCGGCGGTCGCGCGGCGGCGCGCGCGACCAACCGCGCGGGCAGGTCGTCGAGCGCGACGACCTCGACCAGGTCATCGAGTGCGAGATCGCCGCGGACGACGAGGGCCACCAGCTCCGGCACCAGGTCCGGGTGACATCCCGCGACCCCGGTCATCGTGATCTCGGCGGCGAGCGCGGCGCCGAGGTCGGCGGCCGGCGCGTAGCTGGTGCCGGGCGCCGTGAGCACCACCACCGTCGCGCGTGGGCCGGCGGCGGCGAGCGCCGGCAGCAGGAGCTCGGGTGCGGTCACGATCACCTTGCGCGGCCGCCGTGCATCGTGGCTGGTGAGCGCGGCGATGGCCGCTGCGGCGGTGGCCGGCCCGGCAGCGGCGCCCAGTGCCGCCGCCAGCGCGGCGTCATCGGTGGCGACGTGGGCCGGCGCACCCTTGGCGGCCAGGATCGCCGCGGTCGCGCGCGCCACCGCGCCGCGGCCCCACACGATCACCGGATCGCGGGGGCCGACGCCCGCGCGGGCGTACAGCGCGTACGCGAGCGCGAGCTCGCCGCCGAGCGCCGCCGCTGCGGGCCCGGGAACGTCCATCGTGACGCGGCCCATCCCGGCCCCGCCCGCCATCCCGGCGCGCGTCGCGGGGCGCGAATCCGATGGCTCGAGCCGCACCAGCCAGCGCGCGGCGGCGGTGACCGTGGTCGCCAGCGTCCCCGGACCGTCGATGCCATGGGAGGCACCGTCGGGACAGAGCGCCGCACCGCCGCGGCGGCAACAGTCGCACTCGCCGCACGGCGCGAGGGTTGGAACCACCACCCGCGCCCCGAGCCACTCGGCGGCCGCGTTGCCGGTGGTGACCACGTTGCCGACCGCGGCCAGGCCCGGGACCCGGCCCGGGGCAGTCGCGGCCCACGGCTCGAGCGCGGCACCCTCGACGCGGACCACGACGCGACCGTCACCGGGGACGACCGCGGGCACGCCGAGCTCGGCGAGCGCCAGGCCGGCGTCGCGGCGCCACACGCGATGCGTCACCAGGTTACCTGGTGGGCGGCTTGCCGCCGCCGACCACCGTCGAACCGTCGTCGTCGTCATCGACCACGGTCGCCGCCTGGCGACCGCCATTGATGTGGACATTGTGCGCCTCGGGCCAGGCCGCTGGCGGCGGCACGATGCCCGGATCGGTGCCGCCCATCAGCGTGCTCTCGCGGTCGTCATCGGCGCTGGTGGTCGCGGTGGCCCTGGCCTTGGCCTTGGCGCTGTCGTCGAACGCCATCGCGAAGTCCGGCCCCTCGGTGTCGAGGTGCCCTTCGTCGAGGACGTCGTCCTCCGCGAACTCGTCGACGTCCTCGTCGAGCGTCTGCGCCGATGGCGGCGGCGGCATCGCTGGCACCGGACGAGCCGCATACGCCGCGGCGGCCGGGCCGCTGCTCACGGGCGGAGCTGCGTAGGTCACCGCCGGGGGCGCGTACGACGCGACGGCGGCCGGGGCCATGGTCGAGAGACGGGGGCCGTCGGCGAACAGCGGCGGTGTGCCCGGCAACCCGTTGCGGATCCGCCAGCGCTCGAGCGCGGCGGCGAGCTCCTCGTAGGGGATCATCACGCCGACGGTACCACGGGCACATGGTAGATGTTGAGCATGGTCGACGCCATCCGCGTCCGGCGTTCGCCGCTGTTCTCCGACGGTCCCGGTGGGTTCGTCCACGGCTTCCCCGAGCGCACCGGCGGTGAATCGATCGGCTTGCGCGCGTCGCTCAACCTCGGCTACCGGTGGGGCGACGATCAGGCGCTGGTGGCGAGGAATCGTGCCCGCCTGGCCACCCACGAGGGCTTCGCGCCGACCGACCTGCAGGTCACCAAGCATGTCCACGGCACCGCGGTGTGGTGCGTCGGGGAGCCGCTACCCGAGCCGCCCGAGTTCGACGGTCTGGTGTGCGATCGCCCGGGTCCGGTGCTGGGCGCGTTCGCCGCCGACTGCGTGCCGATTCTGTTCGGCGATCCGGTAGCCCGGGTCTGTGGCGCGGCCCATGCCGGATGGCGCGGCGCGGTCGCCGGGGTCGCCGAACGAGTGATCGAGCGGATGGTCGAACGCGGCGCGCGGGCCGCCGACGTGCGGGTCGCGCTCGGACCGTCGATCGGGCCGTGCTGCTTCGAGGTCGGCCCCGAGGTGGAGTCCGCCTTTCGCGATCGGTTCGGGGCCGTGCCCGGCATGATCGTGCCGGGTGCGAAGAAAGCGCACGTCGATCTCCGGGTCGCGCTGGTCGCATCGCTGACCCGCAGGGGCGTGCTCGCCGAGCACGTCGACGCCACGCCGCCGTGCACGCGCTGCAACCCGGAGCGCTTCTTCAGCTACCGCCGCGATGGCCTCGAAGGCGGCGTCCACATGGGCTTCATCGGGCTGCGGGCGTAAAGTACGTCCATGGTTCGCCTCGCCCTGGTGCTCGCTGTGGTCGCCGCCGCATGCGGCTCACGTTCGAAGGACGCCGACGATCCGGGTGGTGGCGGCGGTAGCCGCTGTGCCGTGGGCGAGTACGTCACGCCCGGCTGCAGCGACGAGCCCGGCGTGGTCGCCGGCTGCTACACGCGTTGCGCCGGTGTCGGGTGTCCGGATGGCACAGCCTGCGGCGCCGCGACCGTCACGCCGGCGTGTGCGATGGGCGACGGCGAGGTGGCCTGCGACGCCTGCGGCGAAGAGGTCGAGCTGTGCCTGCCGTCGGCGATCGAGTGATCGCCCGCGCCACCGCGGCCGAGCTCGGCATGCGGGGCGGGGGGCGCTTCCGGCTGGCGGCGTCGCTGGGCGCTGGTGCGATGGGCGTGGTCTGGGAGGCGGTGGATCTGGACGGCGGCGGTCGCGTCGCGCTCAAGACCATGCCCGGCGTCGACGGCCAGGCGCTGTGGCGCTTCAAGCGCGAGTTCCGACTGCTGCGCGACCTGCGCCACGCCGGGCTGGTGGCGATGCACGAGCTGGTGCGCGACGAGGTCGGCTGGTTCTTCACCATGGAGCGCGTCGACGGCGTGCCGTTCGTCGAGCACGTCGCGCCCGACCGCGTCTCGGTGACGCGCGCCGACAGCGTCGACGACGACGCGCCGCACGCCACGGGGCCGGGCGAGGCCGCGGCGGCGTCGTCGAGACCACTCGACGCGGCGCGGGTCCGCGACGCCATCGGCCGGTTGGCCGACGCGCTGGAGCACCTGCACGCGGTCGGACTGGTGCATCGCGACATCAAGCCGTCGAACGTGCTGGTGGAGCCGGGCGGACGGGTCGTGGTGCTCGATTTCGGCCTCACGATCGAGGCGCTGCGCGCCGGCCGCGGCGGGACGCTGGCCTACATGGCGCCCGAGCAGCACCGCGGCGCACCGCTGACCGGCGCCGTCGATCTGTTTGCGGTCGGCGTGATGCTTCACCAGAGCCTCACCGGCCGGGTCCCGTTCTGGGCCGACCTCGCCGCCGAGATGGTGGTCGCCAAGGAGCGCGGCGCGACGCCGCTGCTCGACGAGGCCCGCGACGTCGACGACGAGCTGGCCGATCTGTGCCGGGGCCTGCTCGCGCCTGACCCCGCCGCGCGGCCGACCGCGGGTGAGCTGGGGCGTCGCGTCGGCCGGCGCCGGCCGACGATCGGCCCGCTGCGCCCGGGGCGCATGGTGGGGCGGGCGGCCGAGCTGGCTGCGCTCGACCAGGTGCGCGCGGCCGTCGGCGCCAGTGGTGCGACGCGCGCGGTGGCGGTGATCGGGGAAGCCGGCATCGGCAAGACCGCGCTCGTCGACCACTTCGTGCACCGCGCGGCCGCCGACGGAGCGTTGGTCCTGGTGGCGCGGTGCTCGGAGCGCGAGCGGGTCCCGTTTCGCGCCGTCGACGGGCTGGTCGACGATCTCGCCCAGTGGCTCGGATCGTTGCCGGCGGCCGATCGCGCTCCGATGCTGACCGCGGACTGTGCGCTGCTCGGCGCTGCGTTCCCGGTCATGGCGGCCCACGCGTCGTCCGAGCCGCCCGCGATCGCCGTGCCGCGCGAGCGCCGCGAGCGGATGTTCGCCGCCTTCCGGGGCCTGCTCGCCGCCGCGGCCGCGCGCACGCCGACGATCGTGTGGCTCGACGACGCCCAGTGGGCCGATGACGACTCGATCGCGCTCTTGATCGCCGCCTTGAGTCCACCCGCGTCGCCGCTCTTGCTGGTCATCGGTACGCGCGACGCGCCGCCGCCGTGGCTGCCGGTCGCGGCCGAGCCGATCACGCTCGGACCGTTGTCGGCGGCCGACGCCACCGAGCTGGTGCGGGCGCTGGCGCCGGAGCTCGACGCCGCGCGCCTGGTCCAGGCCGCGGCCGGCCATCCGCTCTACCTGGCCGAGCTGGCCGGGTCCGGCAGCGGCGGCGGCGCGACGGCCAGCCTCGCCGAGCTCCTGAGCCGTCACGTCACCGCGCTGACCGACGAGACGCGCGGCGTCCTCGAGCGGATCGCGGTCGCCGGTGGTCCGCTCCGCCGCGAGGTGCTGGCCGAGGCTGCGGGCGACGAGGTCGCGCTGGGGGCGGCGCTGTCGACCCTGCGCCGGCAACGCCTGGTGGTCAGCGCGCCGTATCGGGGCGCGGTCGCGTTCGACGTCTTCCACGCTCGGGTGCGCGACGTGGTGGCGTCCGCGCTCGACCCGGGCCGGCGCCACCGGCACCACGCCGCGCTGGCGGCTGCGGTCGAGCGCCGCGACCCCGCCGACGTCGAGGCCCTGGCGACCCACTGGGAAGGCGCGGGCGAGCCCGGTCGTGCGTTCGACCACGCGGTCGCGGCGGCCCGCGCTGCCGACACTGCGCTCGCGTTCGAGCGCGCGGCGCGCTGGTATCGGCGTGCGCTCGGGCTGGGCGAGCGCGCCGGCGTGGCGGTGCACCGCGTCGGCGCCGTGTGCGCCGACCTCGGCGCCGTGTGCGCCGACCTCGGCGCCGCGCTGGCCAACCTCGGCCGTGGACTCGAGGCCGCGGCCGCCTTCGAGCGCGCCGCCGATGCCGCCGCCGATCGTGACGCCGCCGCGGCCGCCGAGCTGCGTCGCCGCGCCGCCGAGCAGTTGCTCCTGTCGGGCCACATCGGGCGCGGTCTGGCGCTCTTGCACGGCGAGCTGCGGGCGGTCGGACTGGCCCCGCCGCCGACCGGCCGCCGGGCGCTGTTCGCGCTGGCGCGCGCGCGCCTCGCCGCTCGCCGGATCGACCTCGAAGCGGCGTTGCCGGCGGCGAGCGACGACGCCATCACGCGGCGCCGGATCGATACCTCGTGGTCGGTGGCCCAGGGCCTGGTGCTGGTCGATACCTTCGCCGGCGCGGTGGGGCAGAGCCAGCACCTGACGCTCGCGATGCGCGCTGGCGAACCCTACCGGGCGGCGCGTGCGCTGGCGCTCGAGGCCAGCTACCTGGCGGCGATGCGCGGTGGTGCCGACCGATCGGATCGCGCGCTGGCGGCGGCGGCGCGGGCGGCGCGGCTGTGCGAGGACCCGCACCCCGGCGCGCTGGTCGCGGTCGCCGACTCGGTCGGGGCGTACTTCCGCGGCCGCTACGCCGACGGGCTGCGCCTGGGCGCCGCCGCCGAGGAGGTCCTCACCACGCGGTGCGCCGGCGCGGTGTGGGAGCTCGGCGTGGTCCGCCACCACATGCTGCTCGATCTGGTCTACATGGGCGAGATGGCGGAGGCGCGCCGCCGGCTGGCGGTGCTGCTGGCGGATGCGCGCGGGCGCGGCGATCGCTACGCCGAGATCTACTTGCGCACCGGCGTCGCGCCGTTCTGCGCCCTGGTCGAGGGCGACGCCCGCGCCTGCCGCGATGGCGCGCTGGCGGCGGTCGCCGAGTGGGCGCAGCCGCGCTGGGTGGTGCAGACCTACGCCGCGTTGATGGCGGTGGTGCAGGGCCATCTCTACGACGGTGACGGCGACGCCGCGGCGGCGGAGCTGGCGGCGCGCTGGCCGGCGCTGGCCCGCTCGCTCTTGCTCGGCGTCTCGCTGGTGCGGGTCGAAGCCTGGCGCCTGCGCGCGCGGGTGGCGCTGACGCGGGCGGCCGGGTCACGTGGCCTGGCCCGCCACCGCCACGGCTTCGCCGCGGCGCGCGCCATCCGCGTCATGGCCGCCGAGCCCGGCGTGCCGGCCCAGCCGTTCGCGCTGCTGTCCCGCGCCGGGCTGGCCAGCGTGCGCGGCGACGACGACGGCGCGCGGCGCGGGCTGGAGCGCGCGGCGCTGGCCTTCGATGGCGCCGACATGCGGCTCATGGCCGCCTGCGCGCGCCGCCGCCACGGCATGCTGGTCGGCGGCGCGGCGGGGGCAGCGGAGATCGCGGCCGCGGATGCGTGGATGCAGGCGCAGACGATCGCGGACCCGGCGCGGATGACGGCGTGTCTGGCGCCAGGGCCGGCCTGAGGGCTCCAGCAGCGCGTCCTCGCGGACGCCGCGTCAGATCCAGCTATTGTCGCTGACGGTGTTCTCGCGGCCGGTCTCCTCGATCGTGACGGCACCACCGTCGGAGGCCCACGCCTTGACCAGGATGCCGAGATAGGTCTTGGACCCGTCCCAGGTCCATTCGGTCTTGAAGCTCAGGTCCTTGGTCTTCTCGCTCGGGGCCATGCTGCCACCCACGACCGTGACGACCAGACGATCACCATACCCCGTCGACCAGCCATCGCCCTGGGTGAGCTCGACGTTGCGGAAGATCCGGGCGTAGACCTGCTTGCCCTGAAGGCCGCTCTCCTTCACGCCGGCGATCTCGAGCGCCGCTTTGGAAAACGCGAGCTTGGTCGCGATCGATGTCGCGGTTGAAGTGACCTTGAGCTTGCCGACCGTTCCGGTCCAATCTTCGCTGGCCGAACCGCTGTCCGACCACGTGAACGTCTTCGTGGCAGTCTGCTCCTGGGCGTCGAGGGTTGCCCGGATCTTTTCTTCAACGCCCATCGCCAGCGCCTTGTCGATCAGAGAGTCGATGCTCGGCATCGCCCGGGCGCCGCCATACGACGCGTCACCATGCTTGCTCGAGGTCTCGACGTCGCCGCCCAGGATGCCAGCGGTCGGAAGCGTTGACGTGATCGCCGTCTCCTTGGTGGTCGTGCTGCCGGGCGCCGACGTCATGTGTTGAGACGCCCAGATCGCGACGGCGTCGTTGATCAGCCAGACCAGCGCGAGCATCTCGAGTTCCTTGGTTGTCGATTCGGCCCGTAGGTTGTTGGCCGTGAAGCTCTGCACGCCGCTTTCGCCGGGTGCGATTGCCCCGCCGATCGTGCCGATTCCCTGGGCGGCGCCAGCCAGGTTGGCCGCGATCTCGTGCGCGGCGGCCGTGGCCGCGGCATCGGCAACCGCGGGCGCGGCGGCGGCAGCGGCGGCGGGGGCGGCGGCAGCCACGGCGGCGACGGGAGTTCGCTGGACCGCGGTGCTGTTGGCGTCGACGGTAGAAGCGCCCAGTAGCTCCGCCGCGCTCTCGCCGCGCACCACCGCGCCGGCGACCGCGTCGGCGTGTTGCTCGTACTCGTCGCCGTCCTGACCGACGGCGCCCTTCAAGCTGACGCCCTGGCGCTGCTGCACGACGTGGGTGGCCTCGTGGGCGGCCAGGAACAGATCGGGTTGGTGCGCGAACGCGACGTCGTTGCCGGTCGCGTACGCGTGGGCGCCGATCGCGCTCGAGGCCTCGGCGGCGGCCCCGCCCACGTGGGCGCGCACGCCGCTGACGTCGTGGGGACCGAAGGCGCGCTGGATGGTTTCGAGGTGCGGCAGCGTCTGGCCGCCGCCGGCGACACCAGCGGCGGCATGGGCGCCGATCGCGTCGTCGGACAGGCCGGTGTGGGTGTCGGCCTTGCGCTGTACCGGCATCGGCGCCAGGGCAGCGAACGACTCGTCGATCGATGCGGCGGGGCCGCCGAGGAAGCCCATCGCCCCGGCCAGGTCGTGCTCCTGCCGGGCACGCTGCACGGCGGCGGCTGCGGGATCGATGTCGCGCTGAACCGCCGGCGCGGTCGGGCCTGCCGGCGCGCCACGCACCATGCGCTGGGTCAACGTTCGCTTGCCGGGCGCCCCCCGACTATGTAGTGGCGGTGGTGTCAAGCGCAGATCTTCGCCCGTGGGCGGTTCCGTCTTCGGAGTCGCCTCGTCGATCGTCCCAGGGGCGGGCTGTCCAGGAAGGTAGGTGTCGGGCTGTCGCACTCGACTATTCGCGCTCGCTGGCGC
>CANKMW010000023.1 GCA_947483555.1 Myxococcales bacterium
GCCGCAACCCCGAGCGCTGGTCGCGCCACACCCGACCGTGGAGCCGCCCCGAGACCGTCACCCTCAACCCGGAGGCCAATCACGCAGCAGCCAAGCCCGACCGACTCGCAGCATGACGATTCACGCGACAACTACCTTGATTCCTGCCGTTCCCGAGAAGCACGCCGGGATCACCCACATCGCGATCCTCTGCGACGACCTCATCGGCGCGAAGCTCGCGCTCGAGGCCGCCGGCCACCCGATCCGCGCCGAGCAGCGGTTCACCCCGACGGCGCACGGCATCTTCGTCCGCGATCCGGACGGCGTGGTCATCGAGCTGCACCAGCGGACCTAGGTTCAGACCGCGCTGGTGGTGAGTGGCCGGCCAGTGCCCGGCCAGTGCCCGGCCAGTGCCGGCCAGTGCCCGACCACCAGGCGCGGCCGCAACCTGTTGGAAGAACAGCCGGTTGGGACTGGTACGGCGCGTGCTCAAGGTCCCGGGCATGAAGACATGGTTCACCATCATCCTGGTTGTTCTCTGCGCCACCTCGGTCCTCGGTACCGCGCGAGCCGGCCTCTTCGACGGAGGCTCGTTTCCAACCACCGCGGCCGCGACGACCACGCCCGCGGTCAGGTTCGATGCATCGGACATTCGCGCCTTTCGCAGCGCGTTCTCCATCGAGGCCGCGCCGCCGATGACGGCGGCTGATCCGGTGGCCGTCGAGGACAACGACAGTGAGCCGGTGCCGTTCGCGAGCTGCAACACGCGCCGGTATGACGGCTGCGCCTACTACGTCAAGACGATCGGGTGCAGTGTCAACTGCGTCGGCTGGTGCCCTCCGACCAACTCCACCGATCCCGATTGCTGGGGCAAGAAGTGCTACTGCGCGAACGTCGGCCAATAAGAGCTGGTCTCGGTGCACCCCGCTCGACGGGCAGGAGCACCGGCAGAAGTGCGCCCGGCGGGCAACTCCGCCTCGGACATCGTGTCCGGTGGGCATGTCGCGCATCCACCTGGTCGCCGTCGTTGTCGTCGCCGCGGCGATCGCCGTCACGGTCGGGCGCGGGCCTGGCGTGGGCGGGCCTGGCGTGGGCGGCCCGGATCGGTCGTCGCGGGCTGCGGCGGTGACCCGGACGTCGGCGACCTCGGCGGTGCCAGGCACGCCGGCCTCGCGGCCATCACGTCGCGGCGCAGCGCCGCCAGCGTCACCGCGACCACGCGACTCGCTCGACCCGCCGCCGGCCGTCGCGCTGGCGGCCGCCGAGCACCGCGCCGCGCTGATCACTGCCGAAGATCAGTGGAGCGCGGCCGAGCAGGCGGGCACCGCGGAGGCCTGGGAGCTGGCCGCCGATGCCTACGCGGTGGCGGTGGCCGTCTGCGGCGGCGGGCCGCCGTGCGTGGAGCATGCCTACGCCGAGGCGCTCGCGCGCGCCAACGCCGTGCGGATCGAAGACGCCGAGGTCCCACCCGGCGACGCTCCGGTGCCGCTGCCGCCGCGGGTCGAGGCGATGATCGACGCGATGGATCGCTACGTCGAGCTGGCGCCGGGCTCGGAGGAGGTGCCGGGGATGCGCTTCCTCGCGGCCCGCGCGCGCTGGCGCTACCGCCACCTCGATGACGACACCATCCGCCGGCTCGAGACCCTGGCCGCCGCTGGCGACGGCGTCGAGGTCACCGAGTACGCCATCAACCTGCTGCTCGACACCTACATCCGCAGCGGCCGCCAGAACGACCTGCGGCGCACGGTCGACCGGTTGCTTGCCGATCCGTCGCGGCTGACGCGCTTCCCCGACACGCTCGAGCGGCTGCGGGCGATCCGGGCCGAGCTGTGACCGGCGGCTACTCGGCGTTGAAGCCGAAGATGCGCTGACCCTGGCCGCGCGGCAGGTCGACGTACTGGATCGTGAGCGTCCACAGGCCGCCGACGTTGTCGCTGGCCAGCTGTTCGGAGGCCACGATCTGACCGTCGAAGCGGAGCGCGAGCGTGCCGTCGTCGAACTCCAGGTAGGGTGACACCTCGCCGGCGGCGACAAGACCGAAGCCGGTGGTGCCGAACTGGACATCGATCGCCGACGGCGTCTCGTTGACGACCTCGAGCATCTTGGGCTCGCTCTGGAAGCAGCCGGCAAACAGTGGCGCGGAGAGGATCATCGGGAGGAGGGAGAACTTCACGAGCGTGGGCATGACGGGTTGAACAAGCAGCTTGTGGACCACGTTGCCTCGCCACAGGCGTGGGTCCGGACCGCCACGGCAAGCCTCGATGATCGCACGCGATCGCGGCCGCGACGAAGGTTCGCCGTGGCCGCGGCTTCACAACCGTCGTCGCGTCGGCGCCACAGAGCCGCGGTGGTCAGTCGACTCAGCGCAGCCGGTGCAACCCGGGCTGCTGGCCGGCGCGACCCTTGGCGAGCGGCGCGCCCGTGACTCCGTCGCCGCCATGCCACGGGTCGTCGACGAACGCGGTGACGCGCTTGAGGCTGATGTGGCTGTGGTGGTGGTGGAACTGGTACCAGCCCTGGTTCATGTTGGTGGTCTCGTACGCGAGCACGATGTTGTTGCACGCCGCCGGTTCGACCCAGCCGTTGGCGCACAGGGTGTTGAGGGCCGCCATCAACATCGGGCCGGCCTGGCCGTCGACGCCGATCACGCGCGTGCGCGTGCTCTCGAACAGGGCGCCGAGGAACAGGGCGTGGCGCCAGACGTCGAGCTTGTCGGGCGCGGACACGCAGTGGTACTGGTCGGCGCCACCGCTGACGTGGGTGCAGATCGGGCGCAGCTGGTTGTTGGCGGTGCCGGTCTGGTAGTACGCGAGGTCGATGTCGTAACCGCTGACGTGGGTGTTCGCCGGGTGGCCCGGCGAGCCGATCGACGTGCCGGGGATCGCGCCGTTGGCCTCGCTCATGTCGCCGAGGCCGAGCGGGCCGCCGTTGCCGGCCGACCACGCGGCCGCCTTGCACGACACCTTCGAGGTCGCGTACGTGACCAGCATCTGCAGGTCGCGCCGCAAGAAGCTGCGGTACTGGTTCTGCGCCGTCTCGCCGTTGATCGGATAGTCGTCCCACGCGGTGGTCGCGCGGGGATTGAACGTGATGAGCTGTCCGCACGTGGTGCCGGTGCAGTCGCGCGCCGGCAGGGTGCAGGTCGGGCCGGGGCCGGGGCCGGGGCCGCCGCTCATCTGCTCGACGCACGAGCCGCCGACGCAGGCCTGGCCGCCGGGGCACGAGGTCGGCGTGCAGCTGCACGCGCTGCCGCAGGTCGGGCTGCAGTCGTCGCCTTGCCCGGGCGCGCACGAGCCGTCGGAGTCGCAGGTGCCGCTGCAGGTGTGCGCGGCGCAGTCGGGCCAGCACAGCGGGCCGACGCCGGAGTCCGACAGGTTCCAGCACCGCGACCCGGCCGGGCAGCCCTGCTGCGATCCGCCCGACGGGCAGGCGGCGGCGGCGCGGACCATACACACGCCGTAGATGCAGACTCCCGGCTGGCCGCCGTCGGCGGCGCAGTCGGCGTCGCACGAGCAGGCGCCACCCGGCGCGACCAGTCCGTTCGTCGTCGGCGCATCGGGTGAGCTCGTCGACGGCGCGTCGGTCGTCGTCGTCGTCGTCGCGGCGTCGACCGCGACCGCCTGGTCGTCATCGTCGGCGAGGCCGGGCGGATCGCTCGGCCCGAACTGGCAGGCGGCCATCGCCGCAGCCGCGATCAGCGCGAAAAAACAGGTCTTTGCGTTCGTCATGTACCCCCCCGGGTCGAGTGTGGGGTGGACGCGTACACCACCCCGCGGCACGGCGTCAACCGAAGTTTCAGTGGTAAGCCCGGCCCATGCCTCCGATTCGGTTGCTCGTGGTCGGTGCCGGCAGTCGCGGCGCGATCTATGCCGCCTACGCCCGCGAACATCCCGACGCGGTGCGGATCGTCGGCGTCGCGGAGCCGCGCGACTTCTACCGCGATCGGCTGGCGCGCGAGCACGAGCTCGCGCCCGAGCTGGTCGTCGCCGACTGGCGCGAACTGGCCGCGCTCCCGAAGCTCGCCGCGGGGGTGATCATCGCGACGCCGGACGCCGTGCACGCGGAGCCGGCGATCGCGTTCGCCGACCTTGGCTACCACCTGCTGCTCGAGAAGCCGATGGCACCGAGCCCCGAGGAGTGCCGGCGGATCGCCGAGGCGGCGGCTCGCAACCGCGTGATCCTCGCGGTCTGTCACGTCATGCGCTACACGCGCTACACCGAGCAGCTCAAGGCGATCGTAGCGTCGGGTCGGCTCGGCGACATCGTCAGCCTCGCGCACCTCGAGCCGGTGGGCTACTGGCACCAGGCGCACTCGTTCGTACGGGGCAACTGGGGCAACGAGGCGCGGTCGGCGTCGATGCTGCTCGCGAAGTCGAGCCACGACCTGGACTGGATCCGCCACGTGGTCGGCGAGCGATGCGTGGAGGTGGCCTCGTTCGGCAGCCGCCGTCACTTCCGGCGCGACGCGCAGCCCGCGGGCGCGGCCGATCGCTGCCTCGACTGCGCGGTCGAGTCGACCTGCCCGTACTCGGCGGTGAAGATCTACCTCGGGCGGGTTCGCGCCGGGTACACTAGCTGGCCGGTCGATGTGCTCACGCCCGACCTGACCGAGACCGGCGTGACCGCGGCGCTGCGCACCGGGCCGTACGGGCGCTGCGTCTACGCGTGCGACAACGACGTGGTCGATCACCAGGTGGTGAGCCTGCGCTTCGAGAGCGGCGCCACCGCGTCGTTCACGATGACCGGCTTCACCCGCCAGCGCGATCGCGAGACTCGCCTGTTCGGCACCCGCGGCGAGCTGTACGGCAACGGCTCGACGATCGAGGTCCACGACTTCCTGTCCGACCGCACCGAGACGATCCGCACCGACGTCGAGTCCGACGGCTCGATCGTCACCGGCCATGGCGGCGGTGACGCGCGGCTGATGGAGCAGTTCGTCGCCGCGGTGGCGCTCGGCGATCCGAGCCGGATCCGGTCGGGACCGACCGACAGCCTCGAGACCCACCTGATGGTGTTCGCCGCCGAGGAGTCCCGGCGCGAGGGCCGGATGGTCCGGGTCCAGTAGCCCATGCTGCACGCCGTCCTCGCCCGCTCCGTGCTGGTCTTCGTCACGCTCCTCGGCATCGCCTGCAGCTCGCGTGCGACGACCACCGTCCACTTCCCGCGCAGCACGCGGGACCTGCTCAACCCCGAGCGCGGCTTCATGGTCGACGTCGACCTGATCGCCGGCCGCGACGTCACGGCGGTGCGCGCCCGCGGCTACACGCTCGCCTACGCGGGCGTCCGGCTCGACGCCCACCGGGATGGTCCGCTGCCGGCATCACTCCTCGAGGCGCTCGACACCGGCTTCGCGGCCGTGCGCGCCGCGGGCATCAAGGTGGTCCTGCGCTTCGTCTACAACGACGCCGCCAGCGGCCGCGATGCGTCCAAGGGGCGGATCCTCGCCCACATCGCGCAGCTCCAGCCGGTGCTGGCGGCGAACGCCGACGTCATCGCGGTGATGGACGCCGGATTCATAGGCGCATGGGGCGAGTGGCACAGCTCGACCAACGGGCTCGACAACACGCGAGATCGCGGCGACGTCCTGTATGCGGTCCTCCACGCGCTGCCGCCGTCGCGCAGCGTCACGTTGCGCAGCCCTCGCTACAAGGTCGACGCCTACGGCACGTCGGACAGTGAGGCGCAGGCGTTCGACGGCTCGGACCCGTCGCGCGTCGGCCACCACAACAGCTGCTTCCTCGCCAGCGTCAACGACCTCGGCACCTACGCCGATCCGATCGAGCGCTGGAAGGACGTCGTCGCCGACCAAGGTCGCTTCACGCCGGTTGGTGGCGAGACCTGCCAGCTCAACCCGCCGCGCAGTGACTGCGAGACCGCGACGGCCGAGCTGGCCCGACTCCACTGGTCGTTCCTGAACGCGCTCTATCACCGCGCGGTGCTCGAGCGCTGGCAGACCCAGGGCTGTTACCCGGAGATCGCGCGCGATCTCGGCTACCGGATCGAGCTGCGCTCGGCGACGTTCGATCGCGCGGTGGCGCCGGGCGGCGAGCTCGGCCTCGAGATCCGGCTCGTGAACACCGGCTACGCGGCGATGTTCAACGCCCGGCCGGTGTACGTCACGTTCGACGACACGCGCACCGTGCTTGCCGTCGATCCCCGTCGATGGCAACCCGGTGAGGCGGTCACGATCACGGCGACGGTGCACATCCCCGCCACCACCACGCTCGGTCGGCATCGCCTCGGCCTGTGGTTGCCCGACGCCGATCCGCGGCTCCAGGCCCGCGAGCTGGTCGAGCTCTACTCGGTCCGCCTGGCCAACACCGTCTGGGCGGCTCCGATCAACGTCCTGACCGACGACGTGATCGTGAGCCAGGACTGACGCCCGCCCGCCGACTCAGGGACCGCCGCAGTCGTCAGGCGGCATGGCGGCGATCCACGCTCGCACCAGCTCGGCGCCGCGGGTGTGGACCAGCGAGCGGCCCAGCAGCGGCATCATCGCGCCGACCACCTCGGTCTGGGTGCGGAAGTACAGGATCGACGTGTCGGGATCGCCGGGCACGATGTCGAACGCGAAGCCACCGGTGCCAGCGCCGGCGCTGCCGGGCCGTTTGCAGTAGCCGAGACGAAACAGATCGGTGTTGTCGTGGCCGAGGAACAGCTGCGAGGTGATGCCCTGCACCGCGTTGGGGTCGTGGCAGTGCGCGCAGTTGATGTCGAGGTACGAACGGGCCGCGGCGTCGACCTCGGCGGGCGGGATGGCGGCGACCCCGCCGGTGTCGATCGGGCGGAGGTCGTAGGCGGCCGGGATCGTGGTCGTCGCCGGCGCGCCGGTCAGGAGCCCGAGGCTGCTCAACCGCTCGAGCTGGTTGGCCGCGCCGACCGCGCCACCGTGGTCGTAGCTGCGGTTGAGATGGCGGGCCTTGATGCCGATCGGGACGATGGCGGGGTCGGCATCGGGCGTCGGCTTGCGCGCGTGACAGGTCTCGCACTGGTTGCGTTGCGGCACCAGGTAGTTCGAGGTCCGCGCCAGCCCGGCGTCGTCGACGAAGCTGATGGCGCGGACGTCGCCGGCCGGCCGCAGCACGGCGTCGGTCTGGGCTTGGTCCCAGACGTACGGTAGCGGTCGCCAGCCGTCGGCGTAGCGGACCAGCAGGCGGGTCTCGATCAGCGTCAAGTCCTGGGTCGGGGCCCGGAAGTCGGCCGCGAACGCGAAGTTCTTGACCAGCACCGAGCCGACCGGCAGCTCGAAGGCCAGCGTCGGGTCGAACGTCGCCGCGGCGCCCGGCGGGACGTAGATCGCGCGCTGCTTGAGGGCGTAGTCCGAGAACAGCTGCGCGTTGAGGTCGTAGGCGACCACTCGATCATCGATCGCGTTGAAGGTGAAGCCGGCGACTGGATCCCACGCGAACAGGTTGTAGGCCGACAGCCGTTCGGGCGGCGGCGCCTCGACGTCGACGAAGACCGGGCGGGTCAGGTCGACGCCGCCACCGTCATCGTCACCACCGCCACACGCCGCGACCGCCGGCGCCCCCAGCGCCGCCACCACCGTCAACGCGAGTCGCCGGATGGTCCGCATCGCCAGCTCAGGGCAGCACGACGTCGGCGACCGGGCCGCCGGCGAGCGTGGTGCAGTCGAACGGCGCGAACGGCCGGGCCGGCTTGAAGAACGGGATGATGTTCGACGCCGACTGATCCTCGAGCTTCATGCTGGCGAAGGTGCCGCCGCTGTTGCCGCCGACACAGATCCGGTTGATGTTGGTGTTCATCAGCGGATCTGTGGAGTTGAACATCGGCTCGCCGACGGTGTCGTAGAGCACGCTGTCGACCGGGTTGGTGGCGTAGATGAAGATCAGCAGCACGCCGAACATCAGCGGGTCGGCGACGTCGGGGTGGAGGCCGGAGCCGGTGTGGCTGTTGCCGGCGACCACGATGTTCTCGCTGCGGAAGTTGGTGATGGTCCCGGCGGTGGCGCCGACGCCGAGCCCGAGATCGTTCCAGGCCCCCGACAGGGTCGCGGTCTGCAGCTCCCACAGCGCCTCGTCGCTCTCGATCACCAGGCCGCTGATCAGCGCGATGTCGCCGGTGTTGTTGTTCTCGTAGGTGTTGCCGGTGATCTCGACTCGCCGCGAGGCCATGGCGAACGTGCCGGTGCCCGACGGGATGCTCTGCACGGTGCCGCCGGGCGCGAAGTTGAGGTGGTTGTTGTTGCGGATGATGTTGTCGCGCAGCCGCACGTCGCGGCCGACGATCGGGTTGCCGGGCAGGTCGAACACGACGATGCCGGCGGTGTTGTCGTCGGCGGTGTTGCCGTAGACATCGGCGTACTGGGTGTTCTCGATCTCGAGGCCGGCGACGTTGCCGGTCACGACGTTGTTGCGCACGATCACGTGCTGGCACTGGCCGACGTAGAGGCCGGCGTCGGACGCGTTCTCGGCCCGGCTGTCCTCGACCAGCACGTGCTGCGACTTCACCGGGTAGATCCCGTAGGCGCCGTTGGTGGGGTCGGTGGGCGTGGTCCAGCTGGTGCGGATGCGGCGGAAGACGACGCCATCGCTGGCCTCGACGCGGATGCCGTCCTTGGGGGCGTCGAGCACCGTCAGGTCCTGGACCAGGAAGTCGTCGCCCTGGACGTCGACGCCGTTGACCTGCGCGGTGGCGGGGCCGTAGTCGAGGGTGGTGTCGTCGATGCCCTGACCGATGAGGTGGGTGCCCGCGGTGCGGATCGTCAGCGAGTTCGTCATCGCGAACCGACCGGAGCCCAGGATGATCGTCGTGTTGGGCTCGATCGTGTTGACGGTGGTCTGCAGCGTCTCGACGTCGCCGCCGCTGACCTGCACGCACGTGGTGGCGACGTCGGCGCACGAGTTGTTGGCGAAGTTGTCCTCACCGCACGCGGCGAGGGCAGCCAGGAGCAAGGTCGGGGACACAGCAGTGACGAAACCAAGCTTCTTCATCGATCGGATCCTCCGGGGCGGCGCCCCCGCTCGCTTGATAATATACGCGCGGTATGTAACATACTCATGGAATGTCAGTCACGCGTCGCCAGCTTCATGTTGAAGATACGCGACGTTCCCTTCTTGACTCATCGCGTCATGAGTTTGCGACCAGGGGGTATTCGGGCTCATCTCTCGATGATATCGCGAGTCGCGCCGGCCTGACCAAGGGTGCCCTCTATCACCACTTCGAGAACAAGGCGGCGCTGCTCGAGGCAGTATACGTCGAGCTGGAGGAGGAACTGGCGGCGAAGGTGATGGCGGCGATCGCGGCCAGCGGCGGCGACGCCCGGGGGCGCCTGGCGGCAGCGGTCGATGCTTTCTTCACCGCGTCGTCGGAGCCGAGCTACGTCCGTATCGTCTTGCGCGATGCGCCGCTGGTGCTCGATCGGCTGCAGGGGCGGCAGCTCGATCACGCCATCGGTCTCGGCCTGGTGATCGATCTGATCGCCGGCCTGCGCGCCGAAGGACTGGTGAGCGCGTTGCCGATCACGATGACCGCGCGGATCTTCCTCGCCGCCGTCAGCGAGGTCGCGATGAGCATGGCCCACGCCGATGACGCCCAGGCCGTGCGGCGCGACGGCCTGGCGGTGATCGCGGCGCTGATCGAAGGCCTGCGCCTGGCGGCCGCTGTCGATCCTGCCGCCGCCGATCCAGGGTAATCTGCGCCGATGTCGATGCTCGCTGCGGGCGATGTCGCGCCGGGGTTCGAGGTCGAAGCCCACGATGGAACCCAGGTCCGGCTCGCGGACTTCAGCGGCAGGTACGTGCTGCTGTGGTTCTATCCCGAGGCCGATACCCCGGGTTGAACGATCCAAGGCAACGGATTCCGTGACCGAATCCGAGAGCTGGAAGCCAGCAACGTCGTCGTGCTCGGCGCCAGCTTCGACGACGTCGAGAAGAACCGAGCGTTCGCCGACAAGTTCGGGTACCCGTTCCGGTTGCTGTGCGACCGCACGCAGGCGGTCGGCACCGCTTACGGCGTGCTCGACGCCGACGATCCCGGCTATCCGCGGCGGGTGTCGTTCCTGATCGGGCCGGATGGCCGGATCGTGACGATCTACGACCCGGTCGAGCCAGCCACGCACGCGGCGCAGGTGCTCGCCGAGGTGGCGGCGCCCGGGCGGTGAGCGCGGACGGTACGGACGACCGCGCTCAGAAGCGGCCGGCGTACATGACCGTCGCGGTCGCCACGCCGGTGTCGGGCTCGACCCACACCGCGACCTCGGTCTGCGCCAGCGCGGTGCGGTAGCGCGTCGCGCGCTGCGCCGCGACGACGTCGAAGCCGAGGGTCGCCGCGGCCTCGAGCGCGAGCGCCAGGCCGGCGCCACGGAGGCGCGGACGATCGGTGCGCCAGCCGACGGCGGCCGCCGACAGCCCGCCGGCGATCAGCACGACCTCGGCGATCTTCAGGGCCGTCAAGGTCGTGGACACGCCGGTCATGCGCGGGCGCTCGCGGGCCACGAACGCCGACGGCTCCGACGCGATCTGCGTGGTGAACGTGTCGATGCGCCGACTCGAGGCGATGCCGACGTAGGCTCCGGCCACCAGGTGGACGAGGCCGATGCCGAGCAGCGGATACGACGCGCCGCGGGCGGTCGGCGCGCCGTGCCGGTACAGGAATCCGCCGGCGAGCAAGCCGGCGACGCCCATGCCGATCAACGCGTAGCCGCCGTGGATCTCGCCCTCGAAGTACGCCGCCATGGCGGCCTGGGCGCGCGGTTGATCGACCGCCGGCGCTGCTGCGGCCGGTTCGTCGGCGCGGGCGAGCGCGGGCGCGGCGAGCAGGATCAGGAGCGCGGGCAGCAGGAGTCGCATGGCCACGACGCTACACCCGCGACCCGCGCGATCCGCTACCATCGCCGCCGCCGATGACCGCGGTGCTGGCCGAGCACGAGACCTTCCGCTTCGATCGCCTCGAGGATCTGGCGCGGTTGCCGTGGTTCGACCTCGATCTCGATCGCCTGGTGGTCTCCGACCGCACGGTCGGGCCGATCATCGACATGCACGCCCACTACGCGGTGCCGACGCTGTGGCCGCACCACATCGATCTGGAGCGGGGTACCGAGCGCACCGAGTTACTGCTGCCGTGTTGCAGTCGCCACGATCTCGACGTCTACGCCAACCACAACTTCGGCGAGGTCGGCATCAAGCGCCTGAAGCGCGAGCTGGTGGTGGGCGGGATCACCGGCCGTGGCAAGCGACGGACGCACACCGCACCCAACCTCGAGCGCGACTGCCGCGACCTGGGCATCGTCCACAGCGCGATCCTCGCCATCGACATCGGGCTCCCCAGCCACTCGATCGCCGACTCGATCCGCACCGCCACGGCGCGCGCGACCACGACCGCGTTCGGCAGCGTCCACCCGCGCCGGCGGCGGCCGAAGGAGAAACTCGAAGAGCAGCTGCACGTCGGTGCGCGCGGGCTCAAGCTCCATCCCCAGCTCCAGCAGTTCATGCCGGCGGCAGCCGAGGCGATGCCGCTATACGCGCTGGCGGCGAAGGAGCGCATCCCGGTGCTGTGGCACTGCGGGCCGGTCGGGATCGAGCTCGAGTCGGCGCGCAAGTTCGTGCAGATCCCGAACTACGAGCCGCCGCTGGCGGCGTATCCGGACACCACCTTCGTCCTCGGCCACGCCGGCGCGCTGGCGTGCGCGCAGGCGATCGACCTCCAGCGTCGCCATGCCAACACCTACCTCGAGGTGTCGTGCATCAGCCTGTCGCAGATGCGCCAGGTGGTCGCCGAGGCCGATCCCGACCGCATCGTCTACGGCACCGATTGGCCTTTCTATCACCACGCGCTCGCGCTCGCGAAGGTGCTGGTCGCCACCGAGGGCCGCCCCGAGCTGCGGCGCAAGATCCTCCACGACAATGCGGCGCGGCTGCTCGGCTGGTAGCTGGATGGCGCCACTTCCTGGCGCGATCCAGGTGCTTCGCGCCACTAACTTCTCATGTGTCTATGTTTATTAGATAAATAGTGGCGCGATCCGACGAATTCGCGCCAGAATAGGCCGTGGCGAGACAGGTCGATTCCCGGATGGTCGACGAGATCGTCCGTGCCCTCGAGCAGCACGACGACGGGGCCACGGCCGAACAGCCGGACCCGCTGCGCCTCCGAAACCGGGAGCAGCTCACCGAGGTCGTGAGCACGATCGTGCGCGACGATGCCCCGATCGAGGACGCGCGAATCCGCGCGATCACCGCGCCGATTGTCGCACCCGAGGACCTCGAGGACTTCATCGCGATGGCGATCAGCGAGCTGAGTGGCCTGCACGAGGGCAACCTCGTTCGCTACCGCCTGCGCCTGAGCGAATTTCGTCGCTGGCGCGGACGGCTACATTCCGGATCGTCGTGACCCGGCCGACAGCGGCCCGTTAGCGTTGCGGTCGGCGCGGCGCGCGGGTCTGGAACACCTTCGACGGCCGCGGGTAGCCCGGCGGGCGGGCGCGGATGGTGGCGAAACCCGGAAAGCCGCCCCACAGCACCGCCGAGCGCAGGTAGTCGAGCAGCGGGATCCGGTGCGGCTCGATGGTGACGTTGATCGCCCGGTTGCCGCAGCGCAGGCTGGTGCGACCGCCCGAGTAGTTGGCCTTGGCGACCGCATCGCCGGCAACGGCCAGCTCGTAGGGCAAGACGGCGTCGGTGACGTCGTAGTCGCCGTCGTCGGCCTCTTCGACCGCGGTCTCGAGCGAACAGATCACGATCGGATCGGCGTGCCAGACCGGCTCGTCGGCGTCGGTGCGGAGCCAGGTCGGTCGCGCCCACGCCGGGTGGTTGCCACGCAGGTCGACGGAACCGACGATGGCCCAGAACCGGGCCAGGGCGACCGGCACCGGGCCGATCTGGCGTTCGAGGGCCTCGAGCCGCGCCGCGTGATCATCGGCCGGCGTGCCGAGCGGCTCGCCGACGAAGACGAAGTTCGCGGCCCGCAGCTCGCCCACGATGAGGTCGAGCTCGGAGCGGATCTCGACCAGCGACTCGTCGAGCGCAGCGATGGCGGCGCCCGATGCTCCCTTGGCGCTCGGCTTGCGCTTGGCGGTCGTCGCCGGTAGCGCCGCCTTGGCAGTGCGAGCCTCGGCCTGGAGCCGTTTCTTGAGCGGCTGCCAGGTCTCGCGTGGCACGCGGTTCAGGACCCGCTCGGCCGCGACGGCGGTCGGCGGGTCGAGGCTGGCGGCCACGATCCACTCCAGCCACTGCGGCTCGCTGACCCGAGCGACGGCGGCGGGATCGATCTCACCGCTGACCGGGTCGCGCGTGCTGATGGTGTTGTCGAGCGCCGCGAGCAGCGCGAGCCGGCGGCCGACGTCGCCGCCGGTCAACGCCGCGTGATCGTCGCCGCGATGGAGGGCCGCCTTGAGGCGGATCATGTTGACGATCGGATCGAGATCTCCCGGGTCAGCGCCGGGCGGACCGGCGAGCGCATCGAGCCCGCGGCGCCCGAAGCCGAACAGTCCGTGGCCGACGTAGATCCGGACCTCACGCTGCGGATGGCGGCGATGCAGCCCGACCAGCAACTCGAACCCGGGCTCGAACCCGATCTCGCCGAGGTGCTGACCGGCGGCCTCGACGACAAACCGCAGCGACGGCTCCATCGCGGTGGTCAGCGCCGAACGCTCCAGCAGCGCCAGCAAGCGAGCCGGGAAGCCAGCGCGTGCGCACAGCGCGGCGAGCACGCCGCGGACGGTGGAGCTCGCGGCGCGTTGCTGGCGCACCACCGCGGCGGCGAAGTCTGCGAGCGAGACGTCCGCGGTAGCGGCCACGAGTTCGAGAGTGACGGGCTCGGTCACGGTCGCCACATCCTACAACGGACGGGCCGGCGATCCGCGCCGCGCGCCAGTGGACGCCCGGCCCGCCTTGGGCGAGGGTGTCGGGATGACTTCTCCGCGCTCAGGTCCTGGTGTGGCCGTGCTGGTCGCGCTGATCGCACACGGTTGTACGGCGCACGTGGTCGCCCGGGGACGAGCCAGCGGCACCGCCGATGGACACCCGCCGCCGCCGCCACCGACGTCGACCGTGCCGCCACCGCCGCCGCCGGTCGTGGGGCCGGTCGATCCGGCGCAGATCGCCGGCACGCCGGTGGTGCGGGTCGGCGTGAACTTCGAGGACCTCGGATCGCAGGGCGATCGTGACTACAACGACGCCGTCATGTGTTTCGAGGGCCAGTTCAAGGTCGACGGCACGCGGGTGGTGTCGATCGAGGCCCAGCGCGTGATCGCGACCACCTCGAGCCGCAGCGATTGCCGGCACCGGGTGCGGGTCGAGATCCATCACGCCGACGGGTCGACCGAGGTCCCGGTCACCTTCGAGTCGCGCTCCGGGCAGCAGGTGCCGATGGAGTTCCGGATCGGCTCGCGGCTGGAGGTGTTCATGCAGACCTACCAGGGCGGCTGCGCGAAGGACGAGATCACGATGCATCAGCCCGACGACTGCCGCGTGCTGCTCGACCGCTGCAACACGAGTGGAGACTGACCCGATGGATGCCTCGTTCTGGAGGGATCGCTGGGCCGAAGGCCGGATCGGGTTTCACGAGGGCCGGCCCAACGCGTACCTCGAACGCCACGCCGACCGCCTCGGGTCCGCGCGACGGGTGCTGGTGCCGCTGTGCGGCAAGGCCGTCGACCTGTCGTACCTGGCCGGTCGCGGGCACCAGGTGACCGGCGTCGAGCTGGTCGAGGACGCGGCGCGCGCCTTCTTCACCGAACAGGGCGTCGCTCCATCGGTCCGCTCGCGCGACGGGTTCGTCGAGTACGCGGCCGGGTCGATCACGATCCTCGTCGGTGACATGTTCGCGACCAGCCGCGCGTTGCTGGGGCCGGTCGACGCGGTCTACGATCGCGCGGCGCTGATCGCGTTGCCGGCCCCGCTGCGGGTCCGCTACGTCACCCACCTGCGTTCGCTGCTGTCTGGCGACACCGTGGCGTTGGTCATCACGCTCGAGTACGACCAGGTGCGCATGGAGGGCCCGCCGTTCGCGGTGCTCGAGCCGGAGCTGCGCGCGCTCTACGACGGCGCCCGGGTCGAGGTGCTCGACGAAGGCACCACCACCAGCCCGCGGATCCCGGCCGATGTCGCCCTCACCGAGCGCTGCTACCTCGTCTCGTGTTAGATCCGGAGGCGAACCATGGCGACCCCCGACGACAGCCGAACCCTGGGCGAGCGCGCGGCGCGCCAGCTCGCCAACACCACCAAGACCCCGCCGCAGTGGGTCGGCAGCACGCCGCGCTGGCTGGTGCAGCTCTTGCCGTGGACCCCGGTCGAGGCCGGCGTCTACCGCATCAACCGGGTCATCGACGACAAGTTCGCCGTCGAGTGCTCGCCCGACGACAGCTCCGAGCTGCCGCTGGCGCGGGTCAAGTACGAGGAGAAACCCCGCGAGTACAACCTCACGACCGTCACCACGACGCTCGAGGTCCACACCCGGATCTCCGATCTGTTCCGCAGCCCGATGGATCAGGTGAAGGAGCAGCTCACGGTCGCCGTCGAGCGCATCAAGGAAAAGCAGGAAGACGAGCTGGTCAACAACGGCACCTACGGCCTGCTCAACAGCGTGCACGACAGCATGCGGGTCAAGCCGCGCGGCGCGGCACCGACGCCCGACGATCTCGACGAGCTGATCGCGCGGGTGTGGAAGGAGCCCAGCTTCTTCCTGGCTCATCCCCGGGCGATCGCCGCCTTCGGCCGTGAATGCACGCGCCGCGGCGTGCCGCCACCCACGATCTCGCTGTTCGGCGCGCCGGTGATCACCTGGCGCGGCATCCCGCTGGTGCCGTGCGACAAGCTGCACCTGGTCGGCAAGAAGAGCGACATCCTGCTGATGCGGACCGGCGAGAAGAAGCGCGGCGTGATCGGCCTCTTCCAGCCCGGCATCCCGGGTGAGATCAGCCCCAGCCTGTCGGTGCGCTTCATGGGCATCAACCCGCGCGGCGCGGCGGCGTACCTGATCTCGCTGTACTGCTCGGCGGCCGTGATGACCGAGGACGCGATCGGTGTGCTCGAGGGCGTCGAGGTCGACCGCTACCACGAGTACTGACCGGCGCCGTGACCTACCGGCCCACGCTGCGTGCGCACGTGCACGTCGAGGGCGACCAGCTCGTCGACGGTCTGCTCCAGCGCAGGTACCCGCTCGAGGGTGCGGCGGCGGCGCTGGCGCCCGTGCTCGATGGCATCGCGGAGTGGTCCACCATCAGGTCGACCCTGGTCGCCAGCGGCCACATCGACGAGGACGTCGATGCGGCGCTGCGGCGCTTGCTCTTGCTCCACGCCGTCGAGGGCGCCGGCGACCAGCTGGTCGCGAAGCTCGGCCGCGTGGTCCGCCGCGAGGAGGCGGTCCCGACCTCGATCCTCGACGGCGCGCGGTTTGGATGCCAGGGCTCGGGGGCGTGCTGCCAGGGCTACGCCTTCGGTCCGCTCACCGACGACGACGTCGCCGGGCTCGACGCGCTCGATCTGGCCACCGCCTTCCCTCACGTGGAGCCGCCGTACGTCGAGGCCAACGATGGCGGTCGCTACCTGCGGCGCACCGGCGTCCGCTGCGTCTTCCTCGGCGACGATCAACGCTGCGGCCTGCACGCGAGGTTCGGCGCCGACGCCAAGCCGAGCTTCTGTCGCCTCTATCCCCTCGATTCGTTCGGCACCATCGAGGGCATCCGCGTCGTCGACCGCGGCAGCTGCGCGACCTTCGCCATCAGCTCCCGCGTCGGCCTGCCCCTGGTCGACGACCTGGACCGCGTGCGCCCGCTCCTGAATCCTCCGCTCCTGCATCATCCGCTCGCGCTCGTCGACGGCTGGGCGTGGGATTACGGGCTGTTCCTGCGCTTCACCACCGCGGCGACCACCCTGATCCGGCGCAACCTGGGGACGGCGAGCGAGACCCTGCACGCGATCGGTCGCTGCCTCGATGCGCTGACCGTCGCGACGGCGAGGTGTCCGCTCGAACCCGGGCAGCCCGACGCCATCGTGTCCGCCGTGCTCGCCATCGCCGACGCCTCGTGGTACCGGGCCCCGCGTGACGAGGCGGCGGCGCGGGGCGCGCGCACCCTCGGCACGCTGCTGCGCGCGTTCGGCCGCGCCCTGACCGCGGCCATCGATGAAGGCCGGGCCGGCGCGTCGTCGGCGCGCCTCGGCGAGCTCGCCGTCCTCATCGACCACACCGCCGGCGCGCTCGCGACCCACGGCGGCCGAGCGACGGCGGCGGCGGTCCCTGCGGCGGAGATCGACCAGGCGCTCCGCATCTCGTTGCGGCAGCAGCTGTTCGGCCGCCACGTCCTCGTCGGCGGGCATGCCGGCGCCGGGCTGGTGCGGATCGGTGTGATCCAGCTCCTCGCGCTGGCCGGCGCCCGCATCGACGCCGGCGACCGCATCGACGCCGTCGACCTGAACCGCGGCCACATGCTGGCGACGCGCGGCTTCTACTCCGGCATCCTCGACGACGTGCTGGTCGCACACGAGCCGAGCTGGCGCGAGCTGCTCGACGGCCTCTCGCTGGCGACGCGGCTCCCGTACCTCGACGCCGAGTCACGCGACTGAGCGGCGGCGGCGCAGCAGCAGGGCGCCGAGCGCGATCGCCCCATCGCGCGGCACGAAGTACCCGATCGTCACCGCGTCACCGCGGCGGCGAGTGGGCCGCCGTGGGCGCCGATGTCGTACCGCGTGCCGTCGGGCTCGAAGGCTTGCGGGTGGCAGCTACCGTTGGCACCCGGCGAGCCGGGGATGAGACATCGCCGGGCTGGGCGGCGTCGGTGATGGTGACCGAGCCCTCGCCCGGCGGTGCAGCGTGGCAAGAATTTGCCACCGCGGCGGCGGGGGCCGAGGGTACCCGCGCCCCGACGGTCCAGCGCGCCGAGGACAAGACCGACGTCAGCCTGATCGTCAACACCACCAAGAAGAAGAGTGGCGACCCGGCGCACGCCGAGCAGATGGCGCAGCTCATGGACGAGTGGGGCAAGGGTGGCGATCTGCAGAAGGGCGTGAGCGGCATCGACAACGCCGGCGTGGAGAACGCGAAGCTGCCGCCGGCGCTGCTGTGGAAGATGAGCGCGAAGCGGGCGTTCATGAACGGCAAGGCGATGCAGCACGAGCTCGCGACGTTCTTGCCGGCGGAGCAGCGCGGCAAGTTCGTCGAGGCGCTGGCGCGTGTGCTCGGCAAGGACGTCGACGCCGCGCGCGGGACGCTCGACGCGTTCGAGAAGCTCGGCTTCGACGCCGCGATGGTCGAGGTCAACGCGAAGAAGGCCGGCGACAAGATCGCGATCAGCGACACCGGCACCGTCAGTGTCACCGTCGGTGTCGGTGGGTACCAGTTCCACCGGGATCACCGGTGACCAGGGACCCACCCGTTGGCGCGGAGACTGGGATGCCGACGCGGTGCAGGCGGCGATCGTGCGCGAGCTCCGCGAGGTCCACGGAGACCACCAGCTCGACGACGCCGAGCCGCCGTGGCTCATGCACTGGGACCCAGCCTCGGCGGCCTTCTCGGCGCTCATGGTGTTCGTGACCCTGCGCGAGCTCGGCGAGCTGTGAAGAAGGCTGGGCAGGGGAAGCACGGGCACATCGACTTCGCGTTGCCAAACGTCGACGCGTTGGTGCGGGCGAAGCCCTGAACGACGGTCCCGGCCGTCGTGCCGTTCGTGGTCAGCCGCGGGCGAGGTGGCTCGACCGCAGCCAACCCGGGTTACCATGGCCGGCCTTGACCCCCGCCATCGCCTCCGCGCTCCACATCATCGGCATCGCCATGGTGTGCACGTTCTTGACGCTGCGCCTGATCGCGCTGCGCCGCCACGACGTGCCCGGCACGCGGCTCGCCGACAATGGCAACGGCATCGGCTCGGTGCTGCTGCTCGGCGCCGGGTTCTGGCGTCTGTTCGCCGAGCTCGAGAAGCCGCTGGCCTTCTACACCGAGAACCCGATCTTCTGGACCAAGGTGGGCGCGCTCATCGCGTTGGGGACGCTCGAGATGTACCTCCAGTACGTCGTCCTCCCCTGGCACTTCCGCCACGCCCGCAAGCAAACGATCGAGCCCCGCCCCGGCCAGTTCGAGCGCATGTTCAAGCTCGCGGTCCTCCAGCTCCCGTGCATCCTCGTCGTGATCGTCTGCGCCGCCTTCATGAGCCGCGGCCTCGGCCTGCCGACCGCGCCCGCGCCACCACCGAGCACCCTCCCCGGCCAGGCGGTCTACCTCACCTACTGCCAGACCTGCCACCAGCCCGACGGCCGCGGCCTCGGTGGCAAGGTCGCCGGCGACTTCGTCGGCGATCCCGCGATCCTCGCCAAACCCGACGGCGTCCTGCTCGACACCATCGCCCGCGGCACCAGCGGCAGGATCGGCACCATGCCGCCCTGGGGCTCGGTGCTCTCCCACGCGCAGCAGCGCGACGTCCTGGCCTACCTCCGGGCCACGTTCGGAGCCCAGCCCTGACGTGCGCGTGCGGCCGCGACGCTGACCGCCTGGCGTCGGTGACGGCTTCAGAAAAGGACCGCTCCACGACCTCGGTGCGCCGCTCGATGGCATGCTCACCGCCGCGCGCGGTGCTGCCAGGGCGAGGGCACGCGAGACCGAACCCATGAGTACAAGTGACGTTCCACCGGAGCTGAAGGGTGCGCTCGGCCAGATCGGCGCCGGTGGTGGCGTCGCGCCGCTGCTCGCGCCCGCGCCGGTGCCCAACGCGCTCGCCACCGGCAGCCCCGGGCTGGCGACCGCGGCGGCGGCGCCACCGCCCAACCTGCCCAGCTTCGCGAGCCCCGACGATCCGCTCGCGATGACGCAGTTGATCGCCGGCATGGCGAACCAGCTGTTCGGAACCTCGCTCGTGCCGGTGCCGATGGCGCCGCTGTCGGCAGCGACCGCGGCGGTGAGCTCGCCGACGGTCCCGGGGTCGGGGCTGGCGCCGGACCTGGCCGGCGTCCCGTTCGCAGCATCGCCGCCGTTTTCCACCGCGCCGGCGTTCGATCCGCTGCTGCTCGGCGCGACGGGCGGTGCCGACCCGGGCGCCATGCCGGCCGGCGAGCTGTTCCGGCTGCCGGTGGTCACCGCGCCCGCCATCGATGCGCCGCCGGGTTTCTTGCCCGCGGCCGGTGCGCTCGGCCTCGAGTCGGCGCCGGCCCCGGGCGAGCTGGGCGCGCCGCGCGTCGAGGCCTACGAGATCACGCCGGTGTCGGAGCCGCTGGTGCGCGACCTCGGCAGCAACCCGTTCGATCCGTACCTGCTGCGCAAGGACTTCCCGATCCTCGAAGAACGCGTCCACGGCAAGCGCCTGGTGTGGCTGGACAACGCCGCCACCACGCACAAACCGGCGGTGGTCATCGATCGGATCTCGTACTTTTACGAGCACGAGAACTCCAACATCCATCGCGCGGCGCACACCCTGGCGGCGCGGGCCACCGACGCCTACGAGCAGGGGCGCGAGTCGGTGCGCCGCTTCATCGGCGCGTCGTCGACCGAGGAGATCATCTTCGTGCGCGGCGCCACCGAGGGCATCAACCTGGTCGCCCAGAGCTGGGGCCGGCGCAACCTCGGCGCCGGCGACGAGATCGTGCTGACCCACCTCGAGCACCACGCCAACATCGTGCCGTGGCAGCAACTGTGCGCCGAGCAGGGCGCCCAGCTGCGCATCGCGCCGGTCGACGATCGCGGCGACGTGATCGTCGAGGCGTACGAGAAGCTGCTCAACTCGCGCACCCGGCTGGTCGCGTTCACGCAGGTCTCCAACGCGCTCGGGACCATCACGCCAGCGCGCGAGATGATCGAGATCGCGCGCCGCCATGGCGCCACCGTGTTGCTCGACGGCGCGCAGGCGGTGTCGCACATGCGCGTCGACGTCCAGCAGCTCGACTGCGACTTCTACGTGTTCAGCGGCCACAAGGTGTTCGCACCGACCGGGATCGGTGTGGTCTATGGCAAGCGCGAGGTGCTGGCCGCGATGCCGCCATGGCAGGGCGGCGGCAACATGATCCAGGACGTGACGTTCGAGCGCACCACGTACCAGCCGCCGCCGTGGCGCTTCGAGGCCGGCACCGGCAACATCGCCGACGCGGTCGGGCTCGGTGCGGCGCTCGACTACGTCACCCGGGTCGGCATCGACAACATCGATCGCTACGAGCACGAGCTGCTGGTCTACGCGACCGAGCGCCTGATGACGGTGCCGGGGCTGACGCTGATCGGCACCGCGCCCGCCAAGGCCGGCGTGCTGTCGTTCATCCTCGACGGGCAGCGCACCGAAGATGTGGGCGCCAGGCTCGACCAGGAGGGCATCGCGGTGCGCTCCGGACACCATTGCGCGCAGCCGATCCTGCGTCGCTATGGTCTCGAGGCGACGGTCCGGGCCTCGCTGGCTTTCTACAATGTCTGCGAGGACATAGATGCGCTGGTCGACGCGCTGCGCCGCATCCAGGCTGGGCGCGGCTAGCCACTCCCGTCATTTCCGCCATCCGTCATAACAGACCTCTTGCCTATCATCGCGGCCTCCGTTATAACGGATGCATGGTCGCGACGCTGTCACCCGCCGAGGCTGCTGAGATCATCTCGAGTGGCGACGCCGACGTCGTCGACGTCCGCGACGAGGCCGAGTGGACCAGCGGCCACATCGCGCAGGCGCGCCTGGTGCCGCTCGATCAGCTGCGTGCCGATCCCGAGCGCGCGCTGCGGCGCGACTCGATCATCTTCGTGTGCGCCAGGGGCGTCCGCAGCCTGACCGCGGCGAAGCTCGCCGAGCGGCTCGGCTTCTCGAAGCTGTACAACGTGGAAGGCGGCACGGTCGGGTGGGCGAAGGCCGGGTTGCCGCTGGTCGTCGGCATCTGAGCGCGGCCCGATCGGAGGCGCTACGGGCCGGCGATCGTGGTCCACAAGGTCGCGGCGTCGAGCCCCGGTGAGCCGGGGCCGGCTCGCTCGGCGGCGTGGATCAGCTCGACGATGCGGCGGTTGAGCGGGGCCGCGACGCCGCTGCGCTCGGCGATGCGGACGATCTCACCGTTGAGGTAGTCGACCTCGGTCGGGCGGCCTCGGGTCAGGTCCTCCCACATCGACGAACGCGCCTCCGGGTCGACCCGCATCTGGGTCCGCGTGACCAGGCGGACCAGCGGCGTGGGCAGCCGCATCACCGTCGGCATCACGCGCAGCGGAACGCCGCGCAGCCGGGCCGGCTTGATCTTGGCCGCGCGCAGGACCGCCAGCGCTTCGCTGCAGACCGCGCCCAGGATGCGGCGGTAGCCTGGTGACAGGAGCAGTTGCTGGGTCGGTGCCCCCGACAGCGCGCTGATCGCGTTGTTGAGGTTGATGACCAGCTTGGTCCACTGATCGGGCGCCAGGTCGGCGCGCTCCTCGACGTCGAGGCCGGCGGCAGCCAGGGCGCGGACCAGCGCTCGCGGTCGAGGTTCATCGCACGCCTCCAGCATGAGTGGCCCGCTCATCGCGCGGTGGAAGAGCCCGTCGCCCTTCGACACCACGTTGAAGCTGACGATGGTCGCCAGCACCCGCCGGTCGCCGAGCGCGGCGCGCAGGGTGTCGGCGTTGCGGACCCCGTTCTGCAAGCTGGCGACCACGGCCTCGGGGCGCAGCACGCCGGCGAGCTGGGCGCCGACCTCTTCGGTCTGCGCGCTCTTGACGCACACCAGCACCGCGTCACACGCGGCGACCGCCGGTGCGCGGACGTCGGTCTCGACCACGACCTGCGACGCCGGGATGGTGACCGCGCGATCGAAGTCCTTCACGGTCAGGCCGTGCGTCGACAGCTCGTCGCGCAGCCGCGGCCGGCCGATCAGGACGACCTCGGTGGTCCCGGCCGCCAGCAGCTTGCCGCCGACGTAGCAGCCGATCGATCCGGCGCCCACGATCGCGATGCGCAGGCGCTCGGTCACCCGCTGGCCCTGACCGCGTCCGCGTCCCGGTCGTGATCGGTGCCGCCGCCAAACCGGTGCGCGAAGCGTTCGCCGCTGTGGTGCGCCACCAGGTACCAGCGGACGACACGTTGGTAGGCGTCGGTGTCGGTGTCGTACCAGGCGCGACGGAAGGTCGCGTGCGGCATCCAGCGGCGGCCGACGACCCGCCAGCGCCCACCCCGCCGCTCCCACTGCGGATCCATCAACAGCAGCCGCGTGGTGTCGATGCCGATGACCACCGAGAAGTGGCCGCAGTCGCGCTGCCGGCGCTCGGCCAGCGACCAGGCCGGATCGAAGTGATGGTCGCCGGGGTCGAGGGACCACCAGCCGACGATGACCGGATGGCCGCGGCCGAGAAACCAGCGCAGCTCGGCGAGCGAGCCGCCGGCGCGCTCGAACACCGCGGCACCGGCGCGACCGGCCGCGGCGACCAGGCCAGCGTGGTTGATGCCGTCGCGGTCGGCGCCGGCGAGACGCGCGAGCTCGGCCGCCGAGACGCGGCGACCGAGGTGCCACAGCACCGCCTTGAGCGAGGTGTTCCCGCATTCGGCCTCGCGCTGACCGAACACCGGCACGTCGAGAACGATCGTGCCCGGGCTCGTCGCCCGCGGCGGCCGGCGTGGTTTTTCGCCATCCATCGCTCGCGACGTAGTATAGGCGCGCTCATGGGGACAATGCGCACGCATGTGCTGATCGCCGCGGTCGCGCTTGGGGCCTGCACCGATGCGGCTCCGATCGAGTCGCCGGTGGGGCCGATCCCGCCCGCCGCGCAACGGCCGGGTGATGCCGACGCCGGCTGGCGGGCGCTGATCGAGAACGGCTACGTCGGCTGTGGCGTACCGCGGTCGGCCTACGATCAGGTGTTCGCGCCGGCGCCGGCCTGGGCGCGGCTCGACCGCGGCGGCGCCAACGCTGCCTTGCCGTACAACTTCAACGCGTTCCGCACCAGCAGCGGCGTCGACGTCGTGTCGCCGAACTGCCTGCAGTGTCACGCCGAGACGTTGCGCGGCCAGCTCGTGATCGGGCTCGGCACGCACACCGACGACTACACCGACGACGTCTCCGGGCTCGCCGTGCTGGCCGGCGGGCTCATCACCGACGCTGCCGAGCGGACGGAATGGGAGAAGTGGCGTGACCGCGTGGTCGCCGTGGCGCCGTACACGATCACGAAGACGGTCGGCGTGAACCCGGCCGACAACCTGGCCGCGGTGCTGTTCGCGCACCGCGACGCCGACACGCTGGCGTGGAGCAACCAGCCGATGCTGCCGCTGCCGCCGGCGATCGTGGTGCCGGTCGACGTGCCGCCGTGGTGGCACATGAAGAAGAAGCACGCGATGTTCTACGTCGGCGCCGGCCGCGGCGATCACGCGCGCATCATGATGACGGCGTCGACCTTGTGCGTCGACACCGTGGCCGAGGCGCGGGCGATCGACTCCTATTTTCCCGACATCCGCGCGTTCCTGCTCGGTCTCGAGCCGCCGCGGTGGCCGTTCGCCGTCGACGCGGAGCTGGCCGCGACCGGTCACGACGTCTTCGCCGGCACCTGCGCGCGCTGCCACGGCAGCTACGGCGATGGTGGCGTGTACCCCAACCTGATCGTCGCGCTCGACGAGGTCGGCACCGATCCGGTGCTGGCGGCGGGGGCGGCGCAGTTCGCTGGCGAGTACGTACGCTGGTTCAATCGCTCGTTCTTCGGCGAGCTGTCGTCGCTGGCGCCGGCGCGGGGCTACGTGGCGCCGCCGCTCGATGGCATCTGGGCCACCGCGCCGTACCTGCACAACGGCTCGGTCCCGACCCTGGCGGCGCTGCTCGACTCGTCGACCCGGCCGACCTACTTCACGCGTTCGTTCGACACCAACGACTACGACGAGGCGACCCTGGGCTGGCGCTTCACGTCGCTCGCCGCCGGCCAGGACGCCGAGCCCGACGCCGAGCGCCGGGTGCGCATCTACGACACGTCGCAGTTCGGCTATGGCAACGGCGGCCACACGTTCGGCGACGCGCTCACCGCCGCGCAGCGCCGCGCGGTGCTCGAGTACCTGAAGACGCTGTAGTCGATCAGGGCGGGGCGGCGAGCGTGCGGCCGATGGCGACCACGCGGGCCCACGCCGGATCGGACGCCAGGGCGGCCGTGGCCGGGTGCCGGAGCAGGCGATCGGCGACCAGCTCCGGCGGCTCGCCGAGGTCGAGCGCGCGCAGCCCCCAGGCCCGCGCGCTGGCAGCGTCGCCGTTGGTGGCGGCGTCGATGGCGAGCAGGACGGCGATCCGCGCCGCGCGGTCGCGAACCTCGGGCGCGGCGTCTGCCGGCAGGCGACCGAGCGCGTCGGTGAGGGCGCGGCGGCCGTCATCGGGGCGCCCGGCGGCGAGCAGGGCTTCGCCCAGGAAGCCGCCGAGCGCGAGCGTGGCCGCGGCGGTGGTCGGGGTCGGCGACAACAGATCGGCGAGGTCGCGGATCAGCGCGGTGCGGACCCGGGGTTCGTCGAGATCGTGGGCCGCGACGTTCGCCCACGCTGCGTGCAGCGCCGGTGCGATCCGGCCGCCGAGGGCAGCGCGCACCAGGGGCGCGAACTGCCCGTCGCGGGCCCGGATCAGGATGGCGAGCTGGGCGTCGATGGGCCGTTGCGGTGCCGCCGCCACCAGCGCGGCGGCCAGGTGCGCGACCGCGCCATTGCGGTCGCCGGCCATCTCGGCAGCCAGGATCGCGAGCCGTCGCGCGCGCCAGGTGGTCGCGACCGGACGCGGGAGCGCGGCCAGCGCGGCGCGGGCGTGGACCGGCCGGTGACCGGCGAGCGCCAGGGCCGCGTCGTCGATGGCGGCGTCGCCGGCCGACGGTGTGCCCGGGGTGGCGGCCGCGAAGCCCGAGATGGTGATCGACGCGAAGCGCACCGACGCCGAGGTCATGATCGCGTCACCGCCGCCCTCGATCGAGAGCTCCCAATCGAGGCCCGGGTTGGCGCCCCGCGCGGAGGTGGTGGCGGCGAACGCCGCGCTGGCGGTGACGCCGTCGACCACGATGGCGCAATGGCCGCGGCCTTGCGCCGGACGCGCCGCCACCTCGACGTGCACGACCGCGACGCCGTCGGCGTCGACCAGCGGCGTCGCGCGCGCGACCGCGCCGACCGCCTCGAGCCCACACAATCGCCGGCGCTGGAAGATGCCACCGCCGCCGCGCCCGCCGATCTCGACGAACACCGCGCCGGGTGCGGTGCGGTCGCTCGGGCCGAGGCGCACGCGGACGCTGCCGGCCCACTCGGTGCGTGTGATCTCGGCGTCGAACGCGAGCGTCACCAGATCGGCCTTGCGGGTCAGCGCCATCGACACCACCGGGCCGGGGACCAGGGTCTCGACGGTGAGTCGGCGCGACCCGGGCACGACATTGACGAGCGCCGGGTCGTGGACCCGCCACGGCGGCGCCAGCGGTTCGCCCGCGAACACCAGCAACGGCGCGACGGCCAGCTCGTCACGCAAGACGGCGAGTCGGGCCCGCTCGGCGACGGTCAGCGTGGCCGCGGTCGTCGCCTCGTCGACCAGGCGGCGGGCGGCGGCCACCTCGAGCCGGGCGGCGTGCTCCTCGGCCGCCGCGAGCAAGGCGTCGAGCCGCGCGCGCGAGCCCGGCGCTTCGAGCTCGGCCAGGGCGGCGTAGGTCGAGGTCGCCGGCAGGCCGTGGGCGTGCAACAGGGCTGCGGCGCGGCGAAGCGCGTCGGTCTTGACGGCGGGGTTCGGTCCGACGGTGGCGATGCGGCGCAGCGCGTCGACCGCCGCCTCGACGCGACCAACCCGGGCCAGCTCCTCGGCGCGCCGCCAGGCGTCGGTGGTCACGGCGTCGCCGCGAGCGCCGGGGCCGGTCGGCGCGTCGGCGCGGCGCGCGACGTGGACCGCGGGCACCGCGACGTCGCCGGCGCCCAGCAACCACAACCCGGGCTCGTCGTCGAGGCGGGCGAGGATCTCGTCGGCGCGGTCGGCGTCGGTGCTGGCGACTCCCAGCGGGGTCACGCCGCCGACGACGCTGATGTCGAAGCCACCGTCGGGGCGGCCGTGCATGACCACCATGTCGTGGCGCGCACCGACGGTGGCCGCCGCGAGCAGATCGCGCACGCCATCGCCGTCGAAGTCGACCGGGCGAAGCGGCCCGAACGCCGGTGGCTCGCCAGGCGGGATCGGGAGCTCGATGCGACGCAGCAGCTCGAGGCCGCTGCCGGCGATCGCGAAGACGTACAGTCCGGCCGCCGCGCCGTTGGGGCGATCCGCGGGCAACTCGCGGACGCTGGGGTAGGTGTCTTCCTTGATCGCGGCCACCAGCGCCCGCCCCTCGCGGTCGCGGCCGAGGTCGGCCAGGTGGGTCACGACCCCGAGGCGGACGCGGTCGGCGAGGTGGAGCTCACCATCGGGTCCGGGTCGCAGCACGCGCACGTCGTACGCCCGCCACTCGCCGACCGAGATCACGAGCTCGCCGCGGCCGTCGCCGTCGAGGTCACCGCCGATCACATCGCCGACCTGGGAGCCGAGCGCGATGGGTCGCGCCGTCCAGCCGCGCTCCGCTCGGGGCCGGGGAACCAGCTGGACCAGGCTGTTGTCGCCGACCAGGTACAGCTCGTCGCGGAGATCGCCGTCGACGTCGATCGCGTAGCAGTGATCGCGCGTGGTGGCCGCGAGCGCGTCGAGGCCGACCGGTGCCCGGCTGCCCGCGAGGTCGAGCAGCTGCCATCCCCGCCCCGCCGATGGCGATGGCGCGACCACGGCCCAGGCCCCGGCGGCGTCGCGCCCGACGCAGCGCAGCGAATCGGCGCCGGCGGCGGCGCGCCGCGATAGCTCGCGGACCCCGTCGCCGCTGCGCACGATCAGCGCACCGGCCTCGAGGCTGATCAGCTCGTGGGCGCCGTCGCGGTCGAGGTCGACCGTGGTCACCTCGGCGGCGGTCAGATCGAGGTGCCGTCCGACCAGCAGCGATCCCGCGACCGCCGCCGTCGCCGTCGCCGGCGACCGCGCCGCGGCTTGCGACCGGGCCGCGAGCAGCGCCTGATCGCGGAGCGCCAGCTCGCGCGGATCGGCGGGGCCCGCGGTGCGGTCGTGAACGTCGATCGCCGCCGTGAGTCGATCCCACTCCCAGCGCTCGCGGTAGATCGCGCTCAACTCGAGCAACGCGCGGCGCTGCGCGGCGGGGTCGCTGGTGCGGCCGTAGGCGGCGGCGTAGCTGTCGAGCGCGGCCTCGCGCTGGCCGCGATCGCGCTGCCGATCGGCGTGGCCGAGCCAGGCCAAGGTCAGGGCCGCCGGATCGCGTTCGTCATCGACGAACGCGGCGTAGAGGCGCGCGGCCGCGTCGGGCTCGTTCCGGCCTTCGAGGCGGTCGATCTCGGCAAACAGCGACGCGACCCGCGACTCGGCGGCCGGGGTCGCCGGGCCCGAGCGAGCCGGGACGCCGCCGCCGACCTCGTGGCGACGTCCGACCCACATGCCGGCGGCGATCGCGGCGATCGCGACCAGCGCGGCGCCGAGCCACCAGCGCCGATCGCCGGGCGGCGCGTGGCGCCGGGTCGTCGGTTCGCTGGCCTCGTCGACGAGCTTGCCGCCGGGCCGCGGCTCCGCGCCGGCGGTGACCGGACCTGGCGACGACCCGGGCAGCGCCTCGAGCGCGGCGACCAGCTCGGCGGCGGAGGCCACCCGGCGGTCGACCCGTTTCTGCAGGCAGCGGTGCACGATCGCGACCAGCGCCGGCGGCGTCGCTGGCGCGACCTCGTCGAGACGCGGGGTCGGCGTCTCGAGGTCACGGAGATGCTGGAGGACGTCGCCGCGCGGCACGCCGTCGAACGGCCGCTTGCCGGCCAGCATGTGGAACATCGTCACGCCGAACCCCCACAGATCGACGCGGGCGTCGACCGGGTCGCGGCGCACCTGCTCGGGCGCGAGGTGGTGGAGGGTGCCGACCAGCTCGTCGGCGGCCGTGAGCTCGCGGTCCGGTGGCCGACCGGCCCCGTCCCCGCCGTCGCCCTCGAGGTCGCGGTGCGCGACATGCTTGGCGATGCCGAAGTCGACGACCTTCACCGCGCCATCGGCGGCGAGCAAGATGTTGGCGGGCTTGAGATCGCGGTGGATGATGCCGCGCGCGTGGGCGGCGGCGACCGCCCGCGCGACCTGGAGCATGATCGCGGTCACGCGCTCGGGCGCCATCGCGCCAGCGCGCAGACTGGCGGCGACCGATTCGCCGGCGACGTATTCCAGCACCGTGTAGGGAACGCCGAGGTGCTCCGAGATGTCGTGGATGACGACGATGTTGGGGTGGGTGCAGCGCGCCGTCACCTGCGCCTCGGCCATGAAGCGCGCCACCGCCGCCTCGTTGTGCATGACGACGAACTTGATGGCCACCTTGCGGTCGAGCTTGGTGTCGCGGGCCAGGAAGACCTGGCCCATGCCGCCGCGGCCGAGCTCGTGCTGCAACACGTAGTGGCCGACGCGGGTCCCGGGCAAGAGGCCAGCAGCGGCGTACACCGCCGCCCCACGCCCACCGGTCACCGTCGGCAACTCGTCGGGGTCGGCGCCCGGCGTCGGCGTCGGCGTCGCCGGTCGCAGCGGCTTGCGTGGTCCCGCCGTCACCCCCGGAGGGTGCACTCAGCCCGCCCGTCGCGCCAGGGTCTGCGGCGTCAGCCGGGCGCTGGCTCCGGCGGTCGCCGTGGCGAAGTCGAGGATCACCCGTGCGACCCGATCGGGCTGGTCCAGATGCGGGCAATGGGCGAACCGCTCCGGAGCGGCGACCAGGACGTGCGCCGGCAGGTGGGCGCGCAGGTACGTCAACATCGATGGCGGCAGCAGGCGTTCGGCGCGACCCCACAGCAGCCAGGTCGGCACCGCGATCCGACCCAGCTCGGCGGCGGTGAGCGCGTCGGCCGCCGACGCGGTGCGGAGCAGGTCGCGGACCGCCGAGCGTCCGGCCTGGTCGATCAGCTTGCCGGCCAGCAAGCGCGCCGCCGGCGGCCGTCGGACGCAGATGCGATCGAGGAAGCGCACCGCGTCATCGGCGGTCCGGAGATCGAAGGCGCGCCGCAGCGCTGCGGTGTCGTCGTCGTCGACCGGCGCCCCCGCCGGTGAGATCAAGACCAGCCCGCGGACAAGCTCGGGGCGGGCCAGCGCGTGACGCATCGCGGTCGCGCCACCCAGCGAGTTGCCGACGATGATCGCCGGTTCGCCGACCAGCACGTCGAGGGCCTGGGTCATCGAGGCCATGTGCACGGCCGGCGTGTACTCGGCGCGCGGCTCTCCGCTGAGGCCGTGGCCGCCGGCTTCGAGCACGGTGACCTGCTGCACGTGCGGGCGCAGCCGGCGCAGCACCGCCATGAAGGTCAGGGCGCTGTCGGACAGCCCGTGGAGCAGCACCACCGGCGGCAGGCGGCCGCCGCCGCGCGCCACGTAGGCGTGGTGGCGGACGTGACCGGTGTCGACGTGGCGCGACGCCACGCCGGTGGCACCGACGATGGCGCGGACCGCCCGGTCGACCGACCGCCAGCCGAGCTCGGGACTCATGGCGTCGCTTTGCGGGCCGCCAACCGTTCGGCCACGCTCCCGCTCAGGCGCAGGAAGGTCTCCGGCGCCAGCCGCTTGAGGCGCCACATCCAGCGGCCGTCGGCCTGCGGCGCGACGAACAGCGCGTCGCGCTCGATGCCGTCGATGGTGGCGCGGGCGATGTCGTCGGCCGACACCTTGCTCTTCTCGACCAGGCGGCGGGCGGCGGCGCGCAGCGCCTCGTCGGTGGAGGTGCGCCCCGACTTGACGAGGTTGGTGCGAAAGAAGGTCGGGCACAGCACGCTCACGCCGACGCCGTGCGGTCGCAGGTCGGCGTGCAGCGTCTCCGACAGCGCGACCACCGCCGCCTTGGTGGTGTTGTACGGCGCCATGCGCGGTGGCGACAGCAGGCCGGCCGCCGAGGCCACGTTCACGACGTGGCCGTGGCGCTGGCGCTCGAGCCGAGGCGCGAACACGTGGCAGCCGTGGATCACGCCCCACAGGTTGACGTCGATCGCCCACCGCCAATCCTCGATCGGCACCTCGCCGATCTTGCCGGCGACCGCGACCCCGGCGTTGTTGACGACCAGATCGACGCCGCCGATCGCGACGTCGGCCGCCGCGGCCAGCGCCTCGACGTCAGCCAGCTTGGTGACGTCGCAGCGCACCGCGTGGACGCCAGGGCCGCACCGTTCGGCGGTGGCGCGGGCGGCGACCTCGTCGAGATCGGCGGCCATGACCCGCGCGCCGCGGGCGGCGAGCAGCGCGCACAGCGCTGCACCCAGGCCGCTGCCGGCGCCGGTGACGACCGCGCGGGTGCCGGCCTCGACCTTCACGCTGCCCTCCCGGCCGCGACCGCGACGGCGGCCGGCAGCTGATCGCGGCGCTGCATCAGGTAGTCGGCCGCGTTCAGGCGTCGCGTGCGCGCCGCGTACTCGACGGTGAAGCCGGGCCACAGGGTGGTGTTCTTGCCGGCCGCGTTCTGGTACCAGCTCTTGCAGCCCGACATCCACACCGTGCCGGCCAGCCGCCGCTGCAGCTCGTCGTTGTAGGCCCGCACCACCTCGACGCGTGGCTCGAGCAAGACCACGTCGCGCTGGCGCATCGCGCGCAAGCACGACATCACCAGGCGGACCTGGCACTCGATCATGAAGATGATCGAGTTGTGGCCGAGTCCGGTGTTGGGGCCGACCAGCGTGAACAGGTTGGGGAACCCAGCCGCCATCGTGCCGAGGTAGGCCTCGGGGTTGGTGCGCCATTGCGCGGCCAGGTCGACACCGCCCCGACCGATGATGTTCATGCCACCGACGTAGTCGTGGATGTCGAAGCCGGTGCCGAAGATGATGGCCTCGACCTTGCGCTCGCGGCCGTCGGTGGTGACGACGCCGTCGCGCGTGATCTCGCGGATGCCGTCGGTGACGACCTCGACGTTGGGGCGCGTCAACGCCGGATAGTAGTCGTTGGAGATCAGGATGCGCTTGCAACCGATCACGTAGTCGGGGGTCAGCTTCTTGCGCAGCTCGGGGTCCTTGACCTGACGGTGCAGGTAGCGCAACGCGAGCGGCTGGGCCAGCTCGAGCAGCTTGGGCTTGATCGTGAACGGCAGCGCGCGCACTTCATGACCGAGGTAGAGGCGGGCGCGGTGCAGGTAGCGCAGCGCGGGCACGGCGCGGAAGCGGCGCCGCTCGCGCTCGGTGAAGGTCTGCTCCTCGCGGGGCAAGATCCACGGCGGGGTGCGCTGGAACAGGTGCAGCTGGCCGACCTGGGGCGCGATCTGGGGCACGAACTGGATCGCGCTGGCGCCGGTGCCGATCACGGCGACGGTGCGACCGTCGAGCGGGTAGTCGTGATCCCAGCTCGCCGAGTGCCAGCTGCGGCCGGCGAAACGCTCGCGGCCGGGCACGGCGGGCAGCAGCGGGCGGCTGAGCCCGCCCATCGCGGCGACCACCGCCGTGCTCTCGAAGCGGCGGCCGTCGCGGGTGCGCACCGTCCACGTCGCGCGCGACTCGTCGAGCTCCGCCGATGCGACCTCGGCGCTGAAACGCACCTTGCGGTGGAGCTGGTAGTGCGCGGCGCAGCGCTCGATGTAGGCCCGGATCTCCGGCTGCGGCGCGTAGGTCTGCGACCAGTCGGGGTTGGGGAAGAACGAGAACGAGTACAGGTGCGCGGGCACGTCGCAGGCGCAGCCCGGATAGTGATTGTCGCGCCAGGTGCCGCCGATGGCGTCGGCACGCTCGAGGATGACGAAGTCGTCCATGCCGGCCTCGAGCAGCTTGATCGCCATGCACAGGCCCGCGAACCCGGAGCCGATGATGACGACCCCGACGCGTTCGCTGGCGCTGGCGCTGGCGCTGGTGGTCGCCGCGGCGTTCATCACGCCACCTCCTGCGACGGCCACGCGCCGCGCAGGTTGCCGCGCAGCTCGCCGGCGTCGCCGAACAGTCGCTCGCGCCAGGTGGCCAGCAAGGCGGTGGTGTCGCGATCGTCGGGGTGGAACCCGGGCCGGAAGTACGACAGGTACGCGGGCAGGAGGCGCGTGAAGTAGCCCGGGTAGATCCACATGTGGGCGGCGCCGCGGGCCCAGCGCCAGGGTCGGAACAGGAGGCGGCGCTGGGCGAGGAAGTGCGCGTGGACCCAGGCGGTGAAGGCGAAGAAGATGATGGTGGTGAGGATCATGATGCCAGCGCGGCGAGCGTAGCCGCCGCCGGCGGCGCGGTAGACGTCGAACGCCACCGCCTTGTGCTCGCTCTCCTCGAGCGCGTGCCAGGTCCACAACGGCCGGATCGCCGGGTCCATCTCGTCGCGCATCCGCTGGTTGCGGAGCGCGGCCTCGGCGAGCATGGCCGTGAAGTGCTCGAGGGCGCAGGTGGCGGCGAGCTGCGAGCGGGCGGGCAACCCGCGGCGGACCAGGGCCAGCAGACCCTTGAGCTGGCGTTCGAGCTTCGCGGCCGAGGTCAGACCTTGATCCTGGAACATCTCGTTGAAGGCGCGGTGCTCCTTGCCGTGCATCGCCTCCTGGCCGATGAAGCCGGTGACGTCGGCGTCGAGCCGGGGATCGGTCACGTGGTGGCGGAGCTTCTTGACCGACTCGACGAAGAAGCGCTCGCCCTCCGGGAACAGCAACGATAACGCGTCGAGGAACGTGCTCTGGAACGGGTCGCCGCGGTACCAGTCGATGGGCACCCGCGCGGGGTCGAAGACGAAGTCGACCTGACGGCGGGGGATCTCGGCAGAGACGGCGAGGTTCTCGGTTCCCATGGTGACCTCCGGGGTCGTTGTTGACTTTGCGTCAATAAGAGCCCGGTGAGTAGGTGCGAACGTGCCGGCCTCTTATCATCTGGGGCCATGATCGTCGGTGGGAAACGTCCCGACGCTGGTACCCTGGTGGCGATGCCCCACGTCCGCAGCGCGATGTTCATGGCCATGCTCGGCGCGGTCGGCCTCGGGTGCGGATCGAGCAGCGGCGGCGGTGACGTCGACGCCGCGGTCACGACCGGGCGAGTGCAGGTCATCCTGTTCACCCACATCGAGGACAGCACGCCAGGTGGCGCGCTGGGCACCCAGGGGAGCCGCGACCAGTATCTCGGACTGCGCGCTCGGCTGATCGATGTTGCAGGTCGGGCGCGCGCCCACGATCTGACCTGGGTCCTGCAGCCGGACTGGAAGTACCTCGAGGCCGCGCGGCTGTACGAGGATGCGACCACCACCGCGGACACCGGCGGCAAGAACCTGTTCCGCTACCTGCGCGACGATCTCGGTGCGGTCATCGATCCGCACTCGCACGAGAACGGCGGCTACAACTACACCGACGTCGCGTATCTGCTCGACGTGCTGGAGGTCGGCGGCAGCACCGTGATCGGCGGGCACATCTGGGATCCGACCCTGACCCAGTTCCAGGCCTGGGATCGCTTCCGCCAGCCGGTCGCCGGCGAGCATTACCCGACCGCGAGCTGGCGTGGCGACATCCTGATCGGTGCCGGCACGCCTGGCCACGTCAATGACCCGCTGATGAGCGGCATCTGGCGGCCGCGCGCGCGCGACGACTTCTTCACCGACGATCCCGCTGGCAACATCGTGGCGGTGGGTCAGTGGCGCGACGATGTCGTGGGCGTCGAGGAGCTGGTCGCGCTGTACGCCGCTGGCACGGTCGCGCCGGGCGACCCGCTCACGGCGTCATGGAACATCAACCCGGCCTCGATCACGGCACCCAGCGGACCGCAGCAGATCGACGACACGGTGTTCGCGCCGATCGCCGCGCTGCGCGATCAGGGTGCCGTGGTGAGCACCGACTTCACCAGCCTGGTCGCCGCCTGGCGTGCCCAGGGCGCGACCGCCTTCGTGTATCAGCCGTAGCGGAATCCGCTGCGGGGCACCAGAATCAACGCAGGTAACGCGCGATGACGGCGTCGTCGATCCGCGGCCGGACGACGCCGAGCTCGGCGACCGCAGCGACGGTGCGGTCGCACGGCCACGGCCCGCTGCCGAGCGCGAAGCCCGACGCCGGGAAGAACGACGCCAGCGCGGCGAGGCGCGACGAGCGGGCTCGCACCAGGGCGGCGCGGAAGCGGTCGTACGGTGCCGGCGCGACGGTGACGCCGGCCGCGATCATGGCGCGGCCGAGGCGGGCGTAGGTCATGGACTGCTCGACGTTGGCCAGGTGGTAGGTGCCGCCACCGAGCGGCGCCGCGACCAGCAGCGCGACGATCGCGGCGGCGACGAAGTCGACCGGCGTCATGTCGAGGATGGCGTGGTCGAGATCGAGGTAGAGCCCGAGCTCGGTCGCGCCGGCGAGATAGCGATGGAGGAAGTCGTCGGGGTTGCCGCCACCGCGCCGGGCGTGGCCGGCGATGAGCGCGGGGCGATAGACGGCGACCGGCAGGCCGCTCGCAGCGGCCGCGCGGGCGTGGGTCTCCGCGATCCACTTCGACAGCCCGTACGGCGTCCCGGCCTGCGCCGCGGACTCGGTGAGCATGGTGGTCTCGTCACCGTCGGCAGGCGCCGTGCTGATGGTCGACACCAGGTGGAATGGACGGGCGCGGCCGCCGGCCGCGGCGAGCTCGAGCAAGGCCAGCGTGCCGCCGACGTTGGCGGCCCGCAGGCTGGCGTAGGGTGCCAGCCAGCTCACGACGGCGCCGGCGTGGAGCACGACGTCGATGTCGGCGGCGACGGCGTGGTGGGCGCGATCGTCGAGGCCGAGGCGCGGCGCCGCCAGATCGCCGGCGATCGTGCGCAGGCGGCCGGCCGGAGGTGGCGCGATGCCGTGGCCAGCGAGGGTGGCGGCGACACGGGCGCTGGCGGCGGCGTCATCGGTGGCGCGCACCAGCGCGACCACGTGCAGGGAGGTGCGTGTGATCAGGGCCTCGATCAAGTGCGCGCCCAGGAACCCGGTGGCGCCGGTGACCAGGACGGTGGTGAGTGGCAGCCGTGGCTTCGCGAGCGGCGTCGCGATGGGCGGCGTGCGCGCGAGATCGGCGGCGGCGAGGGCTCGATGGGCCGGCGCGGCCCCATGGGCGGCGAAGCTGTCAAGGCGGGCGGCGAGGTCGTCGATCGTCGATGCCTCGAACCACAGCGCGAGCGGCACGTCGCGGCCAAGGTCGTCGCCGAGGGCGGTGAGGATCTCGGCGGCGGCCAGCGAGTCGACGCCGGCGTCGGCGAGGGGGTCGTGCGGGCCGAGGCGGCGGCCGAGCGTGCGCGACACGATGCGGGCGATGCGCGATGCGAGCTCGGTTTCGGCTGCGGCTTCGGTTTCGGTTTCGGCTTCGGTTTCGGTTTCGGTTTCGGCTACGGTTTCGGTTTCGGCTGCGGTGCGAATGCCGGCGAGGGCGGCGAGGCGCGCGCCGTGGCGGCGGTCGATCGCCCCGCGCGCCAGCTTGCCGCTGGCGGTGAGCTGGCCGTTGTCGACGCTCGGCGCCTCGGCCACCAGGAGCACGCCGCGGGGTTGCTCCCAGGCGGCGAGGCCGGCACGGCGAGCGTGGGTGCGCAACGCGGCGAGCACGGCTGCGGCGGCGTCGGGGCGCTCGATCAGCGCTTCGAGCGCGGCCGAGTCGCCGAGCAGGCGGCCGAGCGCGTCGCGGTGCGGCAGGACCAGCGCGGCGATCCCGGGCGCGCCGGCGGCGGTGTGAACGTAGACGCGGTCGACGATCGCCGCCGTCGCGAGCGCGGCCTCGACGCGCTCGGCCGACACGAACTCGCCCTGGGCGAGCTTGACGGTGTTGCGCAGGCGGCCGATCACCCGCACCGTGCCGCCGGCGCCGCGCTCACCCAGATCGCCGGTGGCGAAGTAGCCCTCGCCGTCGATCGCCGCCGCGGTCGCCGCTGGATCGCCGAGGTAGCCAGCGATCACGTGCGGGGTGCGCACCCAGATCTCGCCGCGGGCGGGCGCACCGGGATCCGCGGCGTCGCCAGGAGTCGGCACCAGCTTGACCTCGACATGGGCCTGGATGCGGCCGTCGACGGTGATGGTCCCGACCTCGGTGCTGCCGTAGCCCTCGGTGACCCAGATGCCGGCAAAGCAGCGGCGCAGGAAGCCCAGCACCTCGGGGCTGACCGGCGCGCTGCCGACCGAGAGCGACTGTAGATTCCGGCCGAACGCCAGCCGGGCCTCGGCAAGTGCGCGGGCTTCGTGCGACGCGCGCGGGGTGTCAGGTTCGGCGGCGATCGCCGCCCGCAATCGCCGCTGGTAGCTGGCATGCAGGACATCGAACAGGCGCGGCACCGAGCCGAGCAGCGTCGGCTCGAACCCGCGCAGCTCGTCCATCAGGTGGGCACCGCCACGCGAGAACGCGATGGCGGCGCCGTGCACGAGCAGCCCGGGCAGGAACATGCGCTCGCTCAGATGGGAGAGCGGCTGAAACGACAGATGGCGCGCCGGCTGGCCGACGCCGTAGGTGGCGAGCATGGCGTGGAACGTGGCGTAGCTGCGCATCGCGCCGCGCGGCGTCCCGGTGCTGCCGCTGGTGAACAGGACCGTGTACAGCTCGTCCTCGCGGCGTGGCGGCGGCGGCGGCGGGGCCGCGCTGGCGCCAGCGGCGATCAGGTCCTCGACGCGAACCCGCGCCGGTCCGGCCCCCGATCGGAGCGCCGGCCACGCCCGCGCCGCTTCCTCGCTGGCGTCGCACACCACCAGCAGGCGGAGCCCCGGCGCGAGCGCGGCGAGCCGGTCGGCGTCGGCGGCCTCGCACACCAGGATCGCGGGCCGGGTCAGCGCGAGGACGCTGGCGGCGCGCTCGGCGCCGTCGTCGGGCGCCAGCGGCACCGACACGTAGCCACGGGCGATCGCCGCCAGGTCGGCCATGATCCACTCCGGCCGGTTACGGGTGGCGATGGCGAGAAAGATGCGGCCGTCGTGGTGGGCGGCCGGGTCCGGATCGACGCGCGCCGCCAGCGCGCGACCGAGCGCCATCGCCTGCGTCCAGACCTCGCCATAACCCAACGCTGGGTCGGGCGCGCTGGCGAGAAACAGCGGTCGGTCGCGGTGCAGCGCGAAGGCGCGGCGCATGGTCGCGAGCAGGGTGTCGGCGAACAGCTCGGCGGCGAGCACCTGGCACGCCGCGACCGCGAGCGCGGCGGTGCCGCCCGGTGGCGCCGTGAGGGTGATGCGCACGTAGCGAGCGACGCAACCGTCGTCGACCTCGACCCGCAGCCTGCCGGCGGCGGCGGCGGTGTGTTCGTGGCTGTAGCTCCCCGGCGGTGGGTCGCCGGCCGGGGTCGCGAAGCTGAACCTGACGATCGTGACCCGCGCTCCCGCCGCCACGCCGTCGAGGTCAGCGTGGACCGCCGCGACGAAGCTCGGCTTGCCCAGATCGATCTCCCACCACGCGATCGGCTCCGCTTCGGTCGCGGCCGCCCACGGCGGTAGCCCGCCCGCGGTGGTGGTCGCGCGCGTCGACTGGCGCGTGTAGCAGTACCCGGCGGCGTCGTGGATCGGAATGACCTCCTCGAGGCCGTCGAGCGATCGGATCAGCCCGCGCCGCTGCACGCGCAGGTGGGCAACCAGGGGCGCCCGCCGCGCGTCGTCGATCTCGATCGGCGGGGTCGATGCCGTCAGCGTCCACGACTCGTTGGCGGCGCCGCTGCCAAGGCCGGGCCGCACCAGCTCGATCGCCCACGCCGCGCGCCAGCGATGCCCGTCCGGCTCGCCGTCGACCGGCGCCAGCGCCACCGTTGCACGGCCGGCGTCGAGCCGCAGCTCGAGGCTGACCTCCTCCGCGGTCCCCATCACCTCGACCGCCGTACCGGCGGCGCCCAGGCGAACCGGCGGCCGGCCGTCGAGCGAGATAACCAGCGCGCGACCAGCCAGCTCGGCGACGAGCCACGCCTCGCTCGGCGTCCAGCTCACGACCGGCTCGGGCACGGGCGCCAGCGTATCTGATACCGTGCCGCCGCGCTCACGGCGGAGCGGACGGCTCGAGCGTGAGGCCCTCGACCTCGGTCTGGACCTTGATGCGGGCCTCGATCTGACGGGCGCTGGCGGTGGCCAGTGACCGCGACAGATCGTCGGCGCGGGCGCTGGCGGCGGTCAGGCTGGCGATGAGGCGCTTGCGCAGCTCGGCGGCGTCGGTGCCCGGTAGCTTGCCGACCGAGGTCAGGCTGCGCTCGAGATCACCGGCGCGCGCGGTGACGTCGGCGAGTTGCTGGCGCAGGGCGGCCAGCTCGGTCTCGACCTTGCCCAGCTCGGCGCGCGCGACGGCGATGTCCTTGACCCGCGCCAGCATCGCCGGCGGCAGGCTGGTGCCCTCGAGGTAGAGGCCGAGGGTGGCGCCGTCGCGATCGAGGATGGTGAGGCGTCGTTCGACCGGCTGGCGCTCTTCGATGACCAGCTTGCTGGTGCGGCCAGGCGCCAGCGGCACCGGCACCAGCACGGCATGGTCGCCACGCTCGGCGCCCGGCGGCAGGTCGCCCATCGTGTAGCCGCTGGTCGGGACGTGGCGCAGGAAGATGCGGGTCGCCGGTCGAGCACCGGCCTCGATCGAGTACGTGGTGCGCCGGATCATCGCGTTCTCGACGATCGCGACGCCGCGGTCGATGGCGACCAGTCGCGACGGCCGTTCGTCGCCGGTGGTCGCGACCCGCACCCGCGTGCCGCCGTCGACGGCATAGGGCAGGTAGGTGGTCTCGCCGCCGGCGGTCCGTCGCATCAGGCCCTCGCCGGCGAAGCTGCCGTCGGCGTAGACCGCGACCGGTCCCGGCTCGAGGCCGAGCCCGGCGGGTAGCTCGACCCGTGCGGCGCGCAGCGGGTGCAGGTCGGAGCCCGGGGCGCCGGGGTCGGGGCGGAACAGGAAGACATCCTGACCGACGACGCGGCGGCTGAGCACCGACACCAGCGTCGACGTGCCGCTCGGCACCGTGACCCGTTCGCCGAGCTCGTGACGGGTCGACCCGGCGACCTCGGTGGTGGTGGTGGTGGCGCGCACGCTGCGCTCGAGCCGCGCCGAGCCCGATCGCCGGCTGCCGCCGCCGGCCCCGCCGTCGGCGGCGCGGTCGCCGATCTCGAACTCGACGCGCTGGTCGTGGCTCGCGGCGCGGCCGATCGGCATGGTGTCGCCGAACGGACGGATGTCGAGCGTCTGCTCGACGCCGCGCTCGATCAACGCGGTCCGGACCGCGGCGGCGCGCCGCGCCGACAACCCCCACGGGTCGGTCTCGCCGGCGGCGGCGTGACCGGCGATCGCGACGCTGGTGATGTCCGGATTGCCGCGCAACACCGCGGCGACCGCGTCGAGGATCGGGCTGGCCGCGACGCCGGGGCTGGCGGCGCCGGCGCCGAAGTAGATCTTGTCGAGGATGACGATCTGGTTGGCGGTCACGACCACGCGTCCGCGATCCGGACATCCGTCGTCGTCGTCGAGCCCGTTGTAGGCCTCGGACTCGTCGGGGCACCGATCGTCGACATCGGCGATCCGATCGTGATCGTTGTCGGCGTCGGGACAGCCGTCGTCGTCCTCGAAGCCATCTCGATCTTCACCGGCGCCGGGGCAGCTGTCGCTGGCATCGGCGATGCTGTCACCGTCGCGGTCGCCCGGCGATGCGCTCTCGGCGGTGACCGGCGCCAGCGCGCCAGGCTGGATCATGATGCCGCTGGCGTCCGGCCGCGGCACGAAGTGGGGGGTGCGAAGGTCGGTCGAGAATGACAGCGGCGCGCCGGTGGCCAGCGTCAGGCGCACGCCCTCCCAGCCTTCCTCGGAGACGTTGTCGACCATGGCCCAGGCCTGGAGCAGCACGTCGCCGCCCGGCTGGTCGGGCAGCGCGACGCGGTAGGTGGTCTTCCACGCCGCGGTCGGGACCGCGTACGACACGGTCACCCGGCGGCCCGGCTTCGAGAGCACGACGTCGACGACCACGCGGCCGCCCTCGCTCTCGGCCGGCGTCGGCAGGACGGCTGCCACCTGCTGGGCCTCGCCGTCCTGGTCGATCACGGTGAGCGTCTTGATCACGTCGTCGACCTCGTGCGGGCGGAGCACCAGGCGCAGCCGATCGGTCACCAGCGTGCCCGAGCGCTCGAAGTGGCCGATGCCGCTCTGGAACAGCACCACGCGGTCGAGGCGCAGCGCGGGTGGACGGGTGGCGGCACAGCCGGCGACCAGGGTCGCGGCGGCGAGCGAGAACGTGCGCATGAGTTCCTCCACCCCAGGAGTGGAGGCGAACCCGGCGCCGGTTACATGGGGCGCGCCGACGACCGCTCGACCGGCACGCGATCCCACGTGGGCCGCAGGTCGAGCTCGTCGATCCAGCGATCGAGATACGCGCGATCGAGCTGGTCGCCACGCATGGCGAGGATGCCCGCGATGTCGGCGAACTGGCGCTCGGACTGGCTGTCGCGCGCCCAGGCGAGCTTCGCGATGATCACGTCCTCGGCCGTCGCCAGCGCCGCTGGTACCCCCGCGATCAACCCCGCCACCCGCCGGCGCAGCTCCTCGTGCGCATGAGCGGTGTCCTTGCGAAACACCAGATCGACCTTCCATCCCGTCGTCAGGTCGATGATGTTGAACATGCCCCGGCACCGCAGCTCCTGGCGCGCGACGTCGAGGTCGACGTAGAAGCGGTCGCGATCGATCGCCGCGAGAAAGTGCTCCAGCGCGTCCGGGCTCGGATCGAACACGACGTCGATGTCCTGGGTCGTGCGCGGCACGCCGTGTGCGGAGCTGGCGAACGAGCCTACGACCATGTGCGCGATCCCGAGCTGAACCAGGATCTCGGTCAGCCAGCGAATCGTATCGCCGGGGCCGCTCACGGCGCCGGCGCGGGCTGGCCGGGCCAGACCTTGGCGTAGAGCACCTCGCCATGGAGGACGCGGAACAGCGCGCGCATCGCGGTGTGCTCGTCGTAGTCGGGGTGGCGAGCGCGGATGCCGTCCATCGACGTGCGGCGCGCCGCCTCCGACATCTCGAGCGCCAGCTCGAGGCGGCGGTCGATCGTCATGCGCCGATAGACGCCGAGCTGGACGGCGTGGGCCTCCGGCGTCGTATCGCTCGATCGCATCGCGCCGATCTTACAGGAACCAGCCCGAGGCGACCATCGCGACCGCGACCACCGGGGCCAGCGAGACCGCGCACGCCAGCGCGTAGTCGCGCACGCGGATCTCGGTGAGCGCCAGCGCGTACGACAGCGGCGCGTTGAACCAGACCACCAGCCGCATGAGCAAGACCGATCGCACCGGGTGGCTCTCGACCCGTGCGAAGACGCGAGCGACCAGGCGATTGCGCGGCCGCCACGGCTCGGCGACGGCGCGGCGCACCAGCCGGGCGGTGAGGAACGGCAGGATCACGGCGAGCAAGCCGCCGGTGTAGCCGACGGCGAAGCCCAGCCAGGGACCGAACGCCAGCCGGCCGCCGACGACGAACGCCATGCCGGGCATGCCGGCGTAGGCGCCGGCGACGAACACGCCGACGAAGATCGCGGGCGCCGCCGGTCCGAGCGAGTCGAGCCAGGCGCGGACGCTGCTCGGCGTGATGGCGCCGGTCCGCCACAGGTAGATCGCGCCGGCGCCGCCGGCACCGATCAGCGCCACGATCAGCGCCCGCCAGATGAGCTGGGAGCGCGGCACTAGTCGGGGATGACCTGCAGGAACACCACGAACGAGGCCTCGGTGGGCTCACCGTCATCGTCCTTGGGTGCCGGGAACCGCCAGCTCGACATCAGGCGCTCGACGCAGGTGCCCAGCTCCGCGGTCGGTGCCTTGGCCCGGCGCGCGGTCACGCGACCGGCCTCGTTCACCGTGAAGCTGAGCTCGACCTTGCCGCGGACGGTCGGGTCGGCCTTCAGCACGTTGCTGTAGCAGCGCTTGAGCCCGCCCAGGTAGCGCGAGAGCACCATGGACAGCACCTTGTCGACAGGCAGGTCGGTGTCATCGAGCGCCTGCTTGCCGCTGACCGAGATCCGCCCGCGGGGGCCGCGAGCTTCGTCCCCCACGGTGGCGGGACCGTCGCCGATGCGGGGGCCCGAGCCCAGGCCGGTGCGCGCCTCGCCGTCGCCGCGCGTGCCATGGCTGCCGACGCTGACCGCCGCGCCGCTCTCTCTGACCTGATCGAGCTGGGCGCCGAGATCGCTCCCCGGCCGAGCTCGGGCCATGTCGGCGCTGAGATCGCCGCCGCTGTCCCCGCTGCCCGCCAGCGCGGCCAGGTACTGCGCCGCCTCCTCCTGCAAGAGCACCGCCGAGGCTTCGCTCGGCGAAGCTCCGGGGGGAGCGATCGGTGGCCTGGCGTCGGCGACCTTGGTGTCGAAGCCGAGGGCGAGCTGCACGTCGGGGAACAGCGGGTTGCCATCGCCGTCGTGGCGCACCGCCACCAGCGCGGCGACCAGATCGGCGGTCACCAGGCTGTCGTCGACCATGATGACGATGGTCTGCTCCGACGGCGGGCGGGCGCGTCCGGACCAGCGCCGTGCGACGATCTCGGCCAGGTCGCCGCGCAGCGTGCCCAGCCAGGCGCCGCCGGCGGCCGGCGTCAGCGTGAGCTTCGGGCGGCCCAGCGTGCCCTCGAGCCCGGAGATCGACCACAGCATCGCGCGGCTCGCCGACAGCCCGAGGACCAGCTGCAGCGGCGGCGCGGCGGGCGCCACGTCGGGCGGCGTCGCCTCGTCGCGGGCGACCGGCGCCTCGGGCAGTCGCAGCGCGATCGAACCCGGACCGTCCGGCGTGCGGACGACCAGCGCGAAGTCGCGCTGTCCGACCGTCGTGAACGAGCCGACCAGCTGCGTCAGCAGCGTCGCCGGCAGCGTCGGCTCCACGGCCACTCGCACCCAGCGCGGCGGAGCCGCGGGCTGCACCTTGACCCACGCCTCGGCCCACGAGGTGAGCGACGTGATGCGACCGCTGCTGCTCACGGCGGCGGCGTCGATCCGACCGCCGCTGACCGCCGCCATCGAGGTCCCTTCGACGACGATCGCGGTCGTCGATGCCACGACCAGTGGCCCGGGCGGGACCGCGTCGACCCGGGCGGTCGCCGCGACCTCGGTCACGACGACGGTGCGCAGCGGATCGATCGCGGCCGACCCCGCTGACCCGGAGGCCGCGGCCGAGCCGGTGGTCGCGGGCCCAGCGGTGCCCCCGCCAGTCGACGACGCTTGTTCGCCGCCCTTGCCACAGGCGGTCAGGACCAGGACAACGAGCGCGGAGCGGGTGACGGAGCCCATGCCGACAGGTAAGCGCACCCGGCGGCCGGCGTCCACAAGATCAGCGGATGTCGTCTGGATCGTCGAGCGCGGCGAGGTCGACCCGCGCGCCCAGCCTCGAGAACACGGCGCGCGCCCGGGCCCGCGCCGCGGCCGCCTGGCCGGGGCGAGCGGCGTGATCGTGCAACCGCGCCGCCGCGGCATCGAGCCGCGCCCGTTCGAACGGGTCGGCGTCGGCGAGCAGGCGGGTGGCCTCCTCGAGCCCGGCGGCGGCCGCGGTCGGAACCCCGGCGCGGGCATCGAGCTGCGCGACGATGCGCAGGCCGACCGCGACCTCGGCGTCGATGCCGGCGGTCCGGGCGATCGTGATCGATCGCGCGATGGCGGTGCGCGCGCTCGCCAGGTCGCCGCGTCGCGCCGCGATCCGGGCCGCGAACTGGTACGACTCCGGCAAGATCCGGCGCTGGCCGACCGCCTCGAGCACGCGGATGCCCTCGGTCAGACGCGCCGTCGCGCGATCGAGCTCGCCCAGCTCGAGGTGATACCCGGCGAGGTTGTTGAGCGCCAGCCCCGTGGTCGGCCGGGCGCCGGTTCGCCGGCACAGCGCCAGCGCGCGCTCGGTGTGGTCGACGGCGGCCGCCAGCTCACCGAGGTTGGCCAGCACAAAGCCGAGGTTGATGTGGCCGGTGATCTGGCCCGACAGATCGCCGAGCTCGAGGGCGATCTCGAGGACCCGCTGGTTGCAGCTGTGCTGATCGGTCCAGCGGCCGGCGCGCATGTACGCGCCGCCCAGCCGCGACAGCGCGTGGACCAGCTCGCGGCGATGTGGCGTGGGGTCGAGCAGCTCGACCGCACGCTCGCAGGACGCCAGTCCGGTCGGGTCGTTCGTACCGAGCTGGTACGAACGAACCCAGCCGAGCGTCCCGAACAGGAGGGCCGCCTGGCGGGGATCGCGGCACGCCGCTGGGGTCAGCTCGCCGCCGGGCGCCAGGAGCGCCAGCCCGCGTTCGAAGTGCACGATCGCCGCCGCGTGATCGGCGCGCGCGCTCGCGACCTGACCCTGTCGGTAGGCCAGGCGGGCCTGGGCCAGATCGTCGTCGGGCGCGGTGCGCGCGATCGCGGCGGCGAACGCTTCGTCGGCGGCGTCGAGCGTGTCGGCCTCGAAGGCGGCCTCGCCGAGCCGCTCGGCCAGCGCCGCGTCGCCAGCGCCGCCGGCCAGGTCCCACGCCCGTCGCAGCGCGCCATAGGCCTGGCGGTACGCGAACAGCTCGAGGCTGCGCTGGCCCGCCGTGCGCCATGCCACGACGGCGCCGATGACGTCGCCCCCGAGCTCGCGATGGTGGGCCAGGGCCCACAGCAGGTCCGGATCCGCGGCCGGACCCCGCGTGACGCTCATCGTCGTTGGCGGCGGGGTCGTCGGGGACACCGGCGTCGTCGGCGCCGGTGTCGCCGTGCCCTCGAGCTGCACGCCGAGCCAGCGCGCCACCGCAGCATGAGCCTGGCGCCGGTCGCGCGGCGCCAGGCGCTGGTAGGCGACGTCGCGAACCAGGGCGTGGGCCAGCTCGTACCGATCGTCGTCGAGCCCGCTGGGCGGGGTCGGGTAGGCCAGCGCGCGGCGCTCGAGCTCGGCGAGCGCGGCGTCGAGCTCGGTGTCGCCGACCGGCGCCGGCAGCGCGGCGCGCGCGGCCTCGCGCCAGAAGCCACGACCGACCACGGCGGCGGCGGTGAGCAGGTCGGCGGCGATCGGCGACAGCCGCTCGAGGCGCGCCTGCACCACCGCCTCGACGGTCTCGGGCAGCGTGCCGGCGGCGTCACCGCGCTCGACCAGATCGCGAGCCAGCTCGTCGATGAAGAACGGATTGCCGCCGGCGCGCGCGACCACGCCGGCCAGCGCCTCGTCGCTCGCGGCCGGTGCGGTGTCGCGGGCGACGCGAAGCGCGGTGGCGTCGTCGAGGGGGCCGAGCTCGACCACGTCGGCGCCCCGCAGCTCGGCGGCCTCGCGCGTGAAGACCACCACCAGCACCGGCACGGCGTCGAGCGTGGTGGCCAGCTCGGCGATCAGCGCGCGCGACACTTCGTCGGCCCATTGCAGGTCGTCGAACAGCACCGCCACCGGCCGGCGCGCGGCGCGTTCCTCGAGCCAGCGGCGGGCCGCCGTCAGCGTGGCGCCGCGGTTGGCGCCGCCGGGTGCCGCGCGCGAGGCGGCGTCGAACCAGTCGGCGTGTGCCGTGCGCACCATCGACAGCGCCGCCGCTTCGCCCAGTGGCGCGGCGCAGGCCACCAGCCATTCGACGTCGCGACGTTCGGCGACCCGGGCCATGAAGGCCTCGCGCAGGCGACTCTTGCCCAGCCCGGGGCCGCCGCGCACCTCGACGACCCGCGGGACGCGGGTCTCGAAGCAGATCCGGGCCATGGCCTCGAGCTGCGCCACCTCGCGGGCCCGGGCCCCGCTGCCGTGCGCGGTGGCCGCCGGTCGGGCCTCGCCGGTGACCCGCATCGCTCGCCCGCCCGCGGCCTCGCCGGCCGGCGCCACGTCGACGTGCCCGGCGACCTGGCGTGACGCCGCCGCCGACAGCCAGACCTGCCCGGCCGGGGCGGCGAACGCGAGCGCGTCGGCGGTCCGGGCGACGTCGCGCGGCACGGCGGCCAGCGAGCGAGCGCCGCTGTCGGGCCGCATCATCACGCGTCGGGTGTCGACGCCGGCCTTGCCACGCGGGTGCGCGAGCAGGAGCCGCTGCGCAGCTCGCACGGCGCGCGTGGCGTCGTCGCCGAGCGACGTCGGCACGCCGAACAGCGCCGTCACCGAACTGGAGCCGACCGAGATCGGCCAGCCGCCGAGATCGACGACGGCGTGTTCCAGCTCGTCGCCGGTGACCGGCTCCGGCGTCAGCGACGTCGACGCGGCAAGCGTCTCGAACCCGCCGGTCGACTGGTCGGCGAAGAAGGTCAGCACCGTCGCGACCCGCGGCTCGACGCGGCGGCGGGCGGGGCCGACGGTGGCGTGGTCGGGCAGCGGCCCGATCGGGATCGCGGCGGCGCCGAGCGCATCGTCGGCGGTCTCGCGCAGCGCGCCGGCCAACCCTTCGGCGAGCGCCAGCGGCGAGCGCAGGCGGTCGCCGGGCAAGGACGCCAGGCCGGCGCGCAACACCCGATCGAGCGCCAGCCCGCGTGCCCCTTGCAGCAGCTCGGGCGGCAGAGAGACCGCCGGCTCGTGATCGCGGGCGCGGCGCGCCGCCTGGCGCATCGAATGGACGACGAACGGCGTGGTGCCGGCGACCACCTCGTAGGCCACGACCGTCGCCGAGTACACGTCGGCGCGGCCATCGAAGAGCTCGCCGCGCAGCTGCTCTGGCGCGGTGTAGGCCGGCGTCCCGACCACGGTGCCATCGCCCTCACCGGCGACGCTGGCGACGCCGAAGTCGGTGAGCACGACGCGACCGTCGTCGACCATGATGTTGTCGGGCTTGACGTCGCGGTGCAGCACGCCGGCGGCGTGGGCGGCGGCGAGCGCCGCGCACAGCTGCGAGATCAGGTCGACGATCGCGATCAGGGTCAGCGGCGGCGCCTCGCCGGCGCGGATGGCGCGCTGCAGCTGGCGCAAGCTGCGACCGGGAACCAGCGCCATGGTCACGAACATGTGCTCGCCGTGCTGACCGATGTCGTGGACCCGGCACACGTTGGGGTGCGAGACCCGTCGCGCCAGCCGCACCTCGCTGCGCAGGCGCTTGCGGTACGCGGGGTCGCCGGACAGCTCGCTGCGCAGCAGCTTGAGCGCGACGTTCTCTTCGAGGTCGAGGTCGTGCGCGGCGTAGACCTCGCCCATGCCGCCGCGCCCGAGCAGGGCACCGATGCGGTAGCGGCCAGCGAGCACGGCGCCCGCCGCCAGCGCGGTCGCGCTGGTCGACGGCGCCAGCGACGGCGTCTCGGTCGGCGCGCTGTCGTCGACGCGAGACAGGGTCGCCGGCCGCGTCGGCTGCGGACCGCCGGGCTCGTTCACCGGGCGATGATACCGCAAGGGCAGGCGCCGGGTCGTTCACGCGGTAGGCTCGGCCATGGCACAGCGCGCCTCGTTCGCGTCGCGATATGGACCGTGGGCGGTGGTGACCGGCGCGTCGTCGGGCATCGGGGCCGAATTTGCGCGCCAGCTGGTCGGGCGGGGGCTCGCGGTGGTGCTGGTGGCGCGCCGCCGCGAGCGGCTCGAGGCCCTGGGCGCCGACCTCCACGCGGCCCACGGGGCCGAGGTCCGCGTCGTGGTGTCCGACCTGGCCGGCTCCGACGGCGTCGCGAACCTGGTCGCCGCGGTCGCCGATCTGGACGTCGGGCTCCTGGTCAACAACGCTGGCGTCGGACTCAAGGGCCGCCTCATCGATCTCGATGCCGGCGTGCTGCGCCGTCTCGTCGAGGTCAACTGCCAGGCGCCGCTCGCGCTCGCCCACGGCTTCGGCCGCCGGCTGGTCGACCGCGGCAAGGGCGGGATCATCATGGTGGCGTCGACCGGCGGCTTCCAGGCGCTGCCATGGAGCGCCGCGTACGGAGCCAGCAAGGGCTTCGACCTGCTGCTCGGCGAGGCCCTCGCGGTCGAGCTGCGCGCCGATGGCGTCGATGTGCTCACGCTGGCTCCCGGCGGCACCGATACCGAAGGGCCGATGAACACCGGCGTCGATCCGGCCAAGGTGCCCGGCAAGCTGATGGCGGTCGAGCCGGTGGTGCGGGCTGCGCTCGATGGCCTCGGTCGGAGGACGTTGGTGATTCCGGGTGCCGGCAACCGGGCCGCCGCGTGGGCGACCCGGTTGGTTCCGCGTGCGGTTGCGGCCCGTGCCGCCGGACGGATCATGCGGCGGGTGATCAGCTGAGCGGTTTCGGCTCCGGTTTCGGTTTCGGCTCCGGTTTCGGTTTCGGCTCCGGTTTCGGTTTCGGCTCCGGTTTCGGCGTCGGTCAGGCGGCGGGCGGCGGCGGCGGCGGCGGCATCGGATACCCGGTCGGCGCGTAGACCATGGCGCGCGGCAGGCGGACGCGGCGGCGCAGGAAGCGGATGCCGAAGTAGCCCACCGGCAGCAGCAGCGGGAGCCATGGCAGGAGCGCGATCAGCGCGATCGACAGGCCCTCGGCGGCGGCGCCCAGCGCGGCGATCGATTCGTTCCACGCCATGGTCACGCGGCGACCGAAGGTCGGTGCGGTCGCCGCGGCGATCTCCGGCCGCTGGGTCGCGAGGGTCAGGGTCAGCGTCGACAGCGAGACCTGATCGTTCCACACCCGCATGCGGCCCTCGAACTGCTCGATCTCGCTGCGGATGCGCGCCAGCTCACGCTCGACCTCGAGCACCTCGCTGACCGTGCCGGTGCCGGTGGCGGCCAGCTCGAGCAGTCGCTTCTCGAGCGCGCGCGCGCTGGCCAGGCGGGCGCTGGTATCGACGTACTCGGCGGTGATGTCGGCCGAGTCGGTCGACTCCTGCTGGATCTCGCCGAGCGCGCGCAGCTGCGGCAGCAGGTCGCCGAACGCGCTCGACGGGACCCGCACGACGATCACGGCCGAGCTGACCTGCCCCTCGCTGCGGCTGACCCGCGTCGAGTCGACGAAGCCGCCGGCTTCCTTGACGATGATCTCGATGCGATCACGGGCGCCGTCGTAGGTGGCGACGATCAGATCGAGGTGGCCGGTGCGGACGATCTTGCGATTGTCGACCGGCGCGCCGTCGAGGCCGCCGCGGTGCGGGTCGATCTTGGCGGGCCCGCGCGCTTGCACCGTGGTGGCTTCACCGGCGGTATCGGCGGGGACGGTGACGTCTGCCGCTTCGCGGTAGAACTGCGCCGACTTCGACTTCTCCTGCTCGGAGCCCCGCGGTGCGGCGCGATCGTTGTTGGCGCACGCCCCGAACAGGACGGCGGCGATGGCGGCGAGCGCAGCGAGGTGGCGAAGCGGACGGTGGGAACGGTGGCGTGACGGAACGGTGGATGGGCGCATGATCTGGTCAACGCACGACCCCGGCGCGCAGTTTGTCGTTTCTTGTCGCCGGGTGTCAGCACCCAGAAACCGCGCACCCGCCTCACCGCGACCGTAGTAGGGTGCCGGCCGATGTCCGACACCCAGCGTCGCCTGGAGAAGCTGCTCTACCGCCAGGTCAAGGACACCTGCGAGCGCCACGAGTTGCTCGCGGCCGGCGACCGGATCCTGGTCGCGATGTCGGGTGGCAAGGACAGCTACACGCTGTTCCACCTGCTCACCAAGCTGGTGCCACGTCTGCCCTTCAAGCTCGAGCTGGTCGCGGTCCACCTCGATCAGGTCCAGCCGGGCTACGACGGCAGCACCCTGCGCACCTGGCTCGAGGCCACCGGCTGGCCGTTCGAGATCCTGCGCGAGGACACCTACACGGTCGTCACGTCGCATCTCGACAGCTCGCAGACCTACTGCTCGCTGTGCTCGCGGCTGCGCCGCGGCATCCTGTACAGCGCCGCCGAGCGCCTGGGCTGCAACAAGCTGGCGCTCGGCCACCACCGCGACGACTCGCTCGAGACCTTCCTGCTCAACCTGTTCTACAGCGGCAAGATGCAGGCGATGCCGGCGCGCTACCGCACCGACGACGATCGCTTCGACGTGATCCGGCCGCTGATCGAATGTGGCGAGGCCGACATCGCGACGCTGGCCGCCGAGCTCGCCTTCCCGATCATGCCCTGCAACCTGTGCGGCTCGCAGGACGGCCTCAAGCGTGACGCCATGACGCGCCTGCTCGCCGACCTCGAGCGCGACCACCCCCACGTGCGCTCGATCATGCTCAACGCGCTCCGCAACGTGCGGCCCAGCCACCTGCTCGATCGCGACGTCGCCCGCGCCTGGGCCGAGCGCGCCGCCGACATCCGCCCGACCACCCCGACGGCGCCGCGTCCGCAGCGCCACGCGGCGCTGCCGGCGGTGAGCCGCGGCGGTCGCGTCCACCTGGCGGTGGTCTCGGAACCCGAAGCCTGAACGCGATGGGTCGCCGATGAACAAAGCACGGCTGGTCGAATTCGGTGTACCGATCGTGCTCACGGTCGCGATCTTCGCGGGCCTGTACTGGTATCTCGACCGCAGGCTCGATGGGCTGCCGGGGAAGCCCGAGCACGCGTGGCTGGTCGAGGGCGTCGCCGAGGGCCCGGTGGTCGTGCTGGAGGATCTCCAGGAGGCTGACGAGACCTACCAGACCCGACTGGTCGCGGTCGACCTCACGACCGGCAAGCAACTGGCGCGCCGCACGCGCGATGGTCAGGGGCCCCGCGCCTGCCTCTCGGCGGGCCCGCTGCTGCTGTGTCAGTTCGATCGCGACCTCGAGTTCATCGCGGCGCGCACGCTGCGCACCGAGGCGGATGCCGCCGACGCCGTGCGTCGCCTCGCCCCCGGCGCCCGACTCCTGCCGTGGCGCTTCGACCTCGACGCCGCGACCGGGGACGCCCTCGGCCTGCTCGACGACGGCCGCGTCGTGCGGATGCAGCGCAACGGCCTGGTCCGGCTCGATGCCACCGTGTTCGACGTGGCATCGTCTCCCGGCAGCACCAGGGACGGCTGCGTCTACGTCGGGGACGTTTCGCTTGCGGGTCGGGCGTGGCGGGTCCGGTCGCACGGCGCGCGGTCGATCTTGTCGTGGTCCGAGGGGGTCGCCGAAGGGACGCCGCTGCCGACCTTCCTCCATCCCCGGATGCTCGCCGATCTCCGGACCGGCGCGTCGGTCGGCGGTGCCGACGGCGTCGCGGTCTACCACGCCGCCAAGCTCGACAACTCGTCGGGGTCGCGGCTGTCGATGGTCGGCCCCGACGGCGCGCTGCGCTGGACGGCGGACCTGGGCGGCGAGTGTGCCGCCGCCTGGCGGTTCGGTGATCGGATCGTGGTCGCGACCAAGAACCCGGCGCGGCGCCTGGTCGCCATCGAGATCGCCAGCGGCGGTGTCGCGTGGAAGGTTGGATTCTGAGCCGTCGCGCGCAGGTGACGTATCCTCCACGTATGCGTGACCTCCGGACCGTGCTCGTCGTCGCGCTGGCGGCATGTGGTGGCGACGGCGGCGGCGATCCCGACGGCGGCGACGACGGCGGCGGCGGTGATGGCGACGTCACCGACGGTGGCGGCATCGATGCCGCGGCGGTCGATCCGTTGCTCGGCATCGGCGCGGTCACGACCGTCGGCACCGGCTACATGTTCACCGAGGGGCCGCAGTGGCGCGCCGCCACCGCCGACCTCGTGTTCAGCGACATCCCGGCGGCCACCATCTACCGCTGGACCGGCAGCGGGGCTCCGACCGTGTTCCGGGCCGCCAGCGGCAACAGCAACGGGCTCACCCTCGATCCCGCGGGCACGCTGGTCGCGTGCGAGCACGGCGCTCGCCGGGTCGCCCGCGGCGATGGCGCCACGCCGACGACCATCGTCGATCGCTTCGAGGGCCTGCGCCTCAACTCGCCCAACGACGCCGTGGTCCGCAGCGACGGCACCATCTACTTCACCGATCCGCCCTACGGCATCCAGGACAACCAGCGCGAGTTGACCTTCATGGGCGTGTTCCGGGTCGCGCCCGGCGGCGCGGTCACCGCCGAGCGCCGCGGCGCGCTGTCCGAGCGTCCCAACGGCATCGCGCTGTCGCCGGCCGCCAGCCTGCTCTACGTCTCCGACTCGGAAGCGTCGATGGTGCGGGTCTTCGACGTCGCCGCCGGGGGCGGACTGTCCGGCGCCCGGACGTTCGTGACCACCCCGACCGGCCCCGACGGCATGGCCGTCGACGCCGCCGGCAACCTGTACGTGAGCACCTCGGCCGGCGTCGCGGTGTTCGCTCCTGACGGGCAGCGCTGGGGCACGATCGCGGTGCCGCAGCAGCCATCGAACGTCGGCTTCGGCGGCGCCGGCGATCGGACTTTGTTCATCACCGCGCGCACCGGCGTCTACCAGGTCACGCTGGTCGGACCCGGCTTGCCCCGCCATTGATCGCCCGGCGGCCGCGACGCGGCGCGCGCGATCAGCGCATGCAATCGAACGTCAGCGCGATGCTCGCGCCGTGGTCGATGACATCGAAGTCCTCGACCTCGAGCATCGAGAGGTCGCGGGGCTCGAGGAGGCCGTCCCACTTCGCCGTCGTGCGCCGGTCGCTGGCCGCCGTGAGCGCGATGTTGCCACCGTCGGCGTGGTACATGCCGTAGCGCTGCAGCGCCCGCGCCACCGTCCGCGCCGCCTCGCTGGGCAACGAGTCGAGCGGGAAGTCGGCGCGCAGCCGCAGGTGCACGCCGTAGTACGGCGCCGCCGCATCACCGGTGGTGTTGGTGCCGTGCGTCGCCGGCCGGACGTAGCCGCGCCGCACGCGATCGTTGGGCAAGATGAAGCGGATCGCGTGGTCGATGCGGCCGGCGGCGACCTCGTCGGCGGTGAACAGCAGCGGCGCGATCGGGAAGCCGGCGGCATCGGCGCTGGTACATTGTTCACCGCGCCCGGTGGCACCGTAGATCATGCTGGTGTCCCACACCGCCAGGCAGCCGCCGTCGAAGGTCGCGCCCACGATGTTGGCCCGCCACATCTCGTACAGGCGCCGCTCGTCGGGGGCCCAGACCAGCAGGTGGCAATCGCCATCGCCGGTGCACTCGTAGCCGGCCTCGCCCTCGATGTTGCCGCCGGTGGGCACCGGCATCGGCACCGCGTCGCAGTCCGGATCGTAGAAGTCGTCGGTGGGGTTGAAGCTGCGCTTCGTGGGCGAGGCGCCATCGACGCGCAGGACCTCGATGCTGAAGTCGATCTGGAACACGTCGCCGTTGCCCCAGCCGCCGGCGCCGCGCAGGGAGCCGATGATGGCGTCGGAGTTGCCGGCCGGCGTCACGGCGGTGACGTCCTGATCCCAGAACGTGCCCTGCGGAAAGTACGGTCCGCCCGGCCCGAGCCCGCCGCCGCCGTCGCCGCCCCCGTCGCCCCCGTCGTCGCCCCCGCCACCGCAAGCCGCGATCACGGTCGCGATCGTCACCAGGGTGATTCGCATCGCCGGAGGATAACACTGACCTCCGGCGGCCAGATCGTCATGTTCGATTCGGCTAGAATCGCGGCCATGAAGGGGATGCTGGTTTCCAGCGCGACGCTGGTCGCGATCTTGCTTTCGCTATCGTGCGGGGCGTGCGTCGGAAACATCGGCGGGGCCGGCGATGACGTCGCCGGCGACGACGACGACGATCCGCCGCCACCGCCACCACCGCCGCCGCTCGATCCCAACCTCAGTGTCCAGCTGGTGCCGGCCGCCGGACAGACCGGCACCCAGGTGGTCAACTTCGCGGTCCCGCTGCCGCCTGGCATGGCCACGGCACCCGATCTGAGGGTCGCGAATGGCGGCACCGCGCTGCCCACCTACCGCCGCGGACTCGGCAGTCACGGCGATGGCTCGCTGCGCGCGATCCAGGTCCAGGTCGAGCTCGCGGTCACCGGTCCGATGACGCTCGACCTCGAGATCGGCGGCACCGGCGGTGGCGATCGCGCCGCCGTCGACGTCGCCACGACGCTGGTGGTCGCCGACGGCACCCAGGGCCCGAAGGTGTGGGTGCGCCTGCCGCCGGCGTGGATGGCCGGCGCCGGCGCGTTCGGAGCGGTCGTCCCGCGTGCCGAGATCGCCGGCACCCCCCTCGACGCCTGGGGTGGCGTCTGCGACTACGCGCGCTGGGACACCGCCGCGTTCCTGGCCGGACAGGCGAGCCGCGACGTGTGGCTGTTCGATCGCACGACCGCGATGTATCGCGGCTACGCCGTGACCGGCGACGCGGCGCCGCTGGCGTCGGCGTACCGCGAGGCGGCGATCTACCGCGCCGGCGTGACCGGCGACGGCGCCGCCACCCGCATCGGCGTCCCCGGCGCCGCCGACGACCTCAAGTATCACTACACGCAGGGCATGGCGCTGCACTGGCTGCTCACCGGCGACGATCGATTCCGCGAGGCGGCCGAGGACGTCGCGACCCGCGCCCACGGCCTGTGGGCTGACCCGGGGTACGCGGGCGGCGCCGACTTCTGGACCGAGCGCCACGCCGGCTTCGCCTTGCTCGCCTACGAGTGGGCCGCGATGGTCTCCGACGATCAGGCCGCCACGTTCCGCGGCTGGGGCGATCAGGCGGTGGCGGCGTACCTCGCGCTGCAGGCGAGCTGGCCGACCAGCTGGACCGACGCCAACGCGCGCTGCTTCGCGCACACCGCGGACGCCCATGGCGAGAGCTACGGCTACACCGGCTGCTCGCCGTGGATGAGCGCGATCCTCGCCGATGCGCTCGAGGTCCACGCCGCGCGCGCCGACGCCGCGCGGGCGGCCGAGGTGCGGGCCGGGCTGGTCCGGCTCGGCCGGCTGATCGCCCGCGACGGCCGCGATGGCGACGGCAAGCCGTTCTACTGGATGGGCCTGGGCCGCGCTGGCGAGGTCGATGACTACGAGGAGCACTGGGGCGAGTCGGCGTACCTGGTCGCGATGGCGTGGCACTACGGCGGCCGCAGCGATGCCACGCTCCGGACCGCCGCTGACGAGCTGGTCACCGGACTGCGCGAGCGCGGCGAGGCTGGACAGCTGCGCAGCTTCAACTGGCAGTGCCGGTCTGCGGTGCAGACGCCGGCCTATCTGAAGTGAGCGGCGCCGGTTTCGGTTTCGGCTTCGGTTTCGGTTTCGGCTTCGGCTTCGGCTTCGGTTTCGGTCACGGACTCGGTTTCGGCGCCGGTTTCGGCGACGGTTCCGGTTTCGGTCCCGTCGACGTCAACCCCGCATGGTAGGACGAGCCCATGGTGGGCGAGTCCGAGCCACGACGGGGCCAGCAGCGCGGGCTGTTCGCGCCCGGCGCCGAACCCGACGCCATCGTCGTCGACGGGACGCTGGCGCGCATCGTCTATCGCCATCCCGATAGCGGCTTCACGGTGGCTCGCGTCCACACCACCGACGGCGGCGAGGCGACCGTGGTCGGCGAGCTGTGGGGCATCCCCGAGGGCACCCCGCTTCGCCTGCGCGGCCAGTGGGTCGACGATCGTCGCTTCGGACGCCAGCTCAAGGTCGCCGGCTACCAGATGCGCTCGCCGGAGACCCTGGTCGGCATCGAGAAGTTCCTCGGCGGCGGCATCATCCCCGGGATCGGGCCCGAGCTGGCGCGGCGCATGGTGGCCCGCTTCGGCGCCAGCACGCTCGAGGTCGTCGAGCGTGAGCCGGTGCGCCTCACCGAGGTCGACGGCATCGGCGCCGCGCGCGCCGCCAAGATCTCGGGGGCGTTCGCCGAGCACCGCCATGTCCAGGACGTGATGGTGTTCCTGCGTGGCCATGGCGTCTCGGCGGCGTTCGCCGGCCGCATCGTGCGCAAGTACGGCCACGACGCCGTGCGCGTGGTGCGCGAGAACCCGTACCGCCTCGCCGCCGAGGTGTGGGGGATCGGCTTTCGCACCGCCGACGCCATCGCCGAGAAGCTGGGCCTGGCCCGCGACGCGCCCGAGCGGCTGCGCGCCGGGTTGGTCCACGTGCTCGGCGAGCAGGTCGAGGACGGCCACACCCACGTGCCCGAGGACGTGCTGCTCGACAAGGGCGCCGAGATCCTCACCGTGGCGCGCGACAAGCTGGTGCCCGCGCTCGAGGAGCTGGAACGCGGCGGCACGGTGGTTCGCGAGCTGCTCGGCGACCGCGGTCGTTGCGCGGCGCTCGCCGCGGTCACCCAGCTCGAGGTCGAGGCGGCGGTCGCGTTCGCCGAGCTGTGTCGGACGCCGGCGCGAACCGCGACGCTCGACGTCGAGCAGGCGGTCGGCGAGGTCGAGGTCGCCGCGAATCTCCAGCTCGCGCCGCAGCAGCGCAAGGCGGTCATCGCCGCCGCGATCGACAAGTGTGTGGTCGTCACCGGTGGTCCCGGCGTCGGCAAGACGACGATCATCCGCGCCGTGGTCGGGCTGGCCGGCCGCATGCGGCGGCGATTCGCGCTCGCCGCGCCCACCGGCCGCGCCGCCAAGCGCCTGGCCGAGGCCACCGGCCAGGAGGCGATCACCCTGCACCGGCTGCTCGAGTACAACCCGCAGCGCGGCGACTTCCAGCGCGACCGCGACACGCCGCTCGACGCCGACCTCGTCGTGGTCGACGAGTGCTCGATGGTCGACGTGGCCCTGTTCCGCGCCCTGGTGGTCGCGTTGCGCCCCAGCACCCAGCTGGTGCTGGTCGGTGACGTCGATCAGCTGCCGTCGGTGGGCGCCGGCGCCGTGCTCGCCGACGTGATCGCCTCGGGCGCCGCCACCGTGGTGCGGCTGACCGAGATCTTTCGCCAGGCGGCCCAGAGCCGGATCGTCACCAGCGCCCACCAGATCAACCACGGTGTGGTTCCCGATCTCGACGCGCCGCCCGGCGACAGCGACTTCTACTTCGTCAGCCGCGAAGACGCGGTGGCCGCCCGCGACACCGTCGTCGAGCTGGTCAGCGAGCGCATCCCGGCCCGGTTCGGCCTCGATCGTCTCACCGGCGTGCAGGTGCTGGCGCCGATGCACCGCGGCGAGCTCGGCACCACCGCGCTCAACGCCGCGCTGCAGGCCCGCCTCAATCCGCCCGCCGCCGACCGACCCGAGCTGTCACGTGGCGAGCGGTCCTTCCGCCTCGGCGACAAGGTGATGCAGCTCAAGAACGACTACGACCGCAACGTCTACAACGGCGACATCGGCATCGTCGAGCACGTCGACCCGGACGGCGGCAAGCTGCGGGTCGCGCTCGGCGACGGCCGCGGCGCCGACTACGAGCGCGCCGAGCTCGACCAGCTCGTCCTCGCCTACGCGGTCAGCATCCACAAGAGCCAGGGCTCGGAGTATCCGGCGGTCGTGATCCCGCTGGCCACGCAGCACTTCATGATGCTGGGCCGTAGCCTCCTCTACACCGCCGTCACCCGTGGCAAGCGCCTGGTCGTGATCGTCGGCTCGCGCCGTGCGATCGGCATGGCGGTCCGGAACGCCACCGCGCGAGCCCGCTTCACGTGGCTCGCCGAACGGATCCGGGACGCCCACACCATCGACCCCGGGGCCGGTGACGAACCCGACGATCTCGGCGCGGCCTCCGGCGACGATCCGGGCCGTCCCTGGGGCTGAAGGCCTCGGGGGTGGCCCCGGAAGCGGCCCCACCAGCTGCGGAGACGATCACACGTAGAGAACCCGACGCCGCGCCTGAGGAGGGCCGTCCCTTACCGCAGGCCGAGCCGATCCTCAACCCTTCTGGCTCTACTCTGCTCTACTCTGCCGGGCCCGGTGCAGGAGGTCACGGACGCGTGCCTTCTTGGGTGCCGTTTGCTTGTGCTCGCGGCCTAACCATAATAGTTTTCGATCATTGCGTTTGACGCGGCCCGACGGGGTCGCCCCTAGTCTGGTTTTTAGAGTCGTCCCTTGGCATCGTCCGATCGCAGGACCCGCATCGCTGTGGTCGTCGCGCTCGTCGCGGCAGGCGCAGTCGTGTTCGTCGGAGCCACGCGGCTGCGGAGTGGCGGCGATGCAGGAGCGTCAGCACCTGCCAGCGATCCGAACGCGAGCGCCACCGCTGGCGCCGCCACCGCTGGCACCGACCCGTGGGCCACCAGCCCGGTCGCCGGCCGGCGTCTGGGCGGCGACGTTCTCAGGGATCGGCCAGCGGGACCGGCGGTCAAGGTGAGTGGCACAATCCGGATTTCCGGAGTGGGCACGGCAGTTGCTGGTGCCGAGGTCGCCTTCATGAACGCCTCTGGTGAGATCACCGCGATCGCGGACGGTTCGGGTCGATATGAGATCGACGTCCCGTCGGGAATCTGGTGGAAAGTTCACGCTCGCTCTGACAGGGCTGTCGGGCTTCCGGAGCCGTTTCGGGCCGATGGCGCCACCTCGCGGGACTTCGAGGTCCAGCCGGTGAGCACGGTTCGCGGCCGGGTCGTCGACGCGCACGGTGGCGCCGCCGCCGGTGCGGTCGTGAATCTCGAGATCGAGGCCGGCGCGCGGGCACTGCTCGAGGCGTCGATGCCACTGTCTGCCGAGTCCGACAGCGCCGGTCGATTCGAGCTGTCGGCGCTGCCGGGGGCCATCCGCCTGCGCGCGTCGCGGGGCATGGCGCAGGGCTTCACCGAGGCGGTCGTCAGCGCCGGTTCCGCGGCCGCTGCCAGCACGACGGACCAGCTGGTCGAGATTCGGCTCGACGATCCGGTCACGGTGCGCGGCGTGGTCGTCGACGCCGAGGGTACCGGCGTGTCCGGCGTCGCCGTCAACGCGCTGTCGACGCTCGCCGCCGGCGGCGTCAACGAGAAGAAGCAGGTCCAGACCGGCGCGGATGGTTCGTTCGAGCTGGTCATGCCCGCCGGGCACGTGCGGCTGCAGGCCCGGACCCTCGGCCGCAGCGCTCCGACCTGGGTCGAGTTGCTGGGATCGGGTACGCGCCGCGACGGCGTGCGCCTGGTGCTGGTCGAGGAGATCGCGCTGCGCGGCAAGGTCGTCACCCCCGACGGGCTGGCCGTGGTCGGCGCCCGCGTGCGGCTGGTCTCGGCATCATCGTATGACGCCGTCACCGGCGGCGACGGGACGTTCGAGGTCAAGGTCCCCGAGGTGGTCGCGTACCTGGTGAAGGTCAGACACTCGGGGGGCGTCATCCAGCGCACGGTCGAGGCCTGGAACGGCGACGAGCAGTTCCTGCTGCAGCAGTTCGGCAGCCTCGAGATCAAGGCGCAGAACGCCGGCGCTGACGTCACCATGACGATCGACAGCTTCGTGCCCGCCGACGGCTCGGGGCCGCGGGCACCGGCCGAGGCGAGCTACCGCGGCCCAGCGGCTGGTGTCGTGGTACCCGTGATCGAGCCCGGCACCTACGATGTCACGGTGTCGACGCCGGGCATGAAGCCGGTCGCGGTCCGTGGTGTGGTGGTGAACCACGAGCGGCCCGCGGTGCTGCCGGTGGCCTTCGAGCGGCTCGGCGCGACGTCGTTGCGCCATCGGACCGGAAGGGCGCGTCCATGCTGAACGCCGCGCTGCTGCTGCTGCTGCAAACGCTCGGGTTGATCCTGTTCTTCAACCGCTACATCGCCAACGTCGCGGTGAAGATCTTGCGCAAGAGCGTCTTCGACGACGCCGACTACTCGTTCGAGCCGACGGTGACCGTGGTGGTGCCCATGTTCAACGAGGGCGCCGGCATCCGCGCCACGCTCGACAGCCTGCTCGCGCTCGAGTATCCGCGCGACAAGCTCGAGATCATCGTCATCGACGACTGCTCGACCGACGACAGCTACCGGCACGCGCAGGCGGTCGCCCGTCGCTCCGGCGGCCGGCTGAGCGTGCTGCGCAACCCGCGCAACATGGGCAAGCGACGCTCGATCAACCGCGCGGTGCTCACCTCGAGCGCCGAGATCATCATCTCGGTGGACTCCGACGTCATCGTCGACAAGGCGGCCGTCCGCCACCTGGTCGCGCGCTTCACCAAGCCGGAGATCGCGGCGGTCGGCGGCAAGGTCGACATCGGCAACAAGCACGACAACTGGCTGACCCGGATGCAGGCGGTCAAGTACTGGTACTCCTACCACCAGATCAAGACCCTCGAATGGTCGTTCCAGCTGGTCGCCTGCCTGTCGGGCTGCTTGACCGCGTACCGACGCAGCGTGTTGCTCGAGCTCCATCCGGTGCTGGAGCGCCGCCAGTTTTGCGGCGTCCAGATCAAGTACGGCGAGGACCGCTTCCTGACCCGCCAGATCATCAAGGCTGGATACCTCACCACGATGACCCTCGACGCGGTGTGCTGGACGCAGGCGCCGAGCAAGTTCGCCGACTACCTGTCGCAGCAGCTACGCTGGCGACGGTCGTACATCATCGACTGCTTCGGCGGCCTGACCCACATGTGGCGGCTCAACCCGATCATCGGCATCCACTACTTCTCGCTGTGCGGGTTCGTGGTCGCGTATCCGGCGCTGCTGATGAGCTCGATCATCCACGGCACCCTGTTCTCGCTGCTGACGCGCCAGGTGGTGATCGCGGCCGTGCTCGGCCTCGTCTACCACTGGAAGGCACGCCGCCTGAAGCTCGACGTCGTGCATCCGCTGGCCCTGGTGCCGGCGGCGCTGGTGGTCCCCGTGCTGTACGCCTTGATGACGCCGCTGGCGTTCTTCACGCTCGACTCCGGGAGCTGGGAGACCCGCGATCATGACGAGGTCGAGCCCGCCGACGACGAGTGGGTCACGAACGAAGCCGGTGTGGTGCTGGAACCCATGACCTCGGTCGCCTCGGCGCCGGTGACCTCGGTGGCCACGGCGGCGGCCGTCACCGTGGTCGCCGCCACCGCACAGGTGGCCAGCGCGACCGGACGCTTCGAGTTGCCGGCGGCGTAGCGCGAGATGATGTTTGCCGTCAACCACGTCGCTGGGGTGTGGTAGTAACCCCCAAGCGTTTCGCGGAGCTGCACCACGATGGATGCCCCCATGCCCACCACCGCGCCCCGAACCTCACGTGTGCGGCTGACCATCCAGCCGCTGATCGTGAAGGCATACAAGGTGGCCGGCATCATCGCGCTCGGAGCGATCCTCATCGGGCTGCTCCTGTACCTGGTCAACAACGTCTTCTACTTCTTCGACAACTCGTGGGTGCGGCCGGTGATCCTGTCGCCCAGCCACGACAAGGTGCTGGCCGCGACCGCGGACGTTTCGGCAGCCCAGGCGCGGCTCGACGATCTGGAGCTCGAGCGGGCGCGGGCGGCGGCCGCGAAGTCGAAGCTGGAGCGATTGCAGCTCGCCAGCGCGGAGTTCGTCGCCGAGATGACGCCAGTGGCCGCCACCGCCGACAAGACCTTGGCGGGGATCACGGCCCGACGCGACCTGATGCGTGCGAACCTCGAGCGTCAGGGCGCGGTCGACGACCTGATCGTGGTCGAGCGCGAGCTCGCGGTCCTCGACGCCAGCATCGTGGCCCAGAAGGGGACCGTCGAGCGGCTGTCCTCGTCGTACTACCTGAAGGCGCGCGGCCAGACGATCGTGGTTGGCTTCGTACCGTACGAGAACGTCTCGACCGCGCATCCCGGTACCCCGCTCTACCGCTGCGCGTGGGGACTGCTCAACTGCCACGAGGTCGGCAAGGTCATCTCGGTGCTCGACGGCGAGGTCACCGAGCGCCACCCCGAGAAGGATCGGATGCTGCGCGGGGTGATGATCGAGATGTCGCTCGCCGACGCGCGCGCCGGTGAGGACACCGTCCTGTTCGCCGGGTCGAAGCCGTTCTGGATCTTGTAAGCTGCCTCGCCGAGTCGCGGCGCTGAGGCGAGTTCGCGGCGGGATTGCTCTTGGACTGAACCTCGATCCGGGACTACCGTCGCGTCCGATGATCACGAAGACCTGGCGGGCGCTCACCCTTGGTGTGGCGGCGGTCGGTGCGGGCGCGATCGGATGTGGCGCGGAGGGGCTGCCCCTCGAGTGCGGTGTCGGCACCATGCTCAATGCGGCCGGCGACACGACGACGACACCGCGAAGCTGGTATGCGGCGTTGGCACCCACGCGCTCGACGGCGTCTGCCTGCCCGACCTCCAGCGGCGCTTCGAGTTGCGCGTGCACGATCCGGAGATCGGCGCCGACCGGCTGGCGGTGGTACCGCTGCTCGCGCTTGGCTCCAACGCCGACGGATCACCGATCACGGAGCCGGCGATCCTGTCGATCGATCGACCGGGCGCGGGCGCCTTCCCGGCCCGCCGCGTCGAGCTGGGCGCGCTCGGGGCCCTCGCCCACTATCGACCGTGCAGCAGCACCCAGCCCGGGTGCCTGGGCCCGGTCCGCTTCTCGATGGCGCTGCTGTCGGATCCGGAGACCGCGGTGGCGACGCTCGACGCCGAGCTGATCGAGCGCCCGGGCGGCAGCTCGGCCGCCGCCTGTCTGGGCCCCGACAGCGTCATGTTCTTCGATGGCGAGGACCAGATCTACGCCGGCACGCTCGCCGTGCCGATGACGGCGGGCCTCTACGAGCACGCGCGGCGGCCACAGGGTGGCGGCGGCGGTCCGCCGCGACCGGGGATGGACATCAACGGCCAGCATGGCCAGGATCGGCAGTGCGGCGAGGTCCAGGGTCGCTTCGAGGTCCACCGCTACGAGGTCGTCGACGACGTCGTCGAGTCCGCGCTGATCAGCTTCGAGCAGCAGTGCGTGGGTGCCGCGCGCGTGCTGCGCGGCTGCCTCCGCGTCGCGCGACCGTGACGGTCACATCGCCAGGCCGCCGTCGACGTCGATGGTGCGACCGTTGAAGTACTCGCACTCGAGCACGAACTTCACCGCCACCCAGATGTCCTCGGGCAGCCCGATGCGGCCGACCGGGATGTTGGTGACCAGCGCGTCGCGGGCCTTCTGGTTCATGCCCTGCGTCATCGGGGTCTCGATCATGCCGGGGGCGACGGCGCCGACCCGGATCCCGTACTGACCGAACTCGCGCATCCAGGTCGTGGTGTTGGCGGCCAGCGCCGCCTTGGCCGCCGAGTAGTTCGACTGGCCGCGGTTGCCGTGCCGGGCCACCGACGACATGTTGACGATCACGCCCGGCCGCTGCTCGGTGGTCACCATCTTGGCGACCACGTCGCGCACCATGAACGTGGCGCCGGTGAGGTTGACGGCGATGACCGCGTCCCACTGCTCCTTGGTCATCTTGGTCACCGCGCCGGTGGTGCGGTCCTTCTTGACCAGCAGACCGTCGCGCAGGATGCCGGCGTTGTTGATGAGGCCGTTGAGGCCGTTCATCGCGTCATGAGCCCACTCGACGAAGCTGCCGACGTCGGCCTCGTCGGCGACGTCGAGGCGGCGGGTGAACACCTTGCCAGGCAGGCCGCGGGTGGCCTCGGCGAGCGCGGCGAGGCCCTCCTCCTTGACGTCGCCCGCGGCGACCTGGGCGCCGGCCTCGGCGAGCCGCGTGGCGAAGTGCGCGCCCATGCCCTGGGCGGCGCCGGTGACGATGATCTTCAGATCGGAGAGTTTCATGGGGCCCTGCTGGTGAGAGGTGCGCGCACGTTAGTGGGGTAGCCCGCCCGAGGCAAGACGCGATCCGAACCACTCGGCGACCTTGGGGTACAGGTCGCGCGCGGCGCGGTTGCCGACCACCGCACCGACGTGGCCGCCGGGCACGCGCAGCGTGGTGGTGTCGGTGGTGGTCACGTGCTCGAGCAGCGCCGTGGCCGCCGCCGGCGGACAGATCTGGTCACGATCGGCGACGATCGCCAGCGCCGGACAGCGGATGGCGCCGAGGTCGACCTGGCGGCCGAGCGCGCGATGGGTGCCGGCGATGAGGCGATTGGCCTGATACAGCTCGCCGATATAGGTGCGATAGGCGGCGGCGGGAAACGCGATGTTGTCGGCGGCCCACGCCTCGAGGGCGCGAAAGCTGGCCTTGGCTGCTGGATCGGCGGCCAGGCCGGGCAGCGACACCAGCTTCGACAGCTCCATCATCGGCCGCAGCGCCGTGAACCCGGCCTGCATCTGCTCGGGAGCGACGTTGCCGGCCTGCGCGATGGCGTCGGCGTCGAACCAGCGGCGGTCGACCATGTGGGTCAGCGCGCCGCCACGGATGAAGTCGATCGGCCCGGCCAGGTTGGCGAGCGCCACGACCTGCTCGGGGTGGAGGGCGGTGTGGATCGCGGCCAGCGTGCCGCCCATGCAATAGCCGAGGATGCCGAGGCGGTCGCTGCCGGCGCTCCGCATGGTGCGGCGCACCATGCGGCCGAGTCGAGCCAGCACGTCGTCCCAGCCGAGATATCGATCCTCGTCCTCGGGGGCGCCCCAGTCGAGGCAGAAGACGTCGAGGCCGGCGCCGACCAGCGCCGCCACCAGGCTGGCACCGGGCCGCAGGTCGAGCACGTACCAGCGGTTGATCAGCGACGGCACCAGCAAGAGCGGCGCGCCGCCGCGCCGAGGACCGTCGCCCACGAATCGATACAGGCGCGCCGTCCCCTCGCTCGCCACCACGTCGCGTGGGGTGGTTGCGAGCTCGGGTGGTGGGCGCGCGTCCGCGCGTCCAGACAGGTCGCCAGCGAGGCCCGACCAGGCCTCGGTCAGGTCGCGCGCGTAGCGCGTCCACAGGTCCATCGGCGTCATGCGACTCTTTCTGGGGACGCTGCGGTCCCCGGTGGTGGCCCCACCCGCTGACGCGCGTGGGCGTCAGCGCGGCGCCGGGCCCCGAAGCCAACGTTGGGATCAGCTGCGGGGAGCGAAGACGTCGGTGGCGCGGCGGCCAGCGTCGATGGCGAGCTTGCGCCACTCGGCCGACAGCTGGGCGACGTAGCCGATCGAGTCGGACGTCAGCTTGGCGAGGTCGTTGACCGCGGTGCGGGCGCGCTGCATGGCGACGCCCTCGTAGACCGCGAGCTCGTCCATGAGCCCCTGGGTCCGCGCGATCTGGTCGCGGACCATCTGCGAGAACGCCTCGGGGGTGGGGAGCGTGAACGGCAGCGGCAGGTCCCACGGGGCGCGGGGCTCGGCCTTGGCCTGGCTCGGGGCCGGGCCCTGGGCCTGGCTCTGGGTGGTGTCCGACTTCGGGGTGCTGGGGGTCTCTTGCTTGTTCATGGTCATGTCCTTCCGGTGCGAGCCACTCTAGGCATCGCCGGTCGAGTGTCAAGCCGGATTTGCTGCGTCGCACAATATGTTCGCGGTCCATGAACACGCATCCGGCTGTAATCGCGCCGGTTTGCGACCAAAATATTGCAATGCACAAATTTCTGCTTGCGCTGCGCCACGCCGATCCGTTACAGGAACCGTCATGCACGTGCTCGACTTGATCGCCGATCGCCCGTTCATCTGGGGCCTGTTCATCGTCTACCTGGCCCTGCTCGCGTTCCTCGCCGGGCTCGGCCGCCGCCGCGCCCGCGGCGACGCCGCCAGCTTCGCCGTCGGCCGCAAGATGAGCCCGATCATCGCCGGCATGACGATCGCAGCCTCGCTGGCGTCGACCGCGACCTTCGTGATCAACCCCGGCTTCATCTACGTCCACGGCGTGTCGGCGTTCTTGCACCTCGGGATCGCCGCGTTCCTGGGCATGGCCACCGGGCTGGTCGTCGTGTGCGGCCCCTTCCGCCGTCGCGGCGCCGCCGAGGGCGCGCTCACCGTGCCGCAGTGGATCGGCCAGCGCTACGGCTCGACGGCGCTGCGGGCCTACTTCGCCGCCATCAATCTCCTGTCGCTCGCCTTCGTCGTCCTCATCATCGGCGGGCTCGCGACGATCATGTACGCCACGCTCGGCCTCGGCTACCGCACCAGCATCGTCGTGGTGACCGCGGTCGTGGTCAGCTACGTCCTGGCCGGCGGCGCCTACGCCAACGCCTACGCGAGCACGTTCCAGACCGCGATCAAGGCCGTGGTGGCGGTGATGATCGTTGGCAGCGGCCTCGGCCATCTGCTCGATCCGGCCGCGGCGCTCGAGCGGCTGGCCGCCATCGACGTCAACCTGACCGCGGCGATCAACCCGGGCAGCGCGCTGTTCGGGACCTGGTTCTCGGTCTACGGCGCCGGCTTCGTGATCGGCTTCGCGCTCATGTGCCAGCCCCACATCATGACCACCGCGCTCTACGTCGATGACGATCGCGGCGTCCGGCGCGCCCTCACCGTCGCGGTCGGTCTGGGCGCGCTGTTCGCGTGCGTGCTGCTCGCCGGTCTCTACGCTCACCTCGACGGCATCGATCGCGCCGCCATGATCGATCCGGCGACCGGGACCTTCCGCCAGGACCGCGTGATGGCGGTGTACCTGGCCCGCACGTTCTCGCCGGCCGAGCTGGCGCTGGTGACGGTCGCGATCATCGGCTCGGGCATGAGCGCGATGGCATCGATCCTGGTCGCGTTGTCGGGAATCGCGGGCAACGATCTGTACGGGCTCTGGCGCCGCCACCGCGGCCTGGCGCCTGACACCGCCGCCAGCCGGCGCGTCGGCCGCGCGGCGGTGGTCGGCTTCGCGGCCCTCGCCGCGCTGATCGCGCTCGATCCGCCGGCCCTGCTCGGCATCTTCGGCCAGCTCGGCACCTATGGCGTCGTCTCCGGCGTCGCCGCGCCGCTGGTGCTGGGCGCGATCATGCCGTCGCTCGGCCGGCGCGCCGCCGGCGCCGCCGCGCTCCTCGGTCCGCTGCTCCACTTCTCGCTCTATGCCCTGGGCCGCGACGCCGAGATCCGCGCCACCGCGCACGCCTACGGCCTCGATCTCGGCAACCCCGGCGTCACCGCTGCGGTCGCGATCCTGACCAGCGCCACGATGGCGCTGCTCATCCACGCGGTGTCCCGTCGCGCCGCCGCCGGACTGACTCCAATGCCAGTCGCGTAGCGTCACGTGATCGAGATGATCCACGTTTCCGCCAGCGTCAGCTGATCGAGACCGGGCCTAGCTCCTGGGCTTCCGCTTGGCGCCCGGCTTGCCCAGGCCGTCGCCACGCATCGCCTTCTTCAGCTCGTCGAGCTCGCGACGCATGGTCGCCAGGTCGTCGTTGCTGGCCGGGCGCTCACCCCGATCGCCGCGGTCGTCGGGGGGCGGCATCGGCTCGTGATCGGCGTAGCTCGGGTAGACCGCCGGCGGCGACGGGTACTGCGGCTGGCCGAAGCCCATCATCTGACCGATCGGGGTCTGCATCCACATGCGGGCCAGGGCGTCGGTGGCGCCCACCGGTACCCGGGCCAGCGGTGACACCTGGGCCAGCGACTGCACGCCGCGCTTGGCGCCCAGGTACAGCTCGAGCGCGGCGGTCACGTATCGGCTGAAGAACTCGCCGAGCGAGTCGTCGCCAAGGCGGATCATCTGCGTGAGCAGCGGGATGGGCAGCGTGCGGTGCGCGCTGCCGCTCTCGAGGATGACCTGGGTGAGCGTGGCCTGGGTGAGGTCCTCGTTGGTCTTGGCGTCGACCACGCGCACGTCGGTCCCGCCGCGCACCTTGGTCGCCAGCTCCTCGAGCGTGATGTAGCAGCTGTCGCCGGTATCGTAGAGGCGACGGTTGCCGTATTTCTTGATCAGCGTGGCGGCCACCGGCCCACCCTACGGGTCCGACCGCTGCGCTGCAAGGTGCTTCTTTGTTGCATTGCAAAAAGACCGTTGACACCGTCGCGTCGGGTGCGTAGAACCGGGCTCGGGCCATGACCTCGTCACGTCTTCATGTTGCACTGCGAAACGGATCGGGCTGCGCCATCGTGGTGGCGCTGCTGGTCGCGGCCGGGTGTTCGAGCTCGGACCTGGCGCGCTGCGACGATCATGGCGACTGCGCCTCGGGCTTCTGTCGCGCCGACCACACCTGCGCCCCCGACGACGACCCCGACGCCGGTTCGGGCGCCGATGCCACCGCGGGCGACGACGCCCCGCTCGGCTGCTCGCCCGACCATGACGGCACGCTCACCCGCGACGAGCTGGTGATGGCCGCCGGTCAGACCGCGAGCTTCCGCGTCGCCACCGACGTCACCGTCGACACCGCCGGCACGCAGGGCGCAGGCGGCGCTCGGGTCTGGACCTTCACGGCCGCGCTCACCGGCGACCGCGATCTCGATCTCGCCCTGCTGGCGCCGAGCGGCCAGTGGTGGGCGGCGAGCTTCCCGACCGCCTCGTACGCGACCCGGCTGTCGGCCGACAGCGCGCTGCTCGGCGTGATGCGGCTCGATGCCGCCGGCGTGGCCCTGGTCGGCGTCGTCAGCCCCGAGGCCGGTCTGTCGCGCACCGAGCTGGCCTACGACCCGGCGGTGCCCATCATTCCGACGCCGCTCGGCCCCAGCGCGACCTGGAACGTCACCTCGACGGTCAGCGGCGTCGCCTCGGGCGTGGCCGTCTTCTACACCGAGCGCTACCAGGGCCGCGTCGACGCGGTCGGCGACGCCGCCACGGCGTTCGGGACCTTCCCGGTGCGCCGGATCGCGGTCGACCTGACGCGCACCGTCGGTGCCGTGGTCACCACCCGTCGCACGTTCGCGTTCGTCGCCGAGTGTTACGGCACGGTGGCCACGATCGCGTCGCAGGACTACGAGAGCGGCAGCGAGTTCACCGACGCCGCCGAGCTGTGGAGGCTGACCCCGTGACCACGATGTGGGGCCGGTGGCTGGCGGCCTCGGCGGTGGTCATGGTCGGCTGTCTCGACTTCCACGCGGCGGCGTTGCCCGGCGCGCCGGCGGGCGCCACGTTCGTCGAGGTCGAGGGCGTCCACGTCCATTACCGCGACGTCGGCCAGGGACCGACGGTGGTGCTGATCCACGGCTACAGCGCGTCGATCGATCTGTGGCGGCCGGTGCAGGACGCGCTGGCCCGGCGTCATCGCGTGATCGCGCTCGACCTCAAGGGGTTTGGCTGGACCAGCCGGCCGGCCGGCGACTACTCGCCGAAGGCACAAGCGGCGCTGGTCTGGGGCGTGCTCGATCAGCTCGGCGTCAACGACGTCGCGCTGGTCGGTCACTCGTGGGGCTCGTCGGTCGCGCTGGCCATGATCCTCGATCAGCCGGGGCGGGTCCGCCGGCTCGCGCTCTATGCCGCCTACGTCTTCGAGGCCCAGGTGCCGAGCTTCCTGCGCTGGGCCCGCCTCGGCGGCGTCGGCGAGGCGCTGTTCGCGCTCTACTACCGCGAGCGCATCGAGGATCGAGTCGTGCTCGCCTATCACGATCCGCGCTTCGTCACCCAGGCCCGCGTCGAGCACGTCGAGCACGAGCTCGGTCGACCCGGCGCGGTCGCCGCCGCGCTGGCCGCCGCCCGCGGCCAGCGCTTCCGCGGTCAGGAGCAGCGCTACGGCGAGGTCCGCCAGCCGACGCTCCTGCTGTGGGGCGACGACGATCTGGTCACGCCACTGCGCCACGGTCAGGAGCTGGCCCGCATCCTCCCCGACGCCAGGCTCAACGTGTACCCGGCCTGCGGCCACATTCCGATGGTGGAGGCGTTCAACCCGACGACCCGCGACCTGGCCGCGTTCCTGGCCACCGACACGTCGACGGCGACCGAAACCGCGACCGAAACCGCCGCCGAAACCGAAACCGCAGCCGAAACCGCAGCCGAAACCGCGACCGAAACCGACGACCGCAAGCCGGAGCCGTCGCGATGACGTCCTTCGACTCCGCCGGCCCGTTCGTCCTGAGCGATGCCGCGAAGCGGCAGAGTCGAAGGACGCGGCGTCGCTCAGGACGACCGGGATTTTCGTCCGTCGCGGCCGCCAGACCCGTTCGGTCCGTCGCGGCCGCCAGACCCGTTCGTCCTGAGCGAGCCGCAAAGCGGCGAGTCGAAGGACGCATGCTGGCGATGACGCTGCTCCTCATCCCCGGCGCCCCCAGCCTCGCCCACGCCGATCCCGACGCGGTTCCGGACCTGGCGGCGCTGGGCGCCGAGCTCGCGCCGCGCGCCTTCATGGCGTCGCACGATCGGACCGTGATCGACGTCCACGGCGCCTTCCGCGTCCGCCAGGAGGCGCTGCTCAACCTCGACCTCGACCGCGGGCTCGATCCGTCGGGCCGCCCGCTGTTCACGGTTCCGCTCGGCGGCGGTCAGACCCTCGACGGCGGCGACCTCCGCTTGCGCACCGATCTCGCCATCCACGCGCCCGGCGCGGGTGTGGTCGTCAAGGCCCGCCTCGACGTCCTCGATGACGTCATGTGGGGCGGCACGCCCGAGGCCGGCACCGGCCGCGCGCCCACGCCGGCGGCCTCGACGGGGCAAGCGGCGGGCGCGATCGCCGTCAAGCGCGTCTGGGGCGAGGCGCTGACGCCGTTCGGCGTGCTCGCCGCCGGCCGCATGGGCGCGCACTGGGGCCTGGGCGTGGCCGCCAACGGTGGCGACTGCGACCTGTGCGACGGTGGCGACGCCGCCGACCGGGTCGCGTTCGCGTCGCCGCTGGCCGGCCACATCGTCGCGGTGGCCTGGGATCTGGCGTCGAGCGGACCGTTCACGCCGCGGCGCGACGAGCGCCGTGCGCTCGATCTCGAGCCGACCGACGACGCCAGCACGTGGACGGCGGCGATCCTGAACACCCGTTCGCCAAGCGCACGCCGGCGTCGCGCCGCCGCCGGCCTCGCCACCGCCGAGTACGGCGTCTTCGCCAGCCACCGTCGGCAACAGAACGACGTCCCCGCTCACTACCTGCCGGTCGCCGCGCCGCGTCCACCCGCCGAGCTCGACGCCAGCGACCTGATGGCGCGCGGCTTCGCCGCCACCACCGCCGGGGCCTGGTTTCGCCTGACCACGCCGCGCGTCCGCGTCGAGCTCGAGGCGATCTACGCCCGCGCGCGCCTCGACCAGCCATCGCTGGTGCCGGGCGTGTTGCTCGATCAGCCGGCGACGTCGGATCAGTTTGGCTTCGCGTTCGAGACCGAGCTGGCGCTGGGCGCGCACCATGCGGGCGTCAACGCTGGCGTGGCCTCCGGTGACGACGCGCCCGGCTTCGGGGCCTTCCCGGCGCCCGGCGGCGCGGCGGCCCGGCCCGGCGATCTCGACGGCCCCCAGGCCGATCCGCCGGGCGACACCACGGTCGACAACTTCCGCTTCCATCCCGACTACAAGATCGACCGCATCCTGTTCGCGGAGATCATCGGCACGGTCACCGACGCCATCTACCTGCGCCCGCACGCCCGGCTGGTGCTCGCCGACGCCGGTCCCGGGCGCGTCGAGCTCACCGCCGCTGCGATCGTGTCGTGGGCGGTCGCGGCGGCCTCGACGCCATCGGGCGCGCGCCACCTCGGCCTCGAGCTCGACCCATCACTCGAGTACCGGGCGGAGAGCTTCCGCGCCGCGCTCGACTACGCCGTGCTGGTCCCGGGCGCGGCGTTCGACAACCCGGCGGCCGGCCTCGACGCCGTCGCGGCGCAGCTGGTGCGGCTGCGCCTGGGGTACGTGTTCTGATGCCGACTGTGCCCTTCGACTCGGCCCTTCGGTCCTCGCTCAGGGCCAACGGAATCGCGCCCCGGGCGAACGGAATCAGGGTGAGCGGGATCATCGTGATGCTGGTCGCCGCGTGCGGCGAGAACCAGACCCCGTTGCCGTCCGGGTTGCCGCCGCCGCTGGTCGCGTGTTCGCCGGACCTCGACGGTGCGCTGGTCGCCGCCGAGGTGCCGCTGGTGCTCGACGTGACGGTGCCGTACCTGGTCACCGCGGCGGCGCCCGTCGACGTCGTCGGTCAGGGCAGCGGCGACACCCGGCGCTGGGACTGGACCGCCGAAGGCCGGGGGGACCTGGCGACCGAGATCAGCGCCACCGCCCTCGATGACCAGTGGTACGCGCCGATGTTCCCCGGCGGTCAGTTCGTCGCCGCCGGCACCGGCGGCCTCGACGGCGTCTACGCCCGCGACAGCGCCGCGGTCTATCTGCTCGGCGTGGCGTCGCCGACGATGGAGCCGCTCGCCAGCCGCACGCTGCTGGTCTATGACGCGCCGGTCGCCGTGCTGCGCTTCCCGCTCACCGAGGGCGACGCCTGGACCGAGACCGCGACCATCACCGGCGGCACGCTGGCCGGGCTACCGTACAACGGCGTCGACAGCTATGCCTTCGCCGCCGACGCCAGCGGCGAGCTGCACCTGCCGTACCTGCGCTTCACGAGCGCCCTGCGCCTGCGCACGCTGGTGACCTCGACCCCCGCCATCGGCGGCGGCGCCACCACGCGGCGTCAGGTCTCGTTCTGGTTCGAGTGCTTCGGCGAGATCGGGCGCGCCACCAGCCGCGCCAACGAGCCCGTCGCCGACTTCACCACCGCCGAGGAGCTGCGCCGCTTCGCGCTGTAGCGGAGCGTGCTGGCCAGCGTTCGACCGACCGCAAGGAGACCGTCATGAACATGTGGGACCACTGGAAGAAGGGTTTTGGCGCCTGGGAGACCGCGACCTCGGCGTACCTCGAGCAGGTGCTCGCCAACCCGGCCGTGCTCGGCCCGGCTGGCGCGATGCTCACCGCGGCGATGAAGACCAAGGCGGCGACCGACAAGGCCGCCCACTCGTGGTGGGCCTCGATCGGTCTGCCGACCCGCCGCGATCAGGAGCGCGGGCTGCACAAGCTCAACCAGCTCGAGAGCCGGATCGCGGATCTCGAGGAGCAGCTGGCGGCGTCGCGCCGCCCGCAGTGATCTCGCACCGGAGCACCGCCATGGACGTCACCTCGCTGCTCACCGTTCGCCCGGCGCCGTGCGCCGTCTTCGAGTCGCTCCCGGAGCGCGCCGATCAGATCCGCTTCCGGGTCCGTCGACCGGACGGTTCGTGGACCGCCGTCACCTGGGGCGACTTTGCGGCGCAGATCCGCGCCGCCGCCGCGGTGCTGATCGACGCCGGCATCCAGGCCGGCGACCGGGTCGCCGTGTACGGGGCCAACTCGGTCGCCTGGGCGGCCGCGGCGCTCGGCGTGCAGGCCGCCGGTGCCGTCATGGTGCCGATCTACCCGGCCTCGACGACACCGCAGGCGGCCTACGTGCTCGGCCACGCCGCGTGCCAGGCGGTGTTCGTGAGCGACGCGCTACGCGGCCGTGCCGACGAGGCCATCGCGACGCTGACCCACCCGGTTCGCCTCTTCGGGCTCGACGACGACGCGGTCGTCACCGCCGGCCGCGCGCTCGATCGGGCTCACCCGGCGCGGGTCCAGATGCGCCTCGACGCCATCGACCTCGATCGGCCCGGCCTCATGCTCTACACCAGCGGCACCTCGGGCAACCCCAAGGGCGTGCCGCTCACCCATCGCAACGTCGGTGTCAACGGCGCTGACTGGATGCGCAACAACGCCGCGCTGCTCGAGGCCGAGTACCGCGACCTGCTGTGGCTGCCGATGAGCCACATCTTCGGATTCGGGCAGCTGTGCACCGGCAATGTGCTCGGCTGGGAGACGTGGATGACGTCGCCGCCGGAGGCGCTGGCGCTGATGCCCGAGGTCGCGCCGCACGTGTTCTTCAGCGTGCCGGCGTACTGGGAGAAGCTGGCCCGCGCCATGCTGGCCGAGGCCGGCGACGATCGCGAGCTGCGCCGGCGCGTGCTGGCCCGCCTCACCGGCGGCCGCTTGCGCTTCTGCCTGTCGGGCGGCGCCGGTCTCAAGATGGAGATCAAGGACGCGCTGCTCGACGCCGGGGTGCTGATCATCGAAGGCTACGGCCTGACCGAGACCTCGCCGACGCTGACCCTCAACCGCCCCGACGCGTACCGCTTCGACTCGGTCGGCAAGCCGGTGGCGTCGGTCGAGGTCCGGCTCGCCGACGACGGCGAGATCGAGGCCCGCGGCCCCAGCGTGTTCGCCGGCTACCACGACGATCCGGACGCCACCGCGGCGGCGTTCACCGCCGATGGCTGGTTCAAGACCGGCGACGTCGGGCGCTGGACCGCCGACGGCTTCCTGCAGATCGTCGATCGCAAGAAGGACATCCTGGTCACCGCCGGCGGCAAGAACGTGCCGCCGGCCAACATCGAGGCCCGCTTCGCCGACGATCCGGCCATCGAGCGGGTCGTGGTCTATGGCGACGCGCGCTCGTACCTGGTCGCCGGCGTGTGGCTGGCGCCGTCGGTGCCGGCGGCGGCCCGCGCGGCCGAGGCGGCGCGCGCGGTGGCCACGGTCAACGCCCAGCTGGCCAGCTTCGAGACCATCAAGAAGTTCTGGATCGACGACCAGCCGCTCACCGTCGAGGCCGGTCTGCTCACCACCTCGCTCAAGCTGCGTCGCAAGGCGGTGTACGAGCACTTCCGCGCTCGCTTCGAGGCCCTGTACGCATGAGCAAGGACGACGCCCGACCGCACCGCGGCGTGCTGGCCGCGCTGGCTCGCCTCACCGGCCGCCTCGGCAAGGGGCTGCCGGCGGTCGGGCAGACCCCGTACGACGAGGTGTGGCGCGAGAACAAGTGGCGCCTGCTGCGGTTCCGCGCCACCCGACCGGCGGCCGAGCGCTGGCGGACGCCGATCTTGCTGGTGCCGTCGCTGATCAACCGCTGGTACATCCTCGATCTACGTCCGGGCAAGAGCTTCGCCGAGTACCTGGTCAACGCCGGCCACGACGTCTACGTGATCGACTGGGGCACGCCGACCGCCGAGGATCGCTTCGTCAGCTTCGACGACGTCTGCCAGGGCTACCTCGGTCGCGCCGTGCGCAAGGTCGCGGCCGCCAGCCCCGACGGCGTCGCCCACCTGCTCGGCTACTGCCTGGGCGGCACCCTGGCCGCGATCCACACCGCCGCCAACCCGACCCACGTCGCGTCGCTGGTCGCGCTCGCGGCGCCCATCGACTTCGCGCACGGCGGCACGCTGGCGCAGTGGACGCGCTCGCCCGGCTTCGACGTCGGCGCGCTGGTCGACGGCTTCGGCAACGTGCCGTGGCCGCTGATGCAGGCCAGCTTCCAGATGCTCAAGCCGACGCTCAACCTGGTCAAGCTGGTGTCGCTGGTCGACCGCGCCTGGGACGACGAGTTTCTCGACGGGTTCCTGGCCACCGAGCGGTGGGGCAACGACAACGTGTCGTTCCCGGGCGAGTGCTACCGCCGCTACATCCAGGAGCTGTACCAGGACAACCGCTTCGCCGCCGGCACCATGCGGCTGGCCGGTCGCCCGGCGCGCCTCGACGCCATCGACTGCCCGGTGCTCGCCGTCACCTTCGAGCACGATCACATCGTGCCGGTCGCCAGCGCCGCCGCCTTGCTGGCCCAGGTGTCGTCGCCCGATCACGCTCAACTCCACCTCTCGGGCGGCCACGTCGGCGCCGTGGTCTCGCGCAAGGCCGCCTCGACCCTGTGGCCGCAGCTGTCGCGCTGGTGGGCGACCCGCGACACCGACGCGGCGCGCGGGCTCGGTGAGGATGACCATCCGGCGGCTGAACCCGAGACCTCCGCGCCGTCGTGACCAGGATGCGGTAGCCGGTCACGATTCCGACCGTGCACCTCGTCGGCCGGCGCGGCTGACAGCGGCGGCGATGCGCCTACCTCCAGCACGGCAGGCGGCGCGCGCACTTGCGCGGGATGAAACCTGCGCGCCGTGGCGCTGTCTGCTGGGGACATGACCGCACCGCTTCAGCCCGCCTTCCTCGCCCCCCAGCCGCCGTCGTACCTCTCGCTCGCTCCTCTCGCGCCGGTCGGTCGCGGCGATCAGCTCACCGGCGAGCGGCTCTCGATCTACCGGGCGCTGCTGGTCACGGTCCTGGTGTCCGGCGTCATCGGCGCGCTCGCGAGCGTCAGCACCGGCTACGAGGTGTACAGCAACGGCAGCCAGGAGCTCCTGTCGTCTCGCCCGGCGGGCAGCTCGGGGTCGGCGCTGTGGTCGCTGGTCGCCGTCGCGCTCGCCGGGCTGGGCCTGCGGAGGCCGACGCGTCGCACCGCGCAGCGCGTCGGCCTCGGCCTGGTGGCGCTGTTCTTCATCGGGACCCTGGTCACCCTGGCCACCCTCGACCTCTTCAACCTCGACGACCTCAGCTTCTCCAAGCACACCGTCGAGACCGGTGCCGCCGACGCGCTGTCGCTCGCGGTCGGGGTCATCGCCCTCGCCGGTCCGGTGCTGCTGATCGCGCAGTGGATCCTGTTCCGCCTCGAGCGCCGCCGCGCCTGAGACCAGGATCTCGGTTGGTGCGGCGCGTCGCAGGCCCGGCTCGTGCTTCCTGGTCTGCCGGGTCACGCCGTGACGGTGCTCACGGCCCGAAGCAGTGGAGTGCGCCGGGAAGCTCGCCCGGACAGCTCGCCGCCGCGCAGGTGAGGATGCCGGCGTCGCTGCCGCCGTTGCAGTGGTAGAAGTTGCAGTCGGGCGTGCAGCTGGTGCCGGTGCAGGTTGGAGCCCGATCCTGGCACTCGACCTGGAACGGCGTGCACGTGCCGCCGAACTTCTGCACGCAGATCTGGTCGGCGGTGCACGCCGTGCAACGAAGGTCGGCGTCGACGCCGCCGTCGCCGGGGAGCCCGGAGTCGATCAGTGCCTCACCTTCGCCCGCGCAGGCGGTCAGCGCGATCATCAGCAAGCAAGCGATCCTCATCTCCTCCCGCAGAGCAAGCGGCGTGCCCGCGACCGCACACCAGCGCAACCCGCGATCATCGCTGCGGATGCCGTGTCGCTTGCCGGCCTGGCCAGCACGCAGATCCGGACACCAATGTCATTGTCGCGCTTGCCCGCCGCCGGGGACCGCCGTGCCCGGCGGCCGGTGTGCCGGCCCTTCGACGTACTCGATCGTGTGCTCGCAGGACAGACTCTCGAACGCCATCAGGCTCTCCTGATCGCCGAACACGCCCGGGCACTCGGCGCGGCACGCCCGGGCGACGTCCTTCGACACGCCGCCCTTGCAGTGCGCGTAGTGATCGCAGGCGCCGTCGCAGGTGCCGGTCAGGCGGGGCCCCATCACGTACCGCACCACGCAGCCGCTCAGCACGGCGGCCAGCGCGAGCGCGAGCAGCAACGAGCGCGCGCTCACGCCTGCCCGCCGGTGCGATTCACTCCGCCGCTCCGTGGCGGCCGGCGCCGGCGGCGAAGCGCGCCGCGCCGGCGAGCCCCTCGGCGAGCGTGGCCACGCCGTGACGCAGCTCGTTGGCGAGCGCGGCCTGGTAGCCGAGATCCCACTGCTCGTACGCGCTCAGGCGATCGCCGCGCAGCGCCGCTTGCGGCAACCTGGCCAGCTCGGCGGCCAGCGCCTCGGCGGCGGCGCGGGCCTCGCCGCGGGGCACCACGCGGTTGACCAGGCCCATGGCCAGCGCCTCGTCGGCCTTCACCGCGCGGCCGGTGAGGATCAGATCGAGCGCCCGGCCGTGACCGACGATGCGCGGCAAGCGGATGGTGCCGCCGTCGATGAGCGGCACGCCCCAGCGGCGGCAGAACACGCCGAGCACGGCGTCCTCGTCGGCGACCCGCAGATCGCACCACAGCGCCAGCTCGAGTCCGCCGGCGACGGCGTGGCCGCTGATCGCGGCGATCACCGGCTTCGACAGCACCATCCGCGACGGTCCCATCGGGCCGTCGCCGTCCGCTTGCACGCGGTTGGCGCGGCCGGCGGCGAAGCCCTTCAGGTCGGCGCCGGCGCAGAACGTGCCGTGGGCACCGGCCAGGACGCCGACCCGCGCCTCGGGATCGGCGTCGAAGCCACGGAAGGCCTCGGCGAGCGCCTCGGCGGTCGGGCGATCGACCGCGTTGCGGACATCGCGACGATCGATGATCACCGTGGTGACCGCGCCGCTGCGTTCGACCTCGACGGACATCCCGGCACTGTGCCACGACCGGCGGACCCGCGCGAGCCCGGCTCAGAGTGCAAGCTGTGACGCCGCGCCACGACGCAGGTAGGATGCGCCGCGATGTCACCACCTCCCAAGCGCATCGGGATCCTCACCAGCGGCGGTGACGCCCCCGGCATGAACGCCGCGATCCGCGCCTCGACCTTGATCGCGCGCGCCGCCGGCGTCGACGTCGTCGGCGTCGAGCGCGGTTGGCGCGGCTTGCTCGACGACGCCTTCGTTCCGCTCGGCGGCCTCGACGTGCAGGGCATCCTGCGCGAGGGCGGCACCATCCTGGGCTCGGCGCGCTGCAAGGAGTTCCACGACCGCAAGGTGCGCGACCACGCTCGCGCCGTGCTGCGCAATCGCGGCGTCGACGGGCTGGTCGTGATCGGCGGCAACGGCTCGCTGGCCGGCGCCCAGGCGCTGGCCGACCCGGCCGAGGCCGGCGACCAGCCGCCGCTGGTGGTCGGCGTCCCGGCGTCGATCGACAACGACATCGGCGTCACCGGTCTGGCCATCGGGGTCGACACCGCGATGAACACGATCGTCGAGGCGTGCGACAAGATCGCCGACACCGCCACCGCCCACGACCGCACGTTCATCATCGAGGTCATGGGCCGCGACTGCGGCTACCTGGCGATGACGTCGGCCATCGCCGCCGGCGCCGATCTCGCGCTGTTCCCCGAGGCCGGCCGCGATCAGGCCAGCGTGGTCGACGCCATCGTCGACACCGTCATCGCGGTGCGCAAGCGGCCGCGCAAGAGCCGGCGCGTGATCGTCGTCAAGGCCGAGGGCGTGCAGGTCCCGGTCGAGCAGCTCAAGGCCGCGGTCGACGCCCGGTTGCGCGAGCGGGTGCCGGACGCCGATCCGGCGGTGATCGAGACCCGGGTGACGGTCCTCGGCCACGTGGTGCGCGGCGGCCGGCCGTCGGCGTTCGATCGTCTGCTCGGCAGCCGGCTCGCCAACGTGGCGGTGCGGGCCCTGGTCGCCGGCCAGTCGAACAAGATGGCGGCCTGGATGCCGGCGGTCGAGCTTCCGGAGGAGGTCGGCACTCGTTCGCCCTTCGATCCGTACTGCTGGCTGGTCGATCTCGGCGCCGCGCTGGTGGAGACCGACAACCTGCTGCGCGGCCGCTCGCCGCTCGCTCGCTGGCGCGCCGGGGTCTTCGACGACGTCGAAGACGCCCTGCTGGTCTAAGTAGGGTCTAGTACCTCAGGGCTGGATCGCGGTGGTCGTGATGACGCCGGCGCGGGCGTTGACCGCGTGGGCGAAGAAGTTGGTCGCGCCCATGGTCGCGTCGACGGTGACCTGGCCGACGTCGGTGTTGGCGATGAAGACCGTCCCGCTCACGTCGGTCATGGTCGCGTTCTGATTGGGCAGGTTGTTGACCGCGTAGATGACGCGCGAGGTGCCCGCCGGGCTGATCGTGACCGTGGCGCCGGCGACCGGCACGTCGCTGGCGTCGATGACCAGGACCCCGACGAAGCCCTTGGTCGCCATCTGGCTGGTGCCGCCCAGGGTGCCGAGCAGGTTGAGCGTCGCCTGGTTGATGATGAGCATCGTCGCCCCGGTGCGATCGGCGGCCAGCGGGCGGGGCGGATAGAGGTAGGTGTCGATCCGTCCCGCGCTGGTGCCCTTGAGGTAGCCGTCGAGCGGCGCGCCGCTGGTCGGCATCGTGACCGAGTACGTGCCATCGGTGGCCGACATCGTCATCGCCAGCACGCCGCCACCGGCGCTGTCGAAGGCCTCGATGAGGGCGTTGGCGAGCGGCACCGTGCTGGTGCCCGACACCGTCTGCGCGATCCCGCTCACCGCCACCATGCCCTGCGCATCGGGCCCCACCGGAGCATCGATGGTACCGCCACCTCCGTCGTCACCACCGCAGGCGGCGAGGGAGAGCGCGAGGGTCAGCGACAGGACAGCGGTTCCGGCTCGGGTCATGCCCCGGTTGTACACCGTCGCCGGCTGCCGAGGTGCGGCGTCGGTCACGGCCTCACACGCGACGGCGCATGCCGCGGTTCTTGCCGCGGAAGCCGAGCCGTTCGTACAGCGCCATCGCCCGCCGATTGTCGGGGGTGACCTCGAGCGTCAACGCCACCGGCCGCCCCGGCCATGGGCCGGTGCCCGCGGCCAGCGCCTCGACCAGCGCCGTGCCGTGACCGCGACCGCGCGCCGCCGGGGCGACGTACAGCTCGTCGATCGTGCACAGCTCGCCGCCGAGCTCGTTCGACCAGAACGAGATCAGGAACGCGTAGCCGCCGAGCTCGCCGCCGTCGTCGAGCACCACGGCGCGGCCGCGCCACGGTGCGGCGCGCAGCTCGGTCAGCGTGCGCTCGATCTGCGCCGGCGCGACGCGGTCCTGGCCGGCGTCCTCGGCGTTGAGCGCCAGGCCCATCGCGACGATCGCGCGGTCGTCGGCGGGCGTCGCGGTGCGCCAGGTCATCAGCAGCCGTCCGCGAACGCGTCGTCGAACACGTCGTCGATGTCGAAGCTCCACTTGCCGCCCGCGTAGCCGTACCAGAGCTGCGCGTAGGCGTTGGAGCCCGGTGCGCCCTTGGCGATCGCCTTCTGCCACACCTGCTTCGCGTTGCAGGCCGGCATCGGGATCGGCTTCTCGCACGAGAACCCCGACATCGGGATCACCACGGTGCCCTTCTTCTCGACGATGATCTGGACCATGCAGGTCGGCTCCCACTTGACGCCGGCCGGGTGGCTGGCCGGCTTCTTCGCAGCCGACGGCGACACGAAGCGGTACAGCACCTCGAAGTCATCGGACACGTCCATGTGTACCAGGCCATCGGGCGCCACCCCATCGGCGTCGATGCGGGCCAGCTGGGCGTCGGGGAAGAGCTTCTTGGCCTCGGCGTGCGCGGTCGGCAGCCACTTCATGAAATCGAAGCCCGCCGGGTTGAAGCCAGCGATCGTGAGGTCGTAGGGGCGGTCCATGCGCACCCCGGGATCCGGGCTCGCGCCGCCGCCGGCCGGCGCGAGCGGTGGCTTCGCACCGCCGCCGCCGCCGCCGCTCCCGACCTGACAGCCCATCGCGGCCGCGGCCTGCTTCATGGCCTCGGCGCCCTGCTGGCACGACGGACCAGCCGAGAGCTCCATCTGCTTGCGGGTCGCGGCGTCCAGCGTCTTGAACGAGGCGAAGCTATCCACCATCTGCTCGGCGGACTTCGCGTACGCGTCGCGCATGTTCGCCATCGCCGGGCATCGCAGGAGCTCCACGAACACGCGCACGTAGGCGTCACACTGCGGGATCCCCGACGAGAACGTGGCCAGCTTCTTGTCCAGCGACGTGCCCGACCCGGCGCCGGCGGGTGGCGCGACGATCGCCGGCTTCACCGTGCCGCCGCTGTGCAGCCGGGCGATGTCGGCGGCCGCCTTCTCGAGTGCGGTGTCGTCGAGGGTGTCGAGCTGGTCCTCCATCGCCTCGAGACGCGCTTCGGCGGCCGCGGCGGCGGCCTGGTCGGGATCGACGGCAACCGCCGCCGAGCCCACCGGATCGGCCGCCGCGCCGCTGCCGGCCGGCAACGTCGTCGAACCCTCGGCGGCGGCAGCGCTGCCCTCGGTCACGGTGGCGCCACCCTCGTCGCCGCCGGTGAGCATCACCGCGGCGGCGATGCCACCGCCCACCAGCGCCAGCCCGACCAGCCCGATGAGCAGGCCCTTGCTCGACGACGGTCGCGCGGCTGGTTGCAGCACCTGGCCGGCGGCCGCGAACGAGGCCGGCGGCGGCGGCGCCCCGGGATACGAACCCGGCGGCGGCGGATACGAACCCGGCGGCGGCGGATACGAACCCGGCGGCGGCGGATACGAGCCCGGCGGCATCGGCGGTTGCGACTGCGGCCAGGTCCCGTGCGAGCCCCAGCTCACCGGCCCCTGCTGCGCCGACACCCGCGACATGCTGCCCGGCGTGATCGCGGTCCACTGGTCCGGCGCCAGGCCGGCCGTCGACTGCATCAGCGCGGCCGCCAGATCGCCGCAGGTCTGGTAGCGACGCCCCGGATCCTTGGCCAGCGAATGGAGGATGACCTGCTCGAGCGCCGGTGGCATGTCGGGGCGCAGCGAGCGCGGTGGTGGGGGCGGCTCGTCGACGTGGCGGCGCAGGAGGTCGAACAGCGAGTCGGCGACGAACGGCCGGCGGCCGGTCGCGCACTCGAACAGGATCACGCCCATGGCGTAGATGTCGGTGCGCAGGTCGACGCCCTTGCCCATCGCCTGCTCGGGCGACATGTAGTGCGGCGTGCCGAGCAGCGAGCCGGTCTGGGTCGCGCTGCCGCCCATCTCGGGGCGCAGCTTGGCGATGCCGAAGTCGAGCACCTTGGGCCGGCCGGCCGGCGTGACGTAGATGTTGTCGGGCTTGAGGTCGCGGTGGACGATGCCCTTGGCGTGAGCGGCGGACAGCGCGTCGAGGACCTCGGCGATCAGCCGGGCCATGCCGCCGAGCGGCATCGGGCCCAGCTTGGCGACCAGGTCAGCCAGCGGCGAACCGTCGAGGTACTCCATGATGATGTACGGGCGACCATCGGGCAGCTGGGCCAGGTCGAGCACGTTGACGATGCTCTCGTGGCGGATCAGGTTGACCGCGCGCGCCTCGGAGAAGAAGCGCTCGACCAGGTCGGGGCGATCGGCGCACTCGCGTGACAGCACCTTGATCGCGACCCGGCTGCCGATGGTCGGCTGCACGCCCTTGTAGACGCGGCCCATGCCGCCGACCCCGAGCAGCTTGGCGATCCGATAGGCGCCCACCGGCTGTCCGATCAGGATGTCGTCGCCGCGCGCCGCGAGCGCCGTCTGGTCGGTGGGGCAGGGGCCAGCGGTGGGCTGGCTGTGGCCGCAATCGGGGCACACGAACATGGCGACTCCGAAGGTAGCACCCCGACCCGGGTCGGCGCCCGCGGCTCGCACGTGGCTCGGGCCGGGCTCGAGCTGCCGAGCGCGCCGGCGGGAGTGCGCGGCTGGCCGGTCTTCGTCCGCGCCGCGTCCGGTTCGCGGACATTGTCCGAGATCCGGACAACCTGAACCCGGCAACGGTGCGAGACCACACGGTCCAGCGCTGGTCCGCGGCTTGCTCGGGGACGCGCCATGCGCAAACGCGAGCAGACCTCGGGGCCGCGCGCCGCCGACGCCGTTCCGGACCCCGCGCAGCGGCCGCGCGAGCGCTGCTACGGCGCCGGCCCCGATGACGTCTCCGACGCCGAGCTGATCGCGGTGGTCCTCGGCACCGGCATCCGCGGCAAGAGCGCGGTCGCGCTCGCCCACGAGCTGCTCGCCGGCAGCGGCAGCGTGGCGGCGCTGGGCCGGGCGCGGGCCCAGGAGCTGGCTCGCCACGTCGGCATCGGGCGGGCGCGGGCGGCGCGGCTGGTGGCGGCGTTCGCGCTCGGACGCCGCGCGCTGACCCGCGATCGCCTGCCCGGCGCCACCATGGTCAGCGCGAACGACGTCTACCGGCGGGTGTGGCCGCGGCTGGCCGGCCTCGAACAGGAGGTGTTCATGATGATCGCGCTCGACGCCCGCAGCGCGGTGATCGCCGACGTCGAGGTCGCGCGTGGCACGCTGACCGGCGTCGAGGTCCACCCGCGCGAGGTGTTCCGTCCCTTGATCCGGGTCGGCGCCGCCGCGGCCATCGCGGTGCACAACCACCCCTCGGGCGACCCGACGCCCAGCGCCGAGGATGTGGCGCTGACCGAGCGCCTGCGCACCATCGGTGGGATGCTCGGCATCCCCATCGTCGATCACGTCGTGGTCGCGTCCCGCGGCTGCGCGTCGGTGGCCGGGTGGCTCGCCGGGTCACCGCGGGGGCCGTCGTCGCGCTGCCCAGGCCGGGGTCCGGATCCCGGGCCAGATGATTTCTTGCCACCGGGCCCTGGCCGATGAAGGCTGGCCCCATGCGCTCACCTGCCTCGGGCCTGACCGGCCTCGCCCTCGCCGCTGGCCTGCTCGCGTCGGTGCCCGCGGCGCGCGCCGATGCCGACAGCCTCAACGATCCGCTCGGGCCGCGCGAGGTGGCGCTCGGCGAGGGGGTCCGCGCCGGCGCCAGCGGGGCCATGGCGACCACGCTCAACCCGGCCGGCCTGCCGTTGACCCGCGAGCTGGTGTTCGAGGGCGCCTACGGCTACCGCCCCGACGACAGTGCCTCGCTGGTCGGCCTGTCGGCGTGCGACTCGACCAACGCCATGCCGGGCTGCTTCTACTACCACTACGCCGGCATGAGCCCCGACATCGGCGGCATGGAGCTGGGTCGCCGCACTCACGTCGGCGGCCTGACGCTGTCGCGCCCGCTGTCGCCGCGGGTCAACCTGGGAACCGGCGTGAAGTACTTCGACTTCGAGAGCGAAGACATGGCCGAGGAGGACGCCGCCGGCGTCAACTGGGACGTGGGCGTGACCGCGCGCTTGACCGACATCGTGAACATCGCCGCCGTCGGCTACAACCTCGCCGGCACCAAGTCGGCCGAGTTCCCGCGCGCCGCGGCGGCCGGCGTCCAGCTCAAGCCAGGCCCGGCGCTGTCGGTCGGCTTCGACGCCCTGTGGAACCTCGACACCGATGGCAAGACCGGCCGCTACGGCGGCGGCGGCGAGTACTTCGTCTCGACCCAGGGCGGCAAGGTCGGCTATCCGCTGCGGATGGGCGCGGTGCACGACGTCACCACCGGCACGTTCGTCACCGGCGGCCTCGGCATCGCCACCCTCAAGCTCGGCTTCGACATCGGCGCCCGCAAGCAGGTCGCCGACGGCGACGAGCTGCTGGTGACCGCCAGCCTGCGCGTCTTCGGCCCGCGCCTGTAAGCCCGACGCGACCGACCGGCTGCAACGTCGGTCACCGGAGGCGGCGAAAGTCGAACCCGACGGCGCCGGTTGGTGTCCACGCAGCTACATGGATATGCTCGTCCGCGGACATGAGCACCGGTGATCGTCAGCTCGTCCGCCGGCTGCGGGACCGCGACGAGCAGGCGTTCCGCGAGCTGGTCGCCGAGCACCGCGATCGGGTCTTCAACCTGACGCTACGCATGCTCGGCAACCGCGCCGAGGCTGAAGACGTGGCCCAGGAAGTCTTCATCACCGTGTTCAAGACCATCGACACGTTTCGCGAAGAGGCGAAGCTGTCGACGTGGCTGTACCGGGTGGCGGTGAACCAGTGCAAGAACCGCATCAAGTACCTGGCGCGTCGCCACGACCGCGACCGCGACCAGCTCGACGATAGCAACGAGGCGGCGGCGTCGTCGGCGATCGCGGTGCCGGGCGGACCGCTGCCGCGCCCCGACCGCGCCCTCGAGGGCGCCCAGGTCGAGGTGGTGTTGCAGGAGGCGATCAACACGCTCGACGAGGACCACCGGGTGCTGGTGGTCCTGCGCGACATCGAGGATCTGTCGATCGAGGAGATCTGCGCGATCACCGGCTTGCCCGACGGCACCGTCAAGTCGCGGCTGCACCGCGCCCGGCTCGCGCTTCGCAAGAAGGTGGCACGTCACCTATGATCAGGAGGCGGACATGAGCGAACCGTCCACCGACGCGGCCAGCGACGCCGAGGCCGAGCGCCTCGAGGCGATGCTGTCGGATTACGTCGAGGGCACGCTGTCCTCGGCGGAGCGCCTGGAGCTGGAGGCGAAGCTGGCCGCCGATCCGGCGCTGCGCGAGCAGCTCGAGGAGACCCGCGAGGCGCACGCCGCGTTGCGCAGCCTCAACAAGACCCCGGCGCCCGACGAGCTCGGCAAGAAGGTCGAGGACCTCATCCACCGCCGCTCGGCCGGCCGGTTCTTTGGCCGGCGGGCGTTCGGCGATCGGGTCCCGTTCGGCGTCCTGCTGATCGTCGCGCTGGTCGCGTTGATCGCCCTGGCGGTGCTCCTGTGGTCGTCGTCGACCGGCTCGCTTCGTCTCGAGCGCAAGGACGCGCCGCGCCCGCCGCCCGAGGCCCACGACGCGATCCGGAAGCCGTGAGCGCAGCTCAGGCCCACCGGTCGCGCCCGCGGTCCTGCTACCCTCGGCGCCCATGAGTCGTCTGCTGCTGCTGGTGCTGGTCGCGATGGCTGCGTGCGGGGAAGGTGCGCCGGTCGGGCCCGACGCCGCCACGGTGCCGATCGGCATCGACACCACCGTCGTCGCGCTCGACGGCGAGCACGTCTACTTCGGTGATCCGGATCGCCGCACCGTCAGCAAGGAGGTCACGTTTCCGGCCCGCGACCTGCGCTACAGCCGCGTGACCTTGCGGCTCGGCCTGCGCTGTCCGACCGGCGGCTGCGACTGGTGGGATCGCCTCGGCCGCCTGTCGCTGGTCGTGCCGGGACCGGGGCCCAACGGCGAGCTGGAGACCGAGCTCGAGCTGGCCCGCTTCATCACGCCCTACCGCCTGGGTGGTCAGTTCACCGTCGACGTCACCGATCTGCAGCGGGTCCTCGAGGGCCCGCAGGTCGTACGGGTGTTCATCGACACCTGGGTCGGCCCTGGCCACGCCAACGGCGCCGGCTGGCTGGTCGACGCGGCGTTCGACTACGTCGGCGGCATGCCGGCGCCGGATCCGATCGCGGTGATGCCGCTGTGGGCGCCGCGCCGGCTGGTGTACGGCGATCCGCAACGGCTGATCGATCCGGCGACGACCGCCGACCTGCCCGACGGGCTCACCGGCGTGCGGCTGCGCGCGCTGATCACCGGGCACGGCCAGGGCAACGCCGGCAACTGCGCCGAGTTCTGCGCTCGCGACCACACGTTCCGCATCGACAGCGAGGCCATCACGCGCAACCTGTGGCGTGACGACTGCGCCACGACCGCGGTCCCCAACCAGCAGGGCACCTGGCGCTACGCCCGCGCCGGCTGGTGCCCCGGCGCGATGGTGACGCCGTGGATCGCCGACGTCGCCGGCACCGCCGGTACACGGACGATCACGTACGGGGTCGCGGCCTACGAGAACACGTGTCGCCCCGACGCGACGACCTGCGGCGGTTGCACGCTCGGCGCCGGCTGCCCGTACGACGGCGGCAACCACACCGAGCCGGGCTGGGAGCACTCCGCGGTGCTGATCCAGCTCCGTTAGCCGCGGAGCTCGAGAGGCATCGCGGCTCAGCGCGCCGCGATGATCAGCGGCACGCGCATGCCGAGCCCGGCGGCGACGAACGTCGCGCTACCGCCGTGCGGCTGTTCGCGGATCCCGCTCTCCGCCCACGCTGACAGCGCCACCGTGCCGAGGATGGCGCAGTCGCGGTCGCCGATGGCGGTTCCGGTCCACACCTCGATCGATGCTCGCGCGGCCGCGCCGAGCGCGCTGATCTGGCCGTGGTCCATGACCTCGCCGCGACCGCCGATCCACGTCCGCCAGTGCCGGCCGGCAGCACCGCGCACCGCGACGTCGATGTAGCCGCCGGTGGCCGAAGCGCCGGCAGCGTCGGGGCCGACCGCGCGCGCCGCCGCCATCTGGTCCGGTTGCGGCGCGAACGTCGAGATGACACCGACGCTGAAATCGACCGGCGTCGGCTTCGGATACAGCGACGCCCAGCTCACACCGACCAGCAGCTGCATCGACTCGACCCGCCCGCCATCGGGTGCACCGGTGACGGCGTGGCCGAGCTCGATCTCGAGCGGCGGGATGATCGCTCCGCCGTGGCCGGCGCGGGCGGTCCCGGCGCTAACCGCCACCACGCACGCGACGATCCCGACCCCGAGTCTCATCGCCGGCCTGCGTCGCAAGCTGCGTTCCACCCCGCGTCGCCGGTGGTGCAGGTCGCGCCTGGCAATGTTCCCGCGCGCTTGGCTCGTGCGTACACCGCCGGTCACCGTGGCGGCCGTGCAACACTGGGCCGGGCCTGCGTCGCTGCGCGATCCATCGCCCGCCGCGCGCGCGGGCGTGGCCCCAGTCCATACGGCTGACCGGGGCTACGGCTCCTCGAGCGCGGCCTTGATCCGCAGGGTATCCCGGAGGATCGGGAGCTGAGCGAGGTCCTTCGGAGGGTTCGCCGCTTGTTTGGAAGCGATCACGTCCTCCAGCGCCGCGGCGATCGCGATCTGATCGCCGATCGGGATCTTGACCGCGCGCGACCGCAACCTGGCGAACGTCAACCCGCCCGAGATCTCGTCGAGCAGCACGTCGACGGTGATCGAGAGCCCCAGGATCCGTCTGGTGCGCGACAGCGGGGACACCTCGACCAGGGCGCCGCCAAGCGCTGCGCACAGCTGCGCCAGCTTCACCTCGTTCCGTGGCGTGCCGCGGATCAAGATGTCGACGCCCTGGGTCATCACGGGCGCGCCCTGCAGGACCGCCGCGGTGGAGCCAACGATGACCGCCTCGAGCTGTGCGGCCGCCAGCGCCCTGAGCAACTGGGCGACGAACGCCTCGTCAGGGGACATGAACCCCAGGACGAACTTCGTGGAGGATGAACCGCCGGCCCGAGCCTGGCGGGCGGAGCAGGCACTCCAGGATCAGCAGCAGGTCGCCCGGATCCATGTCGGCGAACCGATCGGCGACGCGATCGCGGGCGGCGAGCACGCGCCGCGCGAAGGCTTCGGCTGGCTCGTCGGGCTCACCCATGGCTCGATCGTACCAGCGATCACGCCGAGCGGGAGGGTCGCCATCTACGGCCTGGGCGCCGGGCCCCAGTCGACGCCGGTGACCGAGCCGCTGTAGACCTTGACCGCGGTCCCGGTGCCGTCGGCGTTGGCGATGTAGACGCCGGAGCCGCCCGAGCGCGTCGAGGCGAAGGCGATGGCGCGGCCGTTGGGCGAGAAGCTCGGCTCCTCGTTGGTACCTTCGCCCTGGGTGATGCGGGTCATCTTCTTGGTGGCGACATCGAGCGTCACGATGTCGTAGCGGCCGCCGTCGCGCGTGGTGTACGCGATCACGCTCGCGCCCTTGGCCGGCGACCAGGTCGGGGTCGTGTTGTAGCTGCCGTTGAAGCTGACCCGCCGGGCGGCGCCGCCACCGGCCGAGGCCACGAAGATCTGCGGGCTGCCCTCGCGGTCGGACACGAACGCGATCTGACCACCATCGGGGGACCAGGCCGGCGAGGTGTCGATCGCCTTGTTGCTGGTGATGCGGGTGACGATGGCGCCGTCGCTGGCGCTGATCACGTAGATCTCGGGGTTGCCGTCCTTCGACAGCGTCACCGCGAGCTTCGAGCCGTCGGGTGACCAGCTGGCGCCGGTGTTCATGCCCTTGTAGCCGGCGAGCTTCTTCGGCCGTCCACCGCCGCCCCCGGACACGTAGAGGTCGGGGTTGTTGCGCATGTACGACGTGTACGCGATCTGCCCGCCGCCCGGCGACCACGCTGGCAGCATGTTGGTCGACGTGTTGCGCGAGATCGCGTACGGGTTGGCGCCGTCGAAGTCGGCCGCCATCACCGTCGACGCGCCCTTCTTCTTGGCGACGAACGCGATCTTCGAGCCGAAGAACCCCGCCTCGCCGGTGTAGTACTTCACGACCTCGTTGCACCAGGCGTGGGTCAGCTTGCGCAGGTCGGCCTTGGTGCCGGTGTACGTCTTGGTCAGCACCGCGGTGGTGCCCTTCGAGACCTCGTACAGCCGGGCTTCGAGCTCGAGGTTGCCGCCGCTGGTCACCACCCGGTACTTGATCACGCCGTAGGCGCCGACGTCCTTCCACTTCTGCGGCTCGAGGCCCAGCTTCTCGCCCTCGAGATCGGCGAGGAACGACTTGGGGTCGAGGATCTTGAAGTAGCCGGCGACGCCGAGGTCGAAGCTCTGGATCTCGGCGATCTCCCGCGCCACCGCAGCGTCGGAGCCGACCGCGACCGGCACCGCGATCGGGTACTTGCCACGCTTGGCGCCGGTGACGTCGATGATCACGCCGTCGTCGGCCGCCGCCACCCCCATTCCGCTCGCGACCAGCACGGCCAGGACGGCCAGCGCCCGCATCACTCCTTGACCTTCATTCGGTAGCATATCCATTTCCTGGTCTTGGGGATGAGGTGCGCGGGGACCGGTTTGGGTTCGCCGTCGCGCAGCTTCTCCAGATCACGCAGCGCGCGCTCGACCGAGTCGTCGAGCTCGGCGTTGCCGCTCTTCTCGCGCAGCTCCCACGCCTCGATGGTGCCGTCGGGCTCGATGTGGATGCAGCCGACCGGCGTGCCGACGTCGGACAGGATCTCGGGATACTCCCAGCTGCGCAGCAGATCGGCCTTGAGCGCGCCCAGGAACGGGTCGCCCCGGGTCTCGTCGCCGAAGCCGAACTCCGAGCCGTCGAACGCGCCCACCGGCTGCTCGTCGGGCTTGCCGACCGGCTCGTCGTCGTTGTCGGGGCGGTCGAACTTGTCGAGCGGGTTCACGTCGGGCTTGGCCACCGGCTCGTCGGGGCGATCGACCGGCTTGGCCTGATCGTCGCGCGTCACGCCCTGCGGCTTCACGGTCGGGTCGGGCGCCTTGAACTTCTTCTGGGGCTGCTGCTGCGGCTTCTTCACCAGCTCGGCGAGCGCGGCGTCGATGACCTCCATGTCCTCGAACCGATCGCGCGGCTTGGTGTCGGCCCCCGCCCAGTCGGCGCTCTTGACCACCAGGCCGACCATCAGCACGGCGATCACGAACGTGCCGATGCCCGACACGATGTGCATGGTCTGGTCTTCGCTGCTCACCGCCATGTCAGCGTCCCTGGTCCAGCTCGGCGAGGTTCAGGTGTTCGGTGGGATCGGTCAGCAGCTGGACCTTGGTGACGCCGGCGTCCTTGGCCACCGCCATGGCGGTCACCACGACCGCGTACGGGAGCGTCGAATCGCCTTCGATGTAGATCACCTTTTCGGTTTTGACCTTCTCGTTGGTCTCCAGCTTCATTTTAAGATCGGCCCACGATACCGACGCCTTGCCCAGCGTGAGCTTGCGGTCCTTGTTGATCGACAGCACCAGCTTGCCCTCGGTGTCCTCGAGCTTCTGGGCCGTCACCTGCGGCAGGTCGAGCTCGACCCCGGTGTTGAGCAGCGGCGCCGTCACCATGAAGATGATCAACAGCACCAGCATGACGTCGACCAGCGGCGTCACGTTGATCTCGCTGTTCAGGTCGTCGCCGCCTCCGGTCTTCATGCCCATGACGTCTGGCTCCCGATCAGTGCAGGAAGTGGCGCTTGATGATGTTGAGGTAGTCCTGCTCGAAGTTCTCCATCTCGCTACGCAGCACGCGGATCCGACGCACGAAGTAGTTGTACGCCATGACCGCCGGGATCGCCGCCACCAGGCCGATCGCGGTCGCCAGCAGCGCCTCGGCGATCGGCTGCCCGACGGTGTCGAGCGAGGCGTTGCCCTGCTTCGCGATCTTCTGGAACGCCATCATGATGCCGACCACGGTTCCGAACAGGCCGATGAAGGGCGCCGCCGCGCCCGTCGTGGCGAGGAACGGCGTCATCGCCTCGAGCTTCATCTGCTCGACGGTCTGCGCCTTGCGCAGCGCGCGCCCGATGTTCTCCAGGTTGCCTTCGCGGTCGCCCTTGAGCCGCTCGTCGGCGGCGAGCTTGGCGAGCTCGGTGTACCCGGCGAGGAACATCTGCGAGATGGGGCTGTTGCGCAGGGCCTGCGCGTGCTTGTAGATCTGCTCGATGTCGCGGGAGCGCCAGAACGACTCGTTGAAGGCCACCGATTCTCGGCTGGCGCGACCCAGGTACATGGACTTGTAGATGATGATGTAGAGGCCGAACAGGAACTGTCCGGCCAGCATCACCATCACGAGCTGCACGATCCAGTGCGCGGCCCCGATCAGCGAGATGATGTCGGTGTCACTACCGGCCGCACCAACCGCGGCACCCACGAACGAGGAAAGCTCTGGCATCTTCGATGGTTGCGAGATACCATGGGGTTGGATGCGAGGTCAAACGTGATCTCGATCGCGGGCGGTCTCGCCCACCTGGCGCATCATGAATAGCCTGCCGCGACGAGGGGTCGAACCAGGCGCATGTCGTTCCCGGGCAACGCTGGTGTGGTGCGCATGGGCGACGGTCGTGTGTCTCGGAGTTCACGGATGCACAGAAGCCACCGGAGGAGCCGTCGAGCTGTCCTGGGCGTTGCGCAGCACGCGCGACCGCGGCATCGACGATTGTGCCGACGGATCGATCGGCCGCATCCGCCTGTGGTGGGCCACCGACGACTCGCGTCGCTACACCGCGTTCCGGTGCGAGGCCAACCACGGCGTGACCGCGTTCGATCTGCCGATCGGTCAGGTGTCGCTCTATGTCACACCGGAGTGCACCGATGGCAACACCGCGGATCCCGACCACTTCGTGACGCCACCGCCCATCGTGCGCCAGGTCGCGATCGGCGAGACGGTGACCCTGGACGCGCTCTTGCTAGTGGTGAAGCTGGACGACTGCAACTCCCCGACCTGCATCTGCGGCCGTCCCTGCGACTGTGCGCAGGCCGTGGGCGCGCCCCTTGCTACGAATCCGTGGACGAAGCATTCTGACCCCCGAGGAGAGGACCCATGAAGAGACTCATCTTGACTGCACTATCGATTGGCGCCGCGTCGCAAGCCGCGGGTTGCATCATCGTCTCTGACGACAACGACACCGGCGATGCCCAGGTCTCCTGGACGCTGCTGTCGGCCGACGTCAACGGCAATCCGATCGCCGCCAACTGCCCTGCGGGTGCCACCTCCGCGATCATCTACTCGCTCCTCGAGGGCGCGCCCGCGGGCGACGCCTACGTCGACAAGTACGCGTGCGCCGCCGGCGGCGGCAGCGCCGCTGACCTGCCCGAAGGACGCTACCTGGTCTGGGTCCGCCTCACCGACAGCTCGGAGGCCACGCTGTTCGCCGAGTCGGGCAGCCTGATCACCGACATCGTCGCCGGCGCCGTGACCCCGGTCGGTCACTCCATCTTCGTCGACCACGCCTTCTACCAGGTCGGCTGGACGCTGACGGCCGGTGGCGTCAACGCCAGCTGTTCGCAGATCACGACCGAGGACGGCGTCTCGATGCTTGCCACCAACTCGGGCGGTGGCTTCGTCGACACCATCGTCGACTGCGAGGAAGGCGAGGCCGGCCGGCAGACCATCACCGACCCGCTACCGTCGTCCCTCGCCGGCAGCGCGTACACGATGGCGATCTCGCTCATCAACGTGTCCAACCAGCCGATCGGTGACGCCCCGACCATCGCGGCCAACCCGGACCGCGCGTTGAACTACGGCAACGAGTACCAGAACCTCGGGTCGGTCAACATCACCGTCCGCTAGCTCGCGCCCGCATCTGCGCAGGATGCGGCCCCTCCGGCTCGACGAGTCGGAGGGGTTTTTCGCTTTCGCCCACCTGGTCGTGACGCGCACCGCGCATCCCGCGGGCTCCTCGTCGGGTTTTCAGCTAGGCTGGGGGGGTGTCGCGGCCGCCCGGCTTCCAGCACTTCGATCGCAGCCAGCTACGCATCACCCGCGTCGCGATGATCTTGCTGTTCGCGCTGGTCGGCGTGTCGCTCGTGTTCGCGATGCAGGAACCGGACGGCAAGGACCGGATGGCGCGCTTGCTGGTGCCGTCGTCTGACAGCGTGTGGCGCGAGGGACGGATCTGGACGCTGGTCACCGGGCCGTTCATCGAGCTGCGCATCTTCGGGCTGGTGTTCCAGGGCCTGATGATCTGGATGATGCTGCCGGCGCTCGAGCGCTGGTGGGGGCCGCGTCGCTTCGCCTTGTTCGTCGGGCTCACCGCGCTGGCCGGCACCGTCGCCGGCACGTTGATGGGCGTGGTCACCGGTCGCAACGTGCCGATCGTCGGCCTCGATCCGACGCTGTTCGCGTCGGCGATCGCGTTCGGCATCCTCTACGCTCGCCAGCCGATCCAGTTCTTCGGCGTCCTGCCGATGACCGGCCGCCAGTTCATGTACGGCATGCTCGCGCTGGTCGCGGTCTTCATCCTGATCGGCCAGCAGTGGGAAGAGGGCGCCGCCATGGGCGCCGCCATGCTGGTCGCCGCCGGCATCACCAGCGGCCGCGTCGATCCGATCGCCATCTGGCGCCGCTGGCGCTACGACCGCGCCCGCTCCCACCTCTCGGTGGTGCCGCCGCCGCCCCCCAGCGGCGGTGGCAAGGGCAAGCGCGGCGGTTCCAAGACCGACGAGCGGTACCTGAACTAGCTCCCATCCAGGTCGGGCACCCGGTCCGCGCTGCCGCGCCCTTGGCCGCCGGCACGCCGTGATAGGCTGGCCGCGATGGATCAAGGCGACGACGCCAACCCAGGGTTCGAGGCCGCGACGGGGCTGACGACGCTGTTCGAGGGCGAGTGGGCGACCGTCCGCCGCCTGCGCAAGGGCAAGCTGGCGGTGGTGGCGGGCGCCGACCTCGGCAAGGAGATCGAGATCTCCAAGCCACGGGTGACCGGCGGACGCAGCATCATCGGCGACCTGGTGATCGCCGACAAGGCGGTGTCGGGCACCCACTTCGAGATCGCCGCTCGCGACGACGGCTACCGCCTGCGTGACCTCAACTCGCGCAACGGCGTCTTCGTCGGCGATCTGCGCATCCGCGAGGTCTACCTGCGGCCGGGCACCGTGTTCCGCATCGGCCACACCCAGATCCAGTTCCAGCCCATGCAGGACGTGGTCGAGATCGAGCTGTCGAAGCGCGATCGCTTCGACGCCATCATCGGCGGTTCGGCGGCGATGCGCGAGATCTTCGCCCACCTCGAGAAGGTGTCGCCGTCGGATCTCACGGTGATGATCACCGGCGAGACCGGCACCGGCAAGGAGATGGTGGCGCGCGCCATCCACAACACCAGCCCGCGCAAGAACAAGCCGTTCGTGGTGCTCGACTGCGGCTCCATTCCGCGCGAGCTGATCGAGTCGACCCTGTTCGGCCACGAGAAGGGCAGCTTCACCGGCGCCCACGCCCAGCACATCGGCTGCTTCGAACAGGCCCAGGGCGGCACCATCTTCCTCGACGAGATCGGCGAGCTCGACATCACCCTGCAGCCCAAGCTGCTGCGCGTGCTCGAGCAGCGCGAGATCAAGCGCGTCGGTGGTGACCGCACCGTCAAGGTCGACGTCCGGGTCCTGGCCGCGACCAACCGCGACCTGCGCGAGGAAGTGAACAAGGGCGGCTTCCGCGAGGACTTGTACTTCCGCCTCAGCGTGGTCCATGTCGAGCTGCCGCCGATGCGCGAGCGCCGCGAGGACATCGCCACGCTCGCCAATCACTTCCTGCGCGACATCGCCGGTCGCCGCAGCATGCAGATGACCTTCGGCCCCGACGCCATGGCCGCCATGCTGACCCACGCCTGGCCGGGCAACGTGCGCGAGATGCGCAACGTCGTCGAGCGCGCGGCCGCGCTCAGCGATGGGCCGGTGATCACCCGCGCCGACCTGGTGTTCGGTCGCGAGATGGGACCCAGCGTCTCGGCGAGCCACGATCTGGCCAAGGCCGGCGTGCACGCGGCGCAGCGCGCGGCGGCCAAGGAGGCCGGCGTCGAGCTGCCGCCCGGCAGCGGCCTGGCGGTGTTCGACGCCGCGCTGCTGAAGCCCGGGCTGGGGTTCAAGCAGGCCAAGCAGACCGTCGTCGACGCCTTCGAGTCGGCGTACCTCGAGGTGCTGCTCGAGCGTAACAACGGCAACATCACGCGCTCGGCGCACGAGGCCGGGTTGACCCGCTACCACCTGCGCGAGTTGCTCAAGCGTCACGGGCTCAAGGGCGGCGAGACCGAAGGCTGAGATCGTTGGCCGAGATCGTCGGCCGAGATCGTCGGTCGAGATCGTCGGCGGCCGTGAACGAGCGGCGTCACCGCGAGTGTGAAACCGCACAGGCGCCACCGGCAGCGACCGACCGAAAACGACGACGGCACCCGGGTGGGTGCCGTCGATGGCCACAGGGCGCAGGCGGCAGCGCCGCGAGATCAGCGGCCGCGGCGGTCGCGCGACGGGGCGGTCGGCGCTGGGGCTGCCGGCGGCGCCGAGGGACGGATCGGGGCCTTACCCTCGGTGCGCGGCGGCGGCGCCGACTGCGGCGGCGAGGCGCGATCGGGGCGCGGTTCCTGGGCCCGCGGTGGCGGCGCCGCAGGGCGGGCCGGCGGCGCGACCGCCGGCGGACGCGGTTCCTGGGCCCGCGGC
>CANKMW010000024.1 GCA_947483555.1 Myxococcales bacterium
CCTTGAGCGGATCCGTGGGAGCAGACATCGCGCGGCGCTTCATCATGCCGCGAGAACCCGACACCTCCGCCCGAAATTCCCGCCGTGTCGTCGAATCGGACGTCAGGATTCCGATCACTTACGCCGCGCAGATGAGGGGATCACTCAGCTTCGGCGCCGCTCCGAACTGGGGGGCAGTCTACGGCAGGCTCTACAATGGCCACGCGGTCCTCGATGCTCGAAACATCTGCCCTGCTGGCTGGCACGTTCCCACCAATGACGAGTGGACGACGTTGGACGTGTACCTGAGCGGCGACGCCACCGCGGTCGGGAGGGCGATCCAGGAGACCGGCACGGATCACTGGACCCTCGGCACCTACACCGGCGTGACCAACGCGAGCGGCTTGACCGCCCTGCCCGGCGGTTCCCGTAGCGCCGCCAACGGCGACGGGACTCCCTGGTACTCCGGTCAAAACGGCACCGGTTGGTTCTGGTCCTCGACCGAGCTCAACAACCCGAATGACGAGCTCGAATACTGGTCCCTGACGGGCGTTGACGATGCACCGCAATTCAACAATGGCGTCTACATGTCCGACGGGCGACACGGCAACGAGAAGTACATGGGGCTTTCGGTTCGCTGCCTGATGGATTGATCACTGCAGTGGACGTGGCCGCCGCGGCTGAACTGCTTCGCTGACCTCACGAGCTCTACCACTACCTCGAGCGTGGCGGACGCGTGCTCTACGAGGCCGGAACGTGAGACGTCGAGTGTTCGCGAGCACCGCGCCAGCATCCACGCGCGAGGTTCGCGCTGCGCGTCGCTGGCCTCGCTGCGGTTGCCGCCTGCGGCGGGGCCATCGTCATCGACGGCGGGTTCTCGGATCGCCCGCAGGAGCATCTCACCGAGGACGAGCCGCGGCGGCGCCGCGCGCTCGGCGGTCAGTAGGTCCAGCCGAGCACGCCGAGCCCGATCACGTTCAGCGCGATCGCGACGGCGTAGATCACGGCGATCGCGATCAGCTTGGTGCGGGTGCGGCGCGCGCGGATCACCAGCAGCGCGGCGAGGTAGAAGTGGGAGTAGCCGAGCAGGAAGATCAGCCAGACGCCGGTGAGCGTGCCGTCCCAGAACCGGTACTCCCAGATCAACAGGCCGCCGCGGTTGAGCAGCAGCTCGACCGCGACGCAGAACGCCGAGTACGCGCCGGCCCAGAACCAGGTCTCGGGGATGCCGGCGATCCGCGCCTTCCGATCGTCGGTCAGGGTGTGGAAGTAGATGATCCCGGACAGCGCGAACATGAACATGATCTCGACGTTCCAGCCGACCATCGTGCGCAGCGCGGTCGGGCCGGGCGCGGTCCACAGCGCCGAGCGATCGGACAGGACGAGGATCCAACCGTTGATCGACTCGTTGACGAAGTCCATCCCGAACACGGTCAGCCCGGCGAACACCGCGTTCCACTCGCCGGTCTGCCGCGCGCGCTTGAGCTCGAGGACGTAGACATAGAACACGATCGCGAGCAGCGGGATCACGTACCACTGCAGCGTCGTCGGGTCGCGGAGGCCGACGAGCGCGCGCTGGGAGGCCTCGGTCACGTCACCAGCCAGGTTCGACCCGGCCGCGCCGACGCGACTTGACCGCGATCAAGCGCGAGCACCTCCCCGGCGGTGACGACATCGTCGTCAGGTGCGGCGACGTCGGGTGCGACGTCGTGTCGATGGCGGCCGCCTTGTTGATCGACGTCATATCGGTGGCCGTGACCCGCGAGCTGCGCGAGGGAGACCACGTCTACTGCATGCCCTGCATGTCCCGCCTCGAGGTGTACTTCCACCAGGAGATGGTCGTGTTCCCCGCCAACCTGTGGGCGGGCGGGCTCACCGTCGAGGGCGTGTTCGACGATCAGCCGGTCACCGGGGATTGCTTCACCGAGATGGTCGGCGTCGACGAGCCGTTCGGCCGCAGCCTCCTGCACACCGGCAGGCCGCGGCGATGGGAGATGGTCCAGCCGCGCGACGGCGTGGACGACGTCGACCCGCTCGCGCCCCCGGCCGGGGGCGTCGTGGTGGACGCCGGGCCGCCGGTCGCGGTCGAGTCCCCGCCGCCGCCCGACGCGCCCGCGGCGTCGTCGACCGAGACCGCCGCCGCCGCCGAGACGTACCGGCTGCGCTGCGCGCCCTGCCACGGCCCCGACGGCCGAGGCCACGGGCCGGCCGCGCCGGCGCTCGACCCGCCGCCGCGCGACTTCTCGCAGGCCGCGTGGCAGGCCGGGATCACCGACGATCAGATCGCCCGCGCCATCCTCGAGGGCGGGAGCGCGATCGGGCGCAGCCCGGCGATGCCCGCCAACCCCGATCTGGTCGGCGAGCCCGCCACCGTGGAGGCGCTGCGGCAGATGATCCGCGCGTTCGGGGCCCCGTGACCGCCGATCGTCGCCCCACCGTCCTGGTCGTCGGCACCGGCCCGGCCGGGTTGGCCGCGGCGGCACGGCTCCTCGAGGTCGGCGGCGATCGTTACCGCGTCCGGATCGCCGGCCTCGGGCACCACGTCGGGGGCAAGGCCGACTCGTGGCGCGACGGCGCCGGTCGCATCATCGACCATGGCCAGCACGTCATCATCGGCTGGTACTTCGAGATGAAGGCGCTGCTGCGCCGCGCCGGCGTCGATCCCGAGGCGCGGCTGGTGTCGAACCACGGCAAGACCCACATCTACGAGCCGCGCGACGGTCGGGTCCACACCCTGGCCCTCCGGCGCAACCCGGTCCACATGCTGCTCTCCGGCCTGGGCTACTCCGGGTTCACCGCGGGCGAGAAGGCCGCGATCACCAGGTTCGTGTTCGCGAACGCGAGCGTGTTCCTGGGGCTGCAGGACCTCGAGCAGTTCGACGACATCTGCTTCACCTCGTGGGCGCTGAGCAACGGGTTGTGTCCGTCGGTGGCCCGCACCAACGCGTTCCGCATGCACCGCACCGGCCAGCTGAGCTGGCCCCGCGAGATCAGCGCCTACAGCATGCTCCGGGCGGTCGTCGAAGTCGGCCGCGACTACCGCACCTCCCAGTTCGGGTTCTGCGACGGCGGCATGACCGAGCGGTTCTGGGATCCGATCGCCCGCTACATCGCGCGGCTCGGCGGCGAGTTCGAGATGATGCGCAAGCTCACCAGCCTCGAACTCGACCACGACCGGGTCACCGGCGCGACGTTCGCCGAGCCGAGCTCGGGCGGCCACGAGGAGGCCGGCCGCGACCCCGGCCGGTCGCGCTACGAGCACACGGTGCCGATCAAGCCGGGCACCGAGACGGTGGACCGCGGCTTCGATCACCTGATCTGCACGCTGCCCGCGACCGCGTTCCAGGAGCTCAGCCCGGGCGACGCGGCGCTGTGGGGGATCCCGACGTTCGCCAAGATCCGCAACCTTCGTGGGATCGCGCCGCTCGCGCTGCAGCTGTGGCACCGCGAGCCCCTGACCCACCGCTACCCGAGCGTGCTCGCCGGGCTGGGCGCGCCGTTCGACTTCGTCCTCGACAACAAGCACATCGTGCGCGAGTACCGCGACAACCCGCGCTACGGCGCCGTGCTCTACTTCGTGGGGCAAGAGACCGGGTTCGAGGACTGGCACGACGAGCAGCACCTGGCCTGGTGCCTCGACGCGATCGCCCGGCTGCCCGGCTTCGAGCGGATCGATCGCGACGGGATCCTGCACCACCAGGTGATCCGCAACCGCTCGGTGGACAAGCAGTACTTCAACGTCGAGCCGGGGATCCAGACGTTCCGGCCGCACACCCGGACCCCGCTGGCCAACCTGTGGCTGGCCGGCGACTGGGTCCGCAACGACGTCGACTTCCCGTGCATGGAGGCGGCGGTGCGGTCCGGGCGGGCCGCCGCCGACGCGGTGCTGGACAGGCCGCCTCCGACCTGACCGCGGTCAAGACCAGGGCGAGGCCCCGTGTCAGCGTGGCGTGGTGCGCGCGCTCCCCCTGGTCTACTCGTGCTCGGGTTGCTCCAGCGCGGCGCAGCTCGCCAACCAGCTCGCGCTGCGGCTCGACCGACTCGGGGTTGCCGAGATGTCCTGCGTCGCCGGGCTCGGCGGCGACGTCGCGCCGCTGGTGAAGCTGGCGCGGCGCGGGCGCCCACTGGTCGCGCTCGACGGCTGTCCGCTCCACTGCGTGCGCGGATGCATGGCGCGCCACGCCGTCGAACCTGCGGTTCACGTGACGCTCACCGAGCTCGGCATCGCCAAGCGCGCGCACATGGACTTCGATCCCGCCGACGCCGAGCGCCTGCTCGCGGTGCTGGCCGACCGGATCCGCACCGAGTGCTGAGCGCGTCATGGCGGCAGCCGCGTCGGACGAGCGACGTGCCGCACCCTGCGGTAGGGCCGCCGCCGTGCGTGCCGATCGCCGAGCGGACACGGGTGATCGCTTCTCCGCCCGCGTGCGACGCCGCGTCGTTCGGGTTCCGGATGCCACCGCTGGTTGCGTGGTGGATCTCCTCACCGACGAACTCTCCCGCCGCGGCGGACGGGCTCTTGCTCCTGGGCGGCATGATCCAACCTTGCCCCTACGCCGCCGGAAGCTTCATCAAATGATACCGTCGGACGATGTCTCGGGCCTGGGTGACGACGCTGGCGATGGGGACTCTCCTGCTCGCCGGTTTCGGCGTCGTGGAAGAACGCTACTGGCCCGGCCTGGCGACGCGGGCCTGGTGGGAAGTCGCGCTCGTGCTCCTCATCGGGGTGTACGGCGCGTGCTTCGCGGCGGTGTCGTTTCCACGCCTCCTCGATCCCAGGCTGAGCATTCCGGCGCTCGCGTGGGTCGCGATGCTCGTGTACTTCGTGTTCAGCACGTTCTCGAAGACCGAGCGCGCGAAAGAGCGCAACGATCCGAACTGGACCGACGCGGGCGACGACGATTCGTTTGGTCCCGGCGATGACCGCAAGCACATGGGACGCGCATGGGCGCTTTTCGCCACGCTCGTCGCGCTCGCCATGATGGCGGGCAGCGTCGCGCTCACCCGCTACTTTGCATCGCATTCCGTGGCCGCGCCCGCGCCGACGACGACCCACGTCCCGCCGACGCCGGAAGAGGCGCCGCCGACCGCGCCTCCCGTGCCCAAGAACATTCTCGACGTGAAGAGCTTTCCGGAGTCCATCGCATTCGCGTTGCCGAGGATGACCGACGATCGCAACGCACCGAACGCGGGAGCGAAGCTGCTCGCGCGTTACGGCGCCGCCAAGCTCCAGTGGTCCGACGTCGTCATCGCGAAGAACGAGACGTCGCTCGAGCTGGCCGAGAAAGCTCCGCCCCAGGCGTGGGGCAAACGCCTGTGTGCGAGTGGCACGCTCGCGCGAATCGAGAAGCAAACCGTCGACGGCACCGAGCTCCACTCGGCGCGACTAGTGACAAAGTCCGGCGATGCGCTCGAGGTCTTCGCCGTCGGCAGCACGGGAAGACTCGTGAAGCGCAAGCCGGCCCGCTTCTGCGGCGTCGTCACGGGTCGCCTCGATGTTGCGGGCAAGCCGGCGACGTTCGCGGTCGGCATGTTCGAGATCACGACTCGATGAGATCGTCCTCGCTCGTGGGTTCACGCCGCCACAGACACGCCCGCCCATTCGGCGGACTTCGTCCACAGCTGGGCGGCGAGGGCGTCGTCCTGGGCGGCCCGCGACGGGCGCTTCTCCTTGCGGTTGTCGTCGTAGCGGCCGGTCTCGGTGGCGAGCTCGGGCGCGGTCGCGCATTGGCGCCGGCTCGCTTGCTGAGCACGAACGACACGGCGAACATGACCACGAAGTAGATGAGGAGCGGGATCGCGATCCGCACCACGTCGAGCGGAAGCTCGACGATCGCGTCGCCCTTGAGCGAGAACATCAAGACGATCGTGAACAACAGCGCGACCAGCGCGACCGGGCCGATCCGCGGCAGGAACCGCGTCTGGTACCAGTCGAGACCGCGCGCCTTCACCAGGAGCCGTCGGGTCAGGAATCCGGCGGCGAACGGGATGCCGAGGTAGATGGCGACGCTCTCCGCGACCTTGCCGATCGTGATGTGAACCGCCATGCCCTCGAGCCCGAGCCATCCCGGAAGAACGGTCGCGAACACGTAGGCGTAGAGCGAGAAGAACAGGACCTGGGAGATCGAGTTGAGCGCGACCATGCCGGCGCAGTACTCGGCATCCCCCTTGGCGAGGTCGTTCCACACGATCACCATCGCGATGCAGCGCGCCAGCCCGATGAGGATCAGGCCGACCATGTACTCGGGCTTGTCGTGCAGGAACACGACGGCGAGGCCGAACATGAGCAGCGGTCCGATCACCCAGTTCTGCACCAGCGACAGGGTCATCACCCGCTTGTTGCGGAAGACCTTGCCGAGCTCCTCGTAGCGGACCTTCGCGAGCGGTGGGTACATCATGAGGATGAGCCCGATCGCGATCGGGAGCGACGTCGTGCCGACGCTCAACCGTTCGATCTCGGCCGGAACGCCGGGCGCGGCTCGGCCGAGGGCGATGCCGATGACCATCGCGAGAAAGATCCACAGCGTCAGGTGGCGATCGAGGAACGACAGCCGGCGCGCGAGGCCGCCGTCAGGATTCAGCATGGCCCACGTCGATCTCGGACATCAGCCCGACCTTCGCCGCCGGGAGCATGAGCGACAGCGCACCTGTCAGCAGCGCGAACCCCATCGAGGCCCACAAGCAGCCTGGCAGCCCGGCCACCTGGTACATGAGGCCCGAGAGCAGCGTGCCGACCAGGCGCCCGCCCGCGTTGGCCATGTAGTAGAAGCCGACGTTCATCGCGACCTCGTCGCCGTCGGAGTACGCGAGGATCAGGTAGGAGTGAACCGACGAGTTGATCGCGAAGACCACGCCGAACAAGGCGAGGCCACCGAGCACCACCCACTCGGTCCCGAGGTCCGCGGTCACCCCGAGCGCCACGGCGGCCATGACCGCCGCGAGCAGGAACGCCAGCACCTGCGCCGAACGGCGCTGTGGCGCCTTGCCCCCGGTGAACCGGCCGATCACCGCCGGCGCGAACGACTGGAGCACGCCGTAGCCGATGACCCATGCGGCGAGGAACCCGCCGACCTCGGTGAACCAGCTCGGTGAAGACGTCACCGTGTTCGCTGCGGAGGTCGTTGAGGTGGCCAGAGGATGCCGCGACTCCGACGCCGCCGCACAGCCAGCGGTAGGCGGCGTGCAGCTCGACGAGCCGCGCGATCCCACTCGGCCGTCTCGACGAACACCGTCCCGACCGCGGCCTCATCGTTCCCCGGCGCCGGCGCGGAGCGAAGAAAGTGTCAGGGATGTCCTTGCTCTGATTGTCAGGGATGTCCGTGGGCAACAGTGTCCAGGATGTCTGTGCTTGAACAACCGGAGTGAGCCCCCGGCGCGGTCTTGCCGGGGACGCCTCAGCTCCGGTCGCGTCCGCCGCGTCCGCCTCGTCCGCCGCGTCCGCTGCCGCCGCCGCCGTCAGCCGCCGAACCTGCCGGCCGGCAGGGCCGCCGGGCCCACACGAGCGACCCTTCGCGGCCAGCGCGCCGGTCCGTCATCGATTCGTGCCCAGTCTGTGAGACCAAGATTCGTCTCCGTCCGGGTGCATCGACGCACGCCAGGCTCGGCCCGCGCTGATTCGCGACCGTGCGCGCTTGGTGCGCGGGCGGGACGAGGCGCACCATCGCGACGTGAACCGCCGTCGCCTGTGCGTTGTCCTCGCTGCCGTTGCCACCGCATCGTGCGATCGACCGGCACCGCCGGCGGGACCGCCGGCGGGACCAGCGGCGGCACCGCCGGCGGCACCATCAGCGGCAGTGGCGACGCGCCCCGACTGCGCCGCGCTCACCGGGGCCAACCCGGTCCAGACCGAGATGCGACGGCTCGAGTGCGCGCTCGAGGGCGCGGTCGTCTCGATCGGCCGCGACGACCTGCCGGCGATCGCGAAAGCGATCCACGTTGTTCACGAGGCCCGCCAGGAGACCGAGCAGGCGATCGCGGCCGGCTCCTGGAAGCCAGCGCTGGGCGAGGTCGCGGCCTTCGTCGCGATGGACGCAACCTTCCACCACGAGCTCGAGGCGCTGGTCATCGCCGCGCACGCGAACGATCACGCCGGCAGCGCCGCCGCCCTCGGCCGCGCACTCGCCTTGTGCCAGGCCTGCCACACCATCTACCGGCCGGCCCCGCGGCCCTGATCCGGCGGCCACGCCTGGGCGGATGGCGGATTCCCGGTCCAACCGGTGATCCGCGGTTCAGATCAGACCCGGATCGTTCCGTGCGGCGTGCCTTCGGTGTAGCCGGCGGGTGTCTGGACACCAACCTCGGCCCGCTCGTGGAACTCCGTGATCGTCCGGGCGCCCACGTACGTGAACGCGGACTGCACCCCTGTGATCATCTCGACGAGCAGCGCGCCGACGCTCTCCTGCCCGTCGCGAATGTAGATGCGCGACGTCGAGATGCCCTCTCGAAAGAACCCCTTCTTCGCCCGCTCGAACGCATCCTGCTCGGCGTTGCGTTCGCTCACGGCGCGGCCGCTCGCCATCCCGTAGTTCTCCTTGTACAGGAGTCCGTCCTTGTCCTCCTTCACGTCGCCAGGGCTCTCGTACGTGCCGGCGAGTGCGGTGCCGACCATCACGCGCGCGGCGCCGGCGGCGAGGTAGAGCGCGATGTCGCGCGGATGCTTGACGCCGCCGTCGGCCCACACGTGTTTACCTCGGGCGTGTGCCTCGCGCGCGCACACCAGCACCGACGTGAAGGTCGGCCGCCCGGCGCCGGTCTGCATCCGCGTCGTGCACATCGCACCCGGCCCGACGTTCACCTTCACGACATCGGCACCTGCATCGATCAACGCCCTGGTCCCAGCCGCGGTGCAGACGTTCCCCGCGATCACCGGGACGCGGCCACGAACGACGGCCTTGACCGCAGCGATCGCGTCGAGCATGCGTCGTTGATGGCCATGGGCCGTGTCGAGCACGATCGCGGAGACTCCGATCTCGAGGAGCTGCCCCGCGATCTCGGGCGCCTGTGAAGAGATGCCCACCGCGGCAGCCACCATCAGTTCGCCATTCGCACCGAGGGCAGGACGCAGCAACTCGAGGCGCACTGCATCGTTCCGCGTGATCACGCCCGCGAGCCGCCCCTGCTCATCGAGAACCGGCGCCGCCTTGACGCGCGCCTCGTCCATCTGAAGAAATGCATCGCGGTTCGCGATTCCGACGGGAAACGAGATCAGGCGTGGCGACATCAGCAGCGACGCGTGCGTGTACTGGTCGCGGTCACGAAGGTCGGAGTGCGTGACGATTCCGAGCGGCCGACGTTCCTCATCGACCACGACGACGAGGTCATGCGAGCGCTTGCGGATGATCCCCTGAACGTCGCGAAGTGTCGCGCGCGGTGAGACCTCGAGCGGCGTATCGTACCGCGCGTCGGCTGCGTGGATGTGCTTGACGATCCGCTCGACGGTGTCGACCTCCATGTCCTGGGGCAAGACCCCAAGGCCGCCGAACCGCGCCATGGTCTCGGCCATGCGCTTGCCGGTGACGGCATTCATGTTCGCCGAGACGATCGGATGCGAGCCCCCGGGAAAATCCGGCGGCGAGAGATCGGTCTCGAGGCGCGATTCGCCTGCGAAGTACCCGGGATTGAGGAATACGTCGTCGTTCGAGAGCTCGAGCTCTTCGTCGTGGGCGGGATGGAGATAACGCAAGTCGGGCAACGTACCTCAACTGCTGCCGCGGCGTGCGTGTGGATCGCATGGACGCCGGCACGTTCCTCGCGCGGTGGGTGCGTTAGCCTTGTCGGTGCATGCCCACCGTCGATTTGGACCGCGAGAAGAGCATCGAAGTCGAGGACCTCGAGCTCACGCTGCTCCAGATTTCTCGCGGCGCGGGGATTCCGCATGCGTCGGCGTGCGGGGGGCACGCCCAGTGCTCCACCTGCCGCGTGAGGATCCTCGAGCACCCCGAGCACCTCCAGCCGCGCAACGCCAAGGAGACGCGACTCGCCGAGGCCAAGGGGTTCGGCGACGACATTCGACTCGCCTGCCAGACGCGGATCACGGGCTCGGTGAGATTGCGCCGACTCGTCATCGACGAGGAGGACCTCCAGATCGCCAGTGACGGCACCGCGCAGACCATCGGGAAGGATCGGACGCTCGCGATCCTCTTCAGCGACATCCGCGACTTCACCTCCTTCGCCGAGAGCCACTTGCCCTACGACGTGATGCACATTCTCGGGCGCTACTTCCGGACGATGGGAGACGCGGTGCTGCGCCACCACGGCTATATCGACAAGTACATGGGCGACGGCATCATGGCGCTGTTCGGTCTCGAGCGCGCGACGCCCGTCGAGGCCTGCCTCGACGCGGTCGCGGCGGGGCTCACCATGCTCGACCATCTCGGTGAGCTGAACCGCTATCTGACCAAGCAGTTCGACACCGAGTTCCGGATCGGCATCGGCGTCCACGTCGGCTCGGTCATCGTCGGAGAGATGGGTCACCCGAGGAAGATGCAGTTCACGGCCATCGGCGACGCGGTGAACGTCGCGAGTCGAATCGAGTCGGCGACCAAGGAGATCGGGGTGGGGCTGGCCGTCTCCGACGACGTTCGCGTACTGCTCGGCGACGCCGCGCGGTATGGCGTCTCACGGCCCATCAACCTGAAGGGCAAGACCGGTGAGCACCTGCTCTCGGAGGTGGTCGGCCTCGAGGTCGACGTGCCGGAGGCCGCTGCGCTCTCCACCTTGGTCCCGTGAACCGGCGGCTCAGGGCTCCGGGGGGGCCGGCGGCGGGTCCGGGTCGGCAGCCGCGGCGGCCTCGGCTTCCTCGCGCTTGCGCTTGAGGTCTCGCTCCCGCTTCCGGATCTTCACGCGCTGGATCGCCTCGCGCTGGTAGTCGAACAAGGGCGGATCCGGGTGCTTGGCGTCGTGCACGCGAACGATCATCGATCCCGGGATGGCGACCTCGAGCTCGTTCCACCCGACGGGCATGGCGGGCGCGGTCCAGTCGTAGACCCACTTGGCGTCGAGCGGCGCGAGGTTCACGCATCCGTGGCTCTGGGCGGTGCCGAACTGGTCGTGCCAGTACGCCGCGTGGAAGTAGAGGCCGGAGCGGAAGCGCGTCGCCCACGGAACCTCGGAGACCTCGTAGTGGGACGCTTCGCGCTCCTCGGCGGCCATCTTGGTGACGGCCGACTTGGAGCGGATCCGATAGAGCGCGGGCGGCGTATCGTTCTTCCGTCGGCCCGACGAGAACAGCGTCGCGAACACCGGCGCGTCGCCGTCGTACGCGATCATCACCTGCTCGTCGCGATCGAGATCGATCCATCTGCTGTGCGCGGCGTCGACGGCGGGCCGCGGTTGCTGGCGGGCGACGCGGAGGCTCTTGCGCTCGATCCAGCTGCCGTCGGCAACCCGCACGAAGCCCGCGGCCTCCTCGAGCACGGGCACGATCTCGCGATGGGCGAACGTCCCGGCCGGTGCGCCCGCCGGGTCGGCGGTCGTGCGCGCGGTCACCGTGCGGCGATCGGCAGCGATCACCCACGCGAATGGCCAGGCCGGTGGTGGCGTCTGGACCAGGTCGATGCCCGCGAACGTCGACGGATGATGGCGGTAGAGATCCGACGCCGCGACCAGGCCGACGCTCGTGGTCACGTAGGTGTCGCCGTCGATGTCGACGGTCTCGTCCTTCGTGACCATGTACGTCGACCGGACCTTTGGCTCGGGACGCGCGATCCCGGCGCGCACGTCATCCTCGGTCGCGTATCGCTGGGCGCCCTTCTTGATCCCGTAATAGTCCCGCGGCAGGAGCCGGCCATCGGGAACTACCGGCTGGGCGACCGCGCCGGGCGGCAACGTGCTCGGCTTCGCGTGGCGCGCGCACACCCAGCCGCTCGGCACGGCAGCTAGCCAGACCTTGCAGCGCCTGTCGCCAGCGACGCTTGGCCCGACCGGGAGCCGCGTGCCATCGATGATCTTGCCGGACGGATCCGAGTCCAGCGCGGGTGCCGCGTACACGTGCGCCGACCTCCGCAGCACGAACGAGGTCGTCGTCGCCGGCCATCCGAGCCGCTCGAGCGTCGCCGCATCAACCGGGGCGGGATCCGGAACCGCAGGCGGGGGCGCGATCGGGTCACGGCCGACTTGAACCGGGCCGGCCGGCGCGGCGGCCAGTGCCGCGGCGGGAGGTGGCGCGCCCGCCGACCCGGCATCGTCTCCGCTCGGTCCGCTCGCGACCGGGTGCGGTTGGGTCGGGACGTCGAGATCGCGAGGTGGTTGTCCGCACCCCCGGCTACCGGACGCGCACGCCGCGAGCAACAGGAACCTCCCGAGACGCGTCACGCGACCAGTTTGTCACAACCCGGCGCGGACGCGAGCTCGTGCGATGCTGCGGCGCATGGGTGAACCGTTCGAGCTCGCCGGCAGCGACGCGTACGCGTGGATCAGCCTCGTCGAGACCGGCCGGCCGAACGATCCAGACGTGCGGTTCGGCGGCGCGCTCGGCGACCTGCCGCTGGCCGAGCTGGCGCCGTACTTCGCGCCCTGCGAGCTGGTCGGCTGGTGTGTCCCCGACAAGAAGGCTGGATGGGCGATCAAGGCCAAGGCCTCGGACCGTGATCGATGGGCGCTGATCGCGCCCGACGGCAGCGGGCTGGGCGGCGAGGCGAAGACGCCGGCCGGGCCGCGGCGCTCGCTCGACGAGCTGCGCGACGTGACCGATCCGGCGCAGGTGGAGTGGCGGTCGAAGGCGCTGGCCGCGGGCCTCGCGTTCCTGTTCCTCGGGGTCCCGCCGACGGCGGAGGCGATCGCCACCGCCGAGAAGTTCGCGGCGAAGCTGAAGCTCGAGGGCGGCGGCGATCTGCTGCAGTTCGAGGAGGGCGCGAACCACAAGCTGCGCTGCCTGCCGCCCGACCTGTCGCGGTTCGCCGCCGCCCGCCGCCTCAGCCTGTACAACACCGGCGTCCGGCAGCTCTCCGATGCGATCCTGACCCTGCCCGCGCTCGAGAGCATTCACGTCATGTACGCGCTGCTGTCGTGGATCACGCCGCGGATCGGCGAGCTCGCGCGCCTGCAGGACCTCTCGCTTCAGAACGCGCCCATCCGCGAGCTGCCGCCGGGGATCGCAAAGCTGCCGCTGCGCAAGCTCGACCTCCGCGGCTGCCAGTGGCTGCGGCGGCTGCCGGCGGAGCTGGCCTCGATCACGACGCTCCGCACCCTCGTGCTGGCGGGCTGCGCGGCCCATGGCGAGGGCCTGCCCGCGCACCACGGCAACCAGTTCCCGCCCGATCCCGAGGCCGCCGCCGTGGTCGCCGCGGTCCGCGCCGCCAATCCGGCGTGCGAGATCACGCTGCGCTGAGGCAGTGGCGGACATCGCGGTGCCAGGCCGCCTGCCGGCGCAAGCCGGCGGCCTGGGTCTCCCGCCGGAGTGCTAGGCTCGGTCCCCGATGAGCAACGAGGTCGCGCCGGATCTGTGGGCCGCGCTGCGAGCGATCGACGGCGCGCTGACCGACCTGCCGGCGGACGCCGAGCTGGCGGAGAAGTTCGAGTGGGTGATCGGGGTGCTGGTGATGCGCGGGCACCTGACCGAGGGTCACAAGCAGCTCCTGCGTCACGTGCGCGCTCCGGTCAGCCGCGCCCAGCTGTCTTCGATCGAAGACAAGCACGCGGTCGGTGGCCCCGACATCGACTGCGCCAGCCTGATGCACCTGTGCCTGGGCCGGTGCTGCACGTTCAAGGTCGAGCTGTCGCGCGCCGACGTCGCCGAAGGCCGGCTGAGCTGGCTCGTCGACGAGCCGTACGTGCTGCCGCGGCGCGACAGCGGCTACTGCGCCAACCTCGACGACGACGCTCGGTGCCGGGTCTACGACGACCGGCCCGGACATTGCCGCGCCTACGACTGTCGGGGCGATGGCCGGGTATGGATTGACTTCGAGGAGCGGATCCCGGCGCCGCTGTCGCCGCGGATCGTGCCACTCGAGCGTCTTCGCCGGCGCCCGACCTGAGCCAGCCGCAGCGGGCATGGCGGCGCCAGCAGCCAGTTCGGCGGTGGCGGGGCCGGGCCGGCGCCGTTCGGCGACACCCTGGTGCCGCTGCGCGGCGGCTGTACCGGAGGCAAGGCGCCTCCCGGCGGCTACATCGTGGGCTCGGGTGGCGGCGCGATCCAGATCGTGAGCACGACCCGGATCGAGATCACCGATGTCGGCGTCATCGACGCCGGCGGCGGCGGCGGCATGGCCACGCCGCGGTCCAACGGCATGCCCGGCACCGGCGGCGGCGGCGGTGGCGCGATCCTGCTCGAGGCACCGTCGATCACGCTGCGCGGCGCCGCGGTCGGGCTCGCGGCCAAGGGCGGCGGTGGCGGCGGCACCGGCGAGAACCTCAACGGAACCGCCCAGGCCATCGGCGAGAACGGCGGCCGCGCCGACGCGCCGGCGCAGGGCGGCGTCTACAACGCGGCGTTCCTGAAGGGCGGCAACGGCGGCACCGCGCAGGTCGGGCCCACGGCGGGTCCCGGCTGCGGCGCCGCGACGCCGTGCGCCACCACCACCAAGCACGGCGCCGGCGGCGGCGTCGGCGTCGGCCGGATCCGGTTCAACACCCGCGACCGCACGGTGGCGATCGTCGACGGCGCGAGGGTCCGCGCACCGTACACCAGCGGCACCATCACGCTGCAGACCCCGTGACCGCGGCGCCGCGGCCGGCCGGCGCGCGTGGTCTCCACGCCCTCGTTCCGTGACGGCGCACCGCGGATCGGCGATGATTCGCGCATGGGTCAGCGCCTTCGAGCCATCCTCCTCGCATCCGTCGTCCTCCCACTGGCCGCGGCCGCATGCGGCTCCCAGCCGGTCCAGGACCGCAGCCCCAAGCCGAACGGCGTCTACGAGGAGTTCGACGTCACGATGCTGGAGGGTGGTACCTGCCTCGCCGCGAGTCGGATCGAGTTCCAATGCCCACCCGGCGGCACCTGCCAGGCGCCACCGGCCAAGCCCGTGGACTGCCCCGCGGGCCTGGCCGCGGGCAAGACCGTCCGGCTCGTCATGACCAATGACCTGACCTGCAACGTCGACGGCGCACTCACGCCGTGCCCGGAGCACGACAAAGGCCCGGTCGAGGTGCCAGCGGAGTGAAGGCCGCCTGATCAGCCGCGCTCGAGCAGCTCGGCATCGGGCTGGTTCACGCAGCGCAGGCCCAGTCGAGGCCGGGGCACGGGAAGCGCGTGCCGGGCGGGAAGTGCAGATCGAAGTGCTCGGCGAGGACGGCGAGGAGCTCGTCGGGTGAGGCGAGGACGTGGGTGCGGGCCACGCCGGTGCGATCGCGGAACGACAGCTCGCGGTTGACCAGCACCACGCGGCCATCGGCGGTGGCGCGGGCGACCATCAGGCGATCCCGGAAGTGCGAGCGCGGGTGGCTGCTGGTGAACCAGTTGCCGACGTCGCGATCGATCTCGGGCATCTCCTCACCGGTGAACTCGTAGACGTCGTGCCAGCCGTCGGCGAAGCGGACCTGGTGAAAGTAGCGGGACGCCAGGCCGCCCCACGGGCCCGCGGACACGATGCGGCGCGGCTCGTGGGGCGTGGCCTGCTCCTGGTCCTCGACGTCGAGGCGCAGGGCGGCGGTCGGCGACAGGGCCCCGACGCCGACGTCGGCGAGCCACGGCCTGCCGTCGAGCTCGACGCGCAGGAAGACGTGGGTTCGTGGCGGTGTGAACTCACGCGGGCGCTGGACCCGGACGCGCGCGCTGAGCGGGGTCACGGCGAAGCCGAGCGAGCGAAGCACGTGCAGGAGGTACGAGTTGTGCTCGAAGCAGTAGCCGCCGCGACCCCGGTGGACCAGCTTCTGCTCGACCGCCGCCGGATCGAGATCGACCCCGCGGCCGAGCAGCACGTCGAGGGCCTCGAACGGGATGCGCTGGATGTGGGCGTGCACGACCGCGTCGAGCACGTCGAGCGTGGCGGTGCGCGGACCGCGGTGGCCGATGCGGGCGAAGTACGCGTCGAGATCGGGGGTGAACGTCACGGCACGATCCGATTCACAGCTTGGCGAGGTTGAACGAGGGCCCGGCGCTGTGGGACCCGGCGTCGGCGAGCCGACGCATGATACGGGCGCCCAGCCCGGAGGTATGGTGGGCGGCGCGCGAGAAGTAGGACACGCACTCGACGACCGCGGCGTCGAGCCGGGCCGTGCCCTGGGCCACCGGCTCGGTGCATGCCCGGCTGGTGTCCGGATGGCTGATGAGCAGGAACCGGATCAACGCGGTCTGGACCAGGAGCAGCTGGACGAAGTCGAGCAGGCTCGGGCAGGCCAGGTACCACTCCTGGTAGACCTCGTTGATGGCGTAGTTGCGGAGATACTGTTCCATCCGCGCGGCGAGGTGGGCCGGGACGTCGTCGCGTCGCTTGCGAAACGTCGTCCACACCCGCCGTGGGTCGAGCGTGCCATTCTTGCGCGCCGGCGCGTAGCGCGACGTGACGCGCTCGACCAGCCGCCCGAAGTTGCTCGCGCGCGGCCAGCGCTCCGCGCCCAGCACGCCGAGCACGACCGCGGTCGCGAAGACCTCGTCGAGCGGGGTGTCGGCGAACCCGCGGTGCAGCGCCTCGAGGACCGGCGCGTCGCGCAACGATGCCATGGTGGCGTCGAGACGCGCGTCGTCGGGGGCCGTGCCGCGCCGCAGGTCCGCGGCGGTGCGGTGGCCAAGGGCGGCGAGGAACATGAGCCGGCTGGACACCGGGTACGGCTGGCGCAACAGCTCGAGCATCAGGCCGCGGACCTCGGCGAACCGGCGCTGGTCGGGGTCGGCGAGCTCGGGGTCGAGCTGGTGGGCGAACTTGCGGCGGGCGAACCGGGCCGGATCGAAGGGCACGACCTCGACGCCGTCCTCGGCCAGCAGGCACAGCCGGACCACCTCCGGACACGACGTCGTGCCCGACATCTCGACGCGGCTGCCGAGCCGACCGATCGAGCGCGGGTAGGTCGCGCACGTGTCACCGAGCACGTCCTCGCCGAACCGCCGGTGCAGCGAGCACAGGTTGTCGTCCTCGCGCATCACGCACCAGCCATCGTCGCCGAGCGCCATGTCGCCGACCCGCTCCGGCTGCTGGTCCACGACCGGCAGCCTCCGCACCACGCGCGCCAGCTCGGCCTTGCCCTCCGGGGTGTCACCGAGCGCGACCGCGATCGCCTGGAAGTGCGGCTCGTCGACGGGGATCTGCCACTGCCGGCAGCAGGGATCCTCGCACGCGCTGCCGAGGCACTGGAACCGCGTCATGAAGCGCAGCCCGACGTATTCCTGGATCTCCGCCATCGCCCGGTCGAGCTTCGCACACCTGACGAGATCACGCGGAGATGTCATCCTCGCAAGGCAGCGCGGGCGCTCGGGTTTGACCGACCAGACCCGCGACGTGGCTCGAACGTTTCAAGCAAGGCCAACCATGACGACCATCCGCTCCGTCCTGTTCCTCGCCCTGTCCGCCGTCACGCTGTCGTGCGGCGGCTCACCGGACCCCGACACCACGCCGCCCATCAAGGCGAGCACGGTCGAGGTCTCGATCGCATCGGTGACGCTGGCCGACGACTGCGGGACCGGGCCGACCACGATCCCGACCGCACCGACCCAGATCGCCCAGGCCCGCGCGGTCGACGAGCCCGCGGGCCGCTCGATGGCGAAGGGCGCCAGCATGTCGCAGGCCCAGGGCGACCGCGCGTGCGAGCAGAGCTCGATCCAGCTCCGGGTCGAGAACGGCACCACCGTGGCGTCGACGGTGGCGATCCACAAGATCGAGCTGATCGACGACAACGGCATCAAGGTCGGCGAGCTCACGCCGCGCGCGCCGAGCCGGTGGGCCGCGGACACCTACCAGGTCTGGGACCAGCAGGTCGCGCCGAGCGAGGTCCTCCAGGTGAGCTACGCGCTGTCGGCTCCGAGCGTCTCGCGCGGCGCGTCCTACACGGTCCGGGTCACGATCGCCGCCGGCGATGGCGAGCGCACGATCGAGCAGCGCACCACGCTCGAGGCCGAGGCGTCGCTGCCGCCCGGCGTGGTGACCTGACGCGCGCCCTGACGCCCCGCAGCCCCGGTCGGGGCGATCACAGCGACTCGAGATAGCGGATCAGCGCCGCGCGATCGGCCGCCGGCAGATCGATCCCGTACCGGTGACCGCGAACCGGACCCGGACCGCGCGCACCACCGGCGAACCCCAGCGCCAGTCGGTCCGCCGACAGCAGCACGTCCAGCGTCGGCACCGTGCCATCGTGCAGGTACGGTGCCGCGTCGGCGACGCGGACCAGCGCGGTGACCCGATAACGACCGGTACCGCGCGCCCGGCCGTTGGCGAGCGCTGGCTCGGTGCCGACCAGCTCGACCGGGACCGGATCGCCGCCGTACCCCGCGCTGCCATGGCAGCGGCGGCAGTGGGCGTCGAACACGGTCGCGCCGCGCGCCACGGCGCCCCGGTCGGCGACCGGCCGGGCCGGCGGCGGTTCGATCGAGTAGAGGTACATGGCCAGCGCCCACGCCAGCTCGCGCGGCGGCCGGATGCGTAGCCCGCTGGCGTGCAGCAACTGGGTCTCCTGGCGGATCGCGAGCGCGGCGGGCCCGAGGTGGCGGATGGTGCCGGCGTGAGTCAGGAAGCTCTCGGCGCGCAGGCCCCACAGGTCGGGGATCGCGACCGGATCCTCGTCGTCGTCCTCGGTGACGTCGGCACGGCCCGGCCCCCAGGTCGCCATCCGACGCGCCAGCTCGGCATCGACGACGGTGCCGGTGTCGCGGTAGTAGCGCAGCCGCAAGCTGCCGAGATCGAGCCGGCGGCGCGCCGCGCCCTCGACGACCACGCCGTCGCGGATCGCGGTGTGGCAGATCGCGCACGTGATCCCGACCCGGCGCTGGCCGTCGACGTCGGCGAACACCACCAGGCCCGGCAGGTCTCCCGCCGGCGTCCGCTCGACCCCGAGCGCCGCCGCGTTCGCAGCGGCATCGTCCGCCAGCTCCGTGCTCGCTGACCATGGGGTCAGCACGTGCTCCATCGCGAACTCGGGTCGCAGCGGGAACTCGAAGAACACGCGACGCCCGAGCCCGATCCACGCCGCCTGGTTGGCGGGACGCGCGCCGTCCCACAGCCGCTCCGCGGGAAGTTCGGGCCACACGCGCCGCGCCAGATCGTCGGCAGCCGCGCGATCGATCGGGCGCGACCGCGGGTTCCAGACCGGCAGCGCGTCCCAGCCCACGGTGTCGCGACCGTACGACTTCAGGCGCTGCCGGGAGTACACGTTGTCCGGGTTGACCAGCGACGCCTCGAGCGCGGCGCGGCGATTCGCGGTCGCACCGAGGTAGCGCTCGGCCTCACCCGCGAGCCAGGCCTCCGACCATGGCGGCGGTGGCTCGGCAGCGCGACACGCGGTGATCGCCGCCAGCAGCGCCGCGGGCCCCAGCCGGGATCCGAGCATGGGGACGATGATGTCACGGTATCAGCTGATCCGCCCGTCCGGGGATCACTCGGGCGCGCAGGCGCGCTACCCTCGACGGGGCATGGCCATCCTGGTTCACAGCAACGCGGACGGGAAAGAATACGAGCTGGGGGAGCGCACCATCATCGGTCGCATGGACAGCTCCGACATCCGCATCCTGGACGGACTGGTTTCCAAGCAGCACGCCGAGATCACGTACGCCAACGGCCGCTGGTCGCTGCGCGACCTGGGCAGCTCCAACGGCACGCTGGTCAATGGCCACCGCGTCCACGCCGTCGATCTGGCCGAAGGCGATCAGATCACCCTGGGCAGCGCGCAGCTGGTGTTCACGCACGCGGCGCCGCAGCGCAGCGCGCGCAGCGTCGAGATCGTCGATTCGTCGGCGCCGCAGGTGCACACCAAGCTCGAGCGCGCGCCGGCCGAGGGCTTCCGGCCGGCGGCGCAGATCACCGACCTCGACCAGCTCAAGCGTGACTACGAGAAGCTGCGGATCGCCAACGAGCTCAACCGGGCCATCGGCCTCGAGCCCGACGTCGACAAGCTGCTGTCCCGGCTCCTCGACGAGACCTTCAAGCTGCTGCCCGCCGACCGCGGCGTGATCCTGCTGATGGACCTGCAGACCCGTCAGCTGGCGCCGCGCGCGGTCAAGCACGCCGGCGCGTCACGCGAGTCGATCAACCTGTCGAGCACGATCATCAACCAGGTGTTCCAGAGCGGGGCCTCGGTGATCACCATGGACGCCATGATGGACGCTCGGTTCCTGGGCGCCAAGTCGATCATCGCCGGCGGCATCCGGTCGACCATGTGCGTGCCGATGATCTACCAGTCCCAGCTGTTTGGCATCATCCACATCGACTCGCTGATCGCGACCAACGCCTTCTCCGAGAAGGACCTCCAGATCCTGGACGGCGTGGCGGCGCAGGCGGCGCAAGCGCTGGACAACGCGTACAAGGCCAAGCAGATCGAGCGCAACGCGCTGGCCCGCCGCGACTTCGAACGCCTGTTGCCACCCGAGGTCGTCGAGCAGGTCGTGAACGGTGGCGTCCGGCTCGAGCGCGGCGGCGAGCTGCGCCAGACCACGGTCATGTTCACCGACGTGCGCGGGTTCACGTCGTGGTCCGAGCGCCACCCGCCGGCCCACATCGTGTCGGTGCTCAACGACTACTTCGAGCTCATGGTCGACGCCATCCACCGCCACAAGGGCACCCTCGACAAGTTCATGGGCGACGGCATCCTGGCGCTGTTCGGCGCCCCGATCTCGCATGGCCACGACGCGATCAACGCCGTCGACTGCGCGCTGGAGATGATGCGGTTCCTGGCCCAGTTCAACCGCGAACACGAGGGCTCGGGGGACCAGTTCTCGATCGGCATCGGCATCAACACCGGCCCGGTCGTCGCCGGCTACATGGGTTCGTCCAAGAGCATGGAGTACACCGCGATCGGCGATCACGTGAACCTGGCCTCGCGCCTGTGCGCCAACGCCCCGCCCGGCGTGATCCTGGTGTCGGCCGACACCTTGACCGCGATCGGCGGCCGGTTCAGCGCCCAGCAGCTGCCTCCGATCCAGGTCAAGGGCAAGCAGCAGCCGGTCAACGTGTTCCAGGATGGGCCATGATCAAGGGACTGCACCACAACGCGTACCGCTGCCGCGACTCGGAGGAGACCCGCCGCTTCTACGAGGACTTCCTCGGCCTGCCGCTGGTCAACGCGTTCGAGATCACCGAGACCAAGAGCGGACGCCAGACCCACGTCCTGCATTCGTTCTACCGGATGGACGACGGCTCGTGCCTGGCGTTCTTCGACGCACCCGCCAGCCCGTTCGAGTTCAAGCCCCAGAACGACTACGACCTCCACATCGCGCTCGAGGTGCCGCGTGAGGCGCTCGAACCGATGATCGAGAAGGCGCGCGCCGCCGGGGTCGACGTGCGCGGCATCGTTGATCACGTGATCATCGACTCGATCTATTTTCGCGATCCCAACGGCTACGTGATCGAGCTCACCGCCAAGCGCCCCGACCACGACGCCGGCATGGATCCGGCGCGCAACGGCGCGCGCGCCAACCTGACCCGGTGGCAGCAAGACAAGGCCGGCTACGGCGCCAAGTAGACCGGCTTGCCCGGCGGACGCTGGCCGGCCTGGGCGTCGCGAACCACCTGGCCCGGCAACTCCGGGCGCGTCGCGAGCGCCGCGGCGACCGCCGCGCCGTCCCCACCGAGCGCATCGAGCGACACCGGCGCCCCGGCGCGCACCAGCAGATCGTAGACCTGGACGTCGAGGTCGACGCGCGCGAGCGCACGCTCCAGGTCATCGACGACCGCGGGCGCCGCGCCGCGCAGGTAGGCGATGAAGTGCGGCAGCAGCACGGCATGGACCGCGGCGTGTTCGACGCCCAGCGCGCCGCCGAGCAGGTGGGCCAGGGCGTGCTGGGCGCCCGGAGTGCCGCGATCGAAGGCCGCCGCGCACGCCGAGGCGCCGCGCACTGCCTGCTCGCGGGCCACCGGATCGCGCGGCGCGAGCAGGAGAGCTTCGATCGCCCCGAGCACCGCCGCCGCCGCCGCCAGCGCGTCACCCGCCCCACCGAGCGTGGCGGTCGACGCGATGCTGACCACGTGCGCGAGCGCGTTGACCAGGCTCTGCACCGTCACCGTGATCGGCAGGTCGCGCGTCAGCGCCAGATCGTAGAGCACGAAGTCGGGCCGCACGCGCTGGTCACGCCCGGTGGTCTTGGTGTGGCCGCGCGTGGTGCCGAACATCGACGTCATCTCGGAGCCGGCGTAGGTGGTCGGCACCGCGACGAACCTGACGTCGTGCGTGAGCCGCAGCGCCTTGCCGAGCCCGACCACCGAGCCGCCGCCGACCGCGACCAGGGTGTCGGCGGCGCCGGCTGCCAGCTGCGCCGCCGCCGCCGCGACGACCTCGACCGGGACGTGGACCCGCGCACCGTCGAACACCTGCGGATCGAACCCGGCGAGCGCGGCCACCACCGGGTCGACGAAGCGTCGACTCGGCGCCGACAGCACCAGCACGCGGTGCGAACCCAGGCCGGGCAACCGCTCCGCCAGCCGCGCCAGTCCGCCGTGAACGAACTCCGTCTCGGGGCCAGCCATCGCGACCCACGGTACCATCAAGCCGCCAGGCCGCTGCCGCGCCGTCGCGCGGGCGCCGTCGCGAGCGGGCCCGGTGTAGCCTCGGCGCGGAGGTTCCATGCACGTCCCGCTGACGCTGACCGATTTTCTCTATCGCGCCGAGCGGGTCCACGGCCAGCGCATCGCGGTCGTCGACGAGCCGGAACCGCCGGGTGGTGGCCTGGGCCGCATCACGTACGCCGAGCTCGGCACCATGGCCCGCAGCCTGGCCGCGGCGCTCGACGACCTCGGCGTCGACGAAGGCGCGCGGGTGGCGATCGTGTCGCCCAACTCGGCGCGCTTCCTGATCAGCCTGTTCGGCGTCAGCGGGTTCGGCCGGGTCCTGGTGCCGGTCAACTTCCGCCTCAACCCCGACGAGATCCGCTACATCATCGAGCACTCGGGCGCGACCGCGGCGCTGATCGATCCGGATCTCGAAGCCACGTTGCGCGACGTGGCGATCCGACACCGCCTGGTCCTGGGCCACGCCAGCGACGATCGCCTGTTCCGCTGTGCCGACCCCCGACCGCGCTTCGAGGTCACCGACGAGGCGCGACCGGTGTCGATCAACTACACCTCGGGGACCACCGCCCGGCCCAAGGGCGTGCAGCTGTCGCACCGCAGCTGCTGGCTGAACGCGGTGACCCTGGGCTGGCACCTCGGCGTCACCGATCGCGACGTCTACCTGCACACCCTGCCCACCTTTCACTGCAACGGCTGGGGCATGCCGTACGCGCTCACCGCGATGGGTGTCCGCCAGGTGATCCAGCGCAAGATCGACGGCGCCGAGATCCTGCGCCGGGTCGAACGCGAGGGCGTCACGCTGCTCAACTGCGCGCCCGCGGTCATGGCCGCGATCCTCGACGCAGCCACCGCGCTGGCCGGCCGCGGCGAGCCCATCCCGGGCCGCGGCACGGTCCGGGTGGTGGTGGCCGGCGCGCCGCCACCGTCGCGAGTCATCGAGCGGGTCGAGACCGAGCTGGGCTGGGAGTTCATCCAGATCTACGGGCTCACCGAGACCTCGCCGCTGCTGACCGTGAATCGGTCGCCGCCCGAGTGGGACCGGCTCGAGCCGGCCGAGCGGGCCCGGCGCCTGGCGCGCGCCGGGGTGCCGGCGGTCGGGGTGCGGGTCGAGGTCAGCCCCGGAGGTGAGCTCCTGGCCCGCTCCAACCATGTCTTCGACGGCTACTACGCCCAGCCCGACGAGACCGCCAGGGCGATCGTCGACGGCTGGTTCCACACCGGTGACGGCGGCCATCTCGACGGCGGCTACGCGGTCATCACCGATCGCAAGAAGGACGTCATCATCACCGGCGGTGAGAACGTGTCGTCGATCGAGGTCGAGGACTGCCTGTACCAGCACCCAGAGGTGGCCGAGGCCGCGGTGATCGGCGTGCCGCACGAGAAGTGGGGCGAGACCGTGCTCGCCTTCGTGGTGCTTCGTGCCGGCGCGACCGCCACGCCCCGCGACCTGATCGATCACTGCCGCACCAGGCTGTCGCACTACAAGTGCCCGACCACCGTCGAGCTCACCGACGCGCTGCCGCGCACCGCCACCGGCAAGCTGCAGAAGTTCCGCCTCCGCGAGCCCTACTGGGCCGACCGTGGCCGCGGCGTGAACTGATGCCCCCCACGATGGAACCCTGGCCGTGTCTTGGACCGTGGCGACTGCGCCCGGCGGCGTGGTCGGGACTCGGCCTCGTGATCGAGGGCCTCGAGCGCGACGACGGCGCCGCCGCCCCCGCCGACTACGCCAACCAGATCCTGCTCGCCGAGGCGCACCGCGAGGCGTTCTTCGATCTCGTCGATCAGCACGGACTCGTGGTGTGCCGCAACGTCGGCGGCGATGACGCCGCCCACCAGGAGGTCCGCGGCCGCTCGAGCCGCGGCCGGCTGAGCCAGGGCGAGTACTACCACCACGATGGCTGCACCGGCCCGGTCAAGCCGCGGGTGGTCGAGATCCGGTGCCCGTACCAGACCATCGAGCGCCACACGGTGACCGCGATCGCGCCGTTTCCCGAGCTGATCGCCGCGCTCCTGCTCGAGTTGCCCGCGGCGCTGCGCGCCGACGACGAGCTGCCGCGGTGGTGGGACGTGGTCGCCGCCGGTGGCCAGGTGCCGGTCGGCGACGGCGACCGGGTCCAGGGCCTGATCAACCGGACGGTGCGCAAGTCCATGAGCGCCGAGATCGCGCGCGCCTACCTGCGGGCGGTGGACGCCCGGATCGGCGCCTACCGCGAACCGTGGACGATGGGCGAGAGCCGCTTCATCGCCAACGCCAACCCGGGTCACACGATGCAGCACCGGCGCGCCTACCTGGAAGCGCCAGGTACCCGGCCCAACGGACGCCTGGTCAAGCGCTGGCCAGCCGGACCCGATCTGGAGTGACGCGGTTCACGGCCACCCGACGGGAACCTTGACATCAGGACGTGAATATGAAAACCATTGTCATATTCTCCCCACCCACCTGGAGTCCCATGCTGTTCCGCCGTGCCGCTCGTTTCCACCCTGCCCGCCTCGTCATCCCCGCCGTCGCGTTCGCGCTGCTGGCGCCGTCGATCGCCGCCGCTGACCGGCGCGCGTTCACCCGCACCTACGAGTACATGACGATGCCGAAGGGCGAGACCGAGGTCGAGCTCTACACCACGCAGTCGCGCGCCACGTTCGACGACAGCTCGCCCCAGAAGTTCGTGTTCCAGCTCGAGCTCGAGCACGGGATCACCGAGCGCTGGGACGTGTCGCTCTATCACGTCTTCGAGCAGACCACCGGCGCCGGTACCATGACCGATCCGGGTCAGCCGCTACACCTGTCCGAGCTCAAGCTGCGCACCCGCTACCGGTTCGCCGAGCGCGGCGAGCTGGCGGTCGATCCCGAGGCCTACCTCGAAGCCGTGAAGTCGTTCGGCGCCAGCGAGTACGAGGCCGAAGCCAAGGCCATCGTGGCCCGCGATTTCGGCCTGGTCACGGTCGCCGCCAACCCGGTGTTCGCGGTGAAGTTCGGCAGCGACGTCGTCGAGACCGAGGTCGAGGTCGGCTGGGCCGCCGGCGTCACGTACGAGGTGTCGCCCGCGCTCAAGCTCGGGGCCGAGACCTGGGGCGGCTTCGACCTCGATGCGCCTGGCGACGCCGCGGCCTCGGCGGGCCCGGCGCTGTCGTGGGCACCGTCGCAGTCGCTGTGGATCGCGACCACGGTGGGCTTCGGGCTCAACGATCAGGCCGACTCGTTCAGCGTGCGGGGCCTGATCGGGTTGCACCTGTGAATCACGCCGGCACCGCCAGGCTCGCGGTGGCGATCGCTGCCGGCGTTGCCCTCGCGGTCGCCGGTTGCGGTCGCCGCTGGATCCCCGAGGCCACCGACGCCGACGCGGCCCGGATCTCGGCGCGCTGGCCGGGCACCACCGCGACCCAGCTCAACCATGGCCGCACCCTGCTGCTGTCACGGTGCGGAAACTGCCACCTGCCGCCGTCTCCCGCCGAGCTCCAGGCCGAGGCGTGGTCCGACGAGGTGCGCGAGATGCGCGAGCGCTCGGGCCTGTCGGTGGCCGATGCCATCCTGGTCGAGCGTTACCTGGCCGCGTTCGCCAGCGATCAGCCGCGCGGCACCGGGCGCTGACGTCGGCGGCGGCCGGCGCGCCGCTGGTGACGGCTTTTTGGAGGCAGGCTTCAACCCGCGAGCACTCCGGATAGACGGTGCCAGCCGACGAGCGTGCACGGCCCGGTGCGCGGGCGTAGCGTTGGAGGTGAGGGACGAGGGGAGGACAACATGGAGCGACCGGTTCGCGGAGAGAATCGAATCGACGACGTCCAGGTGCGGCGCTGGCTGGTGGACCGAGAGCGCCAGCGGCAGCGCACCGCGAGTCACGGCCGGGTGCCGGTGATCACGGTGTCGCGCGAATACGGCGCCCGCGGTGCGGCGGTGGGGCGAATCGTCGCCAAGCGACTGAGCTTTCAGTTCTGGGACCGCGAGCTGGCCGGCGAACAGCAGGACATCGCCACGCTGGCGGCCGCCGCCGACGAGCTGGCGGCGCGCGGCGGCGCGGTGCTGATCGGACGCGGGCTCGGCTTCCTGCTCGACGCGTCACGCGCGCTGCGGGTCCGCATCGTGTGTCCGCTCGAGCAGCGGGTCGCCGGGCTGGTCGAGCGCGAAGGGATCTGCGAGGACACCGCGCGCGCGACCATCGCGTACGCCGATCGAGCACGCCGCGAGTTCGTGCAGGAGGTCTACTGCTGCGACATCGACGATGTCAGCGGCTACGACCTGTGGATCTCGACCGCCACCATCTCGCTGGAGGCCGCCGCGGCGGTGATCATCGCCGCCTATCGCTACCGCTTCGGCGAGCAGGTCATGAGCGCCATCGGGCACGCGCAGGGCGGGGCCGGGTGAGCGCTTCCGGCAGTCGTGATACGCCGGATCCGGCTCCGACCTTCCCTGCGATCGGCCCTCGGTGGCAAAGATTTTCGCGGCGAAGAAGCGGCTTGACCCCGGCCGGGTGATCGACAAGCCTGGAGTCGGGAGAGGCCGATGAAACAGGACCACGGGCAGACCGACGCCAACCAGGCCGCCGTCATCGAAGCGCCGCGGACCGCACCCGGCAAGCGGACGATGACCGCCAACCTGCCGCCGGTCCAGCGCGCCGCGGTCGGCGCGGCGGCCGACGCCGTCTCGATCGGCGGCCCCGCCGAGACCTCGGCGTACGTGCCCGAGGATCCGTTCGCGGTCCATCTCCTCGACACGCCGGTGCAGCGCCACGGCGACGGTGATGGCCGTGGCGACGTCCACGCCGCCGCCGCCCGTGGGCTCGAAGCCCCCGCCGAACGGCTGCCGTTCCTCGACCAGATCCAGCGCTCGTTCGGTGACCAGGACGTCTCGGGCGTACAAGCCCACGTCGGGGGTGCCGCCGCCGAGGCCAGCGCGTCGATGGGGGCCTCGGCCTACGCCACCGGCGGCCACGTCGCCTTCGCGGGCCGTCCCGATCTTCATACCGCGGCTCACGAGGCCGCCCACGTGGTGCAGCAGGCGCGCGGCGTGAACCTCTACGGCGGCGTCGGCGAAGCCGGCGACAGCTACGAGCGCAACGCCGACGCGGTCGCCGATCGGGTCGTGGCCGGCCAGTCGGCGTCCGATCTGCTCGCCGGCAACAGCGCCGGCGCGGCGGTGGCGGGCGCGGTGCAGCGCAAGGAGAAGAAGCACGGCCGCGGCTTCTCGGAGTACGGCGGTGGCAGGGTGCGGGAGGTGCTGACCACGCTGGTCGAAGCGGGCCTCATCGCGATCACCGGCAAGCAGATCGCGCTGCTCGACGCCGTCGCGCAGGTCGAGACCGGCGGCAAGATCGCCTGCGTGCAGACCTCCGATGACCAGGTCGTGAGCGTCGGCTTCAAGCAGGTCGTCCTCGGGCACGGATCGCTCGAGAAGATCATGAAGAAGGCGCCGGGCGGGTTCGCCAAGCACGGCCTGACCCTCGACATGTCGAAGACGTACACGCACGCGGGCTGGTCGAACAAGCCGCACCAGATCGCCGGTTGCGAGGACGAGGAGGAGCTGCGCACCCGCGAGTGGGGCATGAAGTTCTACCACGCGTCGATGGAGCCCGACGTCATCGCCGCCATGTGCGAGCTGGCGCTGGGCGAGTTCGGCAAGGTCGAGAGCGCGGTCAAGAAGCACGCCGGCGGGATCGATCACTTCTCGGATCCGACCGCGCAGGGCTGGTTGCTCGAGACCTACAACAACCGCCCCGCCTTCATGAGCCTGGCGATCAAGCGCGCGGTCGACAGCGGCGCCAGGAGCGCCGCCAGCCGCGACGCGTTCCTCGACGTCCTCGGCGCGGCGATCGTCGAGACCTACGTCATCGAGGAGCCGATCCTCCACTACAAGAAGGCCGTCAAGCGGCGCGGCAAGGTGACCGACGACGAGCGGGCGACCCTGCTCGCCGACTCGAAGGCGACCTACGAGGCGGTCGGGCGCCGCAAGGGCACCAACATCATCACCAAGATCTCGCGCCACCTGGTGGTGCCGAAGATCGACGGCGCCAAGGCGCCGGCCGAGCCGGCGCAGGACAGCGCACCCGCCGAGGCGGCGCCCGCGCAGCAGCAGGCTCCGGCCGACGACGTGCTGATGTCGCTGCCGGCTCCCGAGCCCGAGAACATGTCGCTGCCGGGCGAGGAGCCGCAGATGTCGGTGCCCGAGACGGCGCCGGCGCAGTCGATCGCGCCCGCCCCCGAGCCCGAGCCGAGCATGTCGATCGCGGCCCCCGCCCAGGCGGCCATCGAACCGGCGGCGCCCACCGCGGCGCCGAGCATCGAGGTCAGCCCGCCACCGGCGCCGGTGGCCGTGGAGCCGGCCGCACCCGCACCCGCGAAGGAGGAACCCAGGTGGTCGGTCCGTGCCCGGGCCTACAACCGCGAGAACGCCGAGTACTCGGATCAGTTCAGGACGGCGACCGGGAGCGCCTGCCTCGGCGCCGACGGCGAGATCGATCCGGCGATGGTGGCACGCTGGCAGGTGGCGCATGGCGTCTCGCCTGACGGCCGGGTCGGACCGCTGACCGTGAACGCTGCGATCGGCGGCGAACCGGTGAGCCCGGATCTCGCGGTGGCGCCGGTTGCACCGCCGACCGCGAACCTGGCCGAGCCGAGCATCGCGGTGCCGAACATCGCCGCGCCCAGCATCGCGGTGCCGACCCTCGCGGCGCCGACCCTCGCGGCGCCCACCCTCGCGGCGCCGACCCTCACGGCCGGTCCAACGACCGTGCCCGTGGTGCCGGAGATCGAGCCGGCGCAGCAAGCCGACCTGGCGCCGGTCGAGGCCCCCAAGCCGAAGGCCGATGCGCCTGCCCCCCTGGTCAAGGGCATGCCGAGTCGGCTCGTGGTCGACGGCGGCGCCGCCAAGATCGGCTTCCAGAAGTGCCTGGTGTTCCTGTCGCCGGGACTCTCGACGGCCACCCCCGACCTGTTCCTGTTCTTCCACGGCTATTTCGCCGACTACGGAAAGGACGTCGACAAGAAGCAGAAGCGGCCGGAGAAGATGCACCTCTCCGAGTCGGGCAGCGACGTGGCGGAGAAGGCCATGGCCGCCGCCGCCGGCAAGAACGTGATCGCGATCCTGCCCCAGGGCAACATCGGCGCCCGCGACGAGCACGGCGGCCACATGAAGGGCCTCGACGCCGGCCTGCCCACGTTCATCACGTCGGTGCTGGCCAACGTGGCGCAGGAGCTCGGCGTCAAGGAGCTGGCTCCCGGTCACATCTCGATGGCCGGTCACAGCGCCGGCGGCTACGAGGGCATTCACTCGGCGCTCGACGTGAAGCGGCTCGGCAGCCTGGCCGACAACGTCACCGATGTGACGCTGATGGACGCCAGCTACGGCGGCTCGCAGTTCTCGGACGCCCGCGACTGGCTCTTCACCGGCTCGGCGGGCAAGAGCCTGCGGATCATCGGCCAGAAGGAACAGGTGATCACCCGCGGCGAGATGCACGGTGAGTACCTCGGGCCCAAGGCGCTGGACAGGTACGCCGCCAAGCACGGGTTCACGGTCCAGCAACTCGACATCGGCGAGAAGCGCGACACCAGCACCGTGATCCAGCACTCGCACATCCTCAAGGACGGTCAGTTCCACGCCGACGTCCTGATCCTGCTGTCGAAGCGCCACGGCAGTGGCAAGGGCCACCACGACATCCGCGACGACGTGATGGACGATGCGATCTTGTCGATCGGCGAGGGCGCCGAGGGCGCCGAGCACTTCGATCGCGACGCGGTCGCGGCCGCGGTCGCAGCGCCCGGCGTGGTCGCGGCGCATCTGGACGACGGCGACGACGCCGCTCCGGCGGTCGCGCCGACCGCACCGGAGGTTGGCCCGAGCCCTGACGACCGCGCCCCTGACAGCGACCAGGCGGTGCCGGTGGGGCAGCATGTCGACGGCGCGGTCGGCCCCGCACCCGAACCGATCAAGGCGCCGGAGGTGAAACCGGCGCCGCCGCCCAAGGCCAAGCCCAAGTCCAAGTCGAAGTCCAAGAAGGGCGACGAGCTCCGCGACCAGCTCTACAACGAAGAGACCGGCGTCATCCGGAAGGACAAGCTGCATCGGGACAACGTCGGGAAGGACCGGGCCGGCAACCCGGTCCCCATCCATCTCGATGACGCCCAGTGGGACTTCAAGCAGCGGGTCTACCTGGCCTGTGTGGCGACCCTGGGCGACGACAAGCTCTACGGCGGCGTCCCCGACGACGAGATGACCAAGTTCAGCGCCCACGACGGCGGCAAGATGCGTCACGCCGCGGTCGGGCCGCTCCAGCAGATGCTCGACGAGCTGGAGGCCGATCCGGGCAAACCAGCGGGCGCCGGCATCAGGGTCGGCTCCACCTATCGCGGCCCCGAGGTGGACTTTGGCCTCTGGGACATGGCCTTCAACAACATCTACCTGTGGGATGCCATCAAGTGGGCCAAGGCGCACTCGCCCGACGATCCGTGGGGCGCCAAGGTCGTCAAGGACACCGTCGAGAAGATCGGCCACCGCAAGGCGCCGCCCGGCGGCTCGAACCACTCCAACGGCACCGCCGTCGATCTGCAGGTCAAGCTCGGCGGCAAGTGGAAGAGCAACAAGTTCGGCGATCAGGACGAGTGGTACGCGTCGTGGCAGTTCGAGTGGCTCAAGAAGAACTGCGGACGGCACGGCTTCAAGCGCTACTCGGGCGAGGCCTGGCACTACGACTACAAGGGCTGAGGTGTGCCGGACCGCCGATCCAGGGTTGGCGAGCTAGACCGAGGCCGGCGGTCGCGGCAACCTGCGGACCATGAACGGATACACCGTGCTCGGGTTGTCGTTGATCCTTGTCGTCGGTTGCGGCAAGTCGAAATCGGCGGCCACCGTGGGGCGTGACGGTGGTCCGGCGACGTCCGCCGACGCGGCGGCGACCGTCGCGGCGGCGGATGCTGCACCGGCGGCCGACGCGGCCGCCGCGGCCGGCGGGCTGGTCGCGCGTGCCGACGGGGTCGGTCCACTCGCCGCCACGACCAAGGTGACCGCGGCGGCGCTCGCGGCGGCGTTTCCGGATCACCAGGTCAAGAAGGTCTCCAGGAGCCACGGTGGTGACCTGCTCGAGGAGTACTACGCGGTCAGCAAGGGCGACGCGGTGGTGCTCAGGGTCCAGTTCACGGACGACACCCTGAGCGCGGTCGACGTGCTCAGCCCGGAGATTCCGAACCCGCTCGGGATCAAGGTCGGGGCCACCCACGCCGAGGTCATCACGGCGATCGGCCAGCTCTATTGCGCGAATGCCGGCGACGACACCGACTGGCGATCGGACATCGTGGTCTGCACCAGCGCCAGGTCGGCCACCTACAGCCTCGACTTCGAGGCCGAGGGGCGGTCCGCCGCCGAGCTGCTCGAGGACGCCGACCAGCTGGCCAAGGCGACCGTGGTCGCGGTGACCTGGCAGGCCTCGCCGTCGGGCCCGCCAACCCCTTGAGCACGCGTGAGACCCCAGGCGACATGATCGCCGCCGGCTCGATCGACTTCGGGCGCTGGGACGTCGATGCACTGGCGAGGGCGTGGTCGGCGGCGACCCCGTTTCAGCACGCGGTGATCGACGGTGCCGTGACCGACGACCAGCTCGACGCGCTGCGGACCGCGGTGGGCCAGGAGCCGCACCTGCCGGAGCGCAGCGAGATCGTCGACGGCATGGGGTCGGCGGAGACGATGCAGCACCCGACCCTGCAAGCCTTCGCGGCCTCGCTCGGCTCGGCGGCCGGGCTGAGCACGGTGCACGCGATCACCGGCCGCGCGGTCACCCGGGTCGAGGCGCGCAGCTACATCTACCTGCGCGGAGGCTACCTGCTCCCGCACACCGATCACCGCCTCGACATCGGCCGCCGGGTGGCGTGGGCCGCCTACCTGAGCCCACCCGGGACCTGCACCGGTGGTGAGCTCGAGCTCTTCCGCTGCACGCTCGACGGCCGCACCATCGTCGCCACCGAGCCGGCGTGCCGGATCGAACACCGCGCCAACCGCCTGGTGATGTTCGAGGTCTCGGACGCCTCGCTGCACCAGATCCGCGAGGTGACCGACGGTGCGCGGGTCTCGCTGGCCGGGTGGTTCTTCTGATCGCGCCGCACCTGATCGGCGACGGCATCAGCGCGGCGCACGGCGAGATCTTCCGGGGCGTCGCCATGCCGTCGCTGCTGCTGCCCTTCGCCATCGACGCCGACGCCTGCGCGGCGCTGCGAGCCCGGCTCGCCGACGCCGGCACCGAACCGTTCTGGATCGCGGATCGCGGCCGCTATCGCCACAACGGCGACTTCCGGATCGACGAGCTGTGGACCGAGCTGCGCGCGCTGGCGGTGGCGATCGTCGGGGCCTCGCTCGAGGTGATCGGTGGTCGCTGGCAGATCTTCAGCCACGGCGACTACGCCCTGGTCCGCGATGACGCCCACACCCGGCCGGCCGGTCGCCACCTCGAGCTCCTGCTCGACGTGTCGGCGGCGGCGTCGGGCGAGGCCGAGGTGATGTACAGCGATGGCACCTCGGTCCTGGCCGTGCCGCAATGGCCCGGCATGCTGGCCCTGATCGATCGCCCACCCGCGGTCTCGCGCTTCGAGCGGCCGGTCACGGTTCGCTCGAATGGTCTCGACGTGGTCCGGCTGCGGCTGTCGCTCGTGTGACCACGCGTCCGATCGCGCGGCGCCACCCGCCCGGCACCACGCCGAGGGCGCGGATGCGCGCGGTGTCGAGCACCGCATAGGCCGGGCGCGGCGCGATGCTGCCCCAGGCCGCGGACGGGATCGGCTCGACCGCGGTCGGCGCCAACCCGTGGTGGGCCTGCAGCTCCTCGACGATCGCGACCGCCAGGCCGTGCCAGGTGGTCGCGCCGTCACCCGCGTAGTGATAGACGCCCGCCGGCGCCGGCCGGGCGGCCAGGCTCAGCAAGGCCTCGGCGAGATCGTCGCTCCAGGTCGGGCAGCCGTGGCGATCGGCGACCACGCGCAGGCGCTCGCCGGCCAGCGCGGCGCGCACGATCGCGGGCACGAACCCGCGGCCGCCCTCGGCGAACAGCCACGACGTGCGCACCACCGTGCCGCCGGCGGCGAGCACCGCGACCTCGCCGGCCGCCTTGCTGGCGCCGTAGACGCCGAGCGGCGCCACCGCGTCGTCCTCGAGGTACGGCCGGGTGGCGCGGCCGTCGAAGACGTGGTCGGTGGACACGTGCAGCAGCGCGATGCCGCGCGCCGCGCAGGCCCGCGCCAGGTGACCGGCGCCCACGGCGTTGACCGCGAAGGCGGCGCCGCGGTCGTGCTCGGCGCGGTCGACCGCCGTGTAGGCGGCGGCGTTGATCACCGCCGCCGGCGCCAGGCGGTCGAGCTGGGCGGCCACGGCCGCCGGATCCGCCACGTCGAGCAGGTCGCGGCCGACGGCGACCAGGTCCTGACCGGCGCCGCCGGCGCGTCGCACCAGGCTGCGGCCGAGCTGGCCGTGGCCGCCGGTCACCACCACCTTCATGGCGACCGCCGCGGCAGGTCGGCGTCGCGCAACCGCGGCGCGCGCGCGTCGCGCTCGGAGACCACGACGTCGGCGAGTCGCGGCCAGGTGATCGCGAGCTCGGGATCGTCCCAGCGCACGGCGCGCTCGTCGTCGGGTGTGTACGGCGCGGTCAGCTTGTAGAGCACGTCGGCCTGCTCCGACAGCGCCTGGTAGCCATGGGCGAGGCCGGGTGGAATCCACAGCTGGCGGCGATCGTCAGCCGACAGGGTGGTGCCGAACCAGCGCGCGAAGGTCGGCGAGCCGGGGCGCAGATCGAGCACGACGTCGAAGATCTCGCCGCGCACGACCGAGACCAGCTTGCCCTGCGGGCGCGTGAGCTGGTAGTGGAGGCCGCGGACCACCCCGCCACGCGACCGACACAGGTTGTCCTGCACGAACGACATCCCGACCGCGACGCCGAGCGCGGTGTGTCGCTGGTGGTGAAAGGTCTCGACGAGGTGCCCGCGGTCGTCGTGGTGCACGACCAGCTCGATCAGCACCACGCCCGGCAGCGTCGTCGGCACCACCTTCATGCGCGTCCGTCCCGTACCGCCTCGATCCAGGCGTGACCGAACCGGGTGTCGGGTTCGAGATAGTGGCCCTCGCTCCACTCGTTCAGCGAGGCCACGAACACCAGCTGGGCGTCGGCGCCGAGGCCGCTGGCGCGGATGTACGAGACCGCGCGCTCGACCGCGAGCCGGAACTTGGCGGGGTGCTCGCCGGTCACCACCGGCCACCACGGATACTTGCGCGGTCGCTCGGTCCCGAAATCGGCGCCCCGTGGTGACGCGTCCCAGCCCGGGGTCACCGCCGGGTGATACGGCAGCGCGGCCCGGGCTGCGATCGTCGGCCACTCGGCGGCGCGGATCGCCACCCGCTGGTCGTAGTCCTGCAGGAAGTCGCCCTTCCAGTCGGGGAGCAGCACGTAGTTGGTGACGCTGTCGAAGCCGATCGCCCGCACCTGGTCGATGACCTCGGGGTTGGGCTCGATCGCGGCCAGGTGGAGCTCCGGCAGGCCGGCGGCGGCCAGCATCTGACGGGCCGCGGTCACCGCGGCGCGCGCGCCCGCGACGCCGAGCTCCTTGACGAAGAAGGTCGAATCGAAGATCGAGAAATATGCTCGGCCGTCGATCCGCAGGTAGTGGTCGCGGACGAAGTAGCGCTCGGCCAGGTAGCGGACCAGCGCGACGAAGTCGTCGCGGTCCGACGGCACCAGCCGATCGGCCTCGATCACGGGGGTGTCGGTGCGGCGCACCGGCAGCACGCGGCGCGGCATGCGGTTGGCCCACATCACGGCGAACGGGAAGCCGCGGCCCAGGCTCGAGCCGAGGAAGCCGAGGTCGAGCGCGTCCTGGAACACCCGCTTGCCGCGGCACCAGAAGAAGCCGTAGACGAGACCGTCGACGCCGTGATCGCGGCACAGCGCGACGCGACGGTCGATCGCCGTCGGATCGCGATCGTCGTAGCGCCCCCAGAGCGGCAACCGCGGCTGGACGTGGCCGGCGAAGCGCGGCGGCGACCCGTACACCAGGTCCCACTCCGTGAAGCCGGGGTAGAACGCCTGGTCCCGCTCGGGGATCGAGTGCCAGCCTGGATACACGTAGGCGAGGACGCGCACGGCGCCGGCACCGTATCATCAAGCCCATGCCCCGCACGCGTTGCCCCGGTTTCGTCATCCCCGCCTTCACGATCCTCGCCGTCGTCGCGTGCGACGACGGCAAGGCCAAGGTGCAGCAGATCGGCAAGAAGATCGATCAGACCGTCGAGCGCCTCGATCGCGATGAAGCCGCGACCCACCTCGCCGCCGCCAAAGACGCGGTGGCCAAGGGCCTCGAGCCGGCCGAACCATGCACGTGGGCGACCAGCGCGACCGCCGACGGTGCCGGCGAGAGCGCGAAGCCGACGGTCGCCGAGCTGCGCCGCCTGTGCAGCCTCGACGTCCCGCTCGGCCGCGCGACCCGCGCCACCACCCAGGCCGAGGCGGCCCGCGCCGAGCAACCCGACGCGCCGTCCCTCACCGAGTGTTCGAGCGACGAGTGGCCGAAGGCGAAGCAGCGCCTCGACCGCGATCACGCCAGCGAGCCGCGCTGGACCGAGCTGAAGGCGCGCTGGGCCAAGGTCTGCTCGGGGGCCTGACGCCAGGCCGCGCCGGCCGCCCCGACCGCTTCACGGGCTACGCGCGTAGCGGACTTCGGCGTTGCGGATCGTGAAGCCCAGGCGCTGATAGAGGCGAAGTGCGCCGGTCGGGCTGTCGGTGTCGACGTGGAGCTGGACGTCGGTGACGCCGTCGGCGCGCAGGGCGTGGAGCGCGGCGGCGATCAACGCCCCGCCGAGGCCGAGGCCGCGATGGCTCCGGACCACCGCGACCGTGCCGATGTAGGCCTGCGACGGTGCCGCGGCGTCGTCGGTGACGTAGCAGAACCCGACCATCGCTCCCCCGCCGTCCTCGACGATCAGGTCGCGATCGGGGCGGTACGTTGCCTGGGTCATATCGTGGACCAGCTCGGCAACCGTGAGCGGTGAGAAGTCGTGGCTGTCGGCGAAGGCCTGGTTGAACGCCGCCGCGTAGGCGTCGATGTCGGCGACGCCGCGGCTGGCGCGCATGCGGTACCCGGGCGGCAACGGCAGGTCCGGAATCGGCGCCGCGGTGGTGCGCTCCATGCACACGCGTGAGCGGTAGATGACGAATCCGAGCCGGGCGAGCCGGGCGGCGCGCGGGAGATCGCGGATCGCGACCGGGTGGACCAGCCGGCGAGCGCCGGTCGCGTCCTCGGCCAGCCGGTCGCCGGCCCAGCCCACGATCTCCGGCTCGAGCGACAGGTCGTGGCTGGCCCCGATCACGTAGTGCAGGCGGCCGTGGACCTCGGCCCCGACCGCCTCGACGCGGATCCACGCGAACCCGCGCAGCGCGCCGTCGTCGCCGCACCACAGCCGCACATCGCGGTCGGGATCGACCAGCGGCGGGCCGAGCGCGCTGGCCACCGTGGACCGCGACTTGCCATCGAGCTCGACGTCCTCGCCCAGCTCGCCGCGCCCGATCAGCGCGACGACGGCGTCGAGGTCGGCGAGGGCGAAGGGTCGAGAGCGCATGGCGTGCGGCGTCGTCTAGCGCGCGCGGCGGATGCTGTAGACGAAGCTGGCGCGCGGCGCCCGCAGCCAGCGCTCGGTGATCACGCCGCGCAGGTCGGCCCAGGTGTCCTTGGCGTCGACGAACGCGGCGACCATGGCGAGGGCGTCCTTCTTGTCGCCGGCGCCCTTGACGCGCATGACCCGCGCCGCCAGCTTTTCGATCGCCGGCGTCCAGGCGGCGAGATCGACGTCGAAGCAACCGCGGTCGGTGCCGTTGGCGGCGGTCTGGTCGGCGCGCCAGATCAGGACCTTGGCGGCCAGCAGGGACCCGAGCTGGATCGACGCCAGCTGGGAGTAATTCTTGGGCGTGCCATCCGGCGTGTACATGCCCCGCGACACGTGGCCGAAGCCCCACGCCACGTCGCGGACGTGGGCTGCCTCGGCCTCGGCGCGCGTGATCACGCCGCGCCCGGCCAGCCATTCGGAGAAGTAGAGCGCGGCGGTCTGCGCCTTGAGCTCCTCGAGCGTCGAGGCCAGCGGGCCGCCGAAGATCTGATCGTCGGTCTTGCCCTTCACCTTGTAGTCGTGGGCCGGCCCGAGATTGTGCGCGGCCTCGTGCAAGACGGTGCTCATCACCGAGGCGGCCGGGTCGGCCGAGACGCGCGCCTGGGTGGCCGGGCAGAACATCGACGAGGTCTGCTCGAGCAGCGCCGCCGAGCTGTCGGCGTCGGTGTACAGGTTGGTCATCGCCACCGTGCGGCCGCCAGCGTCGGCGACCTTGCCCCAGTTGGGCAGCGACTGTCCGATGGTGGCACCGTGGGCGCTGCGGGCGTAGCCGGCGTTGATCACGACGTCGATGAAGTCGGGCAGCTTGAACTTGACGTCGCGCGCCTTGTACGGCGGACCGGCGAGTCGGGCCAGCGCCGCCTCGAGCTCGCCCTTGACCGGCTCCAGCTTGTCGCGCCAGGTCACCGAGCTCGGGTTGATGCGCGCGAAGCTGACGTGGAAGCCAGCCTTGAGCGCGCACGGGTCGTGATAGACCTCGTCGGGACCGACGCGCAGGTACCAGCGCGAACCCTTGCTACCCATGTCGACCCAGGCCTGGTCGGCGGTCTCCCAGTCGTTGGTGCGGAAGCCGCGCGCCGCGGCGCGCAGGTAGGCCGCGAACGGCTGCTCGCCGGCGCTGGCGATGGCGGCGGCGCCGGCCTCGAGCTCGACCGCGATCGCCTCGACATCGGTCTTGTAGGCGACGTGGTACGGCACCGCGGCGTAGGTCCCGGCGGTCGCGCCATCGACGACCACCGAGAAGTGGCCCATCAGCTCGGCCGCGTTCTTCTGCGTGGCGATCAGCTCGCAGAACTTCGGCTGCTCCTGCAGCGCCGCCGGGTACAGGCCGGAGACCCGCTTGGGTCGGGCGGCCAGGGCGTTGCAATCGGGATCGTTCTCGGTGCGGGGCGCCTCGCAGAACGGCCCCTGGTTGCGGAACGCCACCATCCGGCTGGCCGGGTCGGCAGCCGCGAGCTGGGCCGCGAACCCGAACACGCCGCTCTGGCGCGCGAACAGCCGCTCGATCAACACCGCGGCGCGACCGACGCGGTCGACGATGGCGAGGTCCTCGGCGCTGGCGCCGACCAGGTCGGTCTCGACCAGCGTCGGCCGCCCCTGACCCAGCTCGTCGCGGATCGCGGTCCGCCGCCTGACTTCGGCGGCGTCGAGGCCGGTGGCCGCGACCGGGCTCACCATCGTCTCGTACAGCGCTGCGAACGCCGGCGTGAACGCGCCACCCACGACCAGGGTCTCGAGCGCGGGGCCATCCCAGCCCCACAACCCGACCAGCTCGCCGGCATCGAGCGCACCGTCACCGTCGGCGTCGGTGCGCCAGAACAGCGGCAGCGCCTCCTCGGCGGCACGACGATTGAACTCCAGCCGGGCCAGACGATCGTAGGTCGGCGCGGCGACCACCTCGACCGGGTCGCCGACCCCGGAGCCGTCGCCCGCGCCCGGTCCCGGCTCGTCGAGCACGGCCGGGGTTTCGGTGTGGGCCTGCGGAGGACAGCAGGCCGCCAGCGCGGCGAACACGAACAACGACCGGTGCTTCATGCCGTGTTCCTACCGCGACCTGGCGCGATGACGCCAGCGGAAGCAGAGCTCGCCGTCACGGCCCCCGGGCTCGGCAACCCATCCACGCTGACCAAGGGCCGATCGAGCCCCAACAAGATCTGGCTCCGGCGCGATCACGTCGTACGATCGGGTCGGGTGCGATCGGCGATCATCCTCAGCTTCATTGCCCTCGCCGGCTGTCACGGGCCGGCGGCCGACCCCGCCACCGCCCGTCTGGCCGCCGACGCTGGAGCGGCCGACGCGCCGCCGGCCAGCGACGCGGCCGCCGACGCCGCCGATGCCGCCGATGCCGCCGTGGACGCGACCGCGGTCACCGCCGTGCCGCCGCCCTGCCCGCGGGTCGTGCCGCGACCACCGCCGCCGATCGATCGGGTCTCGTTCGCCAAGGCGCGCTTCGCGGAGCTCGACGGCTGGGCCGATGACCACCACGCCGAGGCCCTCCCTGCGTTCCTCCGTTCCTGCACCAGGCTGGCGGCGCTGGCCGACGACGCCTGGGTCGGGCTCGACCATCGCTACGGCCGCGCCCGGCAGTGGCGCGCCGCGTGTGCCGCCGCGGCGCGGGTCGCCGGCGGCGATGACGCGGCGGCCCGCCGCTTCTTCGAGCGCGAGCTGACGCCGTGGCAGGTCGCTGGCCGCCGCGGCCCGGTGGGCAAGATGACCGCGTACTTCGTGCAGCCGCTGCGCGCCTCGCGCACCCGTCACGGCCCCTACCAGACCCCCATCTATCGCCGTCCGCCCGAGCTGGTGATGATCGACATGGCGGCCTGCAGCCCGACCGGACGCGGCCGCAAGCTGTGGGGCAAGCTCGATCCGGTGACCGGTGCGCTGGTCCCGCTCCCGACCCGCGCCGAGATCCGCCTGGGCGCGCTCGCCGGCCGCGACCTCGAGCTGCTGTGGGTCGACGATCCGATCGACGCTCTGTTCCTCAACATCGAAGGCTCGGGCCGCGCCACGCTCGACGACGGCACCGAGATCTGGGTCGAGTACGACGGCAAGAACGGTCAGCCCTACGCCGGCCCGGCCCGGCTCCTGCGCGCCAAGGGTGAGCTGCCGCGCGGTCAGGGCACGATGCAGGGCATCCGGGCCTGGTTCGCCACCCACCGCGATCGCTTCGACGAGATCGTCGACGGCGACGCCTCGATGGTGTTCTTCAAGCTCGGCACCGAGCCCGGCGCGGTCGGCTCGCAGGGCGTCATGCTCACGCCACGGCGTTCGGCGGCGGTCGATCGCAACTTCGTGGCGGCATCGACGCCGCTGTGGATCGACACCCAGGCGCCGCGCGCCACCGGCCGCGGCACCGAGCCGTGGCGCCACCTCATGATCGCGCAGGACACCGGCGGCAACATCAAGGGTGCCGTGCGCGCCGACCTGTACTGGGGCCCCGACGCCGCCGACGGCGAGATCGCGGGGCACCTGGGCGGCGCCGGCCGCTACTGGGCGCTGCTGCCGCGCACCGTCAAGCCGCGACGCTGACCCGTGGCGCTCACTCGCCATCCCAGTAGTCGACCGCCGGCCCGAGCCGGCCGCGATGGCTGAACGTGCGGTTCGCCGGGTCGCCACCGGGAGCTCCGCCGACGTAGACCGCCACCTTGGACGAGTCGGGGTACTCGACGACCTCGGCAGCGATCATCGTGCTGACGTTCAGGTAGCGGAGCTCGGCGTCCGAGGTATTCACGATCTGGTGGGCGGTGTCGCGGCCGCCGGGCGGCGCGGCGATCACGTCGCCGGCGCGGATCGGGTACTCGAGCTCGCCGACGCGGACCACGCCATGCCCGGCGAGGATCACGAACATCTCTTCGTTCACGTGGTGGCAGTGAAACGGCCACGCCCGCTTGCCGGCCGGCACCACGGTCAGGGAATAGCCGAGCAGCCGGCCACCGATCGCCGATGCGATGGCGCCGTCGTGGGCCTCGAACCGCTCGCCATGGCGGTGGTGCTCGAGCACGACCTCGTCGAGGTTGATGATGGGTCTCATCCCGGGACGGTATACTGATCGGCGGTGGCCGACCTCGACCAACGCATCGCCGCGGCCTACGGGGTCCAGCTCACCGTCGCGGGCTGGCTGCCGCCCGGCGCGCGCCCCGAGCGCCTGATCGTGGTCGCCGATGACATCGCGCAGGTGATCGGCGATCGCCCACCCCGCCCAACGCCGGTCCGCGAAGCGACCTGGTCGCCGTCGCCGCCGCCGCCACGGCCCGCGGTCGGCGCCGCCGCGCGCGAAGCCGCGCTGCGCGCCATGTTGCCGTGGGCCGCGGTCCGCGGCGCGCGGCTCGACGCGCTCGAGCTGCACGTCGACGCTGCCGGCGCGTGCACGACCCGGGCGAGCCGGGCGATCGCCAGCGGCGAGCGGGTCGCCACGATCCCGCGCCGCGCGATGATCATCGACGATGGGCTGGCCGCCTCCGCGACCGGGTCGATCGATCCGTTCGGCCCGATGATCGCGAGCGGGCCGAGCACGCTCGCGGTCTGGCTGGCGCTGGAGCAGCGATGCGCCGAGTCGCCGTGGCGTCCCTACCTCGACGTCCTGCCCCACGCCCTCCCCGACCTGCCCTGCTACCGCGATGAGGTGGACCAGGACGAGCTGATCGGCACCGCGGCGCGAACCTCGATCGCCGCCGCCGGCAAGCAGGTCACCGATCTTCACGGCCTGCTGATCGCGGATCTCCGCGACCGGATCTCGGCGGCCGAGTACGCGTGGGGCTGCGCGGTCGTGGCCTCGCGCGGTTACCGCCTGACCATCGCCGGCATCGATCACTACGCCCTGGTCCCGATCTCGGACTTGCTCGACCACCGCCCCGGCGACACCCGCTGGGTCTTCGACGACGTCGAGGACGCCATGGTGTACACCGCGCTGCGGCCGTTCGCGGCCGGCGAGCCGGTGCACGCCAGCTACGGCGCGATCGGCAACGCGCGGCTGCTGCTCAACTACGGCTTCGCGCTCGCGGACAACCCGAACGACGAGGCGGCGCTGGTCTTCGCCCCGACGCCGAGCGTGCGCGCCGACCTGGTCGCCCACCTGCTGTGGGACCTGCCCCTGGCCGCCCCGGCGGCGCTGCCGGTCGGCACCTGCATCGACGCTCGCTTCCGGCGCGCGCTGTCGCTGGCCCGCCTGCGCGTGGCGCCGTTCGCCGACGTGCTGGCCGCGGTCGGCGAGGGCGCGCTCCATCGCCGCGAGCTGACCTGGCTCGGCGCCGACAACGAGCGCGCCGCGCTCGCCGAGCTCGCGACCGCCGCCCGCGCTGGCCTGGAGCGCCTCGCGGGTCACGCCTCCGACGCCGGCACCGGGCTCGCCGAGTCAGCGCGCACGTCGTGGCAGCGGGCGTGTGCGCTGGTCCGCCACGGCGAGCGGGCGCTGCTCGCCGAGATCGTCGCCTTCACCGCCGCCGCGGCGCCGTTGCTGGTCGCGCCGACCGCGGCCGCGCTCACCGCCGCCGCCGCCGCCATCCCCGATGACGCGACCGGCCGCGATCGGCTACTCCGCGAGTACTTGCACGGCGTCGCCGACGTGCTCGGCGCTTGATCTGCCCTAAGGTGCGGCGATGACGACCAACCGCCAGTTTCGTCTCGCTGCACGCCCGGTCGGGCTGCCCCGTCCCACCGACTGGAGCTTCGTCGAGGCCCCGGTGACCGAACCGGCCGACGGCCAGATCCTGGTCGAGGTCCACTACCTGTCGCTCGATCCCGCCATGCGCGGCTGGATGAACGACGTCCGCTCGTACGTCCCGCCGGTCGGGCTCGGCGAGGTGATGCGCGCGCTCGGCGCCGGCCGCGTGCTGGCATCACGCCACCCCGACTTCGCGGCTGGCGATCACGTCACCGGCGCCTTCGGTGTCCAGTCACACGCGCTGTCGGACGGCCGCGGCGTGATCAAGGTCGACCCCGGGCTGGCCGCGCTGCCGGTGTGGATCGGCACGCTGGGGATGCCGGGCCTGACCGCGTACTTCGGCTTGCTCGACGTCGGTCGTCCCGCCGCCGGCGAGACCGTCGTGGTCTCGGGCGCCGCCGGCGCGGTCGGATCGATCGTCGGTCAGATCGCGCGCCTCAAGGGCTGCCGCGTCGTCGGCATCGCCGGCGGCGCCGACAAGTGTGCGTACCTGACGGGCACGCTCGGGTTCGACGCCGCCATCGACTACAAGGGCGGCGACGTGAAGGCGGGCCTGCGCGAGCACTGCCCGCGCGGCATCGATATCTACTTCGATAACGTCGGCGGCGAGATCCTCGACGCCGCGCTGGCGCGGCTGGCGCGCCGGGCCCGGGTCGTCATCTGCGGCGCGATCTCGCAGTACAACGCGACCGCGCCGATCGCCGGACCGGCGAACTACCTGTCGCTGCTGGTCAACCGCGCCAGCATGACCGGCATGGTCGTGCTCGATTATGCCGACCGCTACCTGGAGGCGACCCGCGAGCTGGCGAGCTGGTACCGCGCCGGCACGCTGGTGTCGCGCGAGGACATCGTCGACGGACTCGAGTCCTTCCCCGACGCGCTGCTCCGCCTCTTCCGCGGCGAGAACCACGGCAAGCTGGTGCTGCGCGTCGCCGCGGCATCGGGTCAGGACTCCTGAACGGCTGAACGCGCATCGCGCGGCGCTGTGAGCTGGCGTCAGCTCTCGACCGGGCCGCCGCCGACTGGCACGCTCGACGCCAGCCATGAGCACTCGCCGTACCGACGCCGAGCCCGGCGAAGACATCCACCTCGACGCCAACGTCCCGGGCAATCCGGCCTACCACTTCACGATCCTGCCGCCGGGCTCACCGGCCAAGGCCGGCTGGACCCTGCGGCCGCCGATGGTGCCGAGCGCGCGCCCGGCCACGCAGTGCGTGCACGCCGGCGTCCAGCCCGACTCCGCATACGGCGCGGTGATGCCGCCGATCTATCAGACCAGCACGTTCGCCTTCCGCGACGTGTGCACCAACGCCGGCTTCGACTACACGCGCAGCGGCAACCCGACCCGCGCCTGTCTCGAGGAGGCGGTCGCCCTGCTCGAGGGCGGTGGCGCCGCGACCGCGACCTCGACCGGCATGAGCGCGATCCTGGTGGCGCTCAACCTGCTGCCCGCCAGCAGCCACCTGCTGTGCACCGTCGACTGCTACGGCGGCACCTTCCGCCTGCTCGAGCACGCCCGGACCTCGCTCGGGCTCGAGGTCACGTACCTCGACCTGGCCGATCTCGACGCCGTCGCCGCCGCCTTCCAGGCCAACACCCGCATGGTGTGGATCGAGTCACCGTCTAATCCGCTGCTCCGCCTGACCGACATCCGCGCCGTCGCCGATCTGGCCCGCGCCCACGGCGCCCTCACCGTGGTCGACAACACGTTCCTGTCGCCGCTGCTCCAGCGCCCGCTCGATCACGGCGCCGATCTCGTCGTGCACTCGACGACCAAGTATCTCAACGGCCACAGCGACGTGGTCGGCGGCATCGTGGTGGCGGCGCGTGGCCAGGTCGCGCTGGCGCAGCGGATCGCCAGCGTCAACAACCTGCTCGGCACCGCGCAGTCGCCGCACGACTGCTTCCTGGTGCTGCGCGGCATCAAGACGTTGCAGGTGCGCATGCGCGCCCACGAGGTCGGCGCCCGCGCCGTGGCCGCGTTCCTGGCCGAGCACCCGGCGATCGGGGCCGTGTTCTACCCCGGCCTCGCCAGCCATCCGCAGCACGCGCTGGCCCGCCGGCAGCAGCAGGGGTTCGGCGCCATGCTCAGCTTCGAGCTCGCGGACGGCCGGCCGGCGCGCGTCAACCACGTCCTCACCACGCTGCGCTGGTTCACGCTGGCCGAGAGCCTGGGCGGCGTCGAGAGCCTGGTCGCGCACCCGGCGTCGATGACCCACGCCTCGATGACGCCCGCGGCCCGCGCTCGCGCCGGCATCACCGACAGCGTGATCCGGCTGTCGATCGGCATCGAGGACCCCGACGACCTGATCGCCGATCTGGCCGCAGCGCTCGACTCGCTACCGGCGTGAGCTAGCGGCGGGCCAGGGTCATGAGGTCGGCGCGCTGCAGCATGGCCGTCACCTGGGCGAGCAACGGCGTCACCGCCGGCGTGCCCGCCAGCGCGAGCAGCGGCACCGCGAGATCGAGCGCGTCGTCGACCAGGCGATGGCTCTTGCGCTGGGCCGGGCTGCGATCGCTGGCCAGGTAGGCCAGGATCGCCAGGTGCAGCACCCACAGCGCACGCGCCGCCAGCGCGCGGGTCGCGATGGACATGCCCTCGGGTGCGATCGCGGCCTCGAACAGCGCGATCGCGCGCGCCCGGACCTCGGCGCTCTCGCGCGACAGCGCCGACACCGGATCGCCCGGGTTGACCTGACGCGGCAGCAGCGCACCGAGCAGGGTGCGGTTGGGGGCGACGTCGCGGATCCGATCGTGGAACAGACGACCCAGCCGCGCCCGCAGCGGTTCGCCGGCCGGGTAGCTGCGGACGCGCGCCTCGGTGGCGACCTGATTGGCGGCGTAGAAGGCGAACAGGAGCGCGTCCTTCGACGGAAAATAGTAGTAGGCGGTGCCGAGCGCCAGGCCACTGGCCACGGCGATGTCGCGCATCGTGGTGGCGTCGAAGCCGCGCTTGCGGAACAGCGCCAGCGCGGTGTCGAGCAGGTGCTGGCGCGTGACCTCGCTCTTCTTGACCTGCGGCGCGCGCGTCATCCGGCGACCGCGGGTGACGCCGGCGCGCCACGGCCACGCTGCCGCAGCCAGTGGAAGACCAGCAGGTTGGCGAAGTGCATGGCGGCCAGCACCATGAGCAGGACACCCAGCTTGCGCGCCAGGGTCTCGAGCGCGACCGTGACCGTCTCGGCCGACGGCGCCCGCAGCATCATCAGCGCCCAGCCCAGGTTGACCAGGTAGAAGCCGACCACCAGCAGGCGGTTGACCGCCGGCGCCAACCGCGGGTCGTCGGGAAACACCGACTCGAGGAAGACGCCGCCGTGATGGGCCAGGGTGCGGGCCAGGTAGATGGTCAGCGCCAGGGCCAAGGTGGCGTAGGCGATGTAGACGTGGGGCAGGTAGTTGGTGGTCATCTCGGCACCTTTCTGAACATGTTCAATTCATAGGGCGGCGGACGGCCGCCGTCAAGCCCATAAATGAACATGTTCAGTTCGAACCCGGACCGGTCAGGGTCGGAACCACCCGGCGAGGATCGTCTACACTCGGCGACCGTGCCGCCGAGCGACATCTCCCACTATCGCATCCTCGGCCAGCTGGGCCGTGGCGCCATGGGCGAGGTCTATCGGGCGGTCGATCAACGGCTGGGGCGCGAGGTCGCGCTCAAGATGCTGCCCGTGGAGGTCGAGGGAAACGCCGACTGGCAGACCCGGCTCCTGCGCGAGGCCCAGGCGGCGAGCGCCCTCAACCACCCCGGCATCGTCACGCTGTTCGACATCGAATCGGCCGACGGCCGCTCGTTCCTGGTCATGGAGCTGGTCTCGGGCGAGCCGTTCTCCGAGGTGGCCCGCCGCGGCGTTCACTGGCGCCGGGCGCTCGAGTTGACCGCGGCGGTGGCAGATGCCCTGGCGGCGGCGCACGCGCTCGGCATCCTCCATCGCGACATCAAGTCCGACAACCTGATGCAGACCGCGAAGGGCCAGGTGAAGGTGCTCGACTTCGGCCTCGCCAAGCTGCGCGCCGACGTGGGAGCGATCGCCACCCCGGTCGCGGGTGGCGAGGGCGCGCCGCCGCCGCCGGTCGCCCCGCTGGTGCCGCTGTGGCCAGCGCCCGCCGCCTCCGAACCGCGCGCGGCTCCGCACCCGGTCGGCGACGCCGGACTGGCGGCGACGCTGGTGCCAGCGCCGGCGCCACCGTCATCGCAACCCAGCTGGCCGCCCGAGCGCAACGCGCTGCGCAGCGATCTCACTCAGGCCGGACAGATGGTCGGTACGCCGGCCTACATGGCGCCCGAGTGCTACGAGGGCAGCGCCGACGTCCGCAGCGAGGTGTTCGCGCTCGGCGTCGTGCTGTACGAGCTGCTGGTCGGCAAGCGGCCGTTCGATCGCGACAGCTCGTTCGCGACCATGGCCGCGATCGCGCTCGACGATCCGACGCTGCCCTCCGACGCCGCACCGACGCGCCGCATCCCGGGCCGGGTCGATCAGATCGTGCTGCGCGCCCTGGCCAAGGCACCGGCGGCGCGCTTCGCCGACATGGCAGCGTTCGCCACCGAGCTGCGCGCCGCCGCCCGCCCGATGGCGTGGCGACCGTGGGCGGTGGCGGTGGCGGCGCTGCTGGCCATCGCCGGTGGGCTGCTGATCTGGAAGCTGGCCGCGTCGAACCCCCGCGCCGAGGTCGTCATTTCGGTGACCGCGAGCCGCCGCTTGACGATGGACACCGGCTGCGAGGAGTACCCGCGGTTCACCCCCGACGCCCAGGCGATCGTCTTCGACGGGGTGATCGAGGGCGACTACGAGGTGCTGCGCATGCCGCTCGACGGTGGTCCTCGCCACCGCCTGACCCGCGACGCGGGCTGGGACTACGCATCGGGGCTGTCGCCCGACGGCACGCGCGTCGCCTACATCCACGAGGGCTCGGCCGGCCGCACGGTGCGCGTCATCGGTGATGGCGACGACCACCAGGCTGCCCTCGACCTGGGGCCGATCAGCGGTTACCCGGGCTGGACGCGCGACGGCGCGCTGCTGGTCGGCGATGGCGCCGGCCGGGTGCTGCGCTGGGAGCTGGGCGACGGCGGCGTCGCGCGCGAGACCGTGCTCGGTCAGCTCCCCGCCGGCGCGCGCGCCTACCACTTCGCGACCGTGGGCGCGCTCGGGGTCGCCGTGTTGTGGTGGACGCAGAGCGATGGCGACGCCACCGGCATCGGCGAGCTGGCGAGCGACGGCACGCTGCGGGTGATCGAGGAGACCGCGACCGACTACGAGGGTGGCCTGGCGCCGTCGTCATCGGGCCGCGGCTACTACGTGACCCGCAAGGGCGCCACCACCGGCAATCAGCTGCTGTGGCGGCGCTGGGGCGGTGGCGAGCCGGTCGTGGTGCCGGGCGGCCTGTCGCCGCGGGCCGGGGTCGACGTCTCGCGCGACGGCAAGCGGCTGGTGTTCTCGACCTGCACCGATCGCCAGTACATCGCCCGGCTCCGTGACGGCGCGGCGCCGGCGGTCGTCTCGCGTGGCGACTGGCAGGACGCCAGCCCGGTGGCGATCGGCGCCACCCGGCTGCTGATCACCTCCGACCGCCTCGGTCATCAGCAAGGCTGGGTGGTCGACCTCGCCGGCGGCGAGGCGCGCGCGATCACCCCGCCGCGGAGTCACGGCGCCATGCCGTCCTACGACGGACGTACGGTCGTCTACGCCGTCGATGGCGGCCGCGGCGGGCTGGCGGTGGTCGCGATCGACGGCGGCGCGCCCCGCCGGCTGACCGCGGACGGCGCCGACAGCTCGCCGGCGTTCACCGGCGATGGCCAGCAGGTCGTGTTCGAGCGCACCGTCGCCGGTGGGCAGCCGCGGCTGCACGTCGTCGCCATCGCCGGCGGCGCCGCGCGCGCGCTGACCGACGGCGGCCAGCCGGCCACCTCACCGGTCGACGGCACGATCGCGTTCATCGCCGCCGCCGATGCCAGCGGCGGGCGACGGGTCATGCTCACCGACGTCGGAGGCGCTCCGCCGCGCCCGGTTCCCGGCCTCGATCTGGCAGCGTGGCAGCGACCGCGGTTCTCCGCCGACGGCAAGCGCCTGCTGCTGGTCCGCGGCTTCCAGCAGATCGTCGAGGCCACCGTCGACGGTAGCGCGGCGCCGCGCGTGCTGTGGACCGCGACCACCGACGCCGTGCTGGCCGCCGACTGGGCCCCCGACGGCGACGGCATCGTCGCCGGTCTCGCCGACTACGATGGCGACATCTGGCTCGCCGAGGGCGTCTTCCCGTAGCGCCCGCGCGGGCTGGAACGGCGCGACACCGGGGCGATGAAGATCCTTTGCTCGGGTCGTGCGTGGTAGTCGCCATGCGTACGTCCCTGGCCTGGCCTCTCGCGCTCGCATCCATCCTGGCGCCATCGGTGGCGTACGCCGACCAGCCCACCGTCGAGACCGGCGAGGTCATGCGGGCGGTGCATGGCTCCCTCGACCATCGGGCCTACGCCAGCGACTGGCTGGTGGCACCGCCGGGCTGGAACCTCGGCGGCGAGATGCGATTCATCACCGCCGGCAGCGCGCTGTCCGGCGAACCGATCGAGATGACCGACATGGCGATCTTGCGCCTGCGGAGCCGGTGGACGGCGACCCGCCGCATCGAGCTGTCGGGCACCGTCGATCTGCTGGCCAAACAGCTCGACACCACCGAGGAGGCGATCCCGCAGGGCGGCTCGCTGGCCGCCAAGATCGCCACCAGCCGCACCGTCGCCATCGGCACCTCGGTGAGCGGCGGACCGATCGTGGGCGGCGGCGGCTACTGGGGCAGCGTCGGCACCGGCGCGATCCACCGCTCGCGCATCGAGCGCTTCATCGCCTTCCAGGTCGGCGGCGGCGCGGTCGCCACCGCGGTCGAGCAGGACCGCATGGAACGGCGCTGGCAGGCCGACGCGACCCTGTCCAGCGAGCTGGTGTTCCACACCCCGCGCGGCGAGTGGGCGATGTGGGCCGGCTGCGAGATGGCGTTCCCGGTCGTGCACGCCGACACGATCGATCCCTCGAGTCGCCTCGATCTCACGGTCGGCACGGTGTTCTCGGCGGTGCGCGACTGGGATATCTACGCCGAGCTGACCTATCGCGACCGCGGCACCACCGACATGCCGGAGACCGTGCTGCCCATCGTCGACGGTGGCTTCGATCAGCGTCAGATCGTGGTCGGCATCACCCGCCGCTTCACGCCGGCGCGCGGCGCCTCGCGCTGGGCGCTGGCGCAGGAGTAGCGACGACTCAGAACGGCGCCGGCCGCTCGAGCGCCATCGGTTCGCCGGTGTGGGGATGCGCGAACGCGAGCGCTTCGGCATGGAGCTGGAGTCGACCGTCGGGACCACCGCGGCCATACAGCCGATCGCCGGCGATCGGCGCCGCCAGGCCGAGCGCGTGGGCGGCGTGAACGCGCAGCTGGTGGGTCCGGCCGGTGTGCGGGAACAGCGCCACCCGGGTCCGGCCGCCGGCGCGCGCCAGCACCTTCCAGACCGTGGTCGCCGGCTTGCCGTGCACGGGGTCGTGGAGCTGGCGCGGACGATCGTCGAGATCGACGCGCAGCGCGAGCTCGACGACGCCGCCATCGTCGCGAACCTCGCCGTCGAGCCACGCGATGTAGCGCTTCTCGATCTCGCGGCGCGCGAACTGCCGTTGCAGCGCCGCGTGGGTGACGGCGTCGCGCGCCACCAGCAACAGCCCCGAGGTGTCGAGATCGAGGCGATGCACGATCAGCGGGCCCGAGGCGTCCGGATAACGAGCCCGCAGCCGGGTCTGGACCGAGTCGCGGAGCAGGCCGCTGCGACCCGGCACCGACAGCAGCCCGCACGGCTTGTCGACGATGACCAGCCAGCGATCCTCGTACACCACCACGGGTTGGGCGGCGGCGATGAGGTCGGCACCGAACACCGGCGCCGGATCGACCGCCAGCCCGTCGAGCATGTGGCCGAGCACCGGGCCGCACTTGCCCCGGCACGCCGGGTAGAAGGCGCCGGCGTGGCGACCGCCGGTGCGCGGCGACGCACCGCACCACACCTCGGCGAGCGCCAGCGGCCGCAAGCCGACGCGATACGCATGCGCGAACAGCTTGGGCGCGGCACAGTCACCGGCTCCACCCGGCGGCGCCTCGGGTGCGAACAGCGCCCGCAGCCGGCGCTGCTCGCCGCGCGCGCTGGGCACCAGGTAGGCGTCGTGGATCTGCACCAGCAGCTCGCGCGAGCGCGCGGCGCGGGTCTGTTCGAGCACCGAGCGGCGGTGGTCGAGATCGCGGACCCGCGCGGTCGGCTCGATGCGCTCCGCGCGCTGTCCGGTCTCGAGGCGCCGCAGCTCGGCGGCATCGGCGCGACTGGCCTGCGCCAGCGCGTGCAGCGCCAGGTCGCGCGCCGCGGGATCGAGTCCGGCGCTGGCGAGCCGGGACCGCTCGACGTGCCGATCGCGGCGCCGCTGCGCGTGACGGTCGCGCAGGGCCGCCGCCGATGCCTGGTGGCCCGCGGCCAGCGCGGCGAGGGACGCCCGGGTCGCCGCCGCCGCGCTGCCGTCGGCGACCAGGTCGATCTGGCGCCCGATCGCGCGCAGCTCCTCCTCCCCTTCCAGCCACACCGCGTCGCGCGCCGCGGCGTCGAACAGGGGCGGCACGAACCCATCGACGTCCCAGCGGCTGCCCAGCATGCCGGAGAAGCCGCGCAGGAAGCCGACCCGGCCGTCGGCCCCGACCACGACCAGCACGCCGAACATCTTGCCGCCGCCGGGCGCGTCGAGCCCCCACCCGGCCGCCGCCGGCGCGAGCTGATCGACGAGCGTGGCGGCAGCGCGGCGCGCCAGCGGGTGGACCGCATGCCCGAACGGGCTCGGCAGCCGCGCCGGCAGCTCGCTGGCCGCCGGCGGCGGATCGAAGATCGTCACCAACGGCGCCCGGGTCACGGTCAACGCCGCGCCGGGCGCGATGGCTCGTCCAGCGCAGCACCGCGGGTGTCGAACAGACCCGGCAGCGTGCCGGTGCAACGCTCGCGATCACCGAAGCAGCTCATCGGGTGGCCGAGCGCGTTGGCGATCGTCAACCACAGGTCGTTGGTGGGACGACCGCCGAAGCGCAGCAGGCGGCCACCCTCGAGCCGGCCGCCGGCGCCGCCGAACAGCTGGATGGGCACGTTCTCGAAGCTGTGCTGGCCCGACCGCATCTCGCTCCACACCACGACCAGCGTGTTGTCGAGCAGCGTGCGTCCGTCGACGTCGGGGGTGTCGCGCAGCGTACGCAGGAAGGCCGCCATCTGCTCGTTGTACCAGCGGTGGACCAGCATCTCGTCGACGACCTTGTTCACGCCACCGTGGCTGAGGGCATGGAAGTCGACGTTCTCGACGCCGGGGATGAGCTGGCTGAAGTTGACCAACGACGGGCCGGCGGTCCAGCCGAACGTCGCGATCCGACTCAGGTCGCACTGGAATGCGGCCCGCACCAGGTCGAGGTGAGCGCGACCGAGCTGCGCGTGCTGGGCATCCGGCTGCGACGGATCGACGGCGCGCGCCTGGCGCTCGAACCCGGCGGCGTCGACGCAGCCGACGGTGCGGTGCAGCACCTGCTCGACCTCGCGGATCGCGGTCAGGTGGCGGTCGAGGCGCTCGCGGCCGGCACCGTCGAGGCGCCCGGCCAGCCGCTGGGCCCCGGCGCGGGTGAAGTCGAGCACGCTCTGCTTGCGGCGGCGGACGCGCTCGAGCTGGTCGGGTCCCAGCGCACCGCCGGCGAGCGAACCGAACACACGAGTGTACGCGGCAAACGGCTGGCTCTCGGCCGGCATGGGCGCTCCAGGACCGGCCCACGACAGGATGCGGGTGAACAGCTGGCCGGTGCGCGCGTCGGCGGCGAGCTGCAGCGAACCGATCGGTGCGTCGCCGGCGAAGCCGGGATCGGTCGCCAGGATCTGATCGATCGACGTGCGGGTGGCCAGCGGCAAGCTCGACGCGTCGGCGCGCTCGGTGACGCCGCCGGTCATGAACGTCGCCATGGCGTTGCCGTGGTCCTCGCTCGGCGTGTTGAGCTTCTTGCGCACGTCGAGCCCCTCGACGATCACCATGTGCTCGCGCAGGTCGGCGAACGGCTCCAGGATCGGGCTGAGCGTGAACCCACGTCCGGGACCGCCGGCGCAGTCGTAGCTCTCGGGCTGGGTCCCGGTCCCCTTGTGGATGATGAGCAGGCGCACCGGCGCGTCGCCCGGCTCCGAGTACGCCAGCCGGGCCAGCGGTGAGCTGCCCAGCGCCAGCGCACCAGCCCCACCGCCCAGCCCGGCCAGAAAGCGGCGCCGACCGAGCGTCATGGCGCACCGCCGCGGTGGCGCTTGCGGAACGCCGGCGAGGTCGCGATGGTGCGGAAGACGTCGACCAGGTCGCGATCGCTGTCCTCGAAGCGACCATGGTAGCCGCGCCGGGTCGCGGCGCCGATCTGGTCGGTGAACGCCTGACCGAAGGCGTGATGCGCGAGCTGGTCGACCACGCAGCGCGCGACCTGTTCGCTGTCGGCGAGCGCGGCCGCCAGCTCGACGGCCCCGTCGACGTCGTGCACGTCGTCGCCGATCAGCAGGCGAGCCGTGGCCTCGACCAGTTGGTCGATCGGATCGATCGCGCGCCAGCGGCCGAGACCGTCGAAGTGATGGAGGGCGCGGCCGGGTGGATCGATGACCCGGTGGCAACCGCGGCAATAGAGATGAGCGGCGCGGTAGTGGGCGAACTGCGACTCCGACAGCTGGCTGGTCAGCGGCGCCACGCCGGCGATGGCATCGAACGGCGGCCGGCCGAGCTCGGGGGTGCACAGGAGGTGACGGTGGATGAAGATGCCGCGCCGGATGATCGACTCCTGGCGCGCGGTGGCCAGGCTGGTGAGCAGGCTGGCGTGGGTCAGGATGCCGGCCCGCTGCTGTGGATCGTGGTCGATCGGGACGAAGGCGTCGGCGGCGGCGCCAGCGCTCGGGCCCGGCAGCCCGTAGTGGGCTGCCAGGCGCGCGTCGGCGAACGACGCCCGCGAGCCGAGCAGGTCGCGCAGGCTACCGCGACGCCGCCAGAGCACGTCGCGGACGAAGCGCTCGGTCTCGCCGAACATGCTGACCCGCAGCCCGGGATCGAGGTCCGGAAACAGCAGCGGGTCCTTGCCGGTCTCGAGCACCTGCCACACCTCGAGCCAGTCGAGCGCGACCGCCACCAGGTGGTCCTGGACCCGGGGCAGCGCCAGCAAGCGATCGACCTGGGCGGCGAGCACGTCGGGGTCAGCGAGCGAGCCATCGCCGGCCGCCGCCCACAGCGCCGGATCGGGGATCGAGTCGAGCAACAGGAACGACAGCTCGGCGGCCAGCTCGTGGGGGGACAGCTCGACGACCTCGGTGGTCGCGGTCGCGGGGCCCAGCTCGCTGCGGTAGAGAAAGTCGGGCGCTTGCAGGACGGCCTCGATCACCAGGGCGAAGCCGGCGGCCTCGCCGCCGTCGGCGCGGCCGAGCTCGAACATCGACCACAGCGCCGCGGCCTCGGCGCCGTCGAGCGGGCGGCGGAACGCTCGCCCCGCCACCTCCTCGACCCGGGCGCGGGCGCAGGCGCCATCGCTGGCCGGGCAGCCCAGCGCTGCGGCGTCGGCGGCCAGCTCGGCCGCGATGACCTCGGCCGCGATGCGGTACTGCACCAGCAGCGGCGCGTCGACGGCGATCACGTCCTCGTGGATGAACTGGTGGGCCGCGGTGCCGGGCGTGCGGAGTGGCGGCACGGTGACGTCGCCGAGCAGATCGCGCACCACGTTGCCGTACTGGGCGTCGGTGATGAGGCGGACCCGGGCCGGCACCGGCGCCTGGTCGGCGATCGGCGGCTCGCCACCGTCACACGCAGCACCAATGGTGGCGACCGCGCCGACCAGAAACCCGAGGAGCCGACCGAGCGCCACGCCCCATCTTGCCACCCGCGCGCCGCGCGCCTAACAGCCAAATAGCGCGATCACCGCCGTGATGTTGTAGCAGTAGTACCACTGGCCCTGCCGACACCAGGTGTCGTGGCGAGCGCAGCCGTGGTGGTAGCAGCAGTTGCCGCACACCCACGACCAGCACGAGCAGCCCGGTCCACACATGCCGTAGCAGTCGTTGGCGGTCGGCCGCGAGCAGAACGCGTTGTCACCGATGGTGTCGAGCGGCGGCAGCTCGACGGCGAGCGCGTCGGCGCTCTGCCGCGCCAGCTTGTGCAGCGCCAGGCTGCGAGCCCGAGCCCGAGTCCGAGCCCGAGCCCGAGCCCGAGCCCGAGCCCGAGCCCCTTCGACAGGCTCAGGACAGGCCGTCGTCAGCGCCGGTCGTCGAGGCGACGCAACCAGCCGCGCGGCGCCTCGATGATCGAGCGGGCCGTGAGCGCCTCGCGCTGCTCGCCGAACAGGATCTCCAGCGTGCGGCCCAGGCGCACCACGCCGCGCTCGAGGGTGGCGCTGGCCTCGGCGTCGCGCTCGACCGCGTCGGCGAACTGCTGCCAGGTCTCGGCGCAGGCCAGGAGCGGGGCCTGGATGCGGTCACGCGCCACCCGGGCCCGACGATCGTGGCTGGCGTCGTCGTCGATCCGCTCGATGGTCACCAGCGTGGCCCCGAACGCCTCGAGCATGTCGGGGCCGTGATCGCCGTAGTAGCGCATCATGCGACGCACGCCGTTGCGCGGGTCGTGGACGCCGTCCTCGGCGACCTCGCACAGCTTGCGCAGGTGAACCGCGAGCCGCTCGTCGGGCTGGCCACCGGTGGCGCCGCAGGCGCCGCACGCGCCGCCGCGCACGACCACCACACCAACGACGACCACCGCGAGCACCTTCCACCACGAGAATCGGCGAGCCATGGGTTCCTCCGCGGCACAGCGTACGCCCCCGTCACCGCGGGTGCCACCGACGACGTGGCCGCCGCGGCTGTGATTCCGCGCCACGCCCTGGCGCGCACCGGATACACCATGGCGACGAGATTCCGCTGGGTTGCAGCGTTGAATCCTGGAACCGACGTTGCACTGTCTGGGGCCGTGCGCTTCCCCCGCTCTGCCCTCGCTGCCCTGGCCGCGCTCGTCGTGGCCGGGACGGGCTGTGATCGCCTCGATTGCTTCGACGGCGGGCCGCTCGAGATGTCGTACCGCGACGGCGAGACCGCCGCCCGGGCCGAGAACCAGACGGCGTTCGCCAGCGGGCAGCGCGACGGCCTGGCGGCGACCCGCGACGACGGCCTCCGCGACGGCTGGGACGACGGCTACGCCGATGGCTATGCCGATGGGTACGCTGACCAGTACCCTGACGGGTACAACGACGGCTGGAACGACGGCGGCGTCGGCGCGACCCAGGCTGGCTGCGACGCCGGCCAGGCCGCGGGCGACGGCGACGGATGGAACGCGGGATGGAGCGCCGGTCACGATGCCGGCTGGAACGCGGCCTGGAACGAAGGCTGGACGGCTGGCTGGGAGGCCGGTAACGCCACGTGCACGAAGGCGGCGCGCCGCGACGCGCCGGCCGACGAAGCGCCCGATCCCGAGGACGTCCTCGAATGCCGGCAACGCGGCCACGCCATCGCCGCCGATCCGACCGCGTACGCGCGCGGCCTCGCCGAGGGCCAGCGCCTGAACCCGGACTACCAGGCCGGCTACCGCGACGGCTATCCACCGGGCTGGGCGACCGGCGTCGGGCCCGGTCGCGATGCCGGGTGGCGCGACGGTTACGACGATGGTCACGCCGACGGCTGGGACGCCGGATACGACGCCGGCTACAGCAGCTGCTACCAGGACCTGTACGGCAGCGCCTACGACGATGGCTGGGTCGGCGGGTACGACGACGGCTGGAGCGATGGCTGGTCCGACGGCTACGACGACGGCTACGACGACGGCGCCAGCTGCTCGTGACCGGTCGAAGGCGCCGCTCGCGCCCCGGCCGCGACAGCTCCCGGGGCAGCCCGCGCTAGGATGCGGCGGTGGACTCGCCCTACCGGAGCGCGCCGCGCGCGGACGACGTCGAGGCGCCCCGCGACGCCGGCATCGTGGGCGAGGTGGTGGCGCAGTTCGCCGACCCACTCGCCTTCTACCGCGAGCTGGTGCAGAACGCGATCGACGCCGGCACGCCCACCGTCGAGGTCGAGGTGTCGTACGACGCCGAGGCCGGCGCGGTGCGCGCGCTGGTCCGCGATCGCGGTGACGGCATGGACCGCGACACCGTCGAGAACCACCTGCTGGTGCTGTTCCGCACCACCAAGGATCGCGATCCGACCAAGATCGGCAAGTTCGGGATCGGCTTCTCGTCGGTGCTGTCGCCCGCGCCGCGGGTGGTGGTGGTGCAGACCGTGCGTGCCGGCCGGCGGCTGACGCTCCACCTCCACCCCGATCTGAGCTACCAGCTGTTCGATGGCGGTGCCGCCACGCGCACCGGCACCTCGGTCGAGCTCGAGCTGGCGATGGCGCCCGGCCTGGTCGCCGACTTCGCGCGCCGCAGCCGCGAGGCGCTGGTGCGCTGGTGCCGCCACGCCGCGGTGCCGATCCAGTTCACGGCGCGCGACGAGCGCGGCGCGATCATCGATGAGGCCCGCGTCGACACGCCGCTGGCGCTCGACGGCGCGCTGGTCGAGGTGCGCGGCGTGTCGGCCGACGGCGCCATCACCGCGGTGGTCGGCCTGCGTCCGCGCGCGGCGGCGTACGCCGGCTTCTTCAACCGCGGCCTGATGCTGCACGAGACCGACGCCCCGCTGGCCGGTCGGGTGGCGTTCAAGGTGCTGGACTCGCGCCTCGGTCATACCTTGTCGCGCGACGACGTACGCCGCGACGACGCGTTCGAGCGTGCGATGACGCTGGTGCGTGATCTGGCCCGGCGCGCGCTCGCCCGCGCTGCTGCCGTTGCGCTCCGGCTCGCCGCCGAGCGCGACCTGGCGCGGTGGCGGGCGCTGTTCGAGGCGATCGACGCCAGCGACCTGACGCTCGAGCCCGAGGAATGGCTGGTGCCGCTGCTGCTCCCCGTCGACGGCGTGACCGCGGTGGCGCCGGCGATGCGGATGCGCAGCGTGGCCTGGGCGGCGCACGCGCAGACCCCGGTGGTCGAGGCGATGGCCGCCGCCGGCATCCCGGTGCTGGCGCTGTCGGCCGGCGGCATCGACGCCGAGGCGGTGAAGGCGCGCGTCGCGCGGACCGGCGACCTGCGGCTGATCGACGTCGCCGCGACGCTCACCCTGGTCGAGTCGGTGCCGCTGACCGTGGCCGACCACGCGCTGCTCGACCTGCTCGGCCACTTCCTCGAGCGCGCCGTGCGGCGTCCGCGCGCGATCGTGGTCGCCGATCTCAGCGGCCCGCTGGCGGTCCGGACCTGCGTCGCCGGCGGCGCCGACGACGCGCTGATCGAGATCGACGATCGGCGCTGGGTGATCGACCTCGAGGTCGGCACCCGCAACCCGATGGCGCGCTGGCGGCGACCCGCGCTGGTGTTGAACGCCGCCGACCCGCTGATCGCCGCCGCCCGCCGCCGCGCCGACGCGGATGGGGATGCCATCGGCGCCGCTTCGCTGCTGGCGCGCGCGGTGCTGCTGCAGCATCAGCGGCTCGACGCCGCCGCGTCCGAGGCCGTGCTGGCGGCCACCGTCGAGCGCCTCGAGGGATCACGGTGAACCTGCGCCGACCGCCGCCCGGGGCGCAGCTGTCGACCGGGCGTCTCCGCGTCGACGCGGCGCGCGCCATCGCCCGGCTGCGCGACTACCGGCTCGCCGATCCGACCGCCTGGATCCTCGAGGCGGTGCGGGCCGCGGTCGCGTCCGGGGCGACCCGGATCTCGCTCGCCGGCGACGCCAACGACGTCTGGCTGCGCTGGGACGGACCGGCCTGGCCCGCCGACCAGCTGCCCGAGCTGTTCGACGAGCTGGTCAGTCCCGAGCCGGCGCGCGACGCCTACCATCGCCGGCTGCTCGCCGCCGCGGTCAACAGCGCCCTCGGCCTGGAACCGGCCTGGGTCGACGTGACCGCCATCGCTGGTGGAGCCGCGGCCCGGGTCCGGTTCACCCCCGCCACGGTCACGGCGGGCGACGACGGCACCGCGCCACTGCGCGAGCTGACCAGCGAGAACGTCAGCGTCCCCGAGGGCACGGACCAACCCGGCATGGTCGTGCACCTGCGCCGGCGCGCCGGGCTCGAGACCCTCGGCCGCTTCCTGCGTCTCGACGAGCCACCCGAGCTGACCCTGGCGCGCGCGGCGTGCGCCGACATCGCGGTGGCGATGACGATCGGCGGCGACCCGGTGGGGCGGACGGCGGGCCCCGGCGATCTGCTGCGGATCCCGCTCGGCGACGATCTCGACGGCTTCATCGCGCTGACCGATCCGGCGACGCTGGGCGTGCCGGGACGGGGGCAGCAACGGCAGCCGGTCTTCGACGTCGCCGAGCTCGGGGTCCGCATCGTTCGCGAGTCGTGGCGACCGACGTCGCTCGGCGCCGTCGGCGACCCCGACGCCGCGGTCCCGATCCGCCTGTTCATCGACGGACCGCGCATGCCGACCAACGCATCGCGGTCGCAGGTCCGCGCCGGCGATCACCCGATCACGGCGGCACGACGTCGCGGTGATGAGCTGATGCCGGTGCTGGTCGAGGAACTGGCGCGCGCCTGGCGTGCGATCCAGGGTGCCGGCGACGACGAGGTCGCTGCCAGCGACCCGATGCGCGTCGCCGCACTCACCTTGCTGGCGTCAGCGGTGGCCGGAGCCGCCTGGGATGAACGCGCCCGGGTCGCCCGCGGCCCGATGGCCACCGTCGCGGCGCTGCCGCTGGTGCGCAACGCGGTGGGCGCGTGGCGAGCGCCGTCGGCGTCGTGGCGGGACCTCGTGTACCGCGGCGGCGAGCCGCTGGCCGCCGAGCTCGCGCCCTGGCTCGGCTCGATGCCGTGGATTCCTCCTCGGGATGCGGCCCACGTCCTGCTCGGCACCCAGGCCCCCGATCCCGGTGCAGCCCGGCGCGCGATCCGCTCGGCGGGGCGCCGGCTGCGGGCCCGGAACGACTTTCTGGCCGGCCCCGTCCACCCGGCGCGGGTCGCGCCGCGAGCCGGATCGAGAGTGCGCGCCAAGCTGGGCGCTGGCCCGGTCGGCTGCGTGCCGGACGACGCCTTCGCCGGCCTCGAGGGAGAGGTCTGCGTCGCGCCGATGCCAGGCCCCGGGCGGCTGACCCTGCTCCTGCAGGGTCGGCCGATCATGGCTGGATCGCTCGACGTGGCGCTCGCGATCGACGCCGTCGTCGGTGGCGCCGCGCTGATGCCCGACGAACGCTACCGAGGCGTCGCGGTCGACGCCGGCTACCGGCACGCCGAGCGCGCCGCGCGCCTGGCCACGATCCGCGCCATCGAGGCGCTGTGCGGCGACGACGACCACGCCGATGTCGAGATCAGCGCGCCGCGCTGGCGCGACGACGACCGCGCGCTGGTGATGGTGGCCCTGTCGATGGCACACGGCGACGGACTCGGCGTGCTCGACGGCACGCCGCTGGCGCAGGCGGCGGTGTGGCCGGCGCCCGACGGCAGCCACCACAGCCTGGCCGCCCTGCGTCGCGCGCGGGCGATCGGGGTCACCGACCGAGGCGACGACACCAGCGGCCCGGCTGGGCGCCAGCTGATCGTCGCCTCGGCGGCGGAGCGCGCGCTCCTGACCGCGCTGCTGGCTCCCGCCACCGTGGTGGTGACCTACACCGCCGCCCACGCCGCGCCCCGGATCGATCCGGCCGCCGCCCTGGCGCGTCAACTCGCCAACCGCACCGGCACGGCGGTGCTCGTGCGGCGCGCCGGCGCCCTGGCGGGCGCGATCAGCTTCGATCCGCGTGGCTCGACGCTGGCGCTGGTGCACCGCGGGCAGTCGCTCGGCGTGATGGAGCGCGTGCCGGCATACTTCGACTGCGCGATCGCGATCGATAGCGACGCCATCGTGCCGGCGGACGACTGGCGTTCCGCGCGCGACGACGGTGGCGTCGCCGCCGCCGACCTCGACGCCTGGGAGCGCGCCCTGGCCCAGGCGACCGTGGTCGCGTTGCTCGGCGATCCGGTGCCCGAGCTGTTCGTGCCCCGGCGCCCGATCCGCCTCGACGACGCCACCGGGCGCGCGCTGTGCGACGCGCTGGTCCTGGGCACGCCCGAGGTCTTGCTCGGCCGCGACCTCGGCGAGCGGCTGGCAGGCCACCCCATGTTGTCCGTGCTCGGCGGTGACCGACTGTACTCGGCGCGCGAGCTCCGCGAGGCCTTCGCGGGCGGTCCCATCCCGGCCCTCGAGGCCACCCCGCTCGGCGTGGTGCCGTGGTTCTCCGACTGGCGCCCCCTGGTCGGCGGCGATGCCGTCCGTGGTCTGGTCGCGGCCCTGACCGGCGGCGTCGTCGTCGATGGCACCGACGAGCTGCAGCGCCGCCGGCGCGAGGGCGAGCGGCTGCGACGCCTGGTCGCCCACCGCCAGGGCGCGCTCGAGCCGCTCGATCTGCCGACCGAATGCGCCCCGATCCGGCTGCCGGCCGGCGGCGTAAGAGGCGTGGTCGGCATCGGACCGGACGCTCGCCTCGAAGCCGTGGTCGTGCTCGAGCAGCGGCGATTCTGCCGCCTCGTCTCGTCGCCCGATCTGCCGCTGCGCGCGGTGGTCGAGGCGCGCCTCGACGAGATCGACGAGGACCTGAAGCAGCTGCTCTCGACCGCCAACGGGCGAATCCTCGCCGCGGTCCGCGCCGCCGCCGGCCCGTTGCTCGCCGCCATCGCCGATCAGCGTCCGGCCATGCTGGTCGACGACGCCGCGACCCGGCGCCTGCTGGTGGCGTGGCTGGCGCGGGCCGAGGACGGCCACCACGCGACCCGCGACGCCTTGCGCAGCGCACGGGCCTGGCCGTCGATCCAGGGCAACCGCGTGTCGCTGGCCGCCGCGGCGCGCGGGGTGGAGATCCCGACCGCGACGTGGTCCGGCGCCTGGGTCACCGGAGATCCCGCCCATCCGCTCGACGCGCCGGTGATCGCGCTGCCAGCCGGCGACGACGGCGAGGCGCTGCGCGCGTTGATCGACAGCATCGGACCGTGGCCGGCGGGCGACGTCACCGCCGACGTCCGCCGCCTGCAAGGGCAGCGGCGCGTCGATCGTGGCGTCGTGCCGGCCCCGACGGTGCGCGGCGCCGCGATCGAGCTCACCCGCCGCCTCGACCGCCTCGAGGTCCGCCACGAGCTCGGCGCCGGCGAGATCGCGCTCGACGACGCCGCCGGGTCGCGGCTCTTGCTGCACGTCGACGGCGAGCTCCGCGGCAGCCTGTCGCTCGACGTCGTCCCGGCCGTGCTGGTCGCGATCGAGGCCCCCGAGTTGATCGACGCGCTCGCCGAGCCCGGCGGTCTGGCCGCCGCGCACAAGGAGCGCCTCGCGCGCCAGGTGCAGACGCTCGCGATCGCGCTGGTGATGGCGGTCGCCGGCGACCCGACCCGCGCCGCGGCGCTGCCGCCGTGGCTACGCCGGCGCCTCGGCACCGCGGTCCTGGCCGGCCGCCTGGAGCCCGCGGTGGTGGCCGGCACCCCGCTGTTCACGACGATCGACGGCGAGTGGGTGAACTGGAGCACGATCGCGGCGCAAGACACCACGCTCGGTGAGGTCTGGTACGTGGTCGGCGATCCACCGGGGCCGCCGCGAGACGCGCGCCGATGTGTGCTGCGGTTGGCCGCCGACGACGCCCGGCTCGCGGCCCGGATCTCGACGGTCACGATGGTCGACGGGACGCGCGAGCTGGCGCTCGATGCCCGCACCCGGGCCAACCGGGCCCGGCTGCCGCTGGCCCGGCTCGAGTTGCCGGCGACGATCCGCGCCGGTGCGCTGGCCGTGATCGACCTGCCCACCACCGCCGGCGGGCGACGCGGCCTGATCGCAGTGCTCCACCCCAGGGTGGCCAGGCACCGCACCCTGCTCCTCTGCCGCAGCATGGTGCCGTTCGATCCGGTCACCGATCCGTGCCGGTGGCCGACCATCGCCATCGTCGACGACCCGGCGCTGCAGGGCGACCGCACGTGGAGCCGACCGCTGGAGGACGACGTCTGGCGCGCGCTGATCTCCGACCTCCGTGGCGGCAGCGACGCTGCGCTGCGCGGCGTCATGACCGCGCCGGCGGGCGCGGTCGCCAGCGAGCACGTCGATGCCTGGCGCACGGATCGCGCGACGTCGCCGTGGCATGGCAGCGAGGTCCGCGGTGTGATGTGGCTCCGCGGCGGAGCGGCGGCGCCGGACGCGAGCGGCGCGGTGACGGTGTCGACACCGGACGGCGACGTCGAGCTCGATGCCCCGGCCGATGCAGCGGTGTCGGGACGCCTGTACGTCGTTCCGGAGCCGCACGGGCTGCTCGGCGCGGTCCACGCCCTGTGCCGGACGACCTACGCCAAGCTGGTGGCCCGTGCCGGAGCCGGCAGGCCGCAGCCGCAGCCGCAGTCGCAGCCGCAGCCGCAACCGCAGCCGCAGCCGCAGCCGCAGCCGCAGCCGCAGCCGCAACCGCAGCCGCAGCCGCAGCCGCATGCGCTGAATGATCTGGCGATCGCCCTCGGCGAACGGCTCGACAGCATGGCGCTGGTCGGCCTCGACCACCGGGTCACGATCGCTACCGGCCGGCACGACCCACCGCTGACGATCGCCGCCGATCGGATCGTGCTGGCCGGACAGTCGCCGCTGCTGGCGAGGATCGCGGCCGCGCACGGCGCGCAGGCCGCGTGGGCGGCGGCGGCGATCGAGGCGGTGGCGGCGCACGCGATGACGCTGCTCAACGACGCCCGCGCGCCGGTGAGCGACGCCATCGAGCGCGCGGCGCTGCTGCGCTGGCTGGGGCCGACCCCGTAGGTCGCTGAGCCAGCGTCGTCGACGCACGTTGCGCGACGCAACGCCGGCGACTCCCCCCGCCACCGCGGTCTTACCAGCTTCGCCTGTGCTGTCGCGCACCTGCGCGCCCACGCCGCGCGGCACGCCCGTTGCTCCCGCAGGGTCGTCGATGATCTCCACCCCCGATCTCTTCACCAGTGCCATGGCGCGTCTGCGCCGCCGCGGCGCTGGCATCGGCGGCGCCGCCCTCACCGGCTCCGTCCTCCTCCAGCTCCCGGCCCAGATCGCGTGCACCGACACGCCCGAGCTCGGCGACGTCGATCAGAACGACTGGGCCCAGTACGAGGGTCAACGCAACACCACGATGGTCAGCTACACCGGCTCGGCGTGGTCGGTGTGCCGGTTTCCCAACACGCGCTTCGGATGCGGCAGCGTCGAGGTGATCGTCAAGCTGCGGGTCCGCCCGGTGACCGGCGCCGACATCAACTGGAAGCGGGTCGGCGTGGTCTACAAGACGCCCGAGGATCAGAGCGAGCGCACCGCCATCGGTCGCTACTTCGCGACCTGGGGCAACGGCGACGAGGAGTGGCACGTGCCGGTGCTGGTGTCGTCGGCGCAGAAGACGCTGCTCTTCGATGCCTGGTACCAGGACGGCGCCGGCCACACCTACCTCGACGACAACAACGGCGAGCTGCACGTCTACAACGATGGGCCGTCGTATCAGGTCGTGCGCGTCGAGCCGTGGCGCAACACCGTCGTGGTCGACGACGACCGGGTCACCGGATCGATCTCGATCCAGCTCGCCGATCTCGACTTCGACAAGCAGATCGACCTGTACGCCACCACCGACGGCTGGGCCAGCGTGATCGAGCTGGGCGTGGGCACCCCCGGCGAGCGCAATCGCTGGTACTGGGCCGAGGACTACGCCTGGAGCGGCCGCGAGCGCTGGCAGATCGATCTCGATCTACCGCAGGGCGGTGACGCGCTCGAGTATGCGGTGGTCTACCGCCACGGGGTCGTCAACGGCGCCCGCAGCTACGAGTTCTGGGACAACAACGGCGGCAGCAACCACGTCGTGCCCCGGATCGTCGTCCCGTGATCAGCGCCGAGACCGTCGCCACCGACCTGCACGGCCACACCCGTTTCTCCGACGGGCGGGCCGAACCCGAGGACTACGTCGCGTTCCGCGCCGAGCTCGGCTTGCAGGTGATCGCGGTCTCGGATCACGACACCTTCGCCGCCGTGCCGCGCGCCGCGCACGCCGCGCGCACCCTCGACGTGACGCTGGTGCCGGCGATGGAGGTCACCGCCTTCATCCACGCCGGCACCGCGCGCGCCGAACAGGTCCACGTCCTCGCCTACTTTCCGCCCGGCCGCGCCCTCGACGGCTCGCTGGGCGAGACCCGCCTCGGCGCTCGCGCGGTCGCGGTCTGCGCACGGTGGCGGGCCCTGTGCCTGGCGTGGCTCGATGACCTGCCCGAAGAGCAACGCTGGTTCATCGACCCCGACCGGACCCTGGCGACCAGGCGCGGCACCGAGTTCCCGGCCCTGCAGGACTTTCTCGAGCTGGTCGCCAGCCGCAACCGGCTGGTCTACGACGACTTCATCCGCCACCACCGCAGCTTCTGGGACCAGGAGGTCGAGCTGTTTGGCTGGTCGCCCGAGGAGGCGATCGAGACCATCCGTGCCGACGGTGGACTCGACGTGGTCGCGCACCCGGCGCGGGTCCGCGATCGGGCCCGGATGGATCGCGTGATCGACCACGCGGCCGGCATCGAGGTCTACACCTCGCGGCACAAGGAACGGGTGGCCGCCGACTGGCGGGCGCGTGCCGAGGGCGCCGGCAAGCACTGGACCGCCTCGGCCGACGATCACGGCCACGCCACCTACCTCCGGCCGCCCGACGGCACACCGCGACGCACCATCGAGCGCATCTGCGCCGGAGCCTGACATGACCTCGCTGCCCACCGCGACCACGCCCCCATCGGTGACCGTGCGCGCGCGCCCCGCGGCGCCGACCGCCGCGCTCGAGCTGCGTGGCGAGCTGCCGTGCTGGTCGGTGGGCCACGCCATGAGCCCGACCGGCGACGGCTTCGAGCTGACCCTGCCGCTCGGGCCCGGCATCTACGCCATGAAGGCGCAAGCCCCGGGCGGCGCGTGGTGGATCGATCCGGCGTGGCGCACCATGCACGACGGCGACGTCGAGAACGGCGCCCTCGTCATCGGCGGCACCGACGAGCCGGTGCTGCACGCGCCGGCGCCGCCGTGGCTCGATCGCGGCGACGACGGCGCCGTGATCGTGCGCGCCGGCCTGCGCCGCGGCGCGCGCTCGCGAGGGCTGTCGGTGCGCAGCGACGATGGTGCCGGTGTCACCGACCGCCGCATGCACGCGGTCGACGCCGACGCCTCCCACGTGTACTTCGAGGTCCGCCTGCCCGGCGCCGGGCGCCGGCTGGCGTACGCCTTCGCGCTCGACGATGGCCGCACCGTGGCCGGTCCGGGCGGCGCCTGGCTGGGGGTCGCGCTGAGCGATCTCCCGGTGCCGGCGCCGGCCTGGTGGCGCGACGCCGTGGTCTACACCGTCTTCGTCGACCGCTTCCGCCGCGGCGGCGTGATCGACGGCCGCGCCGCGTGGGCCGAGCCCGGACGTTGCGATCGCGGCCACCGTGCCGGCGGCGATCTCCGCGGCGTCGCCGAGGCCCTGCCCTACCTGGCCGACCTCGGCGTCACGGTGGTTCATCTCACCCCGCTCTGCCCGGCGCCATCGCCGCACCGCTACGACGCCACCGATCCGCGCGCCGTCGATCCGGCGCTGGGCGGCGAGGCGGCGTTCGCGCGGCTATGCGACGACGCGCACGCCGCCGGCATCCGCGTGATCTGCGACGTGGCCGCGACCCACGTCGACCGCGACTTCGCGCCCTTCCAGGACGTGCTGGCCCGCGGCCCGGCGTCACCGTACTGGCCGTGGTTCGACGTCCATCGCTGGCCGTGCAGCGATGGCCCTGATCCCGGCTACGCCCATTACCAGAAAGGGCAGTGGCAGGAGCCGCTGCTGCGAACCGGCGAACCGGCGGTGGCCGACTGGCTGGTCGAGACCTTCGCGGCGTGGATCCGACGGGGCGCCGATGGCGTCCGGGTCGACGCCGCCGCCGATCTGCCGCTGCCGCTGGTGGCGCGGGTGCGCGCCGCGGTGCGCGCGGTGCGCGCCGACGCCGTCGTCTTCGGCGAGGTCGTGCCGGCGTGCCTGGACCGATTCACGCCGGCGGCGCTCGACGCCGCCACCGATTTCGCCGCCCGCGAGGCGGTGGTGGAGTGGTTGACCGGCCGGGCGACCGCGGACGACGTGGCCCGGGTGTGGGCGCGGCAACACCGGCGGGGCGCCGCCGGCGCGCGCGGCCTGGGCTTCGCCGGCACCCACGATCAGCCTCGCATCGCCACCATCACCGACGCGGCGCGAGCTCGGCTCGCGCTGCTCGTGGTCGCGCTCGGCGCCCGGGTGCCGCTGCTCTACTATGGCGACGAGGTCGGCCTGGCCGCCGCCGGCGACGCCGCCGCGCGCGGGTTCGAGGACTCGTGGCCCGATCGGCAGCCGATGCCGTGGGACGAGTCGACCTGGGACCTGACCACGCACGACCTGGTCCGCGACGCCCTGGCCGTGCGCCGCGCGCGCGCCGTCCTGCGCGTCGGCGACGAGCACCTGCACGCCGACGGCGACGCGATCGTCATGCGCCGCCGGCGTGGCGACGAGGTGGTGGAGATCGTGCTCCACGGTGGCGGCACGCCGCTCGAGCTCGCGCTGTCACCGGGCGCCGGCGCGACCGTCCTGCTCGCCACCGGTGGCGCACGGCTCGACGGCGATCGGGTGCTGCTGCCGCCGGCCAGCGCGATCGTCATCGATCGCTCGCCGCCACCGCTCGACCACGCCACCACGCTGCGGGCCCGCAACGGCGAGCTCGCCGCGCATGCCTTCGCCGAGGGCGTGCTCGATCTGCCGACCTACCCGGCGCACCTCTACCTGACCGTCACCGAGGCCTGCAACCTGCGATGCCAGCACTGCATCACCGATGCACCGGCCCGCACCCGCGACGGCCGCGCCCGGACCGCGCCGCCATGGCTGCTCGCGGCCATGACGGAGGCGTTCGCGCACGCCGACTACGTCGGCTTCACCCATGGCGGCGAGGCGCTGGCGTCGCCGGCGTTCCCGACCGCGCTGCGGGCCATCCAGCGCGCCCGCGGCGGCCGCCCCGTCGACATCCATCTGGCCACCAACGGCATGCTGCTCGATGGCGAGCGGGTGCGGACGCTGGTCGATCTCGGGGTGACCAGCATCATGATCTCGGTCGATGGCGCCACCCCGGCCACCAACGACCGCATCCGCGTGCTCGGCGACCTCCACCGCGTGCTCGACCACGTCGCGGCCGCCGTCGAGTGGCGGGCCCGCACCGGCGCCGATCTTCGCCTCGGCATCTCGACGGTGGTCGGCCGGACCAACGTCGCCGAGCTGGCCGCGCTCGGCCGCACCTGTGTCGGCCTCGGCGTCGACTGGCTCAAGGTCGAGGAGACCTACGCGGTCAACGGCTTCGCGCGCGCCGACGCGCTGGCGCCCGATTCACCCGAGGTCCGATCCGCGATGGCGGCACTCCACGACGTGGTCGCCGGCACCGGTCTGGTCGTGGTCGATCACCTGGCGCCGCCCGCGGCTTGCGGCTGCGCCGGCAGCCCTGACGCCGCCGCGTTCCGCTCCGCCGACGACTTCGCCAACCGCGCCCGCTTCCGTCCCTGCCGCGCCGCCTGGGAACAGGCCGCGGTCGATCCCGACGGCACCGTGCACCTGGTCGACTACGCCGGCCCGGTGCTCGGCAACCTGCTCGCGGCGCCGCTGCTCGAGCTGTGGAACGCGCCCGCCGCCACCTCCGCCCGCGCCGCGGCGCTCGCCGCGACCTCGCCCGCCCAGCGCCGTCGCTGCGTCGGCCCCTAGAACGCGCGATGGGCGATGGTCGCCAAGCTGATCGAGGAGGCGTACGCGACCCGCGCCGCCGCTACGACGACGGCGAAGGCCGGCCGGCGAAGATCGCCGCCAGCTCGGCGGCGGGCGTGACCTCGAGCTGATCGTAACGGCAGTCGGCGGCGGTTCGATCGGGGCGCCAGCGCCGGAAGTGGGTGGCGTGGCGGAAGCGCGTGCCCTGCAGGTGATCGTACGCGACCTCGCAGACGCGTTCGGGCCGCAGCGGTTCCCACGACAGATCCTTGCCGCGGTTCCAGCGGCTGGTGGCGCCGGGTTGACGCACGGCCTGATCCTGAAGCTCGGCCCAGTCGCGCCACGGATGGGCGTCGAGGGCGCGCTCGCGCAACGGCTCGAGCTCCTGAGCCAGCTGCGCGCGCACCGCCTGGGTGAACGCCGAGCAGACCCCGACGTGGTGCAGGATGCCGGCCGCATCGTGCAGCCCGAGCAAGAGCGAGCCGACCAGCGTGCCCTTGCCGCCCTTGTACCAGCGGAAGCCGGCCACGGCGCAGTCGGCGGTGCGCTCGTGCTTCACCTTGACCAGGACGCGCTTGCCGGCGGCGTACGGAGCGGCCGGCGGCTTGGCGATCACGCCATCGAAGCCGGCGCCCTCGAAGCGTGAGAACCAGTCGGCGGCGACCACCGGATCGCGGGTCATCGGGGTCACGAACACCGGCGGCGCGGCGGTGGCCAGCGCCAGCTCGAGGGCGGCGCGACGCTCGAGCTGCGGCCGCGCCCGCAGGTCCTCGTCACCGAGCGCGAGCAGATCCCAGGCCACGAACGATGCCGGCGTGCGCACCGCCAGCTCGGCGACTCGCGACGCGGCGGGATGGATACGTTGCAACAGGGCGTCGAAGTCGAGCGCGCCATCGGTGGCAATGACGATCTCGCCGTCGAGCACCGCCCGCTCGGGCAGGCTGGCGCGCAAGGGCTCGATCAACTCGGGGAAGTAGCGCTCGAGCGGCTTGCACTCCCGGCTCTGCAAGATGATGCGGTCGCCATCGCGGAACACCAGGGCCCGGAACCCGTCCCATTTCGGCTCGTACAGCCAGTCGCCATCGGGGATGGCGTGGGCGAGCTTGCACAACATGGGTTCGAGCGGCGGTACGAGCGGCAAGACCACCGCGCGAACCTACCCCGTTCGCGATATATTCGGGACGTGACGTCCCGTCCGCGCCCCCGCGTGACGATCGAGCTGGCGACGCGCGAAGTCGCGGAGCGACAGTGGCGCGACTACCTGCAGCGCGGCGGCGCCTACGCGCTCGGCGACGTGCCGGCCGACGACGCGGTGACCGTCGTGCTCGCACGCGACGGCATGCCCGAGATGGCGCTGGCGGCGAAGGCGGTGTACCGGATGGCCGCCGGCACCGGCTACGAGCTGGAGGGGTGGACGCTGGAGTTGAAGGCGAAGATCGAGCGCTGGGTGACCGCCGAGCCCGAGACCGCGACCGCGACCGCGACCGCGACCGCGACCGAAACCGAGACCGAAACCGAGACCGAGACCGAGACCGAAACCGAAACCGAGACCGCGACCGAAACCGAAACCGCGACCGAAACCGCGACCGAAACCGACGCCGAAACCGAAACCGAGACCGAAACCGAGACCGCGGCCGGCGCCGGTGGCCGGCACAAGCCCGCCGGCGAGAGCGTGATGGAGCGAGTCCGCCATCTACCCGCCCACCTCCAGGTCAAGCTGGCCCGCGAAGGCGACCAGCGCGAACGGGTCGCGCTCGAGCGCCTGTACGGCAAGGCGGTGTGGGAAGCGCTGCTGCGCAACGCGCGCGTGACCTTCCCAGAGGTGGCGCGGATCGCGCGCATGGGCACCCTGCCGGCGCCGCTGATGGAGCTGATCGTCAGCAACCCGTCGTGGCTGCGATCGCCCGAGGTCCGGCGGGCGCTGCTCACCAACACCCGGCTCGCTGCCGACATGATCCCGCGCGTGCTGCGCATGTTGCCCAAGCACGAGCTGCGCGTGGTGCCGACCCAGACCGCCTACCCGTTCGGGGTCCGCGACGCCGCCCGCAAGCTGCTCAAGGGCGCGACGACCGACTGACGATCGGGAGCTTGATGACGCGATCGATGATCAGTCGAGGATCAGTCGAGGATCAGGTGCGATCGAGCGCGGTGTCGGCGAACGACGCCGGATCCTCGAGCGGCTCGAGGTGGGTGTCCACGATCGCGCCCTCGACGACGGCCGCGACCGCACGCTCGAGCTCCTCGACCAGGGCGTGGCCGCGCGCGATCGTCCACTCACCGGGCACCACCACGTGCATCGACACGAACCGCCGCCGGCCCGACTCCCGGGTGCGCACGGCGTGGATCTGCACCGGCTCGGGGTAGCCGGCCAGGACCTTCCTGAGCGCGGCCAGCTCGTCCGGCGGCCAGGCCCGGTCGAGCAGGCCGAGGGCCGAGCTCCGCACGATGCGGACGCCGGTCCACACGATGTTGGCGGCGACCATCAAGGCGATGATCGGATCGAGGCGTTGCCAGCCGGTCAGCGCCACCGCCGCGACCGCGACCACGACGCCGACCGAGGTCCAGACGTCGGTCATCAGGTGGTGGCCATCGGCCTCCAGCGCGAACGACCGGTAGCGCCGGCCGGCGGACAGCAGGGTGCGGGCCACGACCAGGTTGACCAGCGATGCGCCGGCTGACACGCCGAGCCCGAGCCAGGCCTGGTCGATCGCTGCCGGCGCCTGCAGCCGTTCGATCGCGGTGTAGGCGATCAGCCCGGCCGCGACCAGGATCATCGAGCCCTCGGCGCCGCCGGCGAAGTTCTCGGCCTTCCCGTAGCCGTAGGCGTGCTCCTCGTCGGGCGCCCGGGCCGCGAGCCCGAGCATCAGCAAGGTAACCACCGCGGCGACCAGGTTGACCACCGACTCGAGCGCGTCGGACAACAGGCCGACCGACCCGGTCAGCCCCCACGCCGCCATCTTCAGCCCGATCGTCGTCACCGCCGCCGCGATCGACAGCCACGCGAACCTGGTCAGCGATGGCCCCGCGCCCCGCAGCGCGGCTCCCGTCCGCGGTCCGGCGCCCGGCCGCGGCCCGTCTGGCCCCGTAGACTCGGCGCTGGACATCGGCGGCTCACTCTACCGCCGCCCGCCGCCCGCGACCCCGCCGCGGCTGCGACCTTCCGCCGCTGGCCCGATTCACCTCAGAAGCGGCGGTCCCAGTGGTAGGCGAGGCCGGCGCTGGCGCGGACGTCGAACCGCGTGAGCACGGCGTCGGCGGAGGTGCCGGCGACCAGGGCGTGGGCGGCCTCGACCCGGGCCAGCGCGTGCATGCCGTGGCCGAGCGACCAGGCGCCGTCGAGCGCGCCGCCGGAGACGACCTCGGCCGGCGGCGTGCCGCCCTCACGCCGGACCTGATCGCGGGCGGCGAAGACGATGAGCGTCGCGGCGAGGTGCGAGCGCGCGTAGTCGAGGCGGGTGGTGATCCGATCGTCGACCACGAACTGAGCGTCGTAGGTCGGCAGATAATCGCGGGCGACCCGGACCTGGCCGCGCACCGGGCCGAGGATCCAGTCGAGCTGCAGGTGGGCGGCGGCGCCCGACTCTTCGACGACGTCGAGGGGTGGATCGCCGGCGCCGGTGGTGCCGGCGGCGCGGACGTAACCACCACCACCGCCGACGGTGACGTCGGGGGTGACGTGGATGCCCTCCATCTCGAGGGGAGTCAGCGTCACCGCGCCGGCGTCGCGGCCGCCGACGGCGGCGTCGTCGTCCTGGAAGCGCAGCTGGATGCGCATGAACCGGAACACCTGATCGTCGCCGGCCAGGCCCTGGCCGCGGCGGCGCCAGATCGCCGGCGCGCCATCGACGCTCGAGCCGATGGAGCCGAAGCCGCCGTCCTGATCCCGTGACACGTCGATCTGGATCTGGAACGGCATGGCGTCGAGCTGGTGGTGCTCGCCGCGGTAACGATAGAAGCGGAGCTCGAAGTCGTAGATGTCGCCGCTGCGGCGATCGTCGAGAAGGACGGGCACCGCGAGCAGGGACGTGCGCACGTTGCCGCGCCGCGTGTACGCGAACTGGACGGTGTTGGCCGGCAGCGGCAGGCACGCCGAGCCGGTGAGCACGTACGAGGCGATCGCAGCGCCGTCCTCCCAGCCACCCAGCCCCGCGGCGCGAGCGCCCAGCACCCGGCACAGCGGCAGCTCCCACGCCGCCGCGACCGCCGCGGTGGCCGCCGCCGGGGTCGCCGCATCGAGGCCGGCGCCAGCGTCGAGATCGACGCGCACGTAGCCGCCCCGGTACTGGGCGGCGAGGTTCGAGACCAGGGGCCCGAGGATCGGATCGGTCAGCATGGTCCCGTACGCGGTCGCGAACGCCCACTCGACCTGGTGCGGATCGGCATAGGCCAGCTCGCGAGCGAGCTGGAGCACGTCGCGCAAGCGCCGGGCTTCCTCGAACCGCTCGGCGGCTCGATCGAGGACGCGCCGGGCATCGTCGGTGACGTCAGCGCGGACGGCGGTCCCGGATCCGGCGACGCACACCGACGCCGACGCGATGATGGTGAACAGCGCTCGCCGCGACACCCGGACACCATATCGCGGCGGCCCGAGGGCGACGGTCTGGCATGCCGCCGGTTGTCGATCCCGTCACACCCGTGAAGTCAACGTGAACACGACGCCTCACTCGGGTAGCATCCACGGCGAGGGATCATGCATCTAACGGCTCGGTTCATCCGTTTCCTCGGCAGCATCGTCGTCGGCATCGGGGCGGCGGCGTTCGCCGGTTGCGGCGGCGACGACGGCGCCACCTGCGCGCCCGGCCTGCCGCCCGACGGTGACGTCACGGGCCACGCGGCGCCGCTCGGGGCCGGACCCACCGAGGCCCGCGCTGGCCGCATCAGGTCGGCGGACCAGTTGCCGGCGACCACGCTCGGCCTCGCGACCTGGACCGTCGGCGACTACGTGCTCGCCAACGACAAGGTGGCGATGGTCATCGAGGACGTCGGCGACTCGCACCTCTACGATCCATGGGGTGGGCGCCCGGTCGGCGTCGCCCTGGTCCGCGACGGTGCCCTCGTGTTACCGGCCGACTTCGGCGAGCTGTTCGTGCTGGTCGGCCGCGCCACCGTCGTGACCGAGGCGGTCACGGTCGTCAACGACGGCAGCGATGGTGCCGCCGCGGTGATCCGGGCCCGCGGCCGCCTGGCGCCGCTGCCCTTCCTCGATCCCCTGTTGACCGGGCTGCTCGGCGACAACTTCCGCGACCTGGAAGCGGCGATCGACTACACCCTGGCGCCCGGGGCCGAGGTCGTCGACATCACGCTCCACATCAACTCCGGCCGCGACGTCGACGCCGAGTCGGGCACGGTGCTGCACGGCTTCATGTACACCCCCCGCATGCCGGCCGTGGTGCCCGGCATCGGCTTCACCGACAACATCAGCGGCGCGGCCTGGGCCCAGTTCGTCGACGACGACGCCGCCGGCTTCGCGTACCAGGCGTCCAGCGGCCCCCTGGGTGGCAGCATCGCGCGCTCGGGCTTCATCGGCGCCCTCAACGAGACCTACGCCATCCCGCGCTGCGCCCTCACCGTGCGAGCCCACGCCCGCATCGCGATCGGCGGTCCCGGTCTCGACGGCCTGGTCGAGACCCGCGGCCGCATCGACGGCGAGCCGCTGCGGGCGGTCACCGGCACCGTCACCGGCGTCCCCGCCGGCGCCGCCGCGCGCGTCCACGCCGTCGACGCCGCCGGCAGATACCTGACCCGGGCGCCGGTGGGCGCCGGTGGCGGGTTCACCGTCCACGTGCCGGCGGCTGCCGCGATCACGCTCACCGCGATCACGCCCGCTGGACCGCTCGCCACCGCGCCGGTCGCAGCCGGCGTCACCACCGCGACCATCGCGCTTCCGATCATGGCCACCCTGGTCGTCGACCGCGTCGTCGACGATCTTGGCGCCACCATCCCGGCACGGATCCAGGTCCTGCCCGAGGCCACCGGCCCCGCGCTGGTCGACATCCCCGACTCGTTCGGTGAACCCGAACCGCCCGGCGGCCGCCATGCGGTTCGCTTCCATGACGGCAGCCCGATGCGCATCCCGCTGGTGCCGGGCGCGCACCGGGTGGTGGTGTCACGGGGCCCCGAGTACGAGCTGTTCGAGCGCGTCATCGACGCCGACGAGGGCATGGACTTCCCGCTGACCCCGGCGCTCGACCGGGTGATCGACACCACGGGCAAGATGTGCGGCGACTTCCACATCCACACCATCCGCAGCAACGACGCCGAGGACGACGCGACCTACAAGGTGCAGAGCGCGATGGCCGACGGGGTCGAGATCCTGGTCCGCTCGGATCATGAATGGGTCGACGACTTCCAGCCGCTGATCGACCAGCGCGGCTGGGACGCGTGGGCGATGGGCGTCGGCTCGATCGAGATGACCAGCTTCGAGATCTGGGGCCACATGGGCGTGTTCCCGCTCGATCCCGATCCGACCCGGGTCAACAACGGCGCCCCGCCGTGGCAGGCCTTCCCGACCGCGGCGTCGCCCGACGGCGAGGTGGTCACGCTCGGTCCGGTCGAGGTGTTCGACGCCACGCGCGCTCGCCCCGAGCGACCCACGATCATCATCAATCACCCCCAGGGCAGCACCAACTACTTCGGCTACGTCGGGCTCGATCCCCTGTCCGGTCTGGTCGGCTCGCCCGAGTACTGGGACGAAGCCTTCACGCTGGTCGAGGTCTTCAACGACCAGGGATGGCTGCAGGCCCGCAACGGCACGGTGGCGAGCTGGTTCGCGATCCTCGACAGCGGGCGGCCGGTGTTCGCGGTCGGCTCGTCGGACAGCCACGGCGTCCGCGGCTCGCCGGTCGGCTATCCCCGCACCTGCATCCGGCTCGGCACCGACGACCCGCGCCAGGTCAACGGCGACATGATCCGCGATCAGCTCGCCGCGGGCCGCGCCACCGTCTCGGGCGGCATCTACGTCGACACCGCGGTCGGCAGCGCCCAGCCCGGCGACAGCGTCGCCAGCGGGGCCCGCGCCGACGTGGCGATCCAGGTCCAGGCCGCCAGCTGGGTCGACGTCGACACCATCGAGGTGGTGGTCGATGGCGAGACCGTCGCGACCATCGCCGTGACGCCGGCCGACGCCGATCCGCTCAACGCCGCGGTGCGCTGGCAGGACGTGGTGCCCATCGACGTCGCCGCCGGTGGAAGCTGGGTCGTGGTCGCGGCGTATGGCGGCGACGATCTGGCCCCGGTGCATCCCGGCCGCGCCGCGTTCGGCGTCACCAACCCGATCTTCTTGACGCGCTAGCGATCTACACTCGCGGGCCCATGCGCCCGCTCGAGCTGGTCCGTTCGCTCCCCGCCATCGCCCGCGACCTCGGCGACCTCCTCGGTGACCGCAGCGAGGCGCTGGCTCGCCTGCGCCTGATCGCGCGCAAGCTGCCGGCGATCGCGCGCGGCTTGCCGCTGATCTCCAAGACCAACAAGGACGAGGTGCTGTCGATCGGCTGGTACCTCGAGCAGAACGCGCGCCTGCGCCCCGACGGCACCGCGCTGTTGTTCGAGGACCGTCGGTACACCCACCGTCAGCTCGATCAGGAGGCCAACAAGTGGGCCGACGTGCTGTCGGCACGCGGGGTCGGCAAGGGCGACGCGGTCGCGATCCTGGTCGAGAACCGACCCGAGATGCTGTTCGCCGTCGCCGGCATCGTCAAGCTGGGCGCGATCGCCGCCGTGATCAACACCAAGCAGCGCGGCAAGGTGCTCGAGCACAGCCTGCGGGTCAGCAAGGCGTCGACGTTCATCGTCGGCGAGGAGCTGTGGCGGGAGTTCGCCGAGGTCCGCACCGCGATCGGCGCCGACCGCCGCGACCGCGTCCTGTGGCTGGTCGACCACGGCCGCGACACGGTGCCGCCCGACGCCACCGACGCCAGCCTGTTGCTGGTCCGGGCCCGCACCACGTCGCCGCCGCAGCTCGGCGCCGTCCGCCTCGGCGACCCGTGCTTCTACATCTACACCTCGGGCACCACCGGCATGCCCAAGGCTTCGATCATGAGCCACAACCGCTGGGTCAAGGCGGCCGGCGGCTTCGGCATGGCCGCGCTGGCGCTCACGCCCGCGGACGTCCTCTACCTGGCGCTGCCGCTCTACCACAACAACGCGCTCACGGTGGCGTGGAGCTCGGCGGCGTCGACCGGCGCCGCGCTGGCGCTGCGCCGCAAGTTCAGCGTGTCCGCGTTCTGGGACGACGTCCGCCGTTACCGCGCGACGTCGTTCGCGTACATCGGCGAGCTGTGCCGCTACCTGCTCAACCAGGCGCCGCGCCCCGACGACCGCGACAACCCGGTGCGCAAGATCGTCGGCAACGGCCTGCGCCCCGACATCTGGAAGGAGTTCAAGACCCGCTTCGGCATCGACGAGGTCTACGAGTTCTACGCCGCGTCGGAGGGCAACATCGCCTTCATCAACCTGCTCAACGCCGACTGCACGGTCGGCATCTGCCCGGCGCCGTACGCGCTGGTCAAGTACGACGTCGACCGCGACGAACCGGTCCAGGCGCCTGACGGCCGCCTCATCCGGGTCGCCAAGGGCGAGGTCGGCCTCTTGATCGGCGAGGTCAGCGAGCGCTACGCGTTCGACGGCTACACCGACAAGGCGGCGAGCGAGAAGAAGCTCTTGCGCGACGTGTTCGTGGCCGGCGACTGCTGGTTCAACTCCGGCGATCTGCTGCGCGACCTCGGCCTGCGTCACGCCCAGTTCGTCGACCGCGTCGGCGACACCTTCCGCTGGAAGGGCGAGAACGTGTCGACCAACGAGGTCGCCGAGGTGCTCAACACCTTCGGCCAGGTCGCCGAGTCGACGGTGTACGGGGTCCAGGTGCCGGGCGCCGAGGGCCGCTGCGGCATGGCGGCGGTGGTGCTGCGGGTGCCGCTCGCCGAGCTCGATCTGGCCAGCTTTGCCCGCCACGTCCGCGGCCAGTTGCCGGCGTATGCGGTGCCGGTCTTCCTGCGCTTCCAGGAGGAGCTCGAGGTCACCGGCACCTTCAAGCAGGTCAAGGGTGACCTCAAGAAGCAGGGCTTCGATCCCGCCGCCGTCGGCGAGCCGGTCTTCGTCTTGCCACCGCGGCACACCGAGTACGTGACGCTGACTCCCGATCTGCACCGGCAGATCTCGGCACGCGAGCTCGAGTTCTGAACGATCCCACCCCTTGAATCCCGGTCACGCGCCGGGGTGCGCTAACCTTGGTGCGCCGTGCCCACGGTTTTGTACCTGGCTCCTGATGTGTCCTCGACCTCGACCAACGAGCTCGACGTGCGGGGTCATCCTGCCCGACCGGCTCCGGCCGGCATGTCGGTCGAGCACGTCACCGACGTCGCCACGGCGGTGCGCCGGACCCTCGAGGCCCACTACGACTGCGTCCTGATCGAGGTCGGCCCGGGCGTCGTCCGTGGCGGCCGACCGATGGCGCTCCTCGATGGCTTCCTCGACGGCCACCGCGGCGAGCGCGATCGCGAGCGCCGCTTTCGCCGCGACCGCGTGCTCGCGGTGCTGCCGCCGATGACCGAGCTGGCCCGCGACGCCATCCTGTTCGAGCTCGGCCAGCGTCGGATCGGCGGCTGGCTCCCGACCCCGACCCGGGCCGCCCTGGCCGCGCGCGTGACCGAGCTGGTCCGAGCGCCGGCGAGCAAGAAGGCGCTGTGCGCCGCCGGCGGCGGCATCACCGGCGTCTACTACGAGCTCGGTGTCCTGCGCTGCCTCGAGGACGCCTTCAGCGGCTTCAGCATGCACGACTTCGATCTCTACTTCGGCATCAGCGCCGGCGCGATCGTCACCTCGCTGGTCGCCAACCGCATCGAGCTCGACCGCTGCCTGCACGAGGTCAACCCCGGCAATCGCGACGGCTTCGATCTCGAGCTCGGCCTGCGCGATCTCGCGCTCCGCGACCTGCCGGCCCGGGTGTGCTCGGTCGGCCAGCACCTGCGCGACTACCGCGACCGCGTCCGCCACGGCGAGGAGCGCCTGAGCCTGACCGGCGCGCTGTCGCAGCTCGCGGCGCTGTTCGGACCGTTCTTCTCGGCGGCCGACAAGCAGCGCCGGCTCGCCGACCTGTTCGCCGAGCCCGGGCGCAGCGACGACTTCCGCCAGCTGCGGCGCCGGCTCTACATCGGCGCCACCGATCAGGATCGCCGCGAGCACGTCCTGTTCGGCTCGCCCGGCGTCGATCACGTGCCGATCAGCCGCGCGGTGCTGGCGTCGGCGGCCATCCATCCGTTCCTGACCTCGGTCACCATCGACGGCCGCCGCTACACCGACGGCTTCGTCACCCGCACCACCAACATCGCGTCGGCGGTCGAGCACGGCGCCAACCTGGTGGTCCTGGTCGATCCGTTCCTGCCCCTCATCTCCGACGACCCCGGCTTCAACCATCGCCATAGCCTGCTGTGGGTGCTGGTCCAGGACTACAAGACCGTGGCCTACACGCGCTACGAGCATGCGGCGGCGGCGCTGCACGAGACTCACCCGGCGGTGACCGTGGTCTCGTTCCTGCCGTCCAACCGGATGCGACGCCTGCTGGCCACCAACCCGATCGCGACCGCCAACTTCGATCCGATCGTGACCCAGGCCTACGCGTCGACGTTTCGCCGCCTCGAGCGCATGGCCTACCGGCTCGGCCCGGCGCTGGCCGAGCACGGCATCGAGCTCACGCTCGAGACCGCGGCGCGCAAGGTCCGCCTCCTCGATGCCTCGCCAGCACCACGGGCCGAGATCCTGTGCGTCGGGCAGCTGGCACCGCGCCGCGCGGCCGCCGTCGCCGCCTGATCGGAGTATCCTCACCACCGATGCCGAGCGGCGACGAGCTGGCGGAGACCGCCGACACCGGAAGCGCGCAGCCGCCCAGCAGCGGCCAGCCGCCGCGGTCGGGCGACACCATCGGTCGCTACGTGATCGAACGCGTGCTCGGCGCCGGCGGCATGGGCGTCGTCTACGCGGCGCACGATCCGGACCTCGATCGCCGGGTCGCGCTCAAGCTGCTCCACGAGGGCGGCGCCGGTCCCGAGGCCCGCACCCGGTTGCTCCGCGAGGCGCGGGCGATGGCCAAGATCAGCCATGCCAACGTGATCACCGTGTACGAGGTCGGCACCGCCGCCGGCGTCGACTTCGTGGCGATGGAGCTGATCGAGGGCACCAACCTGGCCACCTGGCTGCGCACCTCGACGCGCCCGGCCGCCGCGGTGTTGCCGGTGTTCCGCGCCGCCGGCCGCGGCCTCGCCGCCGCGCACGCCACCGGCCTGGTGCACCGCGACTTCAAACCCGCCAACGTGCTGCTCGGCACCGGCGGCAAGGTGGTGGTGACCGATTTCGGGCTGGCCCGCGCCTTCGATGATGGCGGCGGCACCAGCCCATCGATGCCGGGGCGGCCTTCGGACGACGTCGCGACCGCGCCGCTGGCCGGCCCGGCGACGCGCCCGGCCCGGGTCGACGCGCTCGACGAGACTCACGAAGCGGCCCCGACGCCGGCACCGCCGAGCACGCGATCGCCGCGCACCGACTCGGCCGATCTGTCGAGCACGATCACGCGCACCGGCACCCTGCTCGGGACCCCGGCGTACATGGCCCCGGAACAGTTCGCCGGCGACGTCGCCGGACCGAAGGCCGACCAGTACGCCTTCGCGGTCGCGTTGTGGGAGGGGCTGGCCGGAGCCCGTCCGTTCCGCGGCACGTCGTTCGACGAGCTCAAGCAAGCGGTCGAGCGCGGCACCGCCGTCGATGGCGAGCGCATCCCACGCCGGCTGCGGGCGGTGATCGCGCGCGGCCTGGCCCGCGATCCCGCCGCGCGCTGGCGCGACGTCGACGAGCTGCTGGCGGCGCTCGATCGCGCCGAGCGCCGGCCACGCCAGCTGGCGATCGCCGCCGCCGCGGTGACCGTCGCTGGCGGCCTCGCCGCGCTGGTCGCCTTCGGCCCCGGTCGCGACCGCACCACCGCGCCGCCCGCCGTCGTCTGTGGGATCACCGATGCCGACTTCGACGAGGCATGGTCGGCCCCGATCGCCGCCCGCATCGACGCCCACTTCGCGGGCGACCCGGCGTGGAAGACCCACCAGGGCGACATCGACCGCTTCGCCGCCAGCTGGCGAGCCGAGCGCGCCGACGCCTGTTCCGACCCTTCGAAACGCGAATATCACGGCCGGATCGGCTGTCTGCTCGCGGTCCGCGACGAGCTGTCGGCCATCACCACGCTGGCCGAGTCGCTGCCCATCGAGGCCATGCGCGGCGCCGCGATCGCCGAGATCCTGTCCGACCCGACCAGCTGCCGCTCGGGCGTGGCGGCGGCCCGACCGCGTCTCCCCGACGATCCCGCCGAGCGCGCCGCGCTCAGCGCGATCTACCGCGATTCCTCCATCGCGACCATGGCGGCCCGCGCCGGCGACGCCCCCCGGGCCCGCGCCGCCGCCGCCGCCGCGGTCGAACGGGCGCGGGCTGGAGACAACGCCCTCGGGGTGGCGGCCGCACTGCATGCGGCGGCCGTCGTCGAGCACATCTCGGGCGACTGCGCCAAGGCCGAACCGCTCTACGCCGAGACCGCGATCGCGGCCGAGCGCGCCCAGGCCGGCGGCGTGCGGGCGATGGCGAAGATCGGCGAGCTCGAGTGCTTCATGGGTCGCAGCTCCGATCTCGACGCGATCCGCGCGCTGGCCGACCAGACCGAGGCCGCCGTCGATGGCGCCGGCGGCGATCGCAACCTGCGCGCGGTGTTCGACATGAACCTGGCGGCGATCGACGCGCTGGCCGGGGACCTCGACACCGCCATCGAACGGGTCGCGGGGTCGCGCCAGGTCTTCCTCGAGGCCAACGACCCACGGCGGGTGTCGTCCGCGGCTGACCGCGAGGCCACGCTGCGCAGCTTCCGCAACGCGCCCGGAGACGGCGCCCGCGCGCTCGAGCTGGTCCGCGACGCCGCCGCCGCCGCGGTCGCCAAGTTCGGGCCCGAGCACCCGATCAGCCGCGACGCCCGCGTCCGCCTCGCCTACGAGCTGCTGGCCCGCGAGCCCGATCAGGCGCGGGCGATGTTCGCCGCCCTGGCCGCGACCCGGCCGCCGCCGTCGGCCGACGATCCACCCCGCGACACCTCGGCGCGCGCCTTCGGCCGCGTCCTCGGCCCCGACGGCGCACCGGCCGCCGGCGCCCGCGTCAACGCCGGCCTGTTCCTCTTGTGCAGCGACGACGGCGTGCCGCTGCCGATCGACATGATCGAAGCCCAGCCACCGGTGATCGTCGTGACCGACGCCGACGGTCGCTTCGACGTCAAGGTGCCGCGCGAGGCGGTCGTGGTCGCCGACCTCGGCGACCTGCGCGCGCCGGTCGCCGTCGCCGGTGACCGTGAGCTGACCTTGCGGCTCGGTCCGGCGCTCGGCGCCAGCGGCACGATCACCGTCATCCCGGCCTCACCACCGCCCGGCTCCGAGCGAGCGACGGCGCTGGCAGCGCGCGCGACCCGGCCCGACGCGCTGGTGATCGGTAGCGGCGCGGCGTTCCTCTATCAGTGCGCGAGCCGCCGCGATGACGCCGGCAACTGGTCGATCCACGGCTTGCCCGCCGATCGCCGGCTCCGGGTCGGGGTCGCCGTCACCACCGGCCTTGGCGATCGCCTGGTGGTCAGCGAGCCCGTGCGCGCCGAGGCGTCGCCCAGACCGATCGCCCTGACCCTCGACCTGCGCGGCGCCGCGCTCGACGTGATCGTGCGCGCCGACCGCGCGGCGCCGATCCCCACCGCCGGGGTGTTCCTGTTCGGCGCCCGGCTGGCCCCGCTGCCGCGCAACGGGGTCGAGATGCGCGACGCGGTCGGCGCGGTGTCCCGCTCCAGCGTCGCCAACGCCGCGCCGGTGGTGGACGCCACCCGCACCGGTGCCGGCGCGGCGCTGTACCAGCCCGGAGACATCCACGCTCGCTTCGCCGCCTTCGCGCCCGGCCCGGTGACCGTGTGCGTGATGCCCCTCGCTGGTGACGTCCGCGACGACACCTTCATGCGCTCGCTGTGGGGCGCCGACGACCTCGACGTGCGCTGCCGCGTGATCGAGGTCGCCGCCGCGCCCGCGGTTCAGGCCTTCGTCGTCGAGACGCCGCCGATGCGGCGCCTCGGTCCGTGATGGCGCCGGGTCACAGCTCGTGCGGCATCGCGCGCCGCGGGGCGCGGAAGTAGCGCAGCGGCGAGTACGACAAGAAGTTCGACACCCGCGACGTGTACAGATCGGCGTAGTCGCCGACCTGCTCACCGAAGCGCGAGTTCTCGTTGCCCTCGCGCAGCACCGATCCCCAGTAGGGGTTGAACGCCCGCTCGGTGGCGTCCTCGAGCAACTCGACCTCCTCGGCCATCAGGCGGGCCCGATCGCGCAGGCTGTCGAGGTTGGACTTGGTCTGCCGCTTGGCCTCCTCGAGGCGGGTGCGCAGGTTGGGCGCCAGCGTCGGCAGCGGCCGCGGCGGTGGCTCGGGAGGCATCGGCGGCTCGGGGCGCCCCATCGGCGCGATCAGGTGTGGCCCACGGTCGGCGCCGAAGCCGACCGTGGCGCCGGCGACCAGCGCGCCCAGCGGTGGCGGCGGCGGCGCGATCATCGCCGCGGCGGCGAGCGTGTTGGCCTCGTCGACCAGGCGCTGCATGCGCTTGAGGCGCAGGGCCTGGAAGTCGATCTCCGATTCCAGATTTCGGCGCCGCCGATCGAGCAGGTCGAGGTCGCGGAGCTGGCCATCGAGGCGCTCGCCGACCGCCAGCTCGCCGTCGAGCTCCTGGATGATCATCGCGGTGCGCCACATGTACGCCTTGCGCAGGCGCAGGATGTCACCGTAGATGTGGTCGCCGATGTACAGCACGTTCTCGCCGCGGATGCCGGTCATCTGCTCGAACGCGACCACGTTGCCGCCCTGGTAGACCTTGTCGCGGCCGAACGACTTGACCTCGGTGGACAGCTGGCGACCGGTCGCCGGATCGATGGCCACGAACGGCCGCTGCTCGTTGAAGAACAACGGCTTCTGGCCACCGACGATCACGACGTCGAAGTAGTTGCGCCAGCTCGGGTACGGCGTCCGGGCGCCGTCGAGCAGGTAGCTCATGACCGCGTCGGTGTAGTCGTAGAGGGAGTTGGTGAGCAGGAACAGCTTCTTGCCCGAGCTGCGCAGCTTGTGCAGGGTCTCGGCCAGATCCGCGTCCTTGACCACGTACTCGGGCAGCGCCTTCTTGATGACACTCTTGAGGGTGTCGTCGCGGTGGGCCTCGTCGATCGACAGCCGGATGTCGCCGAACAGCTTGTCGTGATCGACGTCGGTGACCGGACCGCGGGCCTCGAGCCAGTCGAGCAAGGTGACGTACATGACCACCTCGGGCAGACCGAACAGGGTGTCGATCCACTCGTAGCGATCGCTCGACAGGTTGACCTTCTCGTTGCGGTAGAGCTGCTTGCGCTGCTCGGGATCGAGCTTGCGCGAGCCGTGGAAGCAGCGGCCGACGTGGCTGTGGCGGTCCATCTTGAAGATGTTGCCGAGCTGGCGGTCGACCATCAGGCCGCGGATCGCCCACAGCGGGTCGTAGTGCAGGGCGCGGATCTCCTCCGGGTAGCCGCGGCCCTCGATGAGCTTGGTCAGGGTCAGGTCGATCGACAGCCGCTCCATGCGCTCCTGGTGGTAGAGCGCGAGCGTGTAGTCCATGTCGAACCCGATCATCTCGACCTGATCCATCCGTAGATTGCGGTTACAGAACACGCGGTGACGGCGGGCGACGTCGATCTCGGTGCGGACCTCGGAGAGGACCTGACCGACCTGAGCGTCGAGGTCGGGAGCAAACGCAGGCATCCACCAAAAGTGTATTACATTCCGGCCATGGCCGCGCCGCCGACCCCACCTGCTTGGAACCGAGCCGCCGATCCGTTCGTGGAGCTGGTCTCGGCCGACGCCATCACCCGCCGGGTCGCCGAGCTGGGCGCCACCATCACCGCCGACTACCGCGCCATCGGCGCCGGCGAGGACGTGGTCGTGATCGGCGTGCTCAAGGGCTCGGTGATCTTCATGTCCGACCTGATCCGCCAGGTGGCGTTGCCGCTCACCGTCGACTTCATCGGCGTCGCCAGCTACGGCGACGCCACGGTGTCCTCGGGCGTGGTGCAGATCACCCAGGACCTGACCCGGCCGATCGAGGGCAAACACGTGCTGGTGGTCGAGGACATCGTCGACACCGGCCACACGGTTCACTACCTGATGGCCAACCTGGCGACCCGCAATCCGGCCAGCATCAAGCTGTGCTCGTTGCTCCACAAGCCGGATCGCGCCGAGCGCGAGGTCCACATCGACTACCTGGGGTTCACGATCCCCAACAAGTTCGTGGTCGGCTACGGGCTCGACGTCGCCCAGCGCTACCGCAACCTGCCGTTCATCGGCTACGTCGCCCAGCCCTAGCCGCGCCGTGATGCCATCCGCGATGACCCGCGAATGACCGAAGATCAACTCCGCCGACTACCCGCGGTCCTGTTCGAGGTCGGCAAGGTGCTGGGCTCGGACCAGGAGGTCGGCGCCCTGCTGTCACGGCTGTCCGAGCTGTGCTGCGAGCTCCTGGCTTGTGACGCCTGCTCGGTGATGCTGCTCGACGGCGGCCGTCGCGAGTTGCTGGCGCGGGCGGCGTGGGGCCTGCGCACCGAGAAGGTGCATCGGCTGTCGTTCGCCGTCGGCGAGGGCGTCGCCGGCTGGGTCGCCCAGCGCGGCGAGGCGGCGCGCATCGACGACGTGACCGTCGATCCGCGCTTCGTCGTGCTCGACGGCGCACCCCACACGCCGATCGTGTCGATGGCGTGTGTGCCGATGGTCGCGCGCGGCGAGGTGGTGGGCGTGTTGACCGCGACCTCGGGCAAACCGGCCGCATTTCTACAGAGCGACGTCGAGCTGCTGACGTTCCTGGCCACCACGATCGCGCTCGACATGGAGAACCTGCGGCTCCACAAGGTCGCCGTCACCGATCGACTCACCGGCGCCTACAATCGCGAGTTCTTGTCGACCCGGCTGCCGGTCGAGATCGATGCCGCCGACGGTAACGAGCGAGCCCTGTCGGTGGCCATGGTCGACGTCGACCACTTCAAGGCCGTCAACGATCAGCACGGCCACGATGTCGGCGACGAGGTGCTGTGCGAGATCTCGCGCCGGCTGCGCGCCGCCATCCGGGGCGGCGACCTGCTGGTCCGCTACGGTGGCGAGGAGTTCCTGGTCGTGTTGCCGCGGGCCAGCGCCGGCCAGGCCTGGGAGGTCGGCGAGCGGATGCGGGCCCGGGTCGCCGGCGGCCCGGTCGTGGTCGGCGACCGCCGCTTGCCGGTCCAGGTCTCGGTCGGGATCGCCCAGCACAAGCTCGGCGAGAGCGCCGGCGAGCTGGTCCGCCGCGCCGACGGTGCGCTCTACGTCGCCAAGGCCAACGGGCGGGATCGGGTGGAGGTCGCGTGACCGATCAGGGGAAGCTGGTCGTGGATCCGGATTCGGGCTCGGATTCGGGCTCGGGCTCGGGCTCGGGCTCGGGCTCGGTTTCGGGCTCGGGCTCGGTTTCGGTTTCGGACTCGGCTTCGGTTTCTGATCCGGGCTCCGAGCCGCTGCCGCCGCCGGCGCCCGCCACCGCCACGGTCGGCGATCTGCAAGCCGCCGTCGGCGTCTCGCCGCGGTGGGTGGCACCCGCGGCTGCGCCGGAATCGAAGCCCGCCGCCAGGCCACCCGCACCACGCCCGCGTCCCGTCACCCGCGACGGCGACGACGACGGGGACGACGATGGCGATGGCGGTCCACGCCAGAAGCGGAGATGGCCGATCGTCGTCGCGCTCAGCGGCGTCCTCGGCGCGACCATCGCCGCCTTCGTCCTGCTCGGCCAGGCCAACGCGCAGCGCTACTACCTGCGCTGCAGCGCCAAGTCCATCTCCGCCGACCGTGGCCGCAGCTTCCCGCCCTGGGGCAGCGCCCGCATCGGCGGCGCGGCCTGGAGACCGGTCGCCATCCCGCCCAGCGCCGAGTGCACGCCGCGCGCGACCGACGACCCGCTCGAGCTCGAGGGCTGGTACCTCGAAGCGCTGGTCGACCAGGCCACCGCCAAGCTCAGCGGCGCCAGCCCTGGCGACATCGATCGAGCCCAGGCCGAGCTCGAGCAGGCCATGTTGCTCACCCGCTCGCCGCAGCGGCGCGACCAGCGCAAGGACCTCGAGCGCCTGCTCGGCGACGTCACCTACTGGCGCGCCGCCGCCAAGGTGCAGACCGCGACCACCGCGCTCGAGGACGCCGCGAAGCGCTTCGACGAGGCGGTCGGCAAGCGACCGCGCCACGCCTCCGACGCCGCCGAGTGGGCGACGTTCGCGCGCGCCACCGCGGCCACGCTCGGCCGGGGTCCCGGCGGTGTCGGCGCGCCGCACAGCCCGCCCTCGGGCGTGCCGCTGCCGGGCACCCGACCGACCGCGCCTCCCGGTGTGGCGTTGCCCGTCGAGGTCCCGGTCCTCGGCGGCGACGCCGGCGTGCCGGAGCCCGACGCCGCGCGCTCGAGCCTGCCCGCGGGCGGCGTGCTGCTGTAGCCGGTTCGGCGCGCAACACGGCCACGCCGCCCTTGCACCGCCGGCCCTGTCGACGGTAAACCCGCGCCCGGCGGCCATCGCCGTCCCCAACGCGAACCAGGCGAGAACCCGATGAAGATCCACGAGTACCAGGGCAAAGAGCTGTTGCGGAAGTACGGCGTGCCGGTGCCGTTCGGCATCCCCGCCCTGTCCGTCGAGGACGCGCTCGCCGCGATCCCCCGGGTGCAGAAGGAGTCGGGCGGCGACGTGGTCGTGGTCAAGGCCCAGATCCACGCCGGCGGCCGCGGCAAGGCCGGCGGCGTCAAGGTCGCCAGGACCCGCGTCGACGCCGAGGAAGCGGTCAAGCGCATCTTCGGCATGACCCTGGTGACGCCGCAGACCGGCCCCGCGGGCAAGAAGGTGCAGCGCCTGTTCGTCGAGCAGGGCCTCGCGATCGCCAAGGAGTACTACCTCGGCATGTTGCTCGATCGCGCCACCGGCCGGGTCACCGTGATGGCCTCGACCGAGGGCGGCGTGGACATCGAGGAGGTCGCGGCCACCCACCCCGAGAAGATCTTGAAGGAGTCGGTCAACCCCGCGGTGGGCTGGCAGGACTACCAGGCCCGGCGCCTGGCCAAGCGCCTGGCGATGACGCCGGCGGTGACCGGCGAGCTGGTCAAGTTCTTGCGCCTCCTGACCCGCTGCTACGAGGACATGGACTGCTCGATGCTCGAGGTCAACCCGCTGGTGGTGACCCAGGACGGCAAGGTGCTGGCGCTCGACGCCAAGATCAACTTCGACGACAACGCGCTCTACCGCCACCCCGAGCTGGCCGAGTGGCGCGATCCCAACGAGGAGGATCCGCAGGAGACCGCCGCCAAGCAGTGGGACCTGTCGTACATCGCGCTCGAGGGCAACATCGGCTGCATGGTCAACGGCGCCGGCCTGGCGATGTCGACCATGGACATCATCAAGTTCTACGGCGGCCAGCCCGCCAACTTCCTCGACGTCGGCGGCGGCGCCACCACCGAGAAGGTCACCGCCGCGTTCAAGATCATCACCACCGACCCGGCGGTGAAGGCGATCTTCGTCAACATCTTCGGCGGCATCATGAAGTGCGACACCATCGCCAACGGCATCATCGCCGCGGTCAAGGAGACCGGGCTCTCGATGCCGCTGGTGGTCCGCCTCGAGGGCACCAACGTCGAGCTCGGCAAGAAGCTGCTCGCCGACAGCGGCCTCAACATCCTGGCCGCCGCCGACATGGCCGACGGCGCTCAGAAGGCCGTGGCCGCGGTCGCCGCGTTGAAGGGAGGCGCCAAGTGAGCGTCCTGGTCGGATTCGATACCCGTCTCGTCGTCCAGGGCATGTCCGGATCGACCGGTGCCTTTCACGCCAAGGGAGCCGTCGAGTACGGCACCCGCGTGGTCGCCGGCGTCACCCCGGGCAAGGGCGGCACCAAGGTCGCCGGCCTCGAACAGATCCCGATGTTCGACACCGTCGACGAGGCCGTGCAACAGGCCGGCGCCAACACGTCGGTCATCTTCGTGCCGCCGCCGTTCGCGGCCGACGCCATCCTCGAGGCCGCGGCCTCCGGCATCGAGCTCATCATCACGATCACCGAGGGCATCCCGGCCCGCGACATGATCCGCGTCAAGTCGGTGCTCGACCGCGACTACCCGCACGTCACCACGGTCGGCCCCAACTGCCCGGGCGTGATCACGCCCGGCCAGTGCAAGATCGGCATCATGCCCGGCTACATCCACAAGCCGGGCGGCGTCGGCGTGGTGTCGCGCTCCGGCACGCTGACCTACGAGGTCGTGCACCAGCTGTCGACGATCGGCCTCGGCCAGTCGACCGCGATCGGCATCGGCGGCGACCCGGTCAAGGGCATGGACTTCATCGAGGCGCTGGCGTTGTTCGCCGACGACCCCGGCACCAGCGCGATCTTCATGATCGGCGAGATCGGCGGCTCCTCCGAGGAGGAAGCGGCGGCGTTCATCAAGGAGCACGTCAAGAAGCCGGTCGCCGCGTTCATCGGCGGCCAGACCGCGCCGCCCGGCAAGCGCATGGGTCACGCCGGCGCCATCATCTCGGGTGGCAAGGGCGCGGCCAAGGACAAGATCGCCGCGCTCGAGGCCGCCGGCATCAAGGTCTCGCCGACGCCGGCCGAGATGGCCCGCACGCTCGCGTCGATCCTGTGAGCCGTCGTCGTCTCTGATCTGATCCGCGGTTCCCGATCTCCAACCTTCCCCCCAGCCCTCGTCCCGGAGTACGCCCATGGCCATCGAACGCACCTTCAGCATCATCAAGCCCGACGCCGTCAAGAAGAACGCCATCGGCGGCGTGGTCGCCAAGCTCGAGGAGGGCGGCCTGCGCGTCGTCGCCTCCCGCATGGTCCGCCTCAGCGACGCCCAGGCCCGCGCCTTCTACGCCGTCCACAAGGATCGCCCGTTCTACGGCGACCTGGTCACCTTCATGACCGAGGGCCCGGTGGTGGTCCAGGTGCTCGAGGGCGAGAACGCCATCGCCCGCAACCGCGAGATCATGGGCGCGACCAACCCGGAGAAGGCCGACGCCGGCACCATCCGCAAGCTGTTCGGCACCAACATCGAGCGCAACGCGGCCCACGGCTCCGACGGGCCCGAGACCGCGGCGCAGGAGATCGGGTTCTTCTTCGCCGGCGCCGAGCTGGCGTCGCTCGCCCGCTGACGAACACGGGCGTCGCGCCACGACGTCGGCCGCATCGCGCCCGCGGCGTCAGCCGCGGATGTGCCCGGCCAGCTCGGTGAACGGATCCATCGCCCACAGATAGGTCAGCGCCAGCGCCAGCACGGCCGCCGCCGCGACGACGGCGTAGACCAGCACGTGGCGAACCCGCAGCGCGAGCAAGCCGCCGAGCGCGGCAGCAAAGGTGGCCGGGACGCCCCAGCGCCACAGCGGCGACAGCGCCAGGCTCGACAGGCTGCGCAGCTCGACGTCGAGCTGCCACTGGGTCAGCGGCTCGAGGTGCTGGGCCAGCCAGACCTGGGCCGCGATCGCCGCGACCACGAGACCGACCGCGACCCCGGCGGCGAACGCCGGCGGCGACGCCGGCGGCAGCACCGGCTCGATCGCCGGGCTCGGAGTGCCGGTGTTGTGCATCTCGGTCATGGCGAGAACGCGCGACCCGCGGCCGCTACTCCACGTCAGGCGCCGGCGGCGCCGACGAGGCGGCGACGTGCTTGCGGCGCAGCGGCACCAGCAGCTCGCCGTTCGAGCGGTTGGCGAGCTGGCCGCACGCGGCGTCGATGTCGTCGCCGCGCGGGGTGCGCAGGTAGGTCGGTAGCCCGAGCCGCTTGCACTCGCTCTGGAAGGCCTCGATGGCCTCCGACGATGGTCGCCGGTACGCGGCCTCGGGGTGGGGGTTGAACGGGATCAGGTTGACCTTGCAGCGGTGGCCGCGCAGCAACTGCGCCAGCTCGCCGGCCGCCGCGAGCGAATCGTTGACGTCGGCCAGCAGCACGTACTCGAACGTGACCCGGCGCCGGTGCTCGAGCGGATAGGCGCGGATGGCGGCCAGCAGCTTGCCGATGTTCCACTTCTTGTTGATCGGCATGATGGCGTCGCGCACGCGATCGTTGGAGGCGTTGAGCGACACCGCCAGGTTGGGCCGCACGTCCTCGGCGCCGAGCTTCTCCAGCCGCGGCACCAGGCCCGCGGTCGACACGGTGATCCGGCGCTGCGACAGCCCGGCGCCCAGATCGTGGGTGAGGATGCGCAGCGACCGCATGACGTTGTCGTAGTTGTGCAGCGGCTCGCCCATCCCCATGTAGACCAGGTTGGTGATGCGGCGCCCGCTGCCGCCCGGATCCTCGGCGGCGAGCAACGCCTTGGCGCGATAGACCTGATCGGCGATCTCGCCCGGGTCGAGGTTGCGGGTCAGGCCGAGCTTGGCGGTGGCGCAGAACTGGCAATCGACGGCGCAGCCGACCTGCGACGAGATGCATTGCGTGGTCTTGTCGCCGTCGGGGATGAGCACGCTCTCGATGGCGAAGCCGTCGCGGGTCGTGAAGCGCAGCTTGATCGTGCCGTCGCGCGAGCGCTGGACCTCGGCGACCACCAGGGTGCCGATGCGAATCCCGGCGGCGAGACGGTCGCGCACCGCGGGGCCGATGTTGGACATCTCGTCCCACGACGTCGCGCCCTTGCCGTGCACCCAGCGCCAGGCCTGCTCGCCGCGGAAGCGCGGCAGGCCCAGCGTCACCGCCACCGCCTGCGCCTCGTCGAGCGTCAGGGCGCGCAGATCGGGACGGTCATCGAGCGTGGGCGGCGGCGCGGACACGGCAGCCCCGGGACCTACCACGTCAGCCGCTACTTCACCACCACCGTCAACGTCGTGACGAAGGCGTCGCGGATCTTGAGCGGCGCGACCAGCGGCTCGACCGCGGCGCGCACGCAGCCCTCGGCCTCCGACGGAGCGACGGCCGGCGCCCAGGTTGGCTCGTAGCTGCCGGGCTCGTCGTCGTACGCGCTGGGACGGTACTTGACCTCGACGGCGAGCCGGGCGGTCAGCTCCTTGGCCTGGGTCGAGGAGAAGTTCCGCTCCCAGCACGCGGCCAGCGCCGCCTTGGCGTCGGGCTGAGCCAGGCGCTCGGGGATGAGCGCGAAGCTGCGGCCCCGCGGCGCTGGATCCGCGCTCACCGTCACCGTCAGCGTGTCGGTCGGCGGCTTGGCCGGCGCGCGGGTCAGGTACAGGTCGGCGAGCTGCGCCCGCGCGATCTGGTTGGGATCGAGGCCGGCCTGGTCGAGCTCGGCGAGCCCGGCCAGCGCCTGGGTCCGCAGCGAGACCGCGGCCGGAATGGCGAGCACGCACCGGTGCAGCACGCGGGCCGCGAGCTCGGCCTTGTCCTTGGTGGCCCGGGCGCGGACCAGGGCCAGGCCGTAGGCGCAGTCGACGTCGGGCGGAACCGTCAGCTTGTCGGCCTCGTAGGCGGCGAGCGCGAGCGCGTAGGCGGCCAGGGCGCCGTCGGTGTCGCCGCTTCCGAGCAGCCGCGCGCCGCGCGCGACCTGGAAGTCGCCGAGCGTCGAACGTCCCTCGCGCTGACAGGCGCGCTCCCAGCAGCGCAGCCCCTCGGCGCAGTGGGCGGTGGTGCCGCAGCTCTCGAGCTCCCGCGACAGGCGGTCGACCTTGCCGGCCTCGCCGGGCCCGGAGGCAGTGGCGCGGCTATCGCACGCGGCCAGCAACGCGGCCGCGATGACGATGGTCGTGAGCGCGAGGTGCAGGTTCTTCATGGGGTTCCCTCGAGGTAGCGGGCGACGGCGGCCAGGCCGCGATCGTACGGAGCCGGATCGTACCCGAGCTCGGCCCGGGCGCGGGCGATCGGGACCGGCGGACCGGAGGACAGCAGCTGGACCGCTTCGCGGGTGAGCAGCGGGCGCCCGCGCCGGCGGGTGAGGCGCCAGAACCGTTCCATGGCGCCGGCCAGCGCGCGGGCCACGACCGGCGGCATCGAGCGGCGGGGCGGCGCGACGCCGACCAGGCGGGACAGGTCCGACAGGTAGTCGCGCCACGACACGCCGCCAGCGTCGATCGCGTTGTAGATCCGCCCGGCGGCGGCCGGCGCGTCGAGCGCCCGGATGATCACGTCGACGACGTTGTCGACGTAGGCCAGCGTGGCATCGCCGCGGCCGTCGCCGAGCAGCAGCAACATGCCGCGGCGCGCCAGCCTCACGACCTCGTCGACCCACAGCCCCGAGCCTGGTCCCCACACGTTGCCGGGCCGCACCACCGTGACCGGGACGCGACCAAAGCCGTGGGCGTCGAGGGCCAGCACCTCGGACGCTCGCTTGGTCCGGCTGTACGGTCCGATACCGTGCTCGCGAGGTGCGTCCTCCTCGCAGCCACCGTCGGCGAGTCGCCGCCCGTAGACGACGATCGACGACACCATCAGCAGACGCTCGCAGCCGGCCGCCGCCGCCGCGTCGACGACGTGACGCGTGCCGCCGACGTTGACCCGCTCGAACAGCTCGTCCGGCCCCCAGTCGCCGACCACCGCCGCCAGGTGCACCACCCGCGCCGTCCCGCGGACCGCGGCGGTCACGCTGGCCGCATCGGTGACATCGCCGCGCGCGATCTCGAGCCCGCGGGCGGCGGCCAGCTCGCGGATGGCGCCGGGATCCTCGCCCGGCATGAGGAACGCGCGCACCGGCCGCCCGGCCGCGGCCAGCCGCGCCACCACGCGGCGGCCGATGAAGCCGCTGGCGCCGGTGACCAGGACAGGGCCGCGATCGCTCACGGTGGCGACGGTAACATGGGCGGCACAACGCTGAGCGCCGAAGCCGAAGCCGAAGCCGAAGCCGGCTACTGCCATCATTGTCAGTTGACATTTGCACATTCGAGCAGTACATGGTCAGTAATGGCGATGGTGGCGAACAAGCAGGTCAATCCGCAACGGGTGGCGATGGAGCGGCTGGGCGACCGGATTGCCGAGGAGGCGGCGCACCTGGACGCGGCAATGCATCGACTCCTGGCCGACTTGCGCGAATACGATGCTGGCAATGGCTGGCATCATGCAGGCGCGCAGTCGTGCGCGCACTGGCTGTCATGGCGGGTGGGCTGGACGCTGGCCACCGGGCGCGAGCACGTGCGCGTCGCACGTCGGCTGGGCGAGCTGCCGTGCATCGATGAGGCGCTGCGCCGCGGCCAGCTGTCGTACTCCAAGATCCGGGCGATCACGCGGGTTGCCACCGCGGCGACGGAGGCGGCGCTGCTGATCGACGCGCTGGCGACCACGGCGGCGCAGCTCGAGACCATCTGCCGCAAGTACCGCACGGTGCAGCGGCTGGCGCGGGCGTCGGCCGAGGAGGTCCGCGCCCGGCGCCGCGTCGTGCGCCGCGAGCTCGACGATGGCATGGTCCGCATCGAGGCGGTGCTCCTGCCCGACGAGGCAGCGGCCGTGATGGCGGCGATCGAGCACGAGGCGAAGCGAGTCTCCGCGGGAACGTTCGACCGCGCCGACGGCCTGATGGCGCTGGCGCAAGCAGCGCTGCGCGGTGAGGCGCCCGAGCGGGCGCCGGTCGAGATCGTGATGACGATCCCCGCCGCCGCCCTCGCCAGCCGCGCGGAGCCTGCCGCGCCTGACCACATCGGCGTGGTCGCCGATGGGGCCTGCGTTTCCGCGGAAACCGCACGGCGGCTGGCGTGCGACGCCGGCGTGGTCGAGCTCGTCGAGGATGACGGCGGTCGGCCACTGTCGGTCGGGCGACGGACCCGGACGCTGCCCGCGTCGATCAAGCGCGCCATGCTGCACCGCGACCAGACCTGCCGGTTCCCCGGGTGCACCAAACGGCTGTACCTCGACGGTCACCACATCCAGCACTGGGCCGACGGCGGCGAGACCTCGCTGGATAACGTCTGTGCGTTGTGCTCGTTATGCCGCGCGCGGCATAACTCGCATTATGCCGCGTACCTGGTTATGCCGCGTAGGGGTGGGCGCCTCGTCGAGGACAGCAAGTTGAACGCGGCATAATCCGGGCGGCGGATCCTGGTCTCCTTCCGGCTCTTCGCCGGGCAGGAGGCACCATGAAGGTTTCCGCTCG
>CANKMW010000025.1 GCA_947483555.1 Myxococcales bacterium
CGACTCGGCCGCTGCGCGGCCTCGCTCAGGGCAAACGGATGGGGAAGTGATCGACTTGCCTGCTGTTCTGGGTGAAGTCCCTGACGCGACGATGTGTAGGATCTTGAGCTGCGCCCTTCGACTCGGCCGCTGCGCGGCCTCGCTCAGGGCGAACGGGGGTGGAAGTGATCGACATGATTGGACTGACGTCGCTAAGTGACTGGCATTGCGCCTAACCCGGCGATGAGTCGGTTCGCCGCCACGCCGATGTACGACCCCGGCTTCGACATGCGCCTGCTCGACGAGCTCGCCGCCCTCCCCAAGGACGGCGCCACCATGCTCGATCACTCGCTGGTCCTGCTCGCCACCGAGGTCTGCGACGGCAACACCCACGCCCACGACGACATGCCGTTCGTGCTCGCCGGCGGCGGCTCGGGAAGCGTGCGCACTGGCCGGCTGCTCCAGTTCGGGTACCGCCGCCACGCCGATCTGCTGCTCGCGATCGCCCACGCGATGGGAGACCGGCTCGGCGGCTTCGGTGACGCGTCGAGCGGTCCGCTACCGGGCCTGCTGGCGTAGTGGCCCCGTCGCCGGTCAGCGATCGCGGCGCGTGAACCGCCACGCCCAGGCGATGAACAGCGCTTGCACGGGCAGGCGGCCCCACAGCGCCCAGGTCGGCAGGTCACGGCCATCGAGCGGGATGTCGTTGACCGCCATGTTGATGTTGGCGGGAAAGATGGCGACCAGCAGCACCACCAGTCCCCAGGCGGCGAGCCGGCGGGTCTGGGGCAGGATCAGTCCCAGGCCGCCGGCCAGCTCGGCGAGGCCGGAGATGTAGACCAGCGCCAGGTGGGCCGGCAGCGCCTCCGGCATCATCGCGACGTAGGGCGCCGGGTGGGCGAAGTGGTAGACGCCCGAGCCGACCATGATCGCGGTGAGCAGCCAGCGCAGGAATGTCGTCATCGGTCCGTCAGGCTACGCGACCCTGATCAGCCGTCAAACATCTGCGCTGAGCCGGCCTCGATCACGGCGGCGACTCGCGCGGCGGGCGCCTCGCGTCCGTCGAGGTCGCGGATGCGCCTGGCCAGCTCGGCGAGCTCGGGCGTGCACGCCAGCTTGCGTCCGGCGTCGAGGCGCCGGCGATCGGCCGCGGTTGACACCCGTCGGCGCCACGAGGCACCGAGCTCGTCGAGCACGGGTGAGAAGCGCACGATCGACTCGTAGACGTAACGGACGTCCTGGCTTCGCTTCTGCAGCGTTCGCCGCTCCGGCAGGATCATCAGCTTGTGTGCGATGTAGGTCGCCGGTGCGACCACCCGCACCGTGAGGCCGGTGGCACCGGTCGGGTAGCCGAGCTCGTCGCTCAGGTGCAGCGTCCACGGCTCGTGGGTCATCACGTCGAGGTGCGGGAGGAGCTGGGCGACCGCGTCGCCGACGTGCGTCGTGCGCTGTCGGTGACCGCGTCGGTCGATCTCGGCGCCGCGGCGGTGGGCGAGGAACTCGAGCTCGAGGATGCTGCCTGCGATGCCGCGCCCCGGCGGGAGCACGTACTTGGTGACCGGCGCCGCATCGAGGCCGCCGAGTCGCACCTCGAAGCCCGCCTCCACGAGCGACGTGACGCGGATCGCCGAGGAGGGCGACGGCAGCGGTACGAACAGATCGAAATCGAGGGTGGTGAGTGGATTGCCGCCACTCGCCGCCAGCGGATGATGGGCGTGGAGTCGATGCGCCCAGCCGCCGACGACCATCACATCGGTCACGCCGTCACCGAGGGCCCGGAGGACGTGAATCAAACCCGCGCGATCGCCCGGCGACGTCATGGCAGGTGGAACCGCTCGCGCCAGATCACGTCGGCCTGCTCGCCGCCCCGACCGGGCTCATCGACGAGGTCGAGCCAGCACTGGAGGAGGTCGGCCGCGGTCGCGCCATCGTCGGCAGGGACCGTCACGGCCCGAAAAACAGCTTCCGGGGTGGCCGGGACCCGGACGAGCACGTCGACACGTTCGCCGGGCGCGCTCGGTACCAGGCGCGTGCGCATCTCGAGGTCCCGCAGCGAGCGGGCCTGGATCTCGAACACGCCCTCGGGGACGATCGCGATCCCGTGTTCGCGGCAGGCCGTGTAGCCGGCCAGGCACTGACTCCCTGAAGCAGCCAGCATGGGCAGTAGTCGAAGGCGAGGCGCTCCGCCCGGGATCAGCCAGCTCATCGCGTGGAGGCGCGGGCGCTCCTGGCGATGCCGCCACATCTGCAGCAGATCGCCGAGCCGCAGCACACGATTGTCGTCGTCGAGAAAACCGTCGCGACGCAGCTGCGCGGTGATCTGCCACGCGAAGGATCGGGAGACGCCGATGGAGTCGGCAAACTGGGCACCGGGCATGCCGATCACGCGTGGGCTGACGCCCGACGAGATCCGCACCGTATCGTTGACCACCACCTTGAGCACCCACTGTCCCAGATCGCTCCACAGATTGACGCGACGTTCTTCCGTTCCCCGCGCTGGTCGGGTCGGTGGAACCCGCAGTTCGAGCACACCATGGAGGTCGATCCGTCCGTCATCGTCGACAACACCCCAGCTGACGTCGGGTGCATGCGCGTCTCGATACTCCGAAAGCCGAGCGATCATCCGGTTCGAAACCCGCGGCGCGGCGACCACGGCAACCGGGTTGGCACCTGGCCGCAGCGAAGCGGCGCGTTGCGAGCGGAGGATCGCATCGGCAAGGCCCCCGCGTAGATGGTCCCATCCGCTGCTCGCGACCTCGTTCACCTCGATCACGACGGTCACGTCGTTGCGACGAACGCACAGGTCGGCTTCGTGACCGGCCACCAGGGTCCACCCGTCGGCCTGCAGCCGGCCGCGCAGGCGCTCGATTGCCCCGGTGCGCACCCTTGGAGCCTACATTATTTTTTAGTCTGAAAATATTTTCAGACTAAAGAATTTCTAATCATATAATATTACTTGATATCACAGGCCAAGGATGACGACATCCGCCAACCGCTCCACCAGCCAGATCGCTCCGAAGATCGCGAGCGGGGCGGCGAGCGCCGGCAGGGCGACGGTACGGTAGCGGTCGGCGCCCAGGGCGCGGGCGGCCAGCCACGCGGCGGGTACGGCGACCGCGACGATCGCGAGCTGGGCCAGCTCGACGCCGACGTTGAAGCACAGCAGCGGGACGATCACGTCGCCGGGCGGCAAGAGCTCGGCGAGCATGCGGGCGAAGCCGAGGCCGTGCATCAGGCCGAAGCCGAACGCGGTAGCGAGGCGCCAGCGGGCCTCGGGGCGGACCACGTCGGCGACCGCGGTGATGACGATCGAGGCCGCGATCGTGCTCTCGACCAGGCGGCCCGGCAGCGCGACCCAGCCCAGCGCGGCGACGATCAGCGTCAGCGAGTGCGCGACCGTGAACGCGCTGACCACGCCGGCGGTGGTGCGCAGCGCCGGGCCGAGCCGGCGCACCTGCCAGCCGCCGGCGTCACCGCTCGACCTCGCAATCACGACCGCGAGCAGCAACGCGAGCACGAACGCGACGTGATCGAGGCCGGTGGCGACGTGGTGGATGCCCTCGCGCACGAACGCGCCGGCGCCCGACGGCGGCGGCTCGCCGAGCTGCCACACGAAGCGTGCCGCGTCGACCGAGAGCAAGGTGTCGGCGGGCGGCTGGCCGGGGACGCGCACGCGCAGCGCGGCGGTGTGGTTGCGATCGGCGGCGAAGACCAGCGCGTAGTCGAGCACCAGGCGGGTCGGCGGCGCCGGGCAGGTGGCGACCCAGCGGACGTCGACGCGGTCGCCGGCCTGGACGACGGCCACGGCGCCGGGGGGGCACGGTGTGTCGCCGTCCTGGATCTCGACCCGCGCGGTGACGTGGGCGGCGATCTCATCGCGACGGGCGGCGATCAAGGCGGCGGCGTCGATCGCGGTATCGCCGTGGCCGAGATCTTCGACCAGATCGCGGGGCGCCACCCGCACGCTCACCGTCACGTGCGCGCCATCGAGCGTGGCCTCGACGTAGGTCACCGACGACTGGTGGGCGTGGACCCCCGCCGCCAGCGCGGCGATCGTCAGCGCGATGGTGGCGACGGTGCCGGCGACACGCACCGCGCCGCGACTCACCGGACCTGCTTCCCGGCCACCCACACCTCGAGCGGCACTCCACGTCGCATGCCGGGAGTTGTAGCAGCCGCCGACGGCGCTTCTGTTATGTTCCCCCGCCATATGAGTCGTCCTGCTCCGATCGTGCTGATCATGGCCGCCGGCCTCGGCACCCGCATGAAGAGCGACCAGGCCAAGGTCCTCCACGAGATCGCCGGCCGCCCGATGATCGCGTGGGCGATCGAGGCTGCGCGCGGCGCCGGTGCCGCCCGCGTGGTCGCCATCCTCGGCCACCAGCTCGAGACCGTGAAGGCGGCGCTCGACGCTCGCTACGGCGCCGGCGCCATCGAGGTCGCGCTGCAGGCCGAGCAGAAGGGTACCGGCCACGCGGTCGCCAGCGCGCTGCCGGCGCTGCACGGCGAGCCCGACGACCGCATCGTGGTGATCCTGTCGGGTGACGCGCCGTTGCTGCGCGCCGAGCGCATCGCGGTGCTGACCGAGGCCTGCGCGGCGAACCCGGCCGGGCTCGCCTTGCTGTCCACCGTGCCCCATCGGCCGATGCCCTACGGTCGCCTGGTCCGCGACGCCGCCGGGACGCTGCAGCGGATCGTCGAGCATGCCGACGCCACCGCCGAGGAACGGGAGATCCTGGACACCAACGCCGGGTTCTACGCCGTGCGGCTCGGCCACCTGCGCGCCGACCTGGCGACGCTGCGCGCCGACAACGCCAAGGGCGAGCTGTACCTGACCGACCTGGTCGCGCGGGCGGCGACCCGCGGCGGAGCCACCGCGATCGATGCGCCGTTCGAGGAGGTCTCGGGCATCAACGATCGCGTCGATCTCGCCGCCGTCGACGGCGCCGCCCGCCGCCGGATCAACGACGAGCTGATGCGCGCCGGCGTGACCTTCGTGGCGCCGGACGCGACCTACGTCGACGCCGATATCCCGGTCGGCCGCGACGCGTGGATCGGTCCGGGCGTGATCCTGCGCGGCCGCACCAGCGTCGGTGAGCGGGTGCGCATCGACGCCGGGTGTGTGCTCACCGACGTCACGGTCGCCGCCGACGCCCACCTCAAGCCGTACACGATCGCCTCCGACTCGGTGATCGGTCCGCGCGCGGAGGTGGGGCCGTTCACGCACCTGCGGCCCAAGACCCGCCTCGACGATGACGCCCGGGTCGGCAACTTCGTCGAGACCAAGAAGGCGCACATCATGGCCGGCGCCAAGGCCAACCACCTGTCGTACCTCGGCGACGTCTCGGTGGGCGCCAAGGCCAACATCGGCGCCGGCACCATCACCTGCAACTACGACGGCTTCACCAAGCACCAGACCACGATCGAGGCCGGCGCGTTCATCGGCAGCGACTCGCAGCTGGTCGCGCCGGTGACCGTCGGCCGTGACGCCTACGTCGGTTCCGGCACCACGGTGACCAGGGACGTCCCGCGCGGCGCGCTCGCCCTGTCGCGCGTCAAGCAGGTCAACGTCGAGGGCTGGGCCGACCGCTACCGTGAGGCCCAGTCGCGCCGCAAGAAGGAGTCCGGCGATCACTGACCTGCGGATCGCGATCGCGGTCGCGGTCGCGGTCGCGGTCGTGGTCGGCTGCAAGGACCGCGAGCGATCGACCCCGGCGACGCTGGCGCGCGACGCCGCGGCGCCGCCGATCGCCGGTTGGCCCGAGCTGGCCGGGCTGTCGCTGGCCCAGCCCGACTGGCTGGTCGAGCTCACGCCGCTGGCGCCCCGGCCCTCCTTCGCGATCCACCCACCGGTGGTCGTCGGCGAGCGGGTCGTCGTCGCCGGCTCGCGCGCCGGCTACCGGGGGCTCGATCTCTCGCGCGGCGCCGAGGCCTGGCGTCGTCCGGGGGGGGCCTGGCTGTCGGCGCCCCTGGTGCTGACCCGCCACGACGTCGTCCTGGTCAGCGAGTGCGATGGAGCGGTGGCGGCGCCGCCCGGCCACCGGGTCGTGGCCTGCTTCGAGCGCATCGATCCGATCGCGATCGCCGCCCGCAGCGCCGGCCGCATCTATACACCCGACGAAAAGGTCGGTTGCGTCGTCGGCGGCGCCTGGACGCTTGCCGGTGACGATCCTGCAGCGCTGACGCTGGGGCGCGACACCTGCCGCTTCGCGCTCGAGCTACCGTCCGGGCGCGCGCAGCCGCGCAGCGATGCGCCGGCGCCGTCGCCGGTGGCCGACGACGTCGTCGCGACCGACGGCGACGCGGTCTGGCGGCAGGTGATCGATGCCGGCGCCAGCTACGTCGCGCGCGAGGCCGGCCCGCGCCTGCCCGGCCTCACCGTGCTGGCGGCGGGGCGCGTCCCCGGTCGCGACGCCGGCGCGGTGGTGGTGCGGGTCGATGCCTCGCTGTATCGCGACTATCTCGCGGCCTACGATGGCACCGGCGTGGCTTGGGTCTGGCCGCTGCCGTCACCGCCGCCGGCCGACGGCGGCCGAGGTGGTCCGACCGCCGTCTCCGCTGACGCCGGAAACGTGATCGTGATCTTCGACGCCGGCCGTGTCGCCCGGTTCACGGCGCCGTGGGCCCCTCCCACAGCGCGCTAGGCTGTCGGATTCCACCACAAGCGCAAGCTCGCGAGATCAGCGCGATCATCGTCGGCACGCCGCCTGCTCATGACCCGGGTCATGCGTACCAAATGCACCATCGGTTCTCTCGTCGCCGCGGCTGTCCTGGGCGTCTCGCTCGGTGGCTGCATCCAGCAAAATGAAGGCCCGCACCCGGTCGCCGGCGTGCTGCCGAAAGCCAGCGACGTGAGGATCGCGCTGCCCGAGTCGGCGGCGTCGAACGCGTTCGCGGTCGGCGACATCGCGAGCTGGTACGTCGCCACCCGCGACGTCACCCGCACGCTCAACGGCGGCACCGCCTTCGTGCTGATCCTGGTCCACACCATCGTGCTGTTCCCGCCCACCTCCGTCGACGGTGACACCTATGTCTGGGGACCGCACCACGAGGCGCTCGACCCCGCCGAGTGGCGGCTCACCGTCACCGAGCGTGCCGACGGCACCTACGACTGGAAGCTCGACGGCCGCAACCTGACGGTGGCCAACGCCGCGTTCGAGACCCAGATCGCCGGCAACGCGAACCCCGACGGCACCGGCGACTTCAGCCTCGACTTCGACGCCGCCGAGCGCGTCAACCCGATCGACAACGACGGCCGCGGACTCATCGGCGTCACCTACGATGTCGGCAAGCGCGAGCTCGAGATGAGCATCGACACCGTCGAGGACCTCGAGGGCGTGGCCACCGACGTCCACTTCGACTACGCCTATGCCGAGGGCAGCGATCGCTCGGGCGACATGGTGTTCCGCATCTTCGCCGACAGCGCCGACCCCGGGACCGCCAAGGAGGAGGCCACGTTGCGCTCGCGCTGGCTCGCCACCGGCGCCGGTCGTGCCGACATCCGCCTGCGCAGCGGCGACCTCGACGTCGAGGTGACGGCGTCCGAGTGCTGGAGCACGATGTTCCGGCGCACGTTCTACACCGACAGCGCCCGCTGGCTGCCCACCGAGGGCGACGTCGCCAGCTGTGCCTTCACCACCAGCGACCTGCCCTGAAGACGTGGCGAACCATGCCGTCCGGGCATGGTTCGAGACGTCGGAAGTCGCGAGTCCTCGAGCGACGATTCCGTACAGGCGCGGCCGGCATCGCCGGCAAGCCGATCGACAAGAGGTGTCGGGCTTTGATCGACACCTCCTGAGCGTGCGGCTGGCTATCTTCGGCTTTCACGGCCGGGGGCCGAGCCTTGACGCCCTGCGGCGGAGCGGGTACGAAGTCGGCGTCGGTTCGTACTCCACAAAGGAAACGGAAATGGCTGAGCTCCCCACGGACGCAACCCAACTGTTCGACGAACTCGTGCCCAAGGGCCTGCTGGCGCATCCAGACAAGGCGCGCGAGGTGAACGCGATCTACGCGTTCAAGATCAGCGGCGACGGAGGCGGCGAGTGGACGTGCGACCTCACCGCCGCCCCGCCCACCTGCGAGCGTGGCGACACCGGCAAGGCCCAGTGCACGATCGAGATCGCGCACGACGACTTCAAGTCGATGCTGGCCGATCCGAACGCCGGCATGCAGCTCTACTTCCAGGGCAAGCTGCGGGTCTCCGGCGATCCGATGCTGGCGATGAAGCTGCAGCAGTTCTTCGATCTCGCCCGCGTCTGATCGGGTTCGGTCGACAGGCGCGGCGGGTTCACAGCGCGGGCGGGCGCACCACCAGCCGGTGGAGCGCCCAGCCCAGCGCGCCGGCGATCGCGTACAGCGCGGCCCCGATGTAGAAGGTCACGCCGAAGCCGGCGCTGATCGCGATGACGGTCGCCCCGACGGTGCCGATCACCGACATCCCGCCGTTGATGCCCCACGCCCACGGGATGATCTGCGCATCGCGCTGCGCCAGCAGGCGCACGCCGAGCGGCAGCATCAGGCCCATGGCGAGCCCGAACACCAGCACGATCGCCGCCGACACCGCCATGCGGGCCGGCAAGGCGATGGTGATCAGGCTGCGCACCACGTCGGCGAGCACCAGGCCGCCGGCGATCGCCAGCACGGCGACGACGGCGCCGCCGATCATCGCGCCGCGCCCGGGTCGGTCGGCGAGGTGGCGCGACAACCGCGCGCCGGCAGCGGTGCCGAGCAGGATCGCGAACAGCACCACGACCAGCGAGTACGACGGATGGCCGAGGAACAGCGACAGCCGCTGCATGAGCGCGATCTCGACCACCATGAAGGCGAACCCGATGGCCGCGAAGTAGGCCAGGCCGAGCACGCGGCGGCCGATCGCGCCCGGCTCGCCGCCGGCGCGCAGGTCGCTCCACCGGCGCAGGAACAGGGGCAGGAACACGAACGCGGCGGTCAAGACCAGCAGCACCGCGCCCAGCGCGGTCAACAGCCACACCGCCGGGTTGCTGATCCGGTTGCCGCCGAGCCGGAGGCGCAGCAGATCGCTGCCCTTCACGAAGTAGAAGAAGAACGGCCGGTCATCGGTGGGCGGGGTCAGGTCCTGGCTGTTGGCGCGAACCCGCGCGCTCCAGGCGCCGGCGTCGACCATCGCGGTCAACTCGGGCATCGCCGAGACCGTCGCCGACAGCACGGTGCGGTGGCCGAGGCGGCGGCACCAGTCGTCGAGCTGGGTCAGCTCGTCGGCGGTGAACGGCGTCTTCTTGACCAGCAGGGTGGCGAAGTTGTCGTGGGTGGCCAGGTAGAGGTGCGGGCGGGTCGCGCCGGGAGCGACGCCGTCGGCCTCGAGGGCGCCGGCGGCCAGGATCGCCAGCCGCATGGCCTCGGGGCCGGACAGGTAGGTCCACCACCGCGTCATGGTGACGATGCCGTCGTCGGCCAGGTGGGCGTAGTAGTCCTGGAACGCCTCGATGGTGTACAGCGTGTTCTCGGTGAGCGCGAAGGCGCCCGACGCGGTCGCCGCCCAGGTGTCGACCATCGACAGCTGGATGACCTGGTAGCGGTCGCGGGTGCGGCGCACGAAGCTGCGGCCCTCGTCGACGACGATCGCGATGCGCGGATCGCGGTACAGGCCACCCGAGGCGCGCTCGAAGCGGCCGCGCATCACGGCGTCGGCGATGAGCGGGTTGATCTCGACCGCGGTGACCCGCTTGACGCCCGAGGCCAGCGCCCGCGCCACGTCGATGCCACCACCCGGCCCGATGATCAGGGCGCTGGCGGCGCCGCCGGCGTGCAGCGTGTAGCCGAGCGCGGTGATGTCGTTCATCCAGGTCTCGGAGGTGGTGTCGCGCAGGTGGGCCACCGGCGTGCGGGCCGCCGAGTCGATGCGGATGTCGAACTTGTCGGCGCCCATCTTCTCGACCGTGATGTGCGAGAACGTGTTCCACTCGTCGAAGACGACCCGCTCGGAGCGCACCGACTTGGCGCTCGGGGTCGCGAACAGGCCGGTGCTCAGGGCGAGCAGCAGCAGGCCGGCGGTGGCCGCGACCGCGATGATGCCGCGCCGGCTGGGCGCGAACAGGAGCCCCGCGCAACAGCCCAGCAGCGCCACCGCGATCACCAGCGCCGGGCCACCGAGCAGGCGAATCGCGAGGCCGACCGCGAGCGCGGCCAGGCTGGCGCCGGCGAGGTCCCAGGTGTAGACGCGGTCGATGTGGTCGCGGAAGTGCGTGATCGCCAGCGACACGACCATGCCGGCGAAGAAGAACGGCAGCACGGTCACGCCGCACAACAGCAGCAGCTGCAGGAAGCTGACGTTGGTGAACCGCGGCGCCTCGCCGAGGCCGACGTGGGCCTCGATCGGGTTGGCGAGCACGTAGCAGAGCACCAGCAGCGTCGCGGCGCCGAAGCGACGGGCGGCGCGCGCCATGTCGGCGCGGGCGGTCTCGGCGGGGTAGCGGCCCGACACGTAGATCCACACCCCGCTGCCGCCCATGCCGAGCAGCGCCACGGCGATGGCCAGGAACGTGAAGTGGTAGAACATCAGCGCCGAGAAGATCCGCGTCAGCGCGACCTCGAGCAGCAGATTCGCGGCGCAGACCATCGCCAGGGCGAGCAGCACGCGTCGAGCAGGCATGCGCGGCGCTATAACACGCGATACGTTCGCGTCGCGGCGCTGTGCTGGCGCTCGTAGTCCCCGTGATCGGAGTCCCTCATGTCGTGTCCTCTCGACGGCATCCGCGTCCTCGACCTGTCGCGCCTGTTGCCCGGCCCGTTCCTGACCATGATCCTCGCCGACCTCGGCGCCGACGTGGTCAAGATCGAGGACCCCAAGGTCGGCGACTACATCCGCGCCTTCCCGCCCCACAAGGCCGGCATGGGTGGGCGCTACCTGGCGGTCAACCGCGGCAAGCGCTCGCTGGCGCTCGATCTGAAGCAGGCCGGCGCCCGCGACGCGTTCTTGCGCCTGGCCGCCAAGGCCGACGTCGTGGTCGAGAGCTTTCGACCCGGCGTGATGGACAAGCTCGGCGTGGGGTGGACGGCGCTGTCGGCGGTGAACCCGCGGCTGGTGATGTGCTCGATCAGCGGCTACGGCCAGACCGGTCCGTACGTGCATCGCGCCGGCCACGACCTCAACTACATCGGGCTGGCCGGGGTGCTGGCGATGGGCGCCGAGCGCCGCGGCGCGCCGCCGGCCTTGCCCGGGGTCCAGATCGCCGACTTCGCCGGCGGCGGCCTGTGGGGCGCGACCGGGGTGCTGGCCGCGCTGTTCGGCCGCGAGCGGTCCGGCACCGGTGCTCACCTCGACATCTCGATGACCGAGGGCGCCATGGCGTTGCTCGCCGCCGAGCTCGGCAACCTCGATTGCGGCGCCCACCCGACCCGCGGCAGCGAGGCGCTCAACGGCGGCATGGCTTGCTACGGCGTCTATCGGACCGCCGACGATCGCTTTGTCTCGGTCGGCGCGCTGGAGCCCAAGTTCTGGATCGCCTTCAACACCGCCATCGGCCGCAAGCCCGACATCAGCGAGCTGGCGGCGCCGCCGGCGCGCCAGGACCAGATCCGCGCCGAGATCCAGGCCATCCTCATCACCCGCAGCCGCGACGAGTGGGTGGCGGCCTTGGCCTCGCACGACTGCCTGCTCGAGCCGGTCCTCGAGCTCGACGAGCTGCCCACGCACCCGCTGCATCAGGCGCGCGAGGTGTTCGTGACCGTCGATGGCGGCGCCGCCGGGCCGCTGCGGCAGCTGCGCACGCCGCTCGGGCCCCCGGTGCGGCCGACCCCGCCGCCGACGCTGGGCCAGCACGGCCGCGAGGTGCTCGCCGAGTACGGCTTCGCCGCCGACGAGATCGTCGCGGTCCTCGGTTAGCGAGCCGGCGGCGGACTCTGGGGTAGAGTCCCGGCCACCATGATCGACCACGTCAGCATCTACGTCGACGACCTCGACGCGGCGAAGGCGTTCTACGTCGCGGCGGTCGCGCCGCTCGGCTACACCCTGCTGATGGAATTCCCGGGCGCCATCGGCCTCGGCGTCGCGCCCAAGCCCGATCTGTGGATCGTCGCCGGCGGTGCCCGTCCCGGCGGTCAACACGTCGCGCTACGCGCCGGCGGCCGCGCCGCGGTGCGGGCGTTCTACGCCGCGGCGATCGCCGCTGGCGGCAAGGACAACGGTCGGCCCGGGGTGCGGGCGATCTATCACCCGAACTACTTCGGTGGCTTCGTGCTCGACCCCAGCGGCAACAACGTCGAGGCCTGCTGTCACGAGCCCTACATCGAGTGATTCGCGCTGGGTGCTGGCGGCGGCGGTCCGGGACGGGATAGAATCGAAGGGTGAACCTCCCTGGGGGACGAGGCGGGGCGCTGCTGCCCAGCGTCGTCGCTGAGTTTCTCACCTCGACGTCGCTGTTTCGCCAGGTCGACCGCGCGGTGGTCGACAAGGTGGCGCCGCATCTGGTGATCACCGAACACGGCCCCGGCAGCGTCATCGTGCGCGCCGGGACGCCCGAGGGGCAGATCGGTCTCCTGTTCTCGGGGCGGGCCTCGCTCCGTCAGATCAACGCCGCCACCGGCACCGCCACGGTGCTCGAGGAGGTCCGGCAGGGCGATTTCTTCGGCGAGGTCGCCGCGCTGCTCGGCACCGCCCAGGCCTACGAGGTCTACGCCGAGGACGCCTGCGTCGTGTTCACGCTTGGCAAGGACGTGCTCGGTCAGCTGGCCGGCAAGATCGCGCCGTTCGCGCACGCCCTGGCCCGCCGCACCGCGATGCGCTCGGTGCAGGCCGGCGTGACGGCGCTGCGCAGCGGCGGGGTCAGCGGCGCCGCCATCCCGGTACCGCCAGTGGCCGCGGCGGCGCCAGCGGCCGACGCCGCCGCGGCCGATGGCGTCCGCTTCGTGCGCATCGCGACCTACGATCCGGGCGAGAAGGTGATCTCGCTGGTGCCGGCCAAGGCCATCGCCCAGTACCGCCTGTTGCCGCTGGAGCTGCGCGGCAAGACGCTCACCATCGGCATGGTCGATCCGTTCAACGCGGCTGCGGTCTCCGAGCTGCGTCGCATCCTCGCGGCCGTCGATCTGAACATCGTCGCGGTCAACGCCGACGAGTTCAACGAGGCGTTCCTGCGCCTGCGCATCGATCCGGCGGTGGCGGGTCGCGCCCACGCCGTCATGACCACGCCGGAGCAGATGCAGTTCGACAGCACGGTCGACGAGCCGGTCACCAAGCAGGTCAACGTGATCGGCGACGAGGTGGTGCAGCTCGCCAGCCGCATCATCGCCACCGCGATCGACCGCCAGGCCTCCGATATCCACATCGAGGGCGAGTCGATCGGCGTCAAGGTCCGGTTCCGGGTCCAGGGTTCGCTGCAGGACTGGGAGTCGTTCGTCGCGGCGTCGTTCGCCAAGGGCCTGATCGCGCGCATCAAGGTGCTGGCCGGGCTCGACATCACCGAGCGGCGCTTGCCGCAGGACGGCCGCATCGGGCTGCGGGTCGGCAAGCGCGATGTCGACCTGCGGGTGTCGACGCTGCCGACGCTGCGCGGCGAGAAGGTCGTCATGCGCCTGTTCGAGGCCGGCAACATGATGCGGCCGCTCGACGCCATCTTCCTCGAGGCCAAGACCCTGGCGCTGGTCCGGGCCGTCCTCAACAAGCCGTACGGCGCCTTGATCGTCGCCGGACCGACCGGCTCCGGCAAGAGCTCCACCCTCTACTCGTGCCTCAACGAGCGCCGCAAGGCCCGGCCCGACACCAACATCGTCACCGTCGAAGACCCGATCGAGTGCCGGCTCACGACCTGCACGCAGGTGCAGGTCAACCACGCCGTGGATCTCGGGTTCGCCAAGGTGCTGCGCGCGTTCCTGCGCCAGGATCCGGATGTGATCCTGGTCGGCGAGGTCCGCGACTCGGAGACCGCGATGCTGGCGCTCGAGGCGGCGATGACCGGCCACCTGCTGTTCACGTCGCTGCACGCCAACAACGCGATCGCCGCCATCCAGCGCCTCGAGAACCTGGGCTGCTCGCGCACGCTGATCTCGCAATCGGTGTCGCTCATCCTGGTCCAGCGGCTGGCCCGCAAGCTGTGTACGCGCTGCGTCAAGACCGACGTGCCGCCGCCGATCATGATGGAGAGCCTGGCGGCACGAGGGCTGGCCGGCAAGGCGGCGCCGATCGCCATGCCGCGTGCGGTTGGCTGTGGCGAGTGCAACGGCAGCGGCTACGCCGGCCGCGTCGCGGTGCTCGAGGCGCTCGAGCTCAAGGACAACACCAAGAACATGCTGATGGCCGGCATGGCGCTGGGCGATATCGAGAAGAACGCGGCCGAGTCCGGGGCGCTGACGCCGTTCCGCCGCTACGCGTCGCTGCTCATGGCGCGCAACTTGATCTCGCCCAGCGAGGCCCTGCTGGTGGTGGCGTGACGCGGGCAGGTGGGTGATGGACGCCTTGCGCTCCCCGGGCGGGCTGGCGGCGGTCGTGGTCGCCGTGGTGATCGTGGTCGTGCTGGTGCGGGTGATGAAGAAGGGCGGCGGCGTCGACAAGCGCATCGCCGACCTCAGCAAGCGCGGCAAGTACGGCGAGGCGGCCCGGTTGTCGGTCGACGAGGGCAACCTGGGACAGGCCTTCGATCTGTACCTCCGCGCCCAGGAGCCCGAGAACGCAGCGGCGGTCGCGGTTCGGCGCGGTGACCTGCGCCAGGCTGCCGAGCTCTACGAGCGCGCCACCAACTGGGAGCGCGCGGCGCACTTCTACGAGCGCGCCGGCATGGAGCCCAAGGCCGACGAGCTGCGCCGCACCCGGCTCCGCCTGGCGCCCGGCGCCGGCACCGCCAAGGCGGTGGCGCTGGCCCCGGAGTCGCGGGCCCGGATCCTCGAGAGTGAGTACCGCCAGGCGGCGGCCATCAGTGACCCGTCCGAGGCGGCGCGCGGCGAGCTGCAGCGCAAGGCCCGCGACGCCGCCGACGCGCTGCTCGCCGACGGCGAGATCGGGCGGGCCGCCGAGCTGTACGCCGATGCCGGCTTCGACGACGAGGCCATCCACCTGTTCGTGAACGTGCTCGGCCAGCCGGGGCGGGCGGCGCCGCTGCTGGCCCGCAAGGGCAACCACCAGCGCGCCGCCGAGCTCTACGAGCTGGCTGGCGAGCTGGAACGCGCGGCGACCGCGTGGGTCGACGTGGCCCGAAAGTCGCCGCGGCCCGAGAGCTTCGTCGAGCGGATCGCCGGCCTGTCGCCGGCGGTGGCGATGACCTACCTCGATCACGAGACCAAGGCTCGGCCGCTGAGCCCGCAGACCGCCGAGTGGCACTACCAGCACGCGAATCTGCTCGCCAAGGCTGGCGAGCTCGACCGCGCCGAGGTGCTGTACGAGGAGATCATGGCGCAGGTCGGCGCCTACCGCGATGTCGCGGCGCGGATGCAGAGCTTGCGGATCGAGGTCAACCAGCACCGGCCGGCCACACCGCGAGCCAAGACGGTGCCCGCCGCCGGCGCCGCCGCCCCGACCTCGTTCCCGGGCCTCGATCCGCAGCAGCTCGAGCAGATCGCGTCCCAGGTTGCGGAAGCGGCGGCGCAGCAGCTCCGGCGCCGCGTCGAGCTGTCGCAACTGCCGGCGCCCGGCGCGACGCCGTCGGCGGTGATCAAGACCGCGGTCCTGGTGGTCGGCCTCGAGCAGACTCCGGTGCAGCGCGGCCTGCTCGCCGACTCGGCGGTCGAGGCGGCCCGCTACGGACCGACCGACGAGACCCTGCGGCGCTTCACCGGCAACCGGCCCTGCGACCTCGGCAACATCGAGGTCTACTACCGGCTCGGGCTCTTCTACCTGGCCCAGGGCAACTACGACAACGCGCTCGAGATGTTCGACGCCGTCGAGGAGACCTCGCCGGCCTACCGAGACGCCTGGCGGCGCGCCGAGGAGATCCAGGCCTGGAAGCTGGCGCTCGGCAAGCGGTCCCGGCTGGCCGAGAACGACGCCGCACCCGGGCAACAACGGTACGAGTTGCGCGGCGAGCTCGGCCGCGGTGGCATGGCGGTGGTCTACCGCGCCGTCGACAACCTGCTCGGCCGTGACGTCGCGCTCAAGTTCCTGTCCGAAGAGATCTCGACCCAGCCCGGGGTCCGCGAGCTGTTCCAGCGCGAGGCGCGCGCCGTCGCCGGTCTCAACCACCCCAACATCGTCACCATCCACGACACCGGCTTCCTGCAAGGCCGGGCCTTCATCTGCATGGAGTTCGTCGACGGCCAGTCGGTGGAGTCGCTGATGGCCGAGCCGACCGGCATCACGATCGTCGAGAGCATGCGCATCATCAAGCAGGTGCTCGACGCCCTCGAGTACGCGCACGAGCGCCAGATCGTCCACCGCGACATCAAGCCGGCCAACATCATGCGCACCTCGTCGGGCCTGGTGAAGCTGATGGACTTCGGGCTGGCCAAGTCGCTGGCCGAGGGCAAGAAGCAGAGCGTGATCGCCGGGACGCCGGCGTACATGCCGCCCGAGCAACTGTCGGGCGACGACATCGACGCTCGCTGCGACCTGTTCTCGGTGTCGGTGAGCCTGTACGAGATGCTGACGAGCGAGCTGCCCTACGAGGGCTTCGACCGCCACAAGGCGCCGCCCCCGCTGTCCGAGCTGGTGCCCGCGGTGCCCACCGTCCTCGAGGAGATCGTGATGCGCGGACTGGCGATCCGACGCGACGATCGGTGGGCGTCGGCCGCCGAGATGAACGGCCATCTCAAGAAGCTGCTCGACGCCGTGACCTCGTTCGTGTCGGCGCGCGCGGCCGGCGCGGCCCAGCAGCAAGCCAAGGCCAAGACCGAGATGATGTAGGCGACGCTCCGCTGGCCGGGCAGCAGGAACCTCCCCACAGACCTCGCCAAGCGGTTACCCTCCACGGATGGCCGCGATCAGAGTGCTTGGCGCATCGGTCATCGCATGCGCGGCGGCGTGCGGCGGGACCGGCGGCGACCAGGACCCAGGCCGGGTCACGCTGCACCGCCTCAACAACGCCGAATACAACAACACCGTCCGCGATCTGCTCGGCACCGAGCTCCGCCCGGCGCTCGACTTCCCGGCTGACGATCGAGGCTACGGCTTCGACAACGTCGCCGACGTGCTGCGGCTGTCGCCGCTCCTGGTCGAGCTCTACGAGGGCGCGGCCGAGGACCTGATCGCCGATGCGCTGAAGACCAATGTCGGCATCTCCACGCAGACCTTCGAGGTGATGTCGCCGACCACCGTCGGTGGCCCGTCGGGCACCGGGTGGCTGTTCTTCAGCAACGGGACCGCGACCGTCAACGTGCCGATCGCGGCGGCCGGGCGCTACCAGGTGTCGGTTCGCGCCTATGGCCAGCAGGCCGGCCCGGATCCGGCCCAGCTCGCGATCGAGGTGTCGGGCCAGCCGGCGGTGGTGATCGACGTCACCGCGGTTCAGGCCGCCCCGGCGATCTACGAGGCGACCTTCACGCTGCCGGCCGGGAGCGCGCAGGTCCTGGTCAGCTTCGTCAACGACTACTACGACCAGGCCACCAGCGCCGACCGCAACCTGTGGGTAGACCACGTCGCGGTCGAGGGTCCGCTCGATGCCACGCCGGTCGACGAGGAACGGCGGCGCCGGATCCTGCTGTGCGCCGCGCTCGACCAGCGCAGCTGCCAGACCGACATCCTGGCCGGGTTTGCCGGCCGCGCCTGGCGCCGGCCCGCGGTCGACGACGAGGTCGCGCAGTTGCTGGCGCTCGTCGACCTGGCGGCGGCGCAGGGTGACGGGCCCGAGGCCGGCCTCCGCCTCGCGCTGCAGGCGATCCTGGTGTCGCCGCACTTCATCTATCGGGTCGAGCTCGACCCGGCGCCCGACTCGAAGCTGCCGCACCCGCTCACCGGATGGGAGCTGGCCACCCGGTTGTCGTACTTCCTGTGGAGCACGATGCCCGACGACGAGCTGTTCGCCGCCGCCGCGGCCGGCACGATCAGCGATCGCGCCGAGCTCGAGCGCCAGGCGCGCCGGATGCTCGCCGATCCGAAGGCGGTGGCGCTGACCGACAACTTCGCCGGCCAGTGGCTGTTCACCCGCGCGCTCGGCGACCAGGACCCCGACTACACCCTGTTCCCCGACTACGACGACGAGCTCGAGGCCGGGATGCGCGCCGAGACCCGGCGCTACTTCCAGGCCTTCCTCGACGAAGACATCCCGATGGACCAGTTCCTGGTCGCCGACTTCGCGTACGTCAACGCCAGGCTCGCTGCCCACTACGACCTGCCGGCGGTGAGTGGAACCGAGCTGGTCCGGGTGTCGCTGGCCGGCACCAGCCGGCGCGGCTTCCTCACCCAGGGCAGCTTCCTGCGCGTCACCTCGCGGCCCAAGCGGACCTCGCCGGTGCTGCGCGGCAAGTGGGTGCTCGACAACCTGCTGTGCCTGCCGCCGCGACCGCCGCCGCCCGGCGTCGAGGGTCTGCCCGACAGCATGACGGCGACCGGCTCCATCCGCGACCGCCTCGAGGCCCACCAGCAGAATCCGATCTGCGCCAGCTGTCACAGCGTGATGGACCCGCTCGGCTTCGGGCTCGACCACTTCGACGCCATCGGCCGCCACCGCACCGAGGACGGCGGCTATCCGATCGACGCCACCGGGACCTACGGCGACGACGCCGCCTTCGACGGCGCGATCGAGATGACCCAGCTGCTGGCCAAGGACCCGGCGGTCTACCGCTGCCTGGTCGAGAAGCTCTACACCTACGTCGGGCGGTCACCGTTCCGCATCGAGGCGACCGAGCACATCGACGCCCTCACCGCCGACTTCATCGCCAACGGCTACATCCTGAGCGACCTCCTGGTCGACATCGTGACCGACGACTTCTTCGTCGCGCGCCGAGGTGAACCATGAGATTCAGCCGCCGCCTGTTCCTGTCCGGCGCTGGCGCGGCGATCGCGTTGCCGTTCTTCGAGTCGCTGCGCTCGCGGAAGGCGCGCGGTGCCGATCCGGTCGTCGCCAAGCGTTTCCTCGGCTACTACATCCCGTGCGGCATCGTGATGAGCGACTGGACGCCGAGCGCCGAAGGCGCGGCCTGGGCGGCGACGCCGATCCTCACCCCGCTCGTACCCCACCGCCAGAAGCTGTCGGTCCTGACCGGCCTCGACAACCGGCCCGGTCGCTCCGATGGCGGTGGTGACCACGCCGCCGGCACCGGCTCGTTCCTGACCTGCAAGCACGTCCGCAAGACCGCCGGCGCTGACATCCTCAACGGCATCTCGCTCGATCAGGTGGTCGCGCCGGTGCTGAGCGCGGGGCTGCCGTTCCCGTCGCTGGAGCTCGGCACCGACGGCGGCGCCGCCGTCGGCGACTGCGACACCGGCTACAGCTGCGCCTACGCGCGGTCGATCGCCTGGGCCGGGCCGACCACGCCGCTGCCCAAGCAGACCAACCCGCGCGCCGTCTTCGATCGCCTGTTCGCGGGCTACGATCCCGATGCGACCGCCGCCGAGATCGTCAAGCGTCAGCTGTACCGCACCAGCGTGCTCGACCACGCGGTCGACGAGGCGACCAGCCTGCGCGGCAAGCTCGGCAAGACCGATCAGGCCAAGCTCGACGAGTACCTGACCTCGGTCCGCGAGCTCGAGGCGCGGGTCGCCACCCCGACCCGGGTGTGCCGGCCGGGGGCGCGGCCCGAGGACAACCTCAGCTTCGCGGCGCGGGCACGGGCGATGGCCGATCTGATGGTGATCGCGTTCGAGTGCGACCTGACCCGGGTGATCACGTTCATGCTCGGCAACGCCGGCTCGGGCAACACCCACCCGCAGGTCGGCGTCACCGAGGCGCACCACGAGCTGTCGCACCACATGATGGCCACCAGCAACCTGGCCAAGCTGACGCTGATCGATACCTGGGAGGTCGGGGAGCTCGCGTATCTGCTCGGACGCCTCGATGCCATCGAGGACGCCCCGGGCGTGACCGTGCTCGACAACTCGATGGTGTTCTTCTCGAGCGAGATCGAGGACGGCGACGCCCACCGCCACACCAACCTGCCGGTCGTCATCGCCGGCGGCGGGGGCGGCACGCTCTCGGTCGGCGTCCACCGTCGCTACCCGAACGCGACGCCGCTGGCCAACCTGTTCATCGCGATGCTCAACGGCCTCGGCGTGCCGGCCACCACGTTCGGCGACGACGGCACCGCTCGCCTGCCGGACATCCTCACGCCCTGAGGCCCGCGGAGCGGGGATCCAAGACCCGGTCGTCCTGAGCGGTGGCCGAGCGCCAGCGAGGCCGAGTCGAAGGACGCACTCCGTCGACATGCGCCCTTCGACTCGGCCGCTTCGCGTCCTCGCTCAAGGGCGACCGGATGGTGGAAGTGATCGGCTTGACTGCGATTGTCGCGATGACCGCCGACGCAACGATGTGATCGAGCGGCGACGCGGCTACTTCGTGTAGTCGAGCCAGACGCCGCCGAGCGGCGCCTGGACGTGACAGCGGTTCCAGCAGGTCGAGCTGTGGGTCTCGGCGCCGCCGGGCGCGTCGGTGGACGAGAACAGCCAGCCGCCCTCGTCCTCGGGCGACACGCCGTTGCGCAGCTTGCGCATGATGGCGACGTAGCGCAGCGCGCCGGGCTGGTTGTCGACGTTGTCGTAGATCTCCTTGACCAGCACCGCGTCCTTGTCGCGCGGGCCCCGCGTCCGCACCGCCGGATTGGCGTAGATGATGCGGTAGCTGTCGCCGTGGCCGGGCGCCGGGCCGTAGGTCTCGAAGCTGTCCCACGCGATGTAGTCCGGCGGGTCGAGGGTCACGGGATCGCCGCAACCGGCGACCAGACCCCACAACACCAGCAAGAGGCGGCAGCGGTTCACGGCGCCACCACCTCGGTGACGCCGGTGCCGACCTCGATGTAGTCGGCGTCGCCGTCGGGACCGTCGATGTCGGCGCCGTCGTCGAGCCGTGCGACCACGTCGTAGGTCCCGGGCGGCAGCGAGCGGGTATCCCAGGTGAACGAGCCGCGACCCGACACCAGATCGCCGATGACCCCGACGCCGAGCTGGCCATCGGCGTTGAGCCGGGCGCCGAGCACGCTGCCGACGACCAGATCGCGATCGGGATCGCGCAGCTCGTAGTCGTAGGTGATGACGCCGGCGGCGCGGTCGACCTCGACCAGGATCAGCGATGGCTCCCGGTTGTCGGGCCGCCCGGGCCCGCGCGGCGCGACCATCGAGCCGTCGACCAGCCCGGCCCAGTTGCGCAGGACCCGGGCCTCGTGGTCGTCGAGCCGGCGGCCGAGCGGCATCGGGAGCATGAGCCCGGCGTCGCCGCCGCGGGTCCGCTTCCAGAGGTCGAGCGCGCTCGCGGCGGCGCCGCTGATGGTCTGATCGTTGGCGAGCAACGTGCTCGCGAACGAATCGAGTCGCAGACCCGGCGGGGCCAGACCGCTCTCGGGGTAGCCATGGCAGCGCACGCAGTTGGCGGCCAGGATCGGCATGACGTCGAGCTGCCAGCTCGGCTCGTCGGGCGGCGCGTCGACGGCGCAGCCGGCGACCAGCACGACGAGGAGCGAAGCGGGAGCGCGCATGGTGACCCTTCGACAAGCTCAGGACAGGCCTAGAGATAGTAATGCAGCTGGAGCAGCGACAGCGCGTTGGGTTGGAAGGTGTCGCCGCCGGTGGCCTCGAGCCGCAGCAGCAGGTGCGCCTCGCCATGGGCGAACGGAAACGCCTGCAGGTTCAGCTCGAGCGCGTTGCGGCTGCTGCCGCGCAGGGTCAGATCGGGATCCCAGCGCTGCACCGCGGCGCCGATCATCCAGCCCGGAAGCCACATCCTGGTGACGCCGAGGTAGGCCACCAGCTGCAGGCGGGCCGCGCCCGCGCCGGGGAAGGTCTGGACCTGCGCATCCAGCTCCGACAGGACCATCAAGCCCGGGCCCTCGAGCCACCACTTGCCGACCGCACCGACGGTGTAGCGGCGGTCCTCGCCGGTCACCGCGACCTTGGCCTGGCCGGCGATGGCGCGGGTGTCGGCCGCGAAGCGACGTTCGAGGTACGCGGTCGCGCCGGTCGCCGCCGGACCGGCGCCGGTGTACGGCACCGGGTTGGGCACGAACGCCGAGGCGTGAGCCTCCCAGGTGTCGCCGGTGGTTCCGGCGCCGAGGCCGTAGGGTTCCTCGAGCGTGTAGTGGCCGAGGTGCCGGCGTGGGTACGAGGTGTGGTCCTGCGAGCGGAGGCCGAAGACCGGGAAGAACCGACCGGCGCGGACGTAGAGCCCGTCGTCGCTGCGCTGGTACATCACGTAGTGCTCGCGCGAGGCGAGCCACGCTGCCACCGCCGGACCTGGCGGGCGCTGGCGCGCCGCGCCGCGCAACCCGATCGTGAGGTTGAGCGAGACCGGCCCGGCGGCCGCTCGGGTGGACACGTCGGCCTGCATCGGGAAACCGAGCAGCTCGACCGCTTCACCGTCGAGTTGCTTGGCGAGGAGGGCCCCGCGCAGGTCGCCACCGAGCGCGAGCCAGCCCGGCGGTGACCACACGCCGTGCAGCAAGCTGCCGTCGCCGCGACCGCTGATCGTGTCCCCGGCCTCCGAGCGACCGTAGTCGTTCAACAGTCCGCCGCCCGCCGGCGACAGATGGCAGCGCTGGCAGCGCTCGCTGCCGGTCGAGAGCTGGAACTGCGGATACGCCGCGACGTCACCGGTGGCCACGAGCACCACGGCGATCACGATCAGCAGCGTCAGTCGCACGTCGCGCCCTCGAGGATCCAGCGCTCGATGATCGCGATCTCGGCGTCCGGCAGCGGGACGTCAGGCGGCATCACGTCATCGGTGCCAACGCCACGCAGCATGTACATCAGCCGCGAGCTCTCGGGCTGACCCGGCCTGACGAAGTTGCCGACCGGCGTCCCCGGCATCTCCGGAGCGCCGCACACCCGCCCGGTCAGGTACGCGTACGCCCCGTCCGCCGTCGACAGGTCCAGCCCCTCGAGCGCCGACAGCGTCGAATGACAGCCCGCGGTCGCGCAGCTCGGCCGCACGATCGCCGCATGGACGTACGTCCATTCGCTGGACCGATCAGCGGGATCAGCGCAGCCGGCAAGTGCCGCCAGCGCGAGCGTCCATCGCATCGGGCGAGAGTAACAAAGCCGGCGCGCCGCCACGCCGCCGGCCGCCACCCATGCGCCGCGGGTTCCACCACGTCGCCGCCCAAGGCCGCGAGTCGCGGTCGGCCATGCGTCGAAGACTACGCACCCCTTCCAGATCAGATGCTTGCGAATCACGGACATCGGATGGTCGAACCAATCGGCACCTGGCTTGCAGAAGCTGGGGAAACCATCCGAGGCTCGCCGATGACCACGACCAGCACTGCGCTCGCCAAGATCAACGCGCTCGCCGCCCAGGCCCGGCGGCGCGTCTGGCACGCCCGAGACCTCGACTGGTGGACGCCCATCGTCGCCCCACCCGGCGTGCGCGTCGCGGTCTACGTCGACCTGGTGAGCCAGCTGTTCTGGGCCGAACAGGTCGCGCTGCATGCGCTGGCCCGCATGCACGTCGAGCTGGTCGACGGCGCGCGCGACTTCGTCGCCACCCAGATCGGGGACGAGGCTCGCCACTCCCAGGTCTATCGCGGCTACCTCGAGCGCCTCGGCGATCTGCGGCCGCTCGATCCCGGACTCGGCGAGGTCTTCGCCGCGGTCACCGCCTGGAACGGTCCGGCGTGGGGCCGCGTCGTGGCGTTCAACGTGATGCTGGAGCACGAGGCGATGCACCAGCAGCAACGGCGCATCGCCACGCTCCCGTGCCCGCTGTTCAAGCAGGTCAACACGCGCATCGCCGCCGACGAGTCACGCCACGCCTCGTTCGGCGTGCTGTACCTCGAGCACGTCGTGCCGGCGGCGTCGGCCGATGACAAGGCCGAGGTGATGCACTGGATCGGCCGCCTGTGGGCGTCGTGGCGCGCCGCCAACCGCGGCCGCTACCAGGCCGACGGCGAGCACGTGCTCCGCCTCGACGCCGACGAGCTCGAGCGCCGCGGTCACGACATCGTGGCCCGGCTGGCCGCGCTGGGACTGGGCGCGGAAGGAGCTCGCCATGTCGCGTGACCCGTGGCTGGCGACGCGGCCGGGGTGCCTGGCGCACCGGGTCGCCATCGCGGTCGCCGCCAGCCTGGCCGGGTTCGTGATCGCGCGCCGGCTCGGCGCTGACGGCGTCGCACCGACCGCGGTCCGGCTGGTGGTGCTGCTGTCGATCCTGGTCGTCGGTGCGCGCCGCGCCGACGCGCGCATCGGCACGCGCGCCCTCGCCGCCGTGGCGGCAGCGAGCGTCGCCATCCTCGCGATCGAGCCCTGGCTGGTCGCGGATCTCGAGCGCCGCGGCGCCGCGGCGTGGGCCGACCTCGCGCCGCTCGCCGGCGATCTGGTCTACGGCCCCGGCCTGGCGTACGCGGCCGTCGCCATCGGCCGGTCGGTCACACGAACAGGAGCACGATCGGGACCGCCGTACCGGCCGCGAGCAGGCCACCGATCAGCACCAGCTGCTTGCGCATCTGGAATGCGATCATCACGCCGGCCAGCGTCGACAGGATCAGGCTGATCGACATCAGCGCGAAGAACGACTTGAGCGCCGCCGAGCGATGGATCGCGGGCCGGGGCGGGCCCGGTGGTCGCGCCGCGGCCGCCCGATCGACGCCGAGATCGTCGCCGGCCGCGGGCGGCCGCGGTCCGCGCTGCGGCAGGTCGTCGATGCTCTGGATGCGATGGACCTCGCCGAGCTTGACCAGCCACGCCGCCGGCTGCGCCCCGCCGTCCTCGGCCTCGTGCCACTCGGACAGCTGGATCAATCCGCTGAGCGCGAAGAACACGATCGACGGCGCGAAGAACACCCCGACGTACATGTGCAGGCGACGGACGAGCTTCATCGCCCGCACGCTACCACCGGCGGTCGCGGCGCCGTCGTCAGTCCGGCCAGGTCGACCGCAGCGCCTCGCTCTGCGCCGCCAGTCGGTCGAGCTCGGCGGCGAGCGCCGGAATCCTCGCCGCCTCGGCCGCGACGCGCTCGAGATCACGGTGCAGGGCACCGCCGCCGGAGTGCATCCGCGCGACCAGGAGCAGCAGCGCAGCGGTCGCGTCGGCGGCGGTGCCGCTGGTCACCTGGCGCGCTACCTGGTGGGCTTCGGTGGCGCGCAGGGCGCCGAGGGTCTCTTCGATCGCGGCTGCGTGATCGGCAGCGTCCGGCTGGCGCGCGACGCAGTGCTCGGTCACCTCGACCAGCGACGCCGCGATCGTCGCCAGCGACGTGTCGTCGGGCCACGGCTTCGAGAGTGCCAGGCGCAGCCGGCGCGCCACCTCGGCCCACGACGCCCCGGCGCAGGTCAGCGACAGCATGACGCCATGGGCGCCCTCGCGTCGACGCAGCTCGAGCCAGCCGCGCGGGCGCCCGTTGACCGGGTCGCTGGTGCGCATCGCGGCGGCCAGACGTGGCAGCGCCACCCAGTGGGGCGGGTACTTGAAGCGCGCCACGTCGAGCACCAGCACCAGATCGCGCGCCGCGTGATATCCGCCCAGCGGCGAGAAGTGCCCGCTGCCGGTCTGATCGAGGGCGGCGCGATCGTAGCCGGCGATGATGACCTCGCCCGGGCCGGCGGCGGCGCGGGCGACCGCGGTGCGCAGCGCATCGTCATCGGGACCGGGCCGGCGCACGGCGGCCTCGGCGCCGTTGCAGCGCGCCAGACAGGCGAGGGTGTCGAGATCGACACCGGTGGCGCGGACCTGATCGAGCGAGATGCAGCAGTCGAGCAGCTCCTCGCTGAACCACCGCCACGGCCCCTTCCACATCCGCCCCGGATCGATCGCCAGCGCGTTGAGCGCCACCACCAGCGACCCGAGGCCGCAGAACGCCGGTTCGGACTGAGTCTGGTACTGCTCGGCGAGCGCGAAGTAGCCGCCCAGGCCGCCGGCGGCCAGCGCCTCGCCGAACAGCCGTTGACCGTCGGCCGACGCGAACGCGACGGCGTCGACAGGTAGCGGTCGCCGATAGAGCGTCTGCACGGGCGGAGGGTAGCAGTGTTCAGGCCGGCAGATGCGCCGTCGCCGTCGGGACCGGGCCGTGGTGCCGGCCCACGCGGAGCATGACGCTGCGGGCGGTGACGTACACGGCCGGGACGATCAACAGCGTCATCAGCAGCAGCGTGATCAGGCCGCCGATCATCGGCGATGCGATCCGCTGGGCGACGTCGGCGCCGGCGCCGTCGGACAGCATCACGGGGGCCAGCCCGACCAGGTTCATGCCCACCGTCATCAGCATCGGCCGCACCCGCAGCACCGCGCCGTCGAGCGCGCAGTCGACCAGATCCTGGGTCGACCGGATCCGGCCCTCGGCCTGTCGCTTGACGTAGGCCTGTTCGAGGTAGACGACCATCACCGACGCGGTCTCGGCCGCGATCCCGATCAGCGCGATCATTCCAACCCACACCGCGATGCTGGTGTTGAATCCGAGCGCGTACAGGAACCAGAAGCTGCCGATCAGCGCGAACGGCACCGACGTCAGCACCAGCAGACAGAGTCCGATCTTGCCGAACTGGAAGTAGAGGAGCCCGATGACGAGCAGCAACGTGATCGGGATCAGGATCGTCATCCGGGCCTCGATCCGCTCGAGAAATTCGTACTGGCCCGTCCACACCAGGCGGTAGCCGGGCGGCAGCTCGAGATCGGCGACGGCCTGCTTGGCGCGCTTCACGTAGCCGCCGAGGTCCGAATCGCTGGTGTCCACGAACACGTACCCGACCAGCGAGCCATTCTCGTCCTTGATCATCGGCGGACCGGCGCGCACCGCGAACGTGCCGAGTTGCGCGAGTGGGACCTGGCCGGTCCTGGCGCCCGCGCTGGTCGGCGGGTCGCCGCCCATGCCCGCCATCCCGCCGCCACCCGCGCCGCGACCGGTCCGGACCGGAACCAGGACCCGTTGGAGCGTCTCGATGCTGGTCCGGAGATCCCGGGCGTAGCGGACGTTCACCGTGAACCGCTGCCGTCCTTCGATCGTCTGGTCGATCACCATGCCACCGATCGCCGTCTCGACCAGCGACAGCACGTCGCGGACCCGCAGCCCGTAGCGGGCGATGGCGTCGCGGTCGGGCTCGAAGTCCACATAGGTGCCCATGGTCTCGCGGTCGGCGTAGACGCTGCGGGTGCCCGGGACGGCGCGCAGCCGGTCCTCGATCTCGCGACCGATCCGTTCGATCTTGGCGAGGTCGTCGCCGAACACCTTGACGCCGACCGGGGTCCGGATGCCGGTGGTCAACATGTCGACCCGGGCCTTGATCGGCATCGTCAACGCACCCTGCACGCCGGGCATGTCGAGCGCCGCCATCAGCTCGCGCTCGAGGCGCGCCCTGGTCATGCCCGGCCGCCAGCGCGACTTCGGGTGCAGCACGATCACCGTCTCGATCATCGACAGCGGTGCGGCATCGGTCGGCGTCCCGGCGCGGCCGGCCTTGCCCATCACCGACTTCACCTCCGGGAACCCGGCGATGATCTGGTCCTGCCGCCGGACCAGGTCCTTGGCCTCCTCGATCGAGATGTTCGGGAAGGTCACCGGCATGTACAGCAACGAGCCCTCGTACAGCGGTGGCATGAACTCCGAGCCGATCAGGCGCATCGGCCAGATCGTCGAACCGATCAGCCCGACCGCGATGAGCAAGACCGGGATCCGGAACCGGAGGCAGAGGCGCAGCGTGGGGCGGTAGAGGGCGATCGCCAGGCGGTTGATCGGGTTGGCCCGCTCGGTCCGGATCTTGCCCCGGATGAACAGCACCATCAGCGCCGGCCCGACCGTCACCGAAAGCACCGCCGCCGCGGTCATCGCGAAGGTCTTGGTATACGCCAGCGGCGAGAACAGCCGGCCCTCCTGAGCCTCGAGCGCGAACACCGGCAGGAACGAGACCGCGATGATCAACAGCGACGCGAAGACCGGGCGCGCCAGCTCCTTGCACGAGTCGATGATGATCTCGGCCCGCCGGTTCGGCTCCGAGCCCTCGAGCTTGCGGTGGGAGTTCTCGATCAGGACCACGGTCGCGTCGACCATGTCGCCGACCGCGATGATGATCCCGGCCAGCGACATGATGTTGAGGCTGACACCGGCGGCCCGGATCATGATGAACGAGGCCAGCACCGCCAGCGGCAAGAGCACGATCGCCACCAGCGCGCTGCGCAGGTGGAGCAGGAACACCGCGATGAAGACCAGGACGACGATCAGCTCGGCGCCGAGCGCATCGCCGAGGGTGTCGATCGAGGCGCGGATCAGCTCGGACCGGTCGTAGGCGATCTCGATCTCGACGCCCGCGGGCAGCGATGGCTTGACCTCTTCGAGGCGCTGCTTGACCCGGTCGATGACGTCGAGCGCGTCGCCGCCGCTGCGCATCACCACGATGCCGCCGACCGCCTCGCCCTGGCCGTTCCATTCGAGCAGGCCGCGCCGGATCTCGGGGCCGACCTCGACGCGCGCGACGTTGCGGATCCGGACCGGGGTGCCGTCGGCGCCGACCTTGACGACTGCGTCCGCGAGGTCCTCCTTGCTGGTGACGTAGCCGAGCCCGCGGAACACGTACTCGCGGCCGGCCCACTCGATCACCCGGCCGCCGACGTCGCCGTTCGAGGCCCGCGCCGCGTCGATGACCTCGGACACCGTGACCTCGAACGACGCCAGCCGCAGCGGGTCGAGGACGATCTGGTACTGCTTCTCGAAGCCGCCCACGGTGGCGACCTCGGCGACGCCGGGCACGCTGGCGAGGGCGTAGCGCAGGTTGAAGTCCTGGAAGGCGCGCAGCTCTTGCAGGTCGTGCTTGCCGGTGCGGTCGACCAGCACGTACTCGAAGATCCAGCCCGATCCGGTGGCGTCAGGACCGATCGTCGGCTCGACCCCATCGGGCAGCTTGCCGCTCGCGTTGTTGAGGTACTCGAGCGCCCGCGACCTGGCCCAGTACTGATCGGTCCCGTCCTCGAAGATCACGTAGACGAAGCTCATCCCGAACATCGAGGCGCCACGGACCGCCTTGACGTGCGGCGCCGAGATGAAACTGGTGACCAGCGGATACGTGATCTGGTCCTCGACCAGCTGCGGGCTGCGCCCCATCCACTCGGTCCACACGATGACCTGGGTGTCGGTCATGTCGGGGATGGCGTCGATCGGGCTCTGGCGCCAGCTGTAGATGCCGGCGCCCGCGATCAAGACGGCGGCCGCGATCATGAGTCCGGCGCGGCGGGCACACCACTCGACCAGGCGCTCGAACATCAGTGCCCCCCGTGGCCCGACTTCGATCCGGCGGCCCGGAGCCGGCTCTCGCTGTCGACGAGAAACTGGGCCGAGACCACCACCTGGTCACCCTCGGCGAGGCCCTTGCGGATCTCGGCGCGGCCGCCGATCCGGACCCCGACCTCGACCTCGACCGGCCGGAACCGTCCCACGCCGGCAGCGACATAGACCACCCGCCGGAAGCCGGTATCGATCACGGCCTCGTCGGGCACGGTCAGGAGCTCGCCGCCGATCGCCGGCAAGTCGACGGTCGCGAAGTTGCCCGGCCGCAGCGCGCCGTCCTTGTTGGGGACGACCATGCGGACCTTCACGGTCCGGCTCTGGAGATCGACCGTCGGGTAGACGTAGTCGATCTTCGCGGTGATCGGATCGGCAAGTCCTTCGACGCGGATCGTCGCCGTCCCCTTGCGGTCGACGCGGCCGAGCTCGTACTCGTAGACCTCGGCGATCACCCAGACCTGCGACAGGTCGACGATCCGGAACAGCATCATGTCGGGCTCGACGAAGTGGCCCTTGACGACGTTCTTCTCGACCACCGTCCCGCTGATCGGAGCACGGACGACGATCGCCTCGACCGGGGCGCCGCTCTGCTCGATGGTGCGGATCTGGTCGTCCGGGATGTCCCACAGCCGCAGCCGCTCGCGCGTCGCGTCGGCGAGATCGGTCGAGAACTTGCGGGCCCGCAGGTATTCCTGCTGGGCGACCAGGAGCTCCTGCGAGTAGATCGAGTAGAGGGCCTGCCCCTTCGTGACCGTCTGGCCCACCGCGTTCACGTGCAGCGTGCGCACGTAGCCCATCAGCTTCGAGTGAACGTGCGCCTCGCGCTTCTCGTCGGCCTGGACGCTCGCGGTCACGCGCACCGTGGCGTCGAGCGCGGTCCGTTCGGCGGCCGCGAGCGCGAGCCCGATCCGTTCCTGTTTTTCGGGTGGAATCTCGACCTCGGTGTGACCCTCGGGGACCCCGCCGTGCGCGCTGTGATCGGTGGCCGGGCGGAGGGCCTCGTCGCCGGGGCCCTTGGCGTGACCGGTGGGTGCAGGCTCCTGGCCGCAGGCGACCAGGATGACCAGCCCCGTAAGCATGATCGGTCTCATCGAACGACCTCCCGGCCGGCGATCCGGTCGAGCTCGAACCGCACGACCCCGCGGCGGGCGGTCGCTCCGACTCGCCTGGCTTCCAGTTCCTTGAGCTCCATCACCGCGTCGAGCAGGGCGATGAACTCCCCGGTCCCGGCGACGTAGGCGGCCTCGATCGACGCGATGGTCTCGCGCAGCTTCGGGATCGCCACATCCTCGAGCGCGTCGACCTTGCGCTCCGCGGCGCGGGCGCGGCTCCAGGCCATCCGCAGCTCCGCACCGGCCATCTTGGTCATCGCGTCCTCCTCGCGCTCGGCGGTGCGCTCCATCGCCCGCGCCATCGCGATCTCGTTGTCCTGCCGGTCCCACCACCACAGCGGGACCGTCACGCTGATGCCGAGACCCAGCCCGTCCGGCATGCCGCCCAGGTTCTGCTCGTACGACGCATCGACCATCACCATCGGCCAGTACATCCGGCGCGCCAGCTCGCGCTGCGCCGCCGCGCTGTCCCTCATCGCGCGCGCGGCAGCGACCTCGGGCGTCCCGGTGGCGGCGGCGGCGGCGAGCTCGAGGTCCGGCAGCGGCGCCTCGGCCGGCAGCTCGGCCTGGCCGATCGCCTCGTCGATCTCGCGACCTCGCAAGGTGTTCAGCATCGCGGCGATCGCGGCCCGCTCGTCCCCGAGCGACGCTCGCTCCGCTTCCATGACGGCCATCTCGGACTCGGCGCGCAGGACGTCGTGGTGCCCCATGCTGCCCATCCCGGCGCGAACCAGCGCCAGCGCCGCCTCGCGCATCCGCTCCAGCAGCGCGATCTGCTCGGCGACGATCCGGCCCATCTCGTCGACCATCCACAGCTCGTAGAAGAGTGCGACCGCCTGGCCGCGGGCGTCCCATCGCGTCCGCCGCAGCTCGGCCTCGCCTCGGGTCACCGCGGTGCGCGCGACGCGCTTGGCGAGCCCGCGGCGGCCGAAGACGTTGAGGGGCTGGCCGATCTGGTAGCGGATCATCATCGGATCGGCGTCCTCGCGCATGCCTCCGAGCGGGATCGACTCGCCCATCACCGACAGCGACGGGTCTTCCCAGGTGCCGACCGCGCCGACCGCGGCGCGGCGGGCCGCGACGTCGGCCTCGGCGACCCCGACGGCGGGAGCGTCGCCGCCGACCGCCGCGAGCAGCTCGGGAAGGCGCAGCGGCGCCGGGGCCAGGATGACCAGGAGGGCCGCGGTGACAAGCGTGGACATGGCGACGAGTAACCGAGCAGCAACTACCGTGCCCCTCGCGATCGGGCGGGTTGCGCGCAACCGTTGCGCGTCGGGCTCCGGGCTGTGCAATGGACGCGCAGGATTCACACTCGCAAGTCGTCCGGGCGGCCCGGACCACGTGAGCGGCCATGCCACACCGGGCGGCTCCGCCCGCGTCGCAACGCCGTCGCTGGATCGCCGCTCGCAACGCGCGAGCCGTGGCCGCCGCCGCCGCCATGGCGGCTCGATCCGCCAGCCGTCGCCGGCGTCAACCACCTGAAAATACGCCTCGCGCACCTGTAGGTGTCATGGCACGGGCGCTGCTGAATGGGAGTCCATGCGCTTCCTGCCTGCCCTGCTGCTCGCCACCGCCGCCGCCACCACCGCCTGCGCGACCAACGGCGAGGAGGACGTCGAGATGCCCGACTTCGAGTCGTTCTCGGACGGCAAGGAGGACACGGCGTACATCGGCAGCCGCGCCGCCGAGATGAACGCGGTCTTCACCGGCAAGGTCCGCGTCATGGTCGCCGGCAAGACCCCGACCGAGCTGGCCGCGCTCGCCGACGCGATCAAGGCCAATCCGACCAGCTGGGACCACCGTGACATCACCGGCCAGGTCACCGAGCAGATCAAGTACGCGCGCAACGCGCTCAAGACCGAGAAGCTCAACCTCAACCTCGAGGGCGGCTCGCCGACCTTCTCCGCGGTCACCGTGATCAGCGGCGGCCTCGAGCTGTCGTACGAGGTCACGGTCGAGTCGCTGGTCAAGTTCAAGGAGCTCGAGGCCCAGGGCCTCAAGCCGGCCGATCTGGTCGGCAAGGTGGTCGAGCCCAGGCTGCCGCTGGTGCCGGCCGGGCTGCTCGAGCGGGTCTCGAACAAGTGCTCGACCGATCCCGACGAACCCGCCGCCGCGGTGCCGGTCGCCGACCTCGGCGCCCACAACCTCTTCTATTACTTCGACGCCTCGCGCGCCGGCTGCACGCTGGGCGCCAGCGATCTGGTCACCGCGAAGTACGAGATCCGCAGCTCGCTCGACGCCCCGACCGCGTACCCCGAGTACGACCAGCTGGTCGCCGACAAGAAGGTGACGATGGGCATCATCTTCGGGCAGATCGAGCACGGCGAGCTGCAGTCGAACGACTGGGGCTTCATCTCGTTCAACGACATGACCGCGTCGTTCCGCCGCAAGGGCTTCAAGGTCACGTCGCAGCTCGCCGGTGGCAAGGGCCACAAGATGTCGAAGACCTACACCGGCGGCCTCAAGGTCGAGATCGAGATGTGGAACCCGAAGAGCTTCGCCGACACCGTCGACCGCGACCTCTCGAACCAGACCTTCCGCGACGTCATGAAGCGCAACGAGGTCATCTACTACAACGGTCACGCCTTCTACGGCTCGCTCACCGTGCTCGACGAGAAGACCGCGTACCCCGACAGCACCTATCAGATCATCTTCATGGACGCGTGCTGGTCGTACGCCTACTACACCAAGCAGATCTTCCGCAACAAGGCGACCGCCGCCGACCCGACCGGGTATGCGCTCACCGACGTCGTCAACAACACCGAGCCCGGCATCACCGGCTCGGAGACCACCGCGGTGGTGCTCTACGACCAGCTCTTCACCGGCGCGGCCAAGGCCCACGCCCGGCAGTCGACGCGGCTCTACTCGTGGAACCAGATCGGCAAGTACATGAACGAGCACGCCGAGCGCCGCGCCGCGGCCCGCGGCAGCGACCACCCCGATCCCGAGATCTACGGCATCAGCGGCGCGCGCACCAACACCTACGGCCGCCTCTGAACCTGCGGTTGGCTCGCGTGCTTCGCTCGCTGCCGTTCGCTGCGACCCTGCTCACCTTCACGACCGGCGGCTCGGGGGCGTCGGTCGTTTCTTTTGCGACGCGGGGTAGGATGGAGCCCATGCGACTCCTTGCGTGCCTCGGCTTGCTCCCACTGTTCGTGACCGTCGCCTGCGCCCACGACGACCTACCCGATGACACCTCGCGCGTCATCGTCACCGGCGATTGCCCCGGTGGGCTGGCGACGGTCACCACCGCCACGTACGTGGGCACGGATCTGACCGTGACGGCCACCTACGGAGGCTGCGCCCCGTCGCGGACCTGGGCGTGCTGGAACGGGCTCTACGTGACCTCGGATCCGCCGCAGGCGCAGGTGGTGGTTCACCACGACCACGAGGCGGTCGGCGAGTGCGCGGCCATCGTCACGCAGATCGCGACGATCTCGCTCACCCCGATCGTCGATGGCCGCGATGGCGCGGCGCAACCGCTCGACCGCGTCATCCTCTCTGTGGGTGGGACGCAGGTGGACTGGCAGCGCTGACCAGGGCCGGCAACCTGCGGCACCGACTCGCATTACGCAACCTGGCGCCCGGCGATCGGTCAAGCTGGGACATGGCTCGCTCGCGCTGGTTCCGTGGCTCCGTTCCTGTCACTGCGCTGGCCGCACTCGGACTCGCGCTCGCGGCCGGATGCGGCGACAACGGCGATGCGGACGCCGGCGATGGCGGCATCGACGCGCCGGCGGGCGACCTCCTGGCCCAGCTCGCGGCCCTGCCCGGCGCGATCGTGTCGGAGTGGGCGCCACCGACCAACTTCCCGGTCGAGCCCGGGTATCGCTACTTCGACCTCCGCTTCACGCTGCCGGTCGACCACGACCGTCCGGCCGCCGGCAGCTTCCAGATTCGCGCCGCGCTCATGCACAAGGACGTCGCCGCACCGCTGGTGGTCTACACCGGCGGCTACGATCTCGGCTGGGCCCGCTTCCTCACCGAACCGGCCCAGCTCGTCGAGGGCAATCAGCTGTCGCTCGAGTACCGCTTCTACGCCTCGTCGCGCCCGGCCGGCCCGATCCCGTGGGGCCAGTTGCGGGTCGGCCAGGCCGCCGCCGACGAGCACGACATCCTCGAGCTCATCCGCCGCATCTACACCGGCAAGCGCATCGCCACCGGCGGCAGCAAGGGCGGGGAGAACGCGCTCCTGCGCCACCACCTGTACCCCGGCGACTACGACGGCGTGGTCGCCTACGTGGCGCCGGTGATCACCGCCTTCCCCGACACTCGCTACGACGGGATCCTCGATCGCATCGGCGTGCCGGCGTGTCGCGACCGCCTGCGCGCGCTCGGCCGTCGCATGCTCGAGCGCCGGGTCGCGATGCAGAGCGCGGCGCTGCTCGACGCCACCTACGCCGCCGCCGGCGTCGCCCACGCGGTCGAGACCGGCATCGTCGAGCTCGAGTTCAGCTTCTGGATGACGCGCGGCGAGGCCGACTGTGGGCAACTTCCCGATCCGGCCACCGCCAGCGACGCCGCGCTCTACGAGTTCCTCGACGAGACCAGCGCGCCCGCCGCCTACGGCGACGCCGACCTCGCCGAGTACGGCACCCAGTACATCTACCAGGACCACGTCGAGCTGGGTTACCCGACCTGGATGCACGCCCACCTCGACGATCTGCTGGTCTACAGCTACGAGGACTGGTCGGTCTACCTGCCTCCCGGTGAGGCGCATCCGTACGACCCAGCGGCACCGATCGCGCTGGCGGCGTGGCTGGGCAGCGCCGCCGAGCACGTGATGCTGATCAACGGCGAGTGGGATCCGTGGGCGGCAGGCACCCCGTCGGTCGGCAGCGGTCGCGACGCGTTCTCGTACACGGTGCCGCGCGGCAGCCACTGGTCGAGCGGCATCTACAGCCTGACGCCGGCCGATCAGACCGCGGCGATCGCCCAGCTGCGAGGCTGGGCCGGGCTCGACGGCCGGCGTCTGCCGCGCCCGGTGGCGGCGCCGCGCGCGCCCATGGCGACCGGCGGCCCCGATGATCCCCGGCTGGCGCCTCGCACGCCCTGATCCTCGACTCGACATAGGTTCCCGGTGCCGCTCCGGGGCGCGTATGCTGCGCGCGATGCGCCGCTGCCATGTCCTCGTGCTCACGCTGGTGCTGGCTGGCTGCGGCGGCGGTGGCGACGACGCGGTCGATCCAACCGGTGACGGCGGCGCGAACGGCGACGGCGGTGGCGACGGTGACGGCGGCGGCGTGACGATCGACGCCGCGATGACCGCCGGCTGCGGCACGCCGCAATCGCCCGGGGTCCAGAACGGAACCATCAACGTCGCCGGCGCCGATCGCACCTACGTCCTCTTCGTTCCCGCCGGCTACGACCCGGCGCGGCCGACGCCGCTCATCTTCGCGTGGCACGGGCGCACCGGCACCGCCGCCAACGCGCGGGCCTACTTCGGCATCGAGACGATCGCGGCCGGCGCCGCGATCGTCGTCTACCCGCAGGGGCTCTCGGTGTCGGCCGATCCCGGCGACACCGGCTGGCTGCTCGGCGCCGGCGAGCGCGACATCGCCTTCTACGACGCGCTGTCCGCGCGCCTGCGCAGCACGCATTGCATCGGCTCGGCCTACAGCATGGGCCACAGCTTCGGCGGCTACATGTCCAACGCCGTCGCCTGTTACCGCGGCGGCACCGATCCCGGCGAGGTGCGCGCCATCGCCCCGATCGCCGGCGGTGGACCGTTCGGCACCTGTCCCGGTGATCCGGTCTCGGCGGTCGTCATCCATGGCATGAGCGACACGGTGGTTGCGTTCTCGCAGGGCGAAGGCTCGCGCGAATTCTGGCGCGGCGATGCCGGCTGCGACGCCACGTCGTCGCCGATCGCTCCGACGCCGTGTGTGGTGTACGACGGTTGCGACGGCGGCCGCACGGTCCGCTTCTGCGCCCACAACGACACCCAGTTCGGTGGCCACGGCTGGCCCAGCTTCGCCGCCGACGCGGCGTGGCGATTGTTTCAAGCCACGCCCTGAGGCTTCGCTCGCGCTCTCCGCGCGGCGCTACTTGGCTTCGACCCAGAAGCGCGGCGCCGGGGGCTGGTAGTTGGGCTCCCGCTCCGTCGGCGAGGGTGCCAGCGCTCGGCCCGCCGTGGCGTAGCCCGGGGCCTGGCGGGGATGCAGGACGATGGCGCCCGCGGCCACCTTGAAGGGGTACTTCCTGATGACCTTCTTCCCCATCGAGACCTCGACCACCCAGTCGCCGGCCGACGCCAGGTGCTCGAGCTTGAGCGGGACCTCGACACCCTCCACGTCGGCGACCAGCTTGGTGGTGAGGACCTCACCGCTCTTGTCGCGGAACGAGGTCCGGACCTTGCCGGTGCCGACGATCTTCTTGCCGCGCTTCACCGCGAGCTGCAGCGTGAAGTCGACCGGCTTCAGCGCCTTCTCCAGCTTGTCGGCGTCAGCCTGGGAGGTGGCGGCCACGATCAGCTCGAACTGCAGGCCGGCTGGGGTGACGATGAAGGCGCCCAGGTTGTCCCAGTCGGAGCGACTCACGTACGTGGTCTTGTCCCACTGCACGATCTGGAACGGCAGGTCGACGATCAACGCGCTGTCCGCCCCCGATGTCACCTTGAGGCGGAACTTGCCCGGCTTCTTGAACTCGACCTCGATGCCGCCGCCGGCGCCGAACTGACAGACCGGCGTTCCGGCCGCCGCGACGCAGCTCCCGGGCGCGCTCCCCAGCACCACGCCTTTCTCGGTCTCGAGCGTCGTGGTCAGCTTGCAGGTGTCCTTGAGATCGTTCCACGACTTCGACGGCTTGTTGGTGGACAGGCCGTGCACGCCGCGAAACTCTCCGTAGCGCGCGACCATGTTGCGCAACGCCGCCGGGAACCCCTCGGCATACGCGACCGTGCAGGTCGCGCTCGGTGCGGCCGGCCCGTCATCGGCGATCGCGCTCGTCCCGATCAGCGCCAGCACTCCCACTGCGACCGCGACCACGCCCGACGTCCGTGTGTTCATGCCCGGACGGTATCACGGCCGCGGTCGTCGCTAGCGGCCGTGGAACTCGCGGACCTGCTTGAGCACGTAGTGGCCGTTGGCGAGGATCTTGAATTCCATGTCGAGCGAGCGCGGCTTGTTGGCGTCGAGCCGGACCGAGCTACAGGCGCGGTTCGGGTAGTAGCTGGGCTTGCCGGTACAGAAGGCGATCTCGACCTGCTTGGCGATCTCGACCAGGTCGGTCATCTGCACCTCGGTGAGCACGGTCGTGGTGCGAACCGGCGCGGTCGCGGTCGGCCGGGCGTAGCGGGTGGTGGTGAAGCGCGGCGGGCGATTGAAGTCGGAGAACGCGGCGACGTCGAACTCCGAGATCGTGCCGGGCAACGGGTTGGTGACCAGGTTGTTGTCCTGCTGCACCGACAGCGTGTAGCCGAAGATGTCGCTGCCGACGACGCGCGTGATCACGACCGCGTTGGCGGCCACCGCGTCCTCGATGTCGTACGACGGGTTGACGGCGATGCCCATGGCGGCGGTGGCATGATCGAGGCGCGCGAAGGTGCGCTCGTCGACGGCGCGGCTGTTCCACAGGCTGGCGTACACACCCTTGATCGCGCACTGGATCGTCTTGGGCTTCATCTTGAGGTTGGTGACGACGCCGTTGGTGAGCTCGGGGTTGAGGACGCACGAGAAGTCGGCGTTGTCGACCTTCTCGAACTCGGCCGAGAAGCTGTCGTAGAGGCCGGCGCCGTTGAAGTTCTCGATGTCCTCCGAGGTCGCGCTGGAGCGGAACTTGAACTTGGGCACCCCCGGCATGAGGCTGGTCACGCGCGCGGTGATCGCCGCCAGCGCCGCCGGCGCCAGCCGGCCCTTGTAGAACAGGTTCTGGATCTCGAGCACGCGCGCGTTGCGCTCGACGGGCGACAGCGCGCCGCGCTTCTCGTCGACGACGAAGGTGTCGATCCGGGCCTTGAGCGCGGCGTTCTCGGGCGCGTTGACGAAGTCGCGATAGCCCTTCACCGGGATCGCGAAGCCGTGCGGTGACACGTCGTAGCCGAACCGGGCGCTGAGCGTGCCGGCGATCGCCGCCCGGCCCACCGCCTGCTTGCTGGCCAGGAACGACAGTCCGGTGGCCTTGCCGCCCAGGCGATCGCTCCACTTCAGACAAGCGGTGGTCAGGGTCGGGCACACCTCGTCGAACGACAGCAGGCGGGTCTCGTCGACCACCGGCAGCGGCAACCACGGCCGGTTCAGGCGGTCGGCGAGCTTGGCCTGGACGACCGCATCGGTGGTGGCCTCGATCGTGAAGCCCTCGGACGTCACGACCAGGTGGATCGGCCGATCGGCCCACGGCGCCAGGCGCGGGTGGGTGGCGCTGGCGTCGCGCAGCACCAGGTTCGGGGTGCCGCGCTCCTTGGACTTGAGGTTGATGTGCGAGTTGATGTCCTGGTACGCGCGGGTCATGACCCCGGCGACCACCGATAGATCGAGCGGTAGCTCGTCGAAGACCGGGATGTCGGTCGGCCGCAGCGTGGCCGGGTCGGCCGGGAAGATGCGCAGGTATCCCCACGCCTCACCGGCGTTGAGCCCGACGTACTTGATGGAGCCGAGCACCTGGTCGATCGTGAGCAGCTCGATGCCGAGCGCGGCCGCCGCCGTCCCGATGCGCGCGAAGGTCTGCTGGCGGCCGGTGGCGATGAACACCAGCCGGGCGCCGGGGATGGTGACCAGCGGCTTGAGCGTGGTCAGCGCATCGAGCAGGCTGTCCTCGGCGATCACGTCGTCGGGGTAGAACTGCACCGCGTACACCGGCGTGGTCGCGTCACCGAGCAGGTAGGTCTGGATGGTGCCGGCGAAGAAGCGCTTGCTGGTGGTGAAGTAGGTCGTCTCGTTGAAGGTCGCGACGCTGTCGGTGACGCCGAAGACCTGCTTGGCGAAGTCGTGGTGGTAGCGCGCGTAGGCCGGCGTGATGCCGCCGACCTTGTAGTTGCCGTTCATGAAGCGCGTCGTGCGCGCCGCCGGGGTCCGGTTGTCGATCAAGAACTTGAGCGAGCGACCCGAGGTCGACAGCAGTCCACCGGCGATCGAGAAGGCGTCGTAGGTCGCGACCGTCGGCAGGGTCGGCGACGCCAGCGTGGTGGAGAGGTCGGGCGGACCGGTCGGGCCCGGCGCGGTCACGGTCAGGCTCGCGGTCGAGGCGGCGTAGGCGTACAGCAGCCACTGCAACTGGTCGCCGGCGGCGGCGGTGAGCGTGCAGACCTCGACCGCGGACGAGGTCTCGGCCTTGCAGTCGGCGCTGGTCGTGGTCGGCGTCGAGCCGCGCTTGACGTAGAGATCGACATCGCCGGTGCCGGCGGTGCGGAAGGCGATCGTGCCGGCGCTCGCCACGGTGTAGGTGCCGGTCTTGCGCTGGCCCTTGGTGAGCGCGCCCGACGCCACCAGCACCGTCGTGATCGGCGGTGGCGGCGGCGGGCCGCTGCCCTCCGAGGTGACGGTCAGGCTGACCGTGGTCGCGGCATAAGCGTAGACGCTGTACGAGAGCTGGTCGCCGATCGTGACGGTCAGCGCGCACGACTCGACGGCGGTCTCGGTCTCCGACTTGCAGTCGAACACGGTGGTGCTGGCGCCGCTGCCGCGCTTGACGTAGAGGTCGGCGTCGCCGGTGCCGGCGGTCTTGAACGTGACCGTGCCGGTCTCGATGGCCGTGTACGTGCCGTTCTTCCGGGCACCGCGAGCGAGGGACGTGGCCGCGAACAGCTGGGTCGAGGTGACCGCTTGCTCGGTCTCGCCGAGGCCGTCGTCGTCGAGACAGCCGGACAGCGCGGTGACGGGGAGGAGCGAGGCGAGCGCGACGAGGAAGGCGGTGAGCGGCGGAAGCGAGCGGCGAAGCGTGAGGCGGGACACGGGGCAGGACTCCTGAAGCGGGGGCGAGTACAGAGGAAGCGCGGTGAGCGGGAGACGCGCCTTGTAGCAGCACGCTCCGGCGTTGCTAGATCGGCGCCGCACTTTCTTTCGCGAACGCGTGATCGCCGTGGCGACTGCAGTTGCCACCCCGCCGCCAAGCCGGCGATCTCGTTCGGCGACCAGATCGCGACGTCGCAGGTGATGCGAGGTGATGGCACGACCTGGCACATCGCGGCGAGGTCGTGGACCCGTTGCGGCGGCGCCACGGTGCGGCCCGACAACCTCCGGCTACAGCGGACCGGCGTCGTCGCCCGCCGCCGCCTCGGATCATGACCCTGGTCCCGATCCGGCGTGTGGCCCGCTGGTTGCTGAGGACACCGTCATGCCCACTCCTTCTCGACGTTCCCGCGGCGGCTTCGCGCTGGCGGCGGCGGTCGCCCTCGGCGGCTGCACCGCGGTCAGCGTGAGCCCGCCGCTCAGCTCCATGTCCGCGACCCCGGGTGCGTACGATCCGGCGTACGTCCCGCTCACCTCGGGCGCGCTCCGCCGTCCCCATCGCGCCGTCGGCGTCTTCCAGATGACGATGCGCGGCTACCGCTGGTTCCACGAGGTCGAGGTCGTCGACGACGCTGACCCGCGCTCGATCCTCTACCAGGTCGCTCGCTACGCGCGCGAGCACGGTGCGCAGGGCGTGCAGTACCTGTCGCTGGTCGATCTCAAGCCGCAGACCCCCGCCGAGAAGGTGGGGCGTCAGCTCGACAGTGCGGTTCGCATCGCCGACCACGTGCGCGCCGACCGCCCCGAGCGAATCGCCGGCGAAGGCAGCGAGACTCGCTGGGCCGTCCAGGGCGAGCTGGTGGTCTTCGTCGACGCCCCCGGCGCCCCGAGCGCGCCATGACCACTGCCGCAACGCCCCCGTCCGCACCCCCGCCCTTCCGTCTGCCGTCACCACTCGCCGTCCAGGAGCCTGCCATGAACCGCCCCGCCCGCCGCGTCGCCACCCTCGCCCTCGCCGTGTCGCTCGCCACCCTGTCGGCGTGCACCGCGCGCAGCGGCTACGTCCAGCCGCCGCAGGTACAGTCGCGTTATCTCATCACGATGGGCGATGCCAACCGGCCGTACCAATCGCTCGGCTACCTGCAGATGACCCGCAAGGGCGCCGACCTGTTCGGCTTCATCTCGATCGTCGACGCCGATCTCGAGAAGCTGTTCGGCGAGGAGCTGATCGCCGAGCTCGCGCGCCGCGGCGCCGACGGCATCGTCAACGTGCGCTTCGAGGAGCGGCAGTGGACCACCGGCGAGCGCATCCTGTTCGCGCTACCGCCGATGTTCCTGGTCCCGCTGCCGACCCGGGTCCAGCTCACCGGCGAGCTGATCCGCTTCGTCGACGGCGGTCCGATGGTTGGCGTTGCCGCGGCGGCTCAGCCCGCGCCCTGATCCTGGGCCCGCTGATGAGCGCGGGCGGTGCCGATCGGCGCTGCGCGCGGCTCGCCGGTGACCACCGCGGCAAGCTCGAGACTCGGGTTCGCCAGTACTCAGGACGCTTGCTGGTGTGCGCGACCGTGCAGTCGACGGCTACGGGCCGGTCATCCGTCCGCCCGGCCGGGGCGCGCCCGGACGCAAGTCGGTGCCCGGCTTCGTGCGCCACCGCTGGGCCCGGCACCTCGTAGCGGCAGGTGGCGCACCGCACCCGCGCGAACCCGCGCGCGAGGACGCCGCAATCGAGGTGCGGGGGAAGCGGCGCTCGACGTGGCCCGGGAGCCCGAAGCCGGGGGCCGAGAGGTCGCGCGCGTCCTGGACCATCGTCTCGACGTGGTCGGCGACGACGCGGCGGTCACGACGTCCGCAGGGCGGTATCCTACGCGCGCTCGGCCTCGTTCGCGGCGACGGCGTTGACGCGGCTCGCGCGCGGAGACCGACCGCGCCGTCACCGACCTGGAACTCGAAGCGTTGTGGTGTGCCGCCCACCCAGAAGCGGCCGAGCGCTTCGCGGAACGTCGAGCCCGTCGGGCCGGCGGCCATGCGCGCATCCGAGAGCGCCAGCGTGAAGCCGCCGGCGCCGCGGGCCAGGACGTGGAGCGCGCCCTGCGGCGGCGGCCCCGGGTCCCAGGCGTTGTGCGGCGGCGGCGGCACCAGCGCGATCACGCGATCGGCGCCGGCGTAGCGGAGCCGGACGCCGGGATCGGTGGCCCGCGGCGGCGCCTGCCAGACCTGCGCGGAGGCGCCGGTCGCCGTCTCGACCTCGTAGACCCGGCCGTCGCCGCGCGCGGTGCGGAGCAGCAGGCGGTTGCCGTCGGCGGCGATGTCCTCGACCCAGTACCAGGCGCGCGGCAGGTCGGCCTCGCGCGGCGTCGCGCCGGCGATCGACAATGGCGACCCGCACGTCCTCGAACGGCCCGGTCATGATCACCGCCATTCCGCCCGGACCCGGCAGCGCGCGCCACGCCTCGCCCGCGGGCACCAGCGCGACGGCGTGCGCCGCGGTCGCGGCCGCCGCGGGCACCTCCTCGGGCTTGCGCTTCTGGAACGCCACGGCGTCGCTGGCCGCCTTCTTCTTGGTCGCCATGTCGCGAAGATAGCCCGCCCGCACGTCCTGGCCCGCCGAGATCCCGATCAACTGATACAGTCGCGTCGATGAGGCGCGCATCGGTCGTGGTGGCGGCATCGGTGACCGCGGCCGGCGTCGCCGGGTGCGGCAGCAACGACCCCGGCGCGTGCCGGCGCCAGGCCAACGAGCTGGCGACGTTGCTCGCGACCATGGACCACGAGCCGACGATGATCGCGCCCGGCGACGCCAGCCTGGTCGTGCGAGAAGACCTCTCGAGCGCGACGATGCCGTTCGCGACGGTCGTGATGGTCACGCCGGCGACGGTCAGCATCGCCGGCCGGCGCGTGCAGATGGCCGACCTCGAGGACGAGCTGCTGTCCGCGCATCGCCGGGTGGTCGAGGATGCGGAGCTCTACGGCCGGAGGGGAGCGCCCGAGGACACGACGCTGGTCTACCTGGTGGTCGACGAGGCCGCGCTCTGGGGCCGGGTCGGGCAGGTGACCGCGGCCGCGCACGCCGCCGGCTTCACCCGGCCGGCGTTCGTGTTCGCGCGGCCGCCCGCGCCCATCACCAAGCCGCCGCGCAGCCCCATCGACGACGATCTCGATCGGCTGATGGCAACGGAGGAAGCCGGCAACAAGGCGACCGAGCTGGCCCGCATGACCCAGGGCGTGGTCAAGACCTGTCCCGCGATGGTGCGCGTCTTCGGCGCCATCGCCAGCGAGGGCGGCGGGTCGAAGGCCGACACGCTCATCCGCGGGATCGAGCCGGCGCTGGTCGACTGCAACTGCAACCTCGACCTCCCGGCGTTCCGGTCGATCATGTTCCGGCTGCTCTACACGTCGCAGCCGACCGGGGCACTGCGGGTCACGCTCGATCCCGCGCAGCCGCCGGTCGCGGTCGCGGCCGATACGCCTTGGCGCGTCGCCGCCGCCCGGCTCGGCGCCGATGCCACGGTGTGGCTCGCGGCCCCGCCCTGAGGAACGGGGTCGAAGAAGCGGCGGCCTACGCGGACTCGTAGGCGTCGCGGTCGTGAGGGCGCGTAGGCGTCCTGTCCGGACCGCGCGACCGCCGGGTGAAGCGTGAGCAGAACCCATCGGCGGGAGGGGGGTGGCCCCGGCCGCGGGCAGTCCGGGCCTCGACGCGCTTCGCGCGTCACCCGGGCCTGGTCGTGAACCGACCCGGCGGCGCGTCGAGCACCTCGCGGACCTTGCCGGCCAGCACGTCGGGCGTGAAGGGCTTGGGCAGGAAGGCCACGTTCTTCTCGAGGACGCCGTGGCGCAGGATCACGTCGTCGGTGTACCCCGACACGTAGAGCACCCGCATCTCGGGGCGCAGCGTCCCCAGGCGCTCGGCGAGCTGCCGCCCGTTCATCTGCGGCATCACGACGTCGGTGAGCAGCAGGTGGATCGTCGCGGTGTGCTGCTCGCACAGCAGCAGCGCCTCGCCGCCGTTCTGCGCCTCGAGGACGCGGTAGCCCCGGCGCTGCAGGATGCCACGGGCGAGGGCGCGCAACTGGGGCTCGTCCTCGACCAGCAGCACGGTCTCGCTGCCGCGGCGCCGGGCCGGCGGCGGGCCCGGTTGCGACTCGTCCTCGACCGCCGCGGTCCGCGGCAGGTAGACCCGGAACGTCGTGCCCTGGCCCGGATCGCTGTCGACCGACAAGCATCCGCTGCTCTGCCGGACGATGCCGTACACCGTCGACAGGCCGAGCCCGGTGCCCTTGCCCTTCTCCTTGGTGGTGAAGAACGGCTCGAAGATCCGCGACACGTTGCCGGCCTCGATCCCGACGCCCGTGTCGCTGACCGCCAGCATGACGTGCGGGCCAGCGGTGGCGCCGACGTGCTTGCGGGCGAAGGCCTCGTCGAGCACCACGTCGGCGGTCTCGATCGTCAGCGTGCCGCCGTCCGGCATGGCGTCGCGGGCGTTGACGACCAGGTTCATGACCACCTGCTCCATCTGGCCCGGATCGCACTTCACCCTCCCGGTCGCCGCGGTCGTCAGCTGGACGTCGACGTCCTCGCCCACCAGGCGGCCGATCATGTTGCGCATGCTCGCCGTCGTCTCGTTGAGGTCGACGATCCTGGGCTGCAGCACCTGCTGGCGGCTGAACGCGAGCAGCTGCCGCGTCAGGTCGGCCGCCCGGCTGCCGGCCTTGCGGATCTCCTCGACGTCGGCGCGCAGCGGGTCGCCCTCCTTCAGGTCGGACTGGATCATCTCGCTGTAGCTGAGGATCACCGACAGCAGGTTGTTGAAGTCGTGGGCGACGCCGCCCGCCAGCCGCCCGATGCCTTCCATCTTCTGCGCCTGCAGCAGCAGCTGCTCGGTCTGCTTGCGGGCCTGGATCTCCGCCTCGACGCGCTGCTCGAGCACCAGCTCGGACTTCTTCAGGTCCGTGATGTCGCGCATGATCGTCGAGAAGTAGGCGACGGTCCCGTGGCTGTCCTTGTGGGCGGTGACCACCTGGGAGCACGGGATCTCCCGCCCACTGCGGGCGAGCAAGGCCGACTCTCCTTCCCACACCTCGTCGCGGGCCGCCCCGGGCATAGCTTCCTGCTGCAGGATCTTCACCGCCCACGGCGAAAGGTACTGCGGGAAGGTCGTGGCCGTGAGGTCCTCGTCGAGGGGGATCCCGAGCATCCGGCGGCCGGCGCGGTTGATGTAGCGCACCCGCCCGTCGGCGGTGCCGAAGCCGACCATGTCCGACGTCGACTCGATGATGTCGATGAGGCGGGTCCGTTCCTCCTCCGTCGCTCGCCTCTCGGTGATGTCCTCGGAGATGCCGAGCAGGAACGCCGGCGTCCCGGCCGAATCGAGCAACGGGATCACGTCGGAGAGCAGCAGATCGACGTGCGGCGCGGCGCGTGCCAGCTCGAGCGCGCGCTCGGGGCTGTGCGCCGCGAGGACGTCGATCTGGTGCCGTCCGAGCAGCGTGCACACCAGGCGCAGCACCCGCGGATCGTCTTCGACGACGAGCACGGTGGCGCGCACGGAGCGCATGGGAGAGCTCACGGCGTTCGGGCTGGCGTGGTGCGGGGCAGCGGGTGGCAGCCGCACGATGAAGGTGGTGCCGGCGCCGGGGGACGACTCGACGTCGATCGTGCCGCGGTGCTGCTGGACGACGCCGTAGACGGTCGCCAGCCCCAGGCCGCTGCCGTGGCCGAGCGCCTTGGTGGTGAAGAACGGCTCGAAGATCTGGCCCATGGTCGCGCGGTCCATGCCGTGGCCGGTGTCGCTGACGGTGAGGACGACCGCTTCATCGTTGCCGTTGCCGTCGCCGTTGCCGTTGCCGTTGCCCGGCTCGCGCGCCGTCGCGAAGCGCAGTCGCCCACCGGTCGGCATCGCGTCCCGGGCGTTGAGGGCCAGGTTCATGAGGATCTGATGGACCTGGGCGCGATCGGCGCCCACCGGCGGCAGATCGGCGGCCAGATCGGTGACGATCTCGATGTGCTCGGGAAGCACGCGCACCAGCAACGACCGCAGCTGGTCGATCTCCTTGTTGAGATCGACGCTGGTGATGACCAGGGATTGCCTGCGGCCGAACGCCAGCAGCTGGGCGGTGAGGTCGCGCGCCTGCAACCCGGCGGCGCGGATCTCGTCGAGGTACTGCATCAGCTCGCTCGCCGAGTCGCCGTCGGGCAGCATCTCCTGCAGCAGGTCGACGTAGACCAGGATCGGCGTGAGCAGATTGTTGAAGTCGTGGGCGACCCCGCCCGCCAGCAGGCCGAGCGACTCGAGCTGCTGCGACTGCTGGAATTTCTGGGCCAGGCGGACGCGCTCCTGCTCGGCGCGCTTGCGCTCGGTGATGTCGGTGGAGACCCCGAGCACCATCTCGGCCTTGCCGTCGATCCCGACCAGCGGACGCTTGACCGTCTGCAGCCAGCGCGTGTCTCCCGAGGCGCCGGTGAGCGGCTCCTCGGGAATGAAGCGCTCGACGAGCGTGTCGAGGACCTCGGTGTCATCGCGCCGGAAGCGCTCGACCTCCTCGATGTTGGCGTTGCAGTCGCGGTCGGTCTTGCCGACCAGGTCGTCGACCGTGCAGCCGTAGATCTCGGCGACCGCACGATTGACCAGGGTGAAGCGCCCGCCGCGGTCCTTGACGAAGATCAGGTTGGGGGCGGTGTCGATCACCGAGCGCAGCAGGCGCTGCTGATCGGCGAGGGCGGCTTCGGCGGCGTGGCGGCGATGGCCTTCGAAGAACACGGCGGCCAGGTCGGCCACCGCGGCCGCGAACGCCTGCTCCTCGGCGGTCCACCGCCGCGCCGGGCCGACATGCTCGCTGCACACCACGCCGACCACCTGATCGCCGATGAAGATGGTGGCGTCGAGCATGGCGCCGATGCCGAGCGGGGTGAGGTAGTCGGCGCTGAAAGCGCGGGTCGCCGGGTGATGATGAGCGTCGTCGGCGGCGATCACGCGGTTGGTCGCCAGGGCCCGCTCGTAGTCGCGGTAGGGCGCCAGCGGCAGGACGACGCCGCGCTCGCTGCGCCCCCGATCGTGGATGCTGGCGGCGACCAGCGCGTCGCGGGCGCGGTCGTGGATCCAAATGCCGACGCGGGCGACCTTGAGCGTGGCCGCGACCTCCTGGGAGAGGATCTCGAACGTCGCCTCCAGGTCGCTCGGCGCGCTGGCCATCGTCTTGGCCAACCGCACCAGCGTCTGCTGCTGCTCATCCACGATCCGCCGCCGCTGGGTGGCCTCGTGATGGGTGACCTCGGTGCAGACGCCGGTGAAGCGTGCACGGCCGGTCGCCCGGCGACCGCGCAGCTCGAGGCGGCGGCGGCCGCGATCATCCGCGATCCAGCACTGCAGGTCGACGCGCTCGCGGTCGGTCTGGCCGTCGAGCGCCAGGCCAACCCTGTCGCGATCGGCAGGGTCGACGACGGCGAGGAAGGCCGCGATGGGCACCACGACGCTGCCGTGCGGGTCCTGGACGAAGGGCAGCGGCGCCCCCCGCAACTCGATGCTGAGTCCATCGACGGTGACCGTCCAGATCGCGATGTCGCCGCCGCTCATCGCCTCGTGCAGCGCCTGGTTGCGCTCCAACAGCTCGGTCGAGGTCAGGTCGAGCGAGCGCTCCAGCATTCCCGGTCCCCGGTCGGCCTCGTGATACGCGGCGTCGATGTCCTCGAGCAGTTGCTGCAGCGCGGGATCGTCGGGCAGGCGATCGCCCAGGCGATGGCGGAGCTGGCGACGGAGCAACGGATGGTGCATCGGATCAGCTCAGAGCCTGATCAGGTTCCCGAGGTCTTGAGCCGGAGCCTGCGTGACGTTCGATGCGTTTCTGTCGAGAAGGCGGCATCGAGCTACTTGAAGGCCGAGGTGGGGGGCTCGTCGCCGACGCCCGAGGTTCCGCCGACCGCGCCGACCTGCTTCATGCCTTTGAACTTGTAGCGGTCGGTCTCCCAGCGGGGCTGGATCCCGTCGCGATTCACGCCGTAGGTGAACCACACCGCCGCCGCCTTGAACTGCGCCGGCGTGGTCAGCAACTTGCCGCGCGGTCCGTAGACGTTCATGCCCAGCTTGTAGGTGCTGTCGAAGACCTTGCGCTTGTCGGCGGTGAGCACCTTCCAGTAGGGCGCGAACTTCGCCTCCTCCTCGGCCTTGATCCGGGCCGCGACCTCCGCCGCTTGCTTGCCGCCGGCCTCGCAGAGCTGACGAAGCTGGGCCACCGTCACGTCGTTGCCCTGGAACTCCACGACGCGTGACCCCGGCACGCCGGCGGCAGTCGCTTCGTCGGCCTTGAGTACGCACTCGGCGGCGAAGTCGGTGAGCAGCCCGACGGTGGTGGTGGTGTGCTTCGGATCGGTGCCGAGGTTCTCGAGCTGGTTTCCGACGTGCGACGCCGCCCGCCACAGCGGACCGAGCAGCTTGCGCTGCATCAGCTCGGCCTCGACCGGCCCGCACACCTGGTCGCGCACCTCGGCGAGCGTGTAACTACGCTCGCCGGTCGCATGCTTGAGCTGGACCTTCGCCGTCGCCGGGTTCGACGCCAGGGCCTCCTTCACGTCGCTCAGGCAGTAGCCCACCTGGCCGACGAGCCAGCCCGACTCATCGAGACGCTTCGACTCCTGCCGGTACTTGTCCTTCTCGACGTAGTCCACCACATCCTGCGCGTTGCGGCGGACATCCTCGAGGTCGGCGCGGGCGATGGACGGCAACAGCGTGACGATCACCATCGGCAGGACTCTCTTCATGACCCGAGCGTACCAGAGGACGCCGGCTGCTGAGTCGGCTTCGCGGGTATCGACCGGCAGTGTGCGACCGTGCGGGCTGCGGCGCCCGCGACGTCGTGGTCCCTCGCCGTCCCGGTCGCGCAGGCGCCGGTGATCGGATCCCGATCGACAGCGGCGCCCTTCACTTGGCAGCGGCGCGGTCGATCTACGGTCGCGACGTCAGCCGGGACCGGCTGATGTCACCGATCCACTCAGGAAGGGAACTCATGATCAGTCACAAGACCCTGGCGTTGGTGTTGATCTCCTGTCTGATGGCGTGCAAGGGCAAGGCCAAGGACGCCGAGCCCGGGCCCAGCTCCGGCTCGGCGACGGCGAGCGGCGGATCGGCTGCCATCAAGACCGACCCCACGACGGCGGTCAGCTGGGACCCCGAGCTGAAGAAGCTCACCGACGACTTCGCCGCATGCAAGGAAAAGAACACCAACTGCGAGGCCTACGCCAAGCTCGAGACCTTCATGGAGGCGCCGGCCAACGACGACGCCAAGAAGAAGTCCAACTTCGACTCGATGATGGCGTGCGTCGACGCCGGCCCGACCGAGCGGGTCGCGGCATGCGCCTACGCGGCGTGGGCCTTCAGCGGCTACTCCTACGAAGCCCCGAAGGACCCCAGCTACGGCCGCCGGCTGCTCGCCGCGCTGCGCGCGCTGCCGACCGACGAGGAGTCCTATGCCGGCGGCAGCGTCGGCCAGTTCCTCGCCAGCTGGCTCAAGACGAGCGATGACGCGCTGCGGGCCGATCTCGCCAAGGCGATGGCCGATCGCAAGCTCGAGAAGCGCGGCCGCAGCGAGCTCCTGCGCCTGTGCGGCGACGAGTGTCTCGCCCGCAAGGAGCTGTTCGACGTCGTCTACGCGGTCGCCCAGGACGCCACCGAGGACGCCGAGGCGCGCAAGATGGCGCTGGGCGCGCTGTGGCGGGTCACCGACGCGACCAACCGGAAGGCCGTCGAGACGCTGTACATCGCCACCATGGGCAGCGCCACCGAGTCGCCCCAGCTCGTCATGGCGGCGATGCAGGACCTGGCCTACATGGCCTCGGTCGACGGCTACCCCACGGTGACCGCGGCGATCCATGCCCACGCCAAGGAGCAGGACTGGGTCTACTACGGCGGCTCGGCGCTGACGACCTACTTCCAGGCGGCGGACCTCGCGATCGATCACAAGCTCGGCGTCGATGTCCTGGTCGCGGTGACCGCGGACGACACGATCTCCGGCTCCTACCGCACCTCGGCGGTCCGCGCCCTGAGCTACGCCAACGACAAGCGCGCCGACGGCGCGCTGGGCAAGCTGGCCAAGAGCAAGGAGGCCGACGTGGCCAAGGCGGCGACCGATGGGCTCGCCGAGCGCAAGAAGCGCGCAGCCGAGGCCAAGAAGCTGGCCGCCGAAAAGAAGGGCTGAGCGAGCCGGGGCCGCCGACAGCGTCACCATATGACGGGCGTGTCATGACGTGCAACTGGTTGCACCCGCAACTATCTACTGGTTGCGACAGCAACTATCTGCTACGAGATCGGGGTGCCGCGCGCCGCCACGCCCCCGCCCGCCGACGCGCTGCGCGCGATGATGCAGCAGCTGTTCCGGCGCTTCGGCGCGCTGGCCGGCGACACCACGCCGTGCGGCAAGCCGCTTTCCATGGCCCATTCCCACGCGCTGATGGTCCTGCGCGCCAGCCCGCCGATGAGCCAGCAGGCGCTGGGCCGGGTGCTCGCCATCGACAAGAGCAACGTCACCCGGCTGTGCGCGCGCATGGTCGCCGCCGATCACGTCACGCAGGTCGCCGCTGCCCACGACGGCCGCAGCCGCCTCGTCGAGCTCACCGCCCGCGGTCGCCGGGTCGCCGGCGAGGTCGACCGCGCCAGCCGCGCGCGCTTCACCGCGCTCCTCGCCGCGGTGCCCCCCGCCCATCGCCGCGACGTGCTCGCGACCCTGCGCCACCTGCTCACCGCCGTCGACACCCTCTCCACACCAGGAAGCCGATGAACCGCCTTGCCCTCGCCCTCGCCCTTGCCCTGGTTGCCTGCAACAAGGACTCCTCGGCCCGCCCGCCGGCCGCCGCCGCCACCCCGGTCACCGCCGCCACCGGCGGCCCCGCCGCCCTCGACGCCCTGGACAAGCGCACCCCGGTCCCGCTCCTGCCGATGATGGCCGATCACCAGAAGCGCAACATGCGCGACCACCTGCTGGCGGTGCAGCAGATCGTCGCCGCCGTCGCCGTCGACGACTTCGCCGGGATCGAGCAGGCCGCGAGCCGCATCGGCTTCTCCGAGCCCATGGGCCAGATGTGCGAGCACATGGGCACGGGTGCGCCCGGCTTCACCGAGCTGGCGCTGGCGTTCCACCACCAGGCCGATCGCATCACCGTGGCCGCGCGCGCCGGCGACAAGGTCGGGGTGCTGGCCGAGCTCGGCACCACGCTCCAGGCCTGCACCGGCTGCCACGAACAATGGAAGCAGCAGGTCGTCGACGAGGCCGGGTGGCAGCGCGTGGCCGGGGCCCCGCCGCCGATGGCGCACGGCGCCGGCCACTGAAACTCGCGCCGGCGGCCCAAGCGCTCGACGACAGTCCGCGGGCCCGACCGATCCTGAAGCGCGATCGCCCCAGTCGGTGTCGACGCACAGCTCGGCGACGCCCTCGCGCTCGCGCTGGCGAAACATGTGCTTGGTGATCACCACCGCGACGGGCTTGGAACGCTCGGGGCCATAGAGCAGCGTGCCGCGATCGAGGGACACGGCGTCGGTGGCCGGGATGGGGCCGTCGCACATGCCGTAGCCGCCGTGGCCGTGGTTGCCGGCGCGCCCCGGCGGGTGCGCGCGGGCGTCGACGGTTCGAGCATCGACGTAGGCGCGCACGCGCACGCCCTCGCACTCGTACGCGATGAGGCGGTGGCCATCGACGGCAGCGCCGATGGTCTCGACGGGGATCGGGAGCGCACGTTTGTAGAGCGCGTCCTTCAGGTCGCCGATCTCGGGCCCGCCAGGTGCGCCGAGGAGCGGCGTCTGGGACATGACCGTGGCGGTGTGGGCCGGGGAGCCCGCCGCGGCAGCGACGACGGGTTCGGGGGTGAACACGTGATCGATCGCCGCCGGAGGAGCCCAACCACGCACCAGCACCGGGCACACGTCGCCGACGTGGGTGATCCACGTGCCAGGTCCCCCGGTGCGTAGCGAATCGGCTTCAGCGTGGCCGGGCGATGGCGCGCAGCGCTTCCAGGAGCGCCTCGGTCCGCGCGTGCGCCGCCACCGGTCGACGCCAGGCCGCGTGGATCGTCGTCAGCGCCGTCGCGGGTCCTGGGACCCGCACCAGGCCGTACATCGCCGCCAGCGGTAGCGGCAGCCAGGCCAGCAGCCCGTGCTGGCACGCTGCGGCGGCCATGGCGGTGTCGGCGACCACCGCGGCGATCTGGAGTCGATGCTGGGCCGGTGCGGGCGCGCCGGCCACGTGTACCAGCTCCCGCACCCGCCCTCGGCGGCCGCGGGCCGCGTGAAGCGCCCACCGCATCGAGGTCAGCGCTTCGACCTCGAGGTCGTCACCAGCCGGAACGCTGACCCCGATCACCACGTCGACGTCGCCGCGGCGGAGAGCGACCGCGGGGGCCGCCGGCATCCCGACCAGCTCCCCGAGGAGGCCGGGCTCGCGCTCGCGCATGCGAGCCAGGGCTGGCGTGGCGAGCCAGGACGCGACGTCAGCGCTGGCCGCGACGACCACGCGTCCGACCAGCCCGGCCTCGGCCAACGTGGCAAGCCCCTCGTCGACGACCCGCATCGCGATCCGGACCGAGCCAAGCAACGCCTGCCCGGCCGGATTGAGGCGAAGGCGGCCGCCGGTGCGCTCGAACAACGGTACCCCGACGCGATCCTCGGCGATGCGGATGGCCCGTGACAGCGACGAGGCCGAGACGTGCAGCGCGCGCGCCGCGGTCGGCAGGTGCTCCGCCTCGGCGACGACGCGAAACGCGGGCAGGTAGTCCCAGATCGCGCGCAGCTGGCGAGCGCGAGCCATCGGGCCAGGGCCGGTCTCCATCTCGTTCTAATACTTCGAACGATTCGTGAACGCAATTGCGAGTTACGCATCGACGAGGCCGGCGTAGTCCAGGCAGTCATTTCACCCGGAGGTCGATCCATGTCTCGCGTTTCCTGGCTTACCGTCTCCATCGTCGTGTCCTCGTCGCTGGTCGCCTGTGGCGACGATGCCGACCCAGCGGTCCTCGATCCCGATCTCGCGCCGCGGGCGATGGTCGATCGCTTCAGTGCCACGGCGGGCACGCTCATGGTTCGCGACGGCCAGAACGGGCTGCCGGCCCCCGGTACCCCGATCGACTTCGATCGCGGACCGTTCATCACGACTGGCCTGGCCCCGTCGGGGCAAGTCGCCCGTTACTACAACTTCGACGTCCAGTCGACCACCCCGGCGTCGATCTACGTCCTGGTCCACGACGGCGAACCGGTCGACGGTCAGCTCAACGTCGTCGATGCCGTCCCGGGCGCCGAGGGCTACAACGACTTCTGGCGGGTCGTGATGGTCGAGGTCCCCGACGACTACGTCGCCAACAGCGTCACCAGCGTCACCGCGATCCGGGCTCTCGGCTTCGCGATGACGACGACCGAGACCCTGGTGAACTGTCCGATCGTGCCCGAGGGCTCGACCGCGTCCCGGCGATTCGGCGGCGCGGCGGCGCCGTTGCACCAGGGTTGGTACCGCGACCAGCTGGTCACGTACTTCACCTTCGACGAGAAGGCGCTGACCGGCGCCACGGTTCCGACGTCGCCGATCTACGTGACGTTCAACGTGAACCCCGGGGTCGAGGGCGGTGGTCCGCCGTCGGGGTTCGTGACCGAGCCCGGTGGCGGCCAGACCCACAACGTCCTGGCCACGTCGCCGACGAGCCCGGGCTATTCACCGTTGTGGTCGGTCCAGATCTACGACAACGCCGATTTCCCCGCAGTGTCAAACCTGGCCACCGCGCAGCAGGCGACGGTGGTGGCCGCCAACGCGGCCCTGGTCAACTGTCCGGTCGTCGACTGATCGCGCGGTCGATCGACCCGACCCGTTATCGAACGGCCGCCGCGGCCACGACTTGCACGCCCGGGGCGGCTCAGCCCGCGCCCTGATCCTTCGCCCGCCGATGCGCGCGCGCGGTGCCGATCGGCGCCAGCAGGAAGCCGATGGCGGCGACCCCGGCCGCCAGCCAGGCCCAGGTTCGTCCCTGATCGTGCTCGATGAGCAGGCCGGCGATCGGCGGCGCCATGATCGCGGCCATCGACGACAGCGACTGGGTGAGCCCGAGGACCACGCCCTGCTCGTGACGGGCGGCGAGTTGCGTCACCAGGCTGGTGATCGTCGGCCGCACCACCGAGCCGCCGAACGCCGACAGCGCCGTCGACAGCGCCAGGACCGCGATGGTCTCGGTCAGGCCCAGCACCACGTAGCCGGCGGCCAGCGTCACGAAGCCGGCGGCGGCGATGCGGTGCTCGCCGAAGCGCGCCACCAGCCGCCCCATCAGCCCGCCCTGCACCACCAGGGCGACCATGCCGGCGCCGGCGAACGTGAAGCCGATCTCGCGCGGCGTGAAGTAGTGGCCATCCCACATCAGGTGGCGCTCGGCAAACAGCGCGAAGCCACCGGTGAACAGCGTGAAGGCGAACATGTAGACGAAGAACTGGACCAGCAGGCCGCGCAGCACCGGCCGCCGGAAGTACTCGACGTACTGGGCCCAGTCGAGGACGCCGAGCCGCTTGCCGCCCGGCAACGCGGCGTCGCCGGCGCCCGCGGTCACCGCGGCCGGCGGTAGATCGCGCGGCAACAGGAACCAGGTGCCCATGATCGACAAGCCCGACAGCGACGCCGCGGCCCAGAACGGCGCGCTGTAGCCGTAGCCGGACAGCCACGCGGTCACCGCCGGACCGACCAGGAACCCGAGACCGAACGCGATGCCGATCAAGCCGAACGCGCGGGCCCGGCGTTCCGGCGGCGTGTGATCGGCGATGTACGCCTGCGCGACCGCGAGGTTGCCGGCGGTCAGGCCATCGAGCGCGCGACCGGCGAACACCATCCACAAGCTGGTCGCCTCGGCGAGCATGATGAAGCCGATCAGCGTCCCGACCTGACTGATGAGCAGGATGGGGCGCCGGCCGTGCCGATCCGACAGCCGGCCGAGCACCGGGCCGGCGACCAGCTGGCAGACGGCAAACGTCGGGATGAGCAGCGACGCCACGGTGGGCGAAGCGCCGAAGCTCTCCGAGTAGATCGCCAGCAGCGGGATTACGATCGTGAGCCCGAGGACGTCGACCAGGACGATGAGGAAGATCGGGAGCAGTGGCGAACGGCGCATCGGGCGAACGGTCGTGTATACCAGCAAGCGACCGGGGTCAGACCAGCTCGGGCTCGCGGCCGGTCAGCTCGATGCGCCGCCACGCGCCGGAGCGGAAACGCGCGACCATGACGATCGCGAGCAGCGCCAGGTACGCGATCAGGCAGCCCATGATCGCCAGGCTGCCGCCGTCGAGGACGAAGACGACCACCAGCGACGCGGGCACGAAGCCAGCCCAGGCCAGCGTGAGGCGCGCGAACAGGCACCAGGTGGTGTCGCCGGCGGCGCGCAGCGTCTCCGCGAACGTGATCGCCGTGGCGTCGAACAGCTGCCAGGCCGCCGACAGCGCCAGCATCGGGGCGCCGATCCGCACCAGCGCCTCGGCCTGGACGCCGGACTTCGGATCGTCGTGCGCGAACAGCGACATCACCTGCTCGGGAATCATGGTGTACAGCAACCCGACCGCGATCATCCAGCCGGCGGTCACGCCCAGCGTCAGGCGCACGATCGGCCACACCCGGTCCTTGGCGTCGGCGCCGATGCTCTGACCGGCCAGGATCGCCCCGGCGGTGGCGACGCCAAACGCCGGCATGAACGCCACCGAGTTGACCTGGATGATCACGTTGAGCGCGCCCAGCGTGGTCTTGCCGAGGTCGGCGACCGCCACGTTCATGAACAGCGCGAAGGCGCCGAACTCCATGAACCAGTTGCCACCGTTGGGCAGACCGAAGCGCAGCACGCGTCCCAGCTCGCGCCAGCTCAGCCGGGTCGGGCCGGCGCTGACCGGCGCGCCACCCCAGCGGCGCCGGAACGCCACCATGAGGTAGGCGAAGCCGATCCACGACGCGATCGACGACGCCAGCGCCGCGCCGGCGACGCCCATGGCGGGCGCGCCGAGGTGGCCCTCGATCAGGAGCCAGTTGCCGGCCACGTTGGCGACCATCGTGATCATGCCGGCGCGCATCTGCATCTGGGTGTTGCCGAACCCGCCGTACCAGTTGCCCAGCGCCTCCATGCCCACGATCGCGCCCACCGAGGTGAGTCGGATGATCATGTAGTCGCCCATCAGGTCTTCGACCGCGGGGTCGTGATCGAGCAGCCCGAGCAGCGGACGGAGCAACGGCAAGCCGGCCAGCCCGATCAGGGCCGCGGCCAGCGCGATGGCCAGGCCGTACCACGCGTAGCGCCGGGTCTCGCCGCCGCGACCCTTGCCGACCAGCTGGGCGACGAAGCTCTGCACGATGAACACCGTGCCCATGGGCAGGATCACCGCCGAGAACGAGTTGATGGCACCGGTCGTGGTCGCGGTCAGGGCATCCTCGCCGAGCGGCGCCACCATCAGCGCATCCGTGAATCCCACCACCGCCTGGGTCGCGCGCGCCAGCACGACCGGCCACGCCAGCGCGAGCAGCGTGCGAAGGTTGACGGTCGGCGCCGACACGGGCCGCGCAGCCTAGCAGGGCGTCGGTCGACCGCCAGCGCTGGTCGCCATCTTCGGCGTGGCAACAGTGATAGCGTGCCGGCACCACGAGCGCGGAGAACCCATGACCATCGTGAACCGGCACCCGGGCGTAACCGTGATCGACGACCGGCGTATGCGGGCCATGATCAAGCTCACCTGGTTCGGGCTCGGCTTGCTGGTCGCGTGCGGCGGCAAGCAGCCGGCGGGCGGCGGCACGGAGGAGATGTCCGGCATGGACATGATGATGTCGAAGTCGATGAACATGTCGGACGACGACGGCTCGCAGTTCGGTCCGCTCGAGATCGGGGCCGACTGGGCGACCTACGTGAAGATGAACACCGCGCCGGTGCCCTCGGAGACCCACGGCGGCCGGCTGGTCGACACCTACGTCAATCCGCTCGGCGCCGCCGCGTACCTCGACGAGGACGCCGAGATCCCGATCGGCACCGTGCTGGTGAAGACCTCGCAGGAGCCGGATGGCACGCCGGGGCCCCTGTTCGTGATGGAGAAGAAGTCGCCGGGCTTCGATGCCGACCGCGGCGACTGGTACTACGCCATCCACTGGGCCGATCCGGCGCCGGCGTGGAAGCAGAAGCTGGGCGGACCGATCTACTGGCGCACGCCTTCGAAGCGGGCCGCGTACTGCGTCGAGTGCCACGAGAACTACGATCGCGGGCTGGGCGGCGTGCCGGCACCACAGCGGCTCCAGTCGCTGCCGGAGTAGCTGTCCAGACGCTCGAAGCGGCGCTGACAACGCCGCGCGCCTGCGGTTGCACCCATCGGCGGTCTTTTTAGCCGCGAGATGCTTGCGCTTTTTCGGAACCGAGCGAGCGAGCTGCTGTCCATAAGCACGAGCGACGACGATGAGCCAGCCGGCTTCGACGTCGCCCGGCGCTTGGGCGCGGCCATCGGTCGCGCCGACGGGTGCGCCCGGAAAGCCCTCGTCGGAGGACGCCATGTCCACAGCTATGCCCACGTCACCTACCTCTGCTCCTGCCACTCCACCCACCCCGCCCACCATGGCGACGCCCGCGCCCGCCGTGGAGGTGATCACCCAGCTCGGCACCTCCGTGGTGTCGATCGACCACCTCGGCGTCGGCGCCGCCCGGCGCGGCCGCGGTCGCAACTTCATGGCGCTCGGTGCGGCGCTGCTCGCCGGCTCGGCGCTCACGTTCGGTTCCGGTGTGCTCACCGCGCGCAGTGACGCCCGGGCGCTCGAGCAGTGGACCGCCGCCGGCCGCCCGGCGTGGGCGTTCCGTCCCGCGCAGCACAACGCGGGCGCAGACTTCGCCGCGCTCGGCGGCGCGTTCGTCGGCCTCGGCCTGGTGGCCACCGGCCTGCTGCGCCGCCGCGACCAGGCGCGCACCACGCTGCGCATCGGCCAGAACCACGGCGTCGACATCCCGGTCGCCGGCGCCCACGACCTCACGCTGGTCGCGGCGGACGGCGCCGGCGGGTTCCGCGCCAACCTGATGGGCCTGTCCGGCGAGGTGCGCCGCGGCGGCAACGTGATGACGATCGAGACCCTCACCGCGGCTGGCCACACCAGCGTTCCGCTCGCGGTCGGCACGCACGTCAAGGCGTCGTTCGGGAACACCACCTTTCACGTCCGCGGTGTCGAGACGCCGGCGCGGACGGCGGCGCCGGCGCCGTTCGTGGCCGAGCGCCAGGTGATGGCGTTCCTCGCCGCCTCGGCGGTCGTGCACCTCGGCGTGCTCGCGGTGCTCAACGCGGTGCCGCCCGAGCAGGCGACCGCGCAGACCGACCTGAACCCGGTCGAAGACACCAGCGTCATGGCGCGCCTCAACAGCATCGAGGACCCCGATCCGCTGCCGATCGACGACAGCGACGACGACGGCGACGGCGGCGGCATGGCCAGCCAGCTCGTGGCCATGGCGCTCACCGACGGCGCGCTCGGCACCGACCAGCCCAACGCCACCCCGGCCAAGCTGCAGGTCAAGAACCGCGACGTCGAGGCCCAGCTCGCCCGCGCGGCGGCCATCGAGGCGGCGTCGACCGCCGGTGTGCTGTCGGCGATGAACAGCCCGATCGCGGTCTTCGAGGGCGGCAGCATCGCGTCCGGCTTCGAGGACATCGACATCACCGGCGGGATCATCGATGGTGGCGGCACCGGCGCGCCGGCCGGCTCGTTCGGCTGGGGCATCAAGGGCCAGGGCCTCGGCTGCGGCACCCCCGATGGCAAGCACTGCGAAGGCATGCGCGCCGGTCCCTACGCGACCATCGGCTGGCAGGGTCGCGACTACGCCGGTCCGTTCAGCCGCCGCCCGGGTGGCCCGGGCCGCCCCGGCGACCGGGTCGCCAAGGTGCCGACCGTGAAGCTGAGCCCGCCGATCACCTGCACCGCCAACAACCCGTGCCTCGACAAGGAGATCATCCGCCGCTACGTGAAGCGCAACCTCGAGAAGATCACGTACTGCTACGAGAAGGAGCTGCTCGCCAGCCCGAGCCTCGAGGGCACCGTGACCGTGAACTTCATCCTCAACGGCAACGGCCGGGTGATCGAGTCGAATGCGAGCGGTGTGGATGCCACGGTGTCGAGCTGCATCGCGCAGGTGGTCTCGAGCATCAAGTTCCCCAAGGTCGGCGACGACGGCATCTACCCCATCAAGTACCCGTTCCAGCTCCGCCCGGCGGGCCGCTGAACGGCAGCGAGTGGTGAGCGACGAGCGGCAGGGCGACCTGCCGCTCGCGGCATTTAACCCGTCGACTTGCCGCCGCCGCGCCATGATAGCGTCGCAGGCTGTGGTGTTGATCCGCTCGAGCGACAGGCCCACATGAGGACTCCACGATCCGGCGCTGGCGACGTCGATGATGGCGACGGCTCGGCGGCTGGCACGGGTTCGCCAGGGAAGCGGACGCGCACCTCGACGCTGCCCGCCGACGCCGGTCCGGCCGGCAGCTACAGCGAGCCGTTCGGCCCGGTCGACGTCGACGCCGACGCCGAGGTCGACGTCGACACCGAAGGCGCGGTCGCAGACGACCCGTTCCGCGTCCATCTGATCGGTGGTGGCGCCGGCTTCGCGCCGACCGCCACCAGCGCGGCCGCCGCGCCGACCGGGCTCGGGATGCGCAAGCCGGCCCGCGCCGGCGGTCGCGGCGGCCTCGATCTCCGGCTGCCCGAGCAGGACCCGCTGACGCCGCGCATGGAGCGCTTCCGCGCCGCGCTGGTCCGCCGCGATCGCGCCGCCGCCGAGACCGAGTGGATGGTGGCCAGCTCCGCGGAGCGGAACGCGTTCGCGGCCTCGCCGTCGATCGAGCTCGAGCTCGGCTGGGTGCTCGACACCATGGGCATCGGCCTGATGATGGTCATGGGCCAGACCGGGCTCGACTTCGGTCCCCGCCCCGGACTGGCGGCGCGGGTCCTGGCGGTCATGATGCCGCTGTGGCTCGACAGCATGGCGATCCACGGCCTGGTCGACAGCTTCGTGGTCACGCTGCCACCGCGCTGGGAGATCGACGCCCGCACCCAGCCGATCTTCGACCGCCTGATGAAAGGGTCCAACAGCCTCGAGGCCGGTCGGGCCTTGTTCGAGCGCATGTACACCAAGCTGGCGGACACCTCGTACGACTCGACCACGATCCACACTCGGCCCTGGACCCGACCGTGGATCGATCGGCTGTACCAGGCGGTGTCGACCCACCTGCCGCTGAGCCACATCCGGGCCGTCGACGCCTTCCACATCGGCTACGAATACAAGGACAAGGCCAGCGACGCCGCGTTCAAGCCGCTCGAGTTCGGCTGGTGGAGCGGCAGCAACGTCGTCCTCAACGAGGGCTCCGCGAACACCGGCGGTAGCCGCACGCATGACATGAGCGGCGGCGGCAACGCCCATACCGATGCCGCGACTGGCAAGGCCGCCGACCAGGGCGAGCTCTCCCACTTCGATGGCAGCGCACTCCACGAGGTCGGCCACGCCGCCGGCGCCCGCATGGGCGGCAACGCCTGGACCGATGGCTTCGCCTTCGCGTCGTGGAAGACCGGGCTCGACGCCGATCCGTGGTCGAAGGAGCTGTGGGGCGACGACGCCACGCTCACCGCCCGGGCCCGGATCAAGTCGGGGACCGACGACCTGCCATCAGCGGCCTCGGTCCGGCTCCACATGGCCCACAGCTTCGATGGCAACGGCGTGCTGATCCCGGGCTGGGACGAGCTCCGCCTGAATGCGCTGATCGACCTCTATTACGACGATCAGCCGCTGACCCGGTACTGGAAGAAGGCCAAGGGCGATCACGACCACAGCTACAACTTTCCGGGGACCAACAACTACGGCAAGGACGGCAAGAACGTCTACGTCTGGCTCAGCCGCAGCAGCAGCGGCTTCTCGCGCTACAGCCAGGACGCCCACGAGCAGAAGGTCAGCTGGTACTCGCTGGCGTCGCCCCACGAGTGGTTCGCCGAGCAGTACGCGCACTATCACCGCGTCACGCCGCGCGGGGCCGGCATGGAGGACCAGACCCGGCGCAAGCTCGACGAGATCAGCGCCGTCGAGTTCCCCGACGCCAGCGCGCCGCCGAAGGCGCCGGCCGCCACGCCGGCTGCGACGCCAGCCGCGACGACGGACGATGGCACCGTCGGCACCACGCCGGCGCCGCCGAAGGCCGTGGGCCACCGGCTGCCGTTCCCATGGTTCTGATGTCCTGGCCTCGCTGGGCCCTCGCCTGCATCGTCGTGGCCGCGCCTGGCTGCGGACCCCGGAGCCGACCCGTGCCCACCACCACCGCCCCGACCGCCGCGACCGCCGACGACCAGCGTCAGTGGGACGACGCCCGCCTCGTCGTCGAGCGCCATATCCAGGACCACGAGCGCTGGCTGGCCGCGGCCACCAGCCGCGAGCCTCGCCGGGGGGCGCCGTTCCTGTTCGTGGCCCGGCCGTCGCGGTTTCCAGTGCTGGTCCACCGCGGCGCGGTGGTGGTCGCCAAGGGCCTCGCGCCGCTGCGCGGCTACCTCGACGACAGCGGGGTGATCGCGCGGCGATCGGTCGACGTCGAGGACCTGCGGCTGTTGCTCGACGTGTTCGCCGCGGCACCGCCGGCGGTGCCAGCCGGCGACAACGACCACTACCTCAGCCCGGAGAACGACGGCCACCCCGGTCTCGCGCCGCGCCTCGACTTCACCACCAGCGGCGCCGAGCTGTCGTTGTTCTACGTCGCCGGCGGTGGTGGTGGGGCTGCCGATCCGTCCCGGACCCCGATCGGGCAATGGATCCTGACGATCGCGCCCGACCGCGAGTTGCGGTGGAGCCGCCGCAGCCGGACCTTCGACCTGACCAGTGGCCAGTTCGTCGATGTCGATCACCCGCGCTGACACCATCACGTGCCGGTGCGGCGCGGCCCAGACGGTCGAGGTCGTCGAGAGCCTCAACGCCGTTCGCCATCCCCACCTGCGGGCGCGCGTCCTCGATCGCACGCTGCACGCCTACCCGTGCCCAGCCTGCGGCGCGATCTCGATCGTCGAGGCCGCCTTCCTGTTCGTCGACCTCGAGCGCGGCCAGTTGCTCGGCGTCCACCCGGCCGGCTCCCGCGGTGACGCCGATCGCCTGGGCCGCGAGCTGGTCACGATCTTCGAGCAGCGGCTGCGCGACCACGCCCCGGCCTTCGTGCGCGCCCGGGCCCGCGACTGTTTGGTCCGGATCTGCTTCGGCGCCGAGGAGCTGCGCGAGAAGCTGGTCGCCGACGACGCCGGCGTCGACGATCTCGCGCTCGAGGCCGCCAAGGCCGATCTGCTGGCCACCACCCCGACGCTGGGCGCGGCTGGCGTCGTGACCTTGGTGCTCGACGAGGTGCGCGACGACCGGTTGGTCTTGATCGCGCTCGGCCTCGACGGCCGCCCGCACGCCGCGGTGCTCGAGGTCGAGCGCCGGCACGTCGACGAGCTGGCCGGCCGCCACGCCGAGATCCTGGCCCGTCTGCCCGCGCTGGCCGCCGGCCCCCACGTCAGCCTGCTGCGGCTCGGGATGGTCGTGCCCGGGCGCGAGTAGCGCCCCGAACCCGCCGATGCGCTACCGCGCCGCTGGCAGCGGCCAGGTGGCGCCGGCGGCGCGCAGCACCGGCATCCCGTCGGCCTCGTCGACGCGCTCGAGGGCGACCTGCTGGGCGGCGGTGGTGAAGCGGGCCCGCAGCGTGCCGTCGCGTACCCGGCAGCGCAGGCCGTCGTCGGTGGCGACGCGCAACGTGGCGTAGTCGAGCTCCTCGGTGGTGCCGTCGTCGAGCGACAGCTCGAGGCGGTCGCCTCGCCAGCGGGCGGCGATGGCGCGCAGGTGCGCGTCGGCGACGTCGATGTAGGCGTAGCGCAGCTCGTCGAGGCGAACCACGTCGCGGCCGTCGTCGCGCACGTCGAGCCAGCGCAGGATGGCCTGGCGCAGCCGCGGGTGCGTGACTTGCTGGCCCTGGTGCCACAGCGTGCCGGCGGCGTCGAGCGACAGCCCGATGGTGCGGAAGCCCTCGATCTGCTCGGCGGTGAAGCGGGGCTCGTCCGCCACCCGCGCGCCTACGCTGACGCCAGCACGCGCAGGCGCTCGAGGCGGTCCTTGGCGCGCAGCTTCTGCTTCTTGAGCCGCGCGTACTCGACCTGCTCGGTCGAGGTCAGGAAGCGTTGGGTGTCCAGGGTTCTCAGCCGCTCGTCGAGGCGGCGATGTTCTTCGATCAGGGCGGCGACCATCTCGTCTCGAGAGTCAGCGGCGAGTGCCTTCACGAAGTCCTCCGGCCAGTCCACGGCCTACCTCAACGCTAGCGAAGGGGCGATCGGCGCGCAAGAACGGGTTTCGAGGTTTGGCGCGACCCGAGCGGAATTTCACCGCTTGCGCAGCGCGCCTGGCACGCCATCCGGGTACATCACCTCGGCCTCCGACGGTCGCAAGTAGGCCGGGGCGCCGAGCGCGAGGCCGTCGGCGCGGTCGCCGGCCGCCGCCAGCACCGCGACCCCGACCGCCGACGGCGTCGTGCGCCCGCCGTGGCGCCGCACCGACGGCGGCAAGGCCGCCAGCGCCGCCGCGTGCACGACCAGCGCGTCGCCGGCGATCGCGACCCCGCCGCCGTCGTCGCCGGCGGCGCCGTCGCCCAGCGCGGCCGCGATCGCCGCCGCCAGCTCGCCCGGTGGCAGCACCCGCTCGGGCGCCACCGCGCGCGGCACGCCGTCGGCGTCGCCGCGGTAGAAGCCGGCGTACAGCTCGCCGCGACGGGCGTCGAGCACCGGCACCCACAGCGCGCCGGCGGCGTCGCGCATCGACCACGCCAGCGCGGCCAGCGACGACACCAGCCACAAGGGCTTGCCGACCGCGAACGCCAGGCCCTTGGCGGTGGCCAGGCCGACGCGCAGGCCGGTGAACGAACCCGGCCCGGCGCCGACCGCGATCGCGTCGACGTCCGCGATCGCGGTGCCGGCGCGGGTCATGATGTCGACGATCAGCGGCATCAACCGCTCGCTGCGGCTGCCGGTCTCGGCGTCCGCGGCGGCCAGCACGTCGGGCGCGAGGCCGGGCGCCAGGCGCACCACCGCCGCGCTGGCGGTCAGCGTCGCGGTGTCGAGCGCGAGCACGCAGCGCGCGGTCACGAGAACACGTAACGGGAAAGGTCGTTGCGCAGCGCGAGGATCGTGATCATGACGATGAACGCCAGCCCGGCGAGTTGCACGCGCTCGCGGCCGCGGCTCGACAGCGGCCTGCGGCGCACGGCCTCGATCGCGAACACCAGCACGTGGCCGCCATCGAGCACCGGCACCGGCAGCATGTTGATGAGGCCGAGGTTGACGCTGATCAACGCCAGCAGGAGCAGGAAGCTGTCCCAGCCCTGCTCGCCGGACACCGAGGCGATCCGGTACATCGTGAGCGGTCCGCCCAGGCTCTCGCTCGGCGAATCGCCACCCAGGATCTGCACGAAGCCGCTGGCCATCAGCGCGATGGTCTCGCCGGTGCGTTCGACCGCCTTCGAGACCGCGTAGCCGAGGCGGCCATCGATCGGGATCAACTTGCCCTGGCCGCGCTCGACGTCGTTGCGGGCACCGAAGACCAGCCGATCGACGGTGTGGCCGTACTGGTCGAGCTCCTTGCGCCACACCTGCGTCACCGCCACGTCCTTGAGCTCGCGGATGCCGCCGGCTTCGGCGCGTCGCCAGGTCAGCTTCCAGGTCCGGTCGGGCCCGGCGAGCAGGCGTTGATCGAGCGTGGCCCAGTGTCTGACCGGCTGGCCGTCGAGCGCGACGATCAGGTCGCCGGCGCGCAGCCCGGCCAGGTCGGCGGGCGTGCCCGGATCGACGTGGGCCACGAACATCTCGGCGTTCTCGATGCCGGAGTAGGTGGTCTGCTTGAGGTGATCCTGGGTGCGCGGCATCAGGCGGGCGATGCCGGCATCGAGCAACCGGACCTGGGGCACGCCGGGGATCGACGCACCGCGGAAGTACACGACGTCGGACTGGCGCGCGACCCGGCCCAGGCTGGCGATGTCGCTCCAGTTGTCGACCGTCCGGCCGTCGACGCTGATGATGAGATCGCCGGTCTGCAGCGTGGCCACCCCGGCCGGCGACTGGGCGTCGATGACCCCGACCATGGGCAGGAACGGTGCGCGCGTGATGCCGATGCGGCCCTGGTTCGTCGAGCTGCCGTCGCGCTTGCGCACCACCTCCTCGAGCGGCACCACGTACTTCTCGAACACCCGGCGGCCGCGCTGCAGCTTCAGGTGCAGCTCCTTGCCGGCGCGGCGTCGGATGGTGCGCTCCAGCTCCTCCCAGTAGCGCACGCCCTTGCCGTCGACGGCGAGCACGGTGTCGCCGGCCTCGATGCCGGCCCGGGCCGCCGGTGAATCCTCGTAGACGTCGCCGACCACCGCCGCCGGGAGCTCGGTGTGGCCGGCGAAGAACACGAAGTAGATGGCGATCGGAAGGATCAGGTTGGCCGCCGGACCGGCGAAGATGATGATCAGGCGCTGCCACAGCGGTCGGGTCGCGAACGAGCGGCCGCGGTCGCGAGCGTCGATGTCGTCATCCTCGACGCCGAGGATGCGGACGTAGCCGCCGACCGGGAAGATGGCGATCTGGTACTCGGTCTCGCGCGCCTTGAACCGGACCAGCGGGCGACCATACCCGATCGAGAACCGCAGGACCTTGACGTCGAGCAGCTTGGCGGCGGCGAAGTGTCCCAGCTCGTGGATGATCACGAGCACGCCGACCAGGAGGAGAAAATAGACGACCGACATGCCCAGCGCACCGCGATGCTTGGGACGCGCGTACCACGTCTGCTACGCTCCATCAACGTGGCGCTGAAGTCGACCTACGCGTCGGAGGAGAAGGGCGCGGAGATCGAGGAGGCCCTCGATGTCCTCGACAAGCTCGTCGACCGCGTGAAGGTGCTCTACGAGCAGTACTTCATGGGCATCCAGAAGCAGGCCCCGGCCCACCTGCACACCGAGGCCGAGCGCCGGCTCCGCGACCTGACGCAGATGAACATCCGCAACACGGCGCTGCGCTACCGCTTCTCGACGCTGCAGCAGAAGTACGGCTCCTACAACACGTACTGGAAGCGCACGCTGCGCGAGATCGAGGGCGGCCGCTACCTGCGCAGCCTCAGCAAGCTGCGGCGCCAGGCCCAGATGACCGGCGAGGACATCCCCGAGGAGATCCTGGCCAAGATGCCGCGCCGCATGCGCGACGCCGTGGCCCGCGACCGCGAGGTGGCGGTGGCCAAGGCGGTGCGCGAGGGTCGATTGCGCCCCGATCCGGGCCCCGGCAACGGCGAGGCCAGCGAGGCCAGCGACGCCAGCGACGCGCCCGACACCCAGCCCGACGTGCAGCGGTTCCCGGCGCCGCCGGCGCTGCCGCGGCCGATGCGGGCCGGCGACTCCCACCAGCTCGAGAATCCGTTTGCCGGTGGCGAAGGCGACATCGCCGACATGTTGACCGCGCTCGCCGACGAGGCGCTGGCCGCGGTGGAGACCCGGATCGCGCCGCCGGTGACCCGGCCGCCGCCATCACGCCGGGCCCCCATCGACACCACGCCCTCGCCACCGCCCCGCCCGGCGACGGCGACCGTCGCCCCGCCGCCGCGCCCGGCGGCCGCCACCGTCGCCCCGCCGCCGCGCCCGGCGACCGCCACCGTCGCCCCGCCGCCGCGCCCGCCGCCGCGCCCGGTGACCGCGACCGTCGCCCCGCCGCCGCGCCCGGCGACCGCGACCATCGCTCCGCCGCCGCGCCCGGCCGCGACCCGCACCGTCGCGTCGCCGATTCCGGGTATGTCGGAGGCCGACACCCGCTCGCTCTACGCCCGCTACGTCAAGGCGCGCGAGGTGGTCGGCGACAAGACCGACCCGATGAGCTACGACAAGCTGCTGCGCACGTTGTCCTCGCAGGCGCCCAAGATCATCGAGCAGCACAAGGCCAAGGGCGTCGAGTTCAACGTCGTGATCAAGGACAACAAGGTTGTCCTCAAGGCCAAGCCGAAGTGACGCCGTCGCCGGCCCGCCGGTGACGGCGCCGGTCGCGGGCGCGTCCCTCGCCGTGCCCGCGTCCCATGCGACCTGGCCCGCCGCGAGACCGGTGCTCGCGGGGATGGGCGGGCACGACCGATGCAGTGGCGACGGTCATGAGGGTGCGGCCATGGAACTCTCACCTCGTCGGCCTGCTCGGGGTCGCGCTCGGCGCGTGTACGGGCGACGCTGCGCCGGCGGGCGACGCCGCGCTGACCGTCGATGGCGCCGGCGCGCTCGATGGCGGCGCCGATGGCGCCGTCGGTGGCGGCGTGCTCCTCGGCGAGGACTTCGGCACCGGCACGGTCGCGGCATGGCCCGCGGGCTGGAGTGTGCTCGGCGGCGTCGCCAGCGCCACCGTCGAGGACGGTCGCGGCCGGCTGGTGCCGGTGGTCAGCACCTACACGCTGGCACGGATGGGCCACCCGCTCCCGGTCGGCACGGTCGACGTGGAGGTCGCCTTCACGCTGGCGATGGCCGAGCCCGGTCGGCAAGGGGTTGGCTTCTACGTGCGGCAGAACGGTGGCTACCTGCGCGCGTCGCCGACGCCGGGCGCCGGCTACGCCGTCTTCGTCGAGGGGTTCCGCGGTCCGCAGATCGGAGTCTGGCGCGAGCGCGACGGCGTCGAGGAGCCGGTGCGGATGGTGACGGTCCCCGCGTTCGCCGCCGGCGTCATCTACGCGGTGCGCTTCCGCTGCACGCAGTCCGGCGGCGAGACGGCGCTGGCCGCCAAGGTGTGGCCGGCCGGCGCTGCCGAGCCGAGCGGCTGGAACGTCACCGCCACCGACACCACCGCTGCGCTCCAGGGCGCGATGGGCGGTGTCGCCATCGACGCCTGGAACACCGCCACGCCGGGCGCCGGCGGGCCGCCGGGCGCGATCTTCATCGACGACCTCGCGGTGAGCGCGCCGTGACGCCGCGCTCAGAAGCGGCCGTTGATGCCGACCCCGGGCGCCAGCGCGCCACTCGATGTCGCCAGCGCGGTCGGGGCGGCGGCCCAGCGGCGGCGGTTCTGGCGGTCGGCGCTGATCGGCGAGCCGACGATGTCGTAACAGGTGCTACCGACGACCAGCACGATGCTCGCGGTGACCGAGGCCTCGCTGCCGCCGTTGCCTCCGACCGCTTGCAGGAGCAGTGCGATCCCGGCCAGGCGTGCGCCGATGCCGATGACGCCGAATTCCCCGATGTACCAGCGCCCGGCGGCGGGCGCGAGAATGGCCGCCGCGATGCCGAGACGTTCGTGGCCATCGAAGGCGCCCTTGCTCGCGGCGACGATCGTGGCCGTGGTGGCCCCGAACGACAGCAAGAGCGCCACGCCAGGGCGGTGGCTGCCTGGGCGCTTCGCCGACCTGGCCAGCGGCGGCGGCGGACCGTCGACGGCAGAGGGCGGCAGGATCGGTGACGTGATCCCGGGCTGCGCGGCGGCCGGGGTCGCGCCGACGGCGAGTGCGAGGGCGAGGACGGTTGCGGTGAAGACTGCCAGCGAGCGCATCTCGTCGCTCAGTGCAGCCGCCGTGCCGCGGGCACCCCGCCGTCGAGCGGTGGCCATCCCCGTGGATGCTCGTCGGTGAGCGCGGCCCGCGCGTCGGTTCTCCACCAGCCTCGTCAGCGACCGCGCGACCTCCGCCACCCCGCCCGCGCCGTCACCGCCAGCCAGACGGCGACGATCGAGAGGCCGCCAGCCTCGCGCATCTCCTCCACCTTGCCCCCCTTCTCCGACATCTTGCGCCAGAAATCCGAGACCACGACGTGACCGATGACCTCGTGCCACAGCCAGCCGGCCCAGGCGGCGGCGACCACGCCGACGACGACGGCAACGGTCCAGCCACCGCGCGCATGCAGGGCGGCGAGCGCCGCCAGCGCCGCGGCGCCGTAGAGCGCGGCCCAGCGGATCGGGTCCGGATCGTTGTACTGGAGCCCCGCCGAGGTCACGAACAGCGCGACGAACAGCACGTTGACGCCGATCAGCCACCCGGGGTGCTTCACGTCGCGAGCTTAAGGCCCGCGCGCGGCCCGCGCAATTGCCAGTCCCCGGGCCACCGTGGCAGAGTCCGTCGCCTCATGCGCATGATCCTCGTTGGTCCCCCCGGCGCCGGTAAGGGCACCCAGGCCGCCCGGCTCGTCCACTCGCTCGGCATCCCGCACATCTCCAGCGGCGACATGCTGCGGGCTGCGGTCAAGGAGGGCACCGAGATGGGCCTGCAGGCCGACGGCTTCATGAAGGCCGGCAAGCTGGTTCCCGACGACGTCGTGATCGGCATGATCCTCGATCGCATCGCCCGGCCCGACGCCGCCGGCGGCTTCATGCTCGACGGCTTCCCGCGCACCATCCCGCAGGCCGCGGCGCTGTCCGACGCCATGACCAGCGCCGGGTACGCCCTCGACCGCGTGCTCCTCATCGAGGTGCCCGACGAGCTGATCATCGAGCGCGGCGTGGGTCGTCGCAACGACCCGGTCACCGGCCGGATCTATCACGTCACGTTCGATCCGCCGCCGGCGGAGATCGCCGACCGCCTCGTCCACCGCAAGGACGACACCGCCGCGGCGATCACCGAGCGCCTGGGTTACTACCACGCGTGGACGGCGCCCATCGTGCCCATCTACGACGCCCAGGGGCTGCTCCGCCGCGTCGACGGTGTCGGCACGCCGGCGCAGGTCACGGCGCGCATCACCGCCGCGCTCGGCGCCTGAGCCATGGCCTCCTTCGACCACCAGACCATCGACGCCCGCTGGCAAGCGCGCTGGGCCCGCGACCGCACGTTCGCCACCCCGACCGATCGCAGCAAGCCCAAGTACTACGTGCTCGACATGTTCCCGTACCCCAGCGGTTCGGGCCTGCACGTCGGCCACCCCAAGGGCTACACCGCCACCGACGTGGTGGCGCGCGCCCGCCGCATGATGGGCTTCAACGTCCTGCGCGTGATGGGCTGGGACAGCTTCGGGCTGCCCGCCGAGCGCCAGGCCGAGAAGGAGAACCTCCACCCGCGCGTCATCACCGAGCGCAACATCGCCACCTTCAAGGCCCAGCTCAGCCGGCTCGGCATCAGCTACGACTGGGACCGCGAGCTCGCCACCAGCGACCCCCGCTACTACAAGTGGACGCAGTGGATCTTCCTCAAGCTGTGGGAGCAGGGCCTGGCGTACCAGGCCGAGGTGGCGGTCAACTTCTGTCCCGCGCTCGGCACCGTGCTCGCCAACGAGGAGGTCAAGGACGGCGTCTACATCGAGACCGGCGATCCGGTCGAGCGCCGGCTGATGAAGCAGTGGATGCTGCGCATCACCGCCTACGCCGATCGCCTTCTCGACGATCTCGAGGGGCTCGACTGGCCGGCGGGTACGATCGCGATGCAACGCGACTGGATCGGGCGATCGATCGGCGCCAACGTCGACTTCGCGGTCGCCGGCCGCGACCAGACGATCCAGGTCTTCACGACCCGGCCCGACACGCTGTTCGGCGCCACGTACGTGGTGCTGGCGCCCGAGCACAAGCTGGTCGAGGCGCTGACCACCGACGCCCAGCGCGCCGCGGTGGCGGCGTATCGCGCCACCGCCGGCAGGCGCAGCGAGCGCGATCGCATGACCGAGGCCGCCGACGCGCCCAAGACCGGCGCCTTCACCGGGGCCTTCGCGATCAACCCGGTCAATGGCGCCGAGCTCCCGATCTGGATCGCCGACTACGTGCTGGCGTCGTACGGCACCGGCGCGGTGTTCGCGTGCCCGGCACACGACGAGCGTGACTGGGCGTTCGCGACCGCGTTCGGGCTGCCGATCGTCGAGGTGGTGCAGGGCGGCGACGTCGCGCAGGCGGCGCACACCGGCGATGGCGCCCACGTCAGCTCGAGCTTCCTCGACGGCCTCGGCAACGACGCCGCCAAGGACGCGATCATCGCCTGGCTGGCCGAGCGCGGTCGCGGCGAGAAGTGCGTCCGCTTCAAGCTGCGCGACTGGCTGTTCTCGCGCCAGCGCTACTGGGGCGAACCGTTCCCGACCATCGAGCTCGACGACGGCACGGTCAAGGTGTTGCCGGAGAGCGCGTTGCCGGTGCTGCTGCCCGAGCTCGACGCCCACCAGCCGACCAGCGACGGCCGCCCGCCGCTGGCGCGGGCCGGGGAGTGGATGAAGACCACCGATCCCGAGACCGGGTTGCCGGCGACCCGCGAGACCAACACCATGCCGCAGTGGGCGGGCTCGTGCTGGTACTACCTGCGCTTCCTGTCACCGCAGCGCGACGACGTGGCCTGGGATCCGGCCGAGGAGGCGTACTGGATGAACGTCGACCTCTACGTCGGCGGCTCCGAGCACGCGACCTTGCACCTGCTGTACGCGCGCTTCTGGCACAAGGTGCTCTACGACTGCGGCGTGGTGCACACCAAGGAGCCGTTCCAGCGCCTGGTCCACCAGGGCATGATCCACAAGACGTCGTTCGCGGAGGCCAGCGGCAAGTACCACTACGACCACGAGGTCGAGAAGCGCGCCGACGGCTGGTTCGTCACCGGCACCGACCTCCGGGTCACCACGGCGTTCGAGAAGATGTCGAAGTCGAAGTACAACGTCGTCAACCCCGACGACATGTGCGACGAGTTCGGCGCCGACGCGCTGCGGCTCTACGAGCTGTTCATGGGACCGCTCGAGGACGGCATCGAGTGGGCGACCGATGGCGTCTCGGGCTGTCGCCGCTTCCTCGATCGGGCCTGGCGCATCGCCATCGACGACGACACCGGCGGGCCGAGCGGCAAGCTGGTCGACGCACCCGACGGCGATCAACGTGAGGTCGAGCGGGCGCTCCACGCCGCGATCAAGCGGGTCAGCCAGGGGGTCGAGAGCTTGCGCATGAACGTGGCGATCGCCGACATGATGGTGTTCGTCAACGAGGCGACCAAGGCGGCGACCATCGCCAAGGACAGCTACGAGCAGTTCCTCCGCATCCTGTCGCCGTTCGCGCCCCACGTCGCCGAGGAGCTGTGGGAGCGGCTCGGTCACGGCACGTCGATCTCGAGCGCGCCGTGGCCGGCGTGGGACGAGGCCAAGCTCAAGCGCGACACCATCACGATCGCGGTCCAGGTCCAGGGCAAGCTGCGCGGCACCGTCGACGTCGCCGCCGACGCCGCCGAGGCCGACATCCTGGCCGCTGCTCGCGCCGAGCCCCGGGTGGTCGAGTTCCTGGCCGGTCGCGAGATCAAGCGCGAGATCTACGTCAAGGGCCGCCTGGTCAACCTGGTGATCTGATGGCCGCCCGCGAGTTCATCCCGGTCGGCGTCGGCGTGCTCACGGTGTCCGACACCCGGACAATCCACGACGACCGGAGCGGCGCGGTCGCCGTCGAGCTGCTCGAGCGCGCCGGCCACCGCATCGCGGCGCGCGCCATCGTCAAGGACAACCGCGACCTCATCCGCGCCCAGCTCGCGGCGTGGATCGCCGATCCGGAGGTCGAGGTGGTGATCACGACCGGTGGCACCGGGGTCACGCCCCGCGACGTGACGCCCGAGGCGCTGGCGCCGCTGATCACCAAACCCATCCCCGGGTTCGGCGAGCTGTTCCGGTGGCTGTCGTTCGCCGAGATCGGCACCTCCACGGTGCAGAGCCGTGCCGAGGCGGCGCTGTGCGATCAGACGTACGTGTTCCTGCTGCCCGGATCGCCGGGCGGGGTGCGGACCGCGCTCGAGAAGGTCCTCTTGCCCCAGCTCGATCACCGGCTGGGGCCGTGCAACTTCGTGATGCTCCTGCCCCGGATCCGCGGCGAGCGCGAGGATGCCGGCGGCTGAAAAGCGCCACTCCCGTGGCGGGCGCGACGACGCCTGCGGTAGGGTTCGGACCAAGGGGTGCCATGTCGCTCGAGGCCACGCTGAACCGGGCGCTGTCGATCCGGCTCAACCTCCAGATCACGCTGTCCGGGCTGCCGATCGTCGAGGAGTGGATGGATATCCACCTCGACCGCTGGCTCGAGCACATCCCGACGCCGCCCGAGATGCCGCCCGGCCACTCGGTGAGCTACCTGGCGATGCTGGGCTCGGATCTGCGCCGCATGTGGTGGGGGGCGTGGGGTGATCCGGCCGGGATGGTGCCCAAGCTCGCCGACTACCTCAAGCTGTGCAACATCGCCAAGAGCGACGCCGCGATCCTCGACGCGATGGGCGAGAGGCTCGAGCCGCGCCTGGTCGGTAGCTGGGTCGGCGTGTGGGGCGGCAAGGTGAACACCGGCTGGCACTTCTGGGATCCCAAGCCGTGGGAGCAGGTCGAGCCGCTGTTCGGCACCCACGAGGCCAAGTTCAAGATCAAGAAGTGGGTGACCGACAGCGGCGTCGAGCGCGTCGAGCGCTTCACGCAGGCGATCGGCGACGCGGCGTACACCGAGATCGAGCTGGCCGCGCCCGGCGCCGACGTCGAGGCCCAGGTGACCGCCGTCGATCAGGCGTTCGTCCACTTCACCGGCGCCGGCTTGCCGGTGGCGGTCGCCGCGACCCTGCGGGGCGCGCCGCACGCCAGCTTCGGCGTGGCGCTGCGGGTCCGGTCGGGGCAGATCACGCGGGTGGCGGCGATCGCGCCCGCCATGCCGCTCGACCTGCTGCGCGGCCTGTGCAAGGACATGAACGTCGCGTTCGACGACGGGCTCGAGCGCCTGGTCAACACGCTCGCCGCCGAGGGCACCAGCCGGGTCGAGATCGGCCGCGCCGGTGAGCGCGGTGGTGTCGACGTCTACATCGAGCCGACCGAGAGCGCGCAGAAGGCGGCGCCCGGGGCGCTGCAGGCGCCGCCATCGCAGGCCAATTGACCGCGCCGGCGGCGAGCCGCGACGACTACATCCTGGCCGACGACGACGTGCTGGTCCGCCAGTGCGAGGTCGATCGCTACCGGGCCAGTGGGCCCGGCGGCCAGCACCGCAACAAGACCGAGAGCGCGGTCCGGGTCCGGCATCGGGCCACCGGCGTGGCGGCGCACGCTGACGACAGTCGGTCGCAGCACGAGAACAAGGCGCGCGCGGTCAAGCGGCTGCGCGGCGCGATCGCGCTGGCGGTGCGCGAACCGGTGGTGCTCGACGGCCTGGTCGTCACACCACGCCTGGCCTCGCTGCTCGCCGGCGGCACCGCGCCGCTGGGCGAGAAGACCCGCCAGACCGCGGCTTACTGGGTCGCGATGGCGCAGCTGCTCGACGTCTTCGTCGCCGCCGACGCCGAGGTCGCCGTCACCGCCGCGACGCTCGGCATCGGCACCGCGCCACTCGCCAAGCTGCTCACGCACGACGACCAGGTCCACCGCATCGTCAACCAGTACCGCACCCAGCGCGGCCTGCGCCCCCTGCGGTGACGTCCGCACCTCACACGTTCGACAGGAGCATCTTCATGCGAGTTCACTCTCTGGGATCGCTGGCGCCGGCGGCTACGTTGCTGGCCGTGGTGGTCGCGGGCTGCGCCAAGAAGCAGGAGGCGCCGCCGAGCGAAACCGCGGCGAAGCCCGGGCCTGGCACGTCCATCGGCACCGGTACGGGCGGCACCGGCAGCACGGGCGGCACCGGTAGCACGGGCGGCGCCGCCGGCACCGGTATGGGCTCCGCGCCGGACCCGACCAAGCCGGCCCCGGTTCCCGAGCCTCCCCAGGAGACCGACCCGAGCGCGACCGACAAGGTCGCCGCCGTCAAGCTGACCGACGCCGACCTCGAGGGACTCGAGCTCCCCGGCAAGCGCCAGCATGTCCTCGGCTGGACCGATCGCTTCGGGACCAACGCGGTCGTCATCACGCTGCAGGCCATGCGCAAGAACGGTGGGCTGCTGGTCGCGACCCACGCCATCCGCGAGGGCGACGGCAGCTGGACCGTCGGACGGGACTACAAGGAACTGGTCGAGGAGTGTGAGGACTTCGATCTGTCGATCTACGCCCAGGTCGGGGACTGGTCGGTGACCGACCTGGATGGGGATGGCCTCGGCGAGGCGACGTTCGCGTGGAGCGCCGGCTGTCGATCTGACGTGAGTCCGCTCGCCCACAAGGTCTTGCTCGTCGAGAAGGACGAGAAGTACGTGCTGCGCGGCCAGACCATCGACGTGTCCGGTGGCGGTGGGGAGTTCAAGGCCGACGACCTGTTCAAGAAGGCCCCGCCGACGTTCCTGCCCCACGCCAAGAAGGTGTGGGCGGCGACCGTCAAGGAGCCGAGCCAGCCGTGAGGTGCTGGGCTTCGCCCGCCTTCAACGCCTCACGGTGCCAGGCGCGTGCGCGACCAGCCCTCACCGGCGGCCGTGTACAGCACGCGGTCGTGGAGGCGGCTGGGCTGGCCCTGCCAGAACTCGAGCGCGTCGGGCACCACGCGGTAGCCGCCCCAGTGCGGCGGGCGCGAGGGCTCAGCGCCGGCAAGCGAGGCCTCGAGGGCGGCGATCCGCTGCTCGAGGTCGGCGCGGCTGGCCAGCGGCTGTGATTGCGGCGACGCGATCGCGCCGATCCGGCTGTCGCGCGGGCGGCTGGCGAAGTAGGCGTCGGAGGTGGCGGCGTCGACGCGCTCGACGGCACCCTCGATGCGGACCTGGCGTTCCAACCCAGACCAGAAGAACAGCAGCGCGGCGCGGCCGCCGTGGTCCAGCTCGTGGGCCTTGCGGCTCTCGTAGCTGGTGAAGAACACGAAGCCGCGGGCGTCGAGCTCCTTGAGGAGCACGATGCGCGCCGCGGGTCGACCGTCGGCGCCGACCGTGGCCAGGGTCATGGCATTGACGACCGGCGCCGCCGCGGCCTCGGCGGCGGCGAACCAGACCGCGAACAGCGCCAGCGGATCGTCGGGGCAGGTCGCCGGGTCGAGGTTGTCGCCGGTGTACTGCTCACCGTGGTGCCACAGGCGCTGCGACATCAGTGCTGCTCGCCGCTCGCGGGCAGCAGCGCGATGAGGCCGTGAAAGGCGTTGTGGACGGCCTCGAAGTCGGCGTCGAAGGACGCGACCTGGTTGGCGGTGCAGTTGCCGGCCAGCGTGGTCAGGCTGGTGCGCAGCGTCGTCACGTTGGCGCTCCACGCGGTGGCATCGACGGCGGCCGGCGCCGTCATGTTCTGCACGCCCTCGGCGAGCTGGTCGAGCTCGCCGGTCGCGCCGCAGGTGGCCTCGATGCGCGTGGTCCCGGCGTCGGCGTGCCACAGCGGCGACAGCTGGTCGTGGAACGCCGCCACCTCGGCGGGGAAGTGGTGCTCGTGTTGCTCGCCGCCGCCGCCACCCGCTTCGGTGGTGGTGGTCGAGGTTGCCGGCGCCGACGTGCCGCCGCAGGCGACGACCATCACGACGATCGAGCAGGACCAGATGGAACGCTTCATGTGCGCGGTTTCCCACGCCGCAAAAGGCCGGTCAAGGACGGCGCGCGTGGCAACGTGACGCGTCACGGAAGCGTGTACCGTGGAGCCATGGAGCTGGTCGTGATCCGCCACGCCATTGCCGTCGAGCGCAACCCCGAGGCGGTCGACGCCGACCGCCAGCTCACCGAGCGCGGCCGGCGCCGCTTCAAGCAGGTGGTGCGTGGCCTGCGCGCGCTCGATCTGCGCGTCGATCGCATCCTGTCGAGCCCGTGGCGCCGCGCCGCCGAGACCGCCGACCTGGCGCTACCGCTGTTGCGCGCTGGCTGCAGCGCCGAGGTATGTGCGCAGCTGTGCCAGTCGCCGCGCAGCGAGCTGCTGTCGTTGATCGCCGGGGCGGCGGTGCCACGGCTCGCCGTGATCGGTCACGAGCCCTGGCTCGGCGAGCTGATCGCGCTGCTGACGACCGGTGAGCCGCGCCACGGCGAGGCCATCCCGCTCAAGAAGGGCGGCGTCGCGGTCCTGACCGGCGCGGTCACGCCAGGCGGGATGAGCCTGCAGGCGCTGCTGCCACCCCGCGTGCTGCGGCGGTTGGCGTAGTCGCCCTTCGACTCGGCGCTCCGCGCCTCGCTCAGGGACACCGGGGCGGAGCGCCCGGCAGCGGCGACAGCGGGTTAGCCGAACCTCCTTGACATAGTGTCTATTGGACACTATTAAGGGTGTATGATGAACACTGAGGTTGCGACGGGAACCGTGGCGGGCCGGGTTCATCGCCGGCTGGCCCGCCCCAACCAGGACGCGGTGTCGTGGATCCGCACCCAGCGCGGGGTGGTCCTGGTGGTCTGTGATGGCTGCGGCGGCGCGCCGCGCAGCGAGGTCGGGGCAGCACTCGGTGCTCGGCTGTGGAGTCGTGCGCTGACCGAACGTCTCGACGCTGGTGCGGCCGCCGACGCGGCGCTGTTCGAGGCCGCGGGCGACGACGTGATCGCGCACCTCGCCGCGCTGGCCGCCGCCATGGCGGCGGATCCGTCGCACGTGGTCGTCGAGCACTTCATGTTCACGTCGCTGGCGGCGGTCATCACCGCCGAGACCATCGCCGTCCACGCCGTCGGCGACGGCGTGATCGTGATGGGCGACACCGTCCGCGTCGTCGGACCGTTCCCCGACAACCAGCCGCCGTACCTGGCCCAGGCGCTGCTCGGCGAGCGGCCGCACGGGATGACGTGGATCGCCGACCCGCGCGAGATCGATCGGGTCGCCATCGCGACCGACGGCGCCGGCGCCCTGCCCGATCTCGGCGACCTCGCCGTCGACATCGTGTTCCGCAACCCGGCCGCGCTGACCCGCCGGCTGTCGTTGCTGGCCGAGGACGCGGTCGAGATCGACTGGGACGCGCGTCGCGTCGTGCGCCGCCCGGCGCTGCTCGATGACGACACCACGATCGCGATGGCGCGCTGGAGCCGGTCATGAAGGTGTGGGTCGAGGGCGCGGCGATCGATGTCGCCGTCGTGCCGCTGCTCGGCCACGGCGGCGAGGCCGACGTCTACGACCTCGGCGGCCGCGCGCTCAAGCTGTACAAGGGACCGACCCATCCCGACGTCGCCGGCGATCCGGCCCGCGAGGCGGTCGCCGCGGCCCGGCTGGCCAGCGCCGAGGCCCGGCTGGGCAGCTTTCCACGCCATCTGCCGGCCCGGGTCGCGGCGCCGCGCGCGCTGGCCCGCGACGCGCGCAAGAAGTCCGTCGTCGGCTACGTGATGGACAAGCTCGCCGGCCGCCCGCTCTACGAGCTGGGCGAGCCGCGGGTGCGCCGCGCCGGTGGCGTCGATCTCGAGCAGCTGGTCGCCGCGCTGCGCGACCTGCACGTCACGGTGGCCGCGTTGCATGCCGCCGGGGTCGTCATCGGCGACTTCAACGACGGCAACGTGCTGGTCGACGCGGTTCCCGGCGCGGGGCGAGCGGTCGGGGTGGCCTGGCTGATCGACGCCGACAGCTTCGCCTGGGGCCCCTGGCCGTGTCCGATGTTCACCGAGCGCTTCGTCGATCCCCGGTTGTGCGACGCCGCGGCGCCGGCGCCGGCGCTGGTCCGCCCCCACGACGCGCTGTCGGACTGGTTCGCCTACAACGTGATGCTGTTCCGCTCGCTGTGCTGGGTCGGCCCGTATGGCGGCGTCCACCAGCCCGCCGATCCGGCGCGCCGGGTGGCACCGGCAGCGCGACCGCTGCGCGGCCCCAGCATCTTCGACGGCGAGGTCATCTATCCGCGGGCGGCGGCCCCGCTGGCCGTGCTGTCGGACGAGCTGCTCGATCATTTCGCGGCGGTGTTCGATCGCGGCGAGCGAGCGCCGTTCCCGCCGGCGCTGCTCGAGCGGCTGCGGCTGCAGCGCTGCGCCACCTGCGGCGTCGATCACGCGCGCGCCCGCTGTCCGGGGTGCGTGAAGCAGGTCGCGGTGCCAGCGGCGTGGGGCGATCTGACGGTCACGCCCATCGACGAGGCGTCGGTGACCTGGGGCGCGCGCGAGGTCGGCGGTCACGCTGGCGCCGGGGTCGGGGCGATGTGGATGACCGGCGGCGTGCTGTGGCACCGCGGTCGCCTCGGCGCCGAGCCGGTCGGTCAGATCGTCCCTGGCGCGACCCGGGCCTGGGTCGGGGCCGGCTTCGGCGCCGGGTTGTGGCGCGCCGGCGGCTACGCCATCGCGATCTCGTTCGTTCCCGGCCGCCGCGGCGTCGACGACCGCGCCCGCCTGCCGGCGATCCGCGGCCGCGTGGCCGCGCAGGGCTGCGTGCTCGGCGACGATCGGGCCTGGCTGTGGTGGCACGAGACCGACGGCGCGCGCGAGCGGCTGCGCGTGGTCCTGGTCGGTGGCGGCCGGCTGCTGGCCCAGGCCGAGGCCGACGCCAGCGACCCCGGCTGGCTGGCCGGCATCGCCGGCGCCTGCGCCGCCGGCCCCATGCTCATGGTGCCGACCGACGACGGCGTGGTGCGCGTCGAGCACGGCGCCGCCGGCGCCCTGACGGTCACCCGCCGCTTCCCCGACACCCGCGCCGTGGTCGCCGCCGGCGACGATCTGGCCGCCGTCGCGGGCGGCCTCGCCGTCCGCAAGGCCGGCGCTCCGCTCCTCATCGGCGGCGCCGTTGCGCGCGCCGTCCGCCTCACGTTCACGAACCGCGCTCCACGCGCAGGAGGATCGACATGAACCCGACGACATCGCTGCTCCCACTCCCCGCCCACTACGATCGCGCGCACGCCGGGTCGTGGGCCTATCGCCCCGACCAGGCCGAGCTGGCGGCGTCGGCCGCCGCCTGGCGCCGCACCCACGCCATCAAGGCCTCGGGCGCCGACGAGCGCCGCGTGCACCTGTTGCTCATCGACGTCCAGAAGGACTTCTGCTTCCCCGACGGTTCGCTGTACGTCGCCGGCCGCAGCGGCACCGGCGCCATCGACGACTCGCGGCGGATCGCCGAGCTGGTCTACCAGAACCTCGGCGTGATCACCGACATCACGACGACGATGGACACCCACTTCGCGTTCCAGATCTTCTTCCCGGCCTTCTGGCTCGACCACGCCGACCAGCCGCTGAGCGCGCACCGCGTCATCACGTCAGAGCAGATCGCCAGGGGTGAGGTGCGCCCCAACCCGGCGATGGCGAAGTGGATGTGCGGCGGCAACTACGCCTGGCTGTGCAAGCAGGTCCGCTTCTACTGCGACGAGCTCGAGCAGGCCGGCAAGTACCAGCTCTACCTGTGGCCGCCGCACTGCCTGCTGGGCTCCGACGGTCACGCGCTGGCCGGCGTGGTCCACGCCGCCCGGATGTTCCATTCCTTCGCCCGCGGCGCCCAGTCGTGGGTCGAGGTCAAGGGCGGCAATCCGCTCACCGAGAACTACTCGGTCTTGCGCCCCGAGGTGCTGGCGCGCTGGGACGGTGCGTCCCTGGCCCAGCGCAACACCCAGTTCGTGAAGACGCTGCTGGCCGCCGACGCGGTGGTGATCGCGGGCCAGGCCGCGAGCCACTGCGTGAAGAGCACGATCGACGACCTGCTCGACGAGATCGTGGCGTTCGACGCCGTCCTGGCCAGGAAGGTCTACCTGGTCACCGACTGCATGAGCTCGGTGACGGTGCCCGACGGCAAGGGCGGTCTGGCCGCCGACTTCACGCCCGCCGCCGACCAGGCGCTGGCCCGCTTCGCTGCCGCCGGCATGAACCTGGTCCGTTCCACCGATCCCATCACCAGCTGGCCGGGCCTGTGAGTCCGCGCCACCACCCGAGGAGATTCTCATGAGCAAGCAAGACGACGATGACACCCGGCCCAAGGGCACTGCCCACAAGCTGCTCGACGATGCCCACAAGACCGGCGCGCTGTCGGCCGCCTCCATGCACGTGCTCGACGTGGTCGATCTCGGCGCCCAGATCCAGGCCGGCCTGGGCGTGTCGGTCGACGACGTCACCGCCAGCGAGGTCGTGCTGGTGACCATGATGCCCGACGACTCCAACTCGATCGCGTGGGCCCGCAACACCGCGGCGGTGCGCGACGGACACAACCTGGTGCTCGAGTCGCTGCGCGCGTCGCGCCAGGCCGGCGAGGTCTTCACCCACTGCCGCTACCTCAACGGCGACGTGCTGTACCCGTACGTGCCGCTCGACGCCGCGATCGCGATGGACGACACCAACTACGATCCGTGTCATGGCACGCCGCTCTTCGATCAGACCGTGGTGCTGCTCGGCACCGTGATCGCCAAGAGCGCCGAGCTGGCCCAGGCCGGGGTGCCGGTGCGCACCATCACCCTGCTCATCACCGATGGCGGCGACTACGGCTCGACCCGATGCGGCGCCAAGGAAGTGCGGGCGCTGGTCACCGACATGCTAGCGCAGGAGAACCACGTGATCGCGGCCATGGGCATCCACGACGGCACCACCGACTTCTGCAAGGTCTTCCGCGACATGGGCATCCCCGATCGCTGGATCCTCACGCCGCGCAACAGCCCGACCGAGATCCGCAAGGCGTTCCAGGTCTTCTCGCAGTCGGCGGTCGCGGTGTCCGCAGGTGGCGTCTTCGTCGGCGGCTTCGGCAACTAAGGGCCCGCGCGCGGACAATTCGGTCGTGCTCGCGGCCGATCCATCCCGACTGGCTTCGTTGCTCGTCGGTCACTTACCGAGGGTAAACTCCACTCCTCGCGCCTCGCCATCCGGGCGGCTCGACCGCGATCACCGATCGACTTGTCCGCGCGCGGGCCCTACGCGCGGCGCCGCTGCTACAGTGGCGGCGCGTGATCGATCCCGAGCGCGTCCTGTTCACCTGGCCCGATCGCGGGCTGGTCTACGAGTGCCGTGGCTGCGGCGCCTGCTGCAAGGGCCACGGCATCGGCCTCGACGCCGCCGGCGGCGAGCTCGAGCGGCTGGTGGCGGCGTATCCGGAGGCGGCGGCGTTCGCGCGCCGGCGCGGACCGGCGTTGACGGTGTTCAACCCCCGCGACCGCTGCTGGTTTCTCGACGACGGCGGGCTGTGCCGGGTCGAGCGCGAGCACGGCCGCGCCACCAAGCCGGCGGCCTGCCGCCTGTTTCCGTTCAACCGCGTGTTCCGGCTCGGCACCTGGACCGTGATCGACTTCAACAGCGTGATCTGTCCGCTGCGGCCGGGCGACGGGGACGCCCACGCCGATCTGCTCACCGAGGTCAACGGCATCAGCGACGCCGCGATCGTCGGCACGCCGCTGCCGGCGAGCGACGCCGAGGCCGAGGGCAAGCTGCTGGTCGAGCGCGAGCGCGCGATCGCCGCGGCCTGCTTCGCCGCGGTAGCGGCGGGCGACGCCGCGACCGCGTTCTCCGCCCAGGGTGCGGGCGACCTGGCGGCGACGCAGGTCGGCATCGGCGACGCGTTCGCGACCGTCACCGGCGCGACCTGGCGCCTGCCGGTGGGCGAGACCCTGGCCGCCGCGCTGTGGCTGACACCGTCGATGCGCTTCAACGAGCTCTACGGGCCGCGCCAGTACGCGACCCGGACCTGGATGCCAGCGCTCTTGCCGAAGATGTGGCTGGCATGGCTCGGCTTCGCGGCGCTGGGCGCGGCGCTGGCGACGCGGCCGCTCGGCATGCAGGAGCTGACGACGATCTGGTCGGAGCAGGCGCCGCTGATGCACGCCTGCGCCCGCTGGGGCGAGGCGCCGGTGCTCAAGCCCGGCCCCGTCGAGCTGCCCGGCGCCGGCGATCCGGACGGCGTGGTGCGCCGGTTCGCCCAGGCCTGCGTCGACAACAAGAAGCCGCGCCGGCCGCTCGGCGCCGTGTTCGCACCGCTCCTGGCGCCCCGACCGCCCGCCGATCGCGTGGCGCTGGTCAAGCTGGCCGAGCCGGTGCTGCGCGCCGCGTTCGCGCGCGGCTGACCGGGCGGCGATCAGGCGCTGCCGTCGCGAGCGCGAGGCGGCGCACGTGCGATGCTCGCGCTCGGTGTCCGGTGACCGCGGCGAGCAGCTCGAGTTCGTTCAGGGACTGCGCGGCGTCGCCGCGGCCGCGGTGGTCCTCTACCACGCCCGCGTCTTCATCGACGGTGGGCCGTACCTGAACCTGGGCACGCGACTGTTCGGTTCCGGCGGCGCCGGGGTCGATCTGTTCTTCGTGATCAGCGGCCTGATCATGGTCCACACCACCCGGCACGTCGCCGGGACGCCGCGTGACGCGCTGGCGTTCCTGGCCCGCCGCTTCGCGCGCATCTGGCCGGTGTACGTGGTCGCGTTCGTCGCGATGTGGCTCCTGACCCGGAGCCTGACCAGCCCGGCGTTCGTCACCACCTGGGAGTCGACCGGCAAGACCCTCGCGTTCTATCCCCAGAACCCGCGCGCCGAGGCGCCGTTCTTCGGTTACCCGCTGCTGCACGTCGGCTGGACCCTGATCTACGAGGCGTTCTTCTACCTGATGTTCGCGGTCGCGCTGGCGACCCGGCGCTGGCGCTGGCTCACGCTGGCGGCGAGCTTCGGCGCCTGCCTGCTCCTGTGGCCACTGCTGGCCCGCGATCGGGTGTCGTTCGATGCCATGAAGAGCTACGGGCTGCGCGGCTTCGCCTGCATCGCCACCAGCCCGATCCTGTGGGACTTCGCGCTCGGCGTCGGCATCGGGCTGATCCGCGGCTCGCGATTCGCGCCGCGTGATCGTGGCCTGCTCGGTTGCCTGGTCGCGCTCGCGGTCGGCGCCGTGCTCTGGCAGCTGCTGTCGGGCTACCGCCTCGGCCACGGACCGACCCGCTGGGGCCTGCCGATGGCGGTGATGGTCCTGGCGCTCACGCTCTACGACCAGGCCCATCCGATCCGGGTGCCGCCCTGGCTGCGCTGGCTGGGCGACATCTCGTTCTCGTTGTACCTGTTTCACATCCTGCCGCAGATGGTGCCGCGGCTGGTCAAGCACCAGCCGCAGCTGATGTCCGGCGGCGGCTTCTTCGTGGCCAGCATCGTCGCCGGCGTCGTGCTGGCGTACCTCGCGCACCGCTGGCTCGAGCGCGGCCTGGCCGAGTGGGTGCGGCGGTGGCTGCTGGCGCGGATCAACCCACGCTGAGATCAGGTCACGGTTTCTCGGCGCCGGCAGCTTCGGCTGCTTCGGCTGCTGGCGCCGCCGGTGCCGCCGCCGGTGCCGGCTCGGGCTCGGGCTCGGGCGCGGGCGCGGGCGCGGGCGCAACGTCCGCCTTGCACGGCAGCGCCGGGATCACGACCACCTCACCGGCGGCGATATCGACGACGCCGACGGTCCCGGCCGATGGCGCGCCGGCGATCACGATCAGCGTGCCATCGGCGCCGCGGACCAGCGCCGACTCGCCGGGGTTGCCGCCGCCGCGCGGCGCGCCGCCATCGGCGCCGCCGGCCGGCCGCTCCCAGAGCGCGAGCAACTCGATCGTCTTGTCGACCTTGCCGGTCCGCACGTCTTGCAGCGCGATCACGCCGCCGCCCTCCTCGAGGAAGGCCCACTGGGTTTCGGTGACCTGGACGCCGACCGTTCCGTAGGTGCCGAAGTCCTTGCCCCCGACATCGCCCAGCTTCTTGCCCTTGAGCGAGTACAGCGCCCCGCGCGCCGCCGGTCCCGCGCACACGCTGCTGCTGATGTAGATGACGTCGCCGAGCAGCTGCGCCGTGCCGCACTTGTTGTCACCCTTGGCGTACTTGATCGTCGCGGTCTTCTTGCCCTTGGTGACGCTCCACACCTCGGCGACACCGCGGCCGGCCTCGGCGTCGCCGAGCATCAGCACCGCGTTGGTGCCGTTGAGGTCGATCGCGACCTCGATGGGCCGCTCGGCGTTCTTGGCCACCTTGGGCTTGAGCGTCTTGCAGTCAGTGTCGCCCTCGCCGACGCAGATCGAGACCTCGGTCGGCGCGGCGACGACCCGGGCCGCCGGAATGGCCAGGCCGGGTGGCTGGGAGATCGGCGCGGCGTCGACGGTCTGGTACGTCTTGGTGTCGAGCTCGACGGCGAAGCAGTCGTTGCGGTCGGCGCCGTCGCCGACGCAGAACTGGACCAGGCCGGCGTCGGCGGTCGCCCGGGCAACCATCGCCGGCTCGCCGGCCGGGATACAGACCGGCGGCGGTGGTGGTGGCGGCGGCTTCTTGGCCACCACGGGCGCGGGTGGCGGCGGTGGTGGCTTGGCCTTGCCGCCGCACGAGGCGGCGAGCGCGGCGAGCGCGGCGAGCGCGGTGAGCCCAGCGGGCGCGAGCGCGGACGAGACAGATCCCCGGAGCGTCATGGCGCGCGCAATGTATCACGCACGACCCCACACGCCGCCGCGACCCCGTCGCGGTACGCCAGCCAGGCGGCGAGCTGCGCCTCCATCGCCACCACCACGCCGGGATGGGCGTCGGCCTCGACGAGATCGAGGAGCACGCGCCACGCCGCGGCGCGGTGCCCACCCTCGACCTTGCGGTGGGCCTTGGTCAACGCGAGCGCCTCGACCGGCAGCTGATAGTGGACCACCAGCGGGTGCTGCTCGAGCGCAGGTTCGGGGCGGCGCGGCGCGGTGCCGTCGAGCTCGCCGCGCTCGTAGGCAGTCCCTTCGAGGAAGATGGTGGTGACCGCCGCCGCGGTGGCCCAGCCATGCGCGGTGGTGTGCTGGTCGAGCAGATCGCGCCACGCCTGCGCCGCGGGCAAGAGCGTCAGCGCGCCCTCGAAGCGAGCCAGGTCCATGCCGAGGCCGCGCGGATACTCGAGGAACAGCTCGGGGTGCGGCCGACCGGCGGCGAGCCCGCCGGTCTCTTCCTCGTAGAGATTCTCGGCCAGCTCGCGGCGCGCGGCCGGCAGCGGGCACTGCACGTAGGCGCGGCCGAGCAGGACCGGGAAGTCGCGCACGTAGGTGGCGTACTCCTGTTCGAAGTGGACGTGCAGCAGCGCGCGCGCCACCTGGCCGCTGGTGAAGGCCGGCCACGCCCAGTGGAGCTTGCGCTCCATCACGGCGAGCAGGGCGTCGCGAAAGTCGTCGCGGTTCACGGTCTGATCGTAGCAGGCGCGCGTGCCGCCCCGGCGCTGGCGGCCATGTCGTCGAGGATGAACAGACACTCCTCGATCCACGGGTCGCGGGTGAGGCTGTCGCGCCAGCGGGTGGCGCGATCGTCGGCCTTGGCGCCCGGGCGCGGGGCGACCGGCGCGGGGTGATCACCGATCATCGTGACCCCGACCCGGGCCGGCCCCGGGTCGAGCGCGGGGGCGGCGGCCGCCAGCGCCGAGCGCTGCGCCGTGCGCCGCGCCTCCCAGGCCGGACGCGCCAGGGGCACCAGGGTATCGGCGCGCAGCGTGCGCAGGAGCGCGGTGCTGGCGTCGAGCCTGGCGAAGACGGGCTGCTTGGCGACCCGCGCGGCGCTGCGCTTGACCAGGACCTCGTTGGTCCAGGTCACGTGTGGCCAGTCGACGTGGGTGGCCGGACCGATCTGCGACCATTCGATCGCATGGTCGAGGGAGCGCTCGCCGGTGTCGCCGAGGTAGCTGGTCGCGTCCGGCAACCGGACGTCGGGGGTCACGCCCTCGAGCTGCGTCGACGAACCGCTGATCCGGAAGAACTGCTGGATCGTGATCTTGAGGACGCCGAGCTCGATGGCGCCGCCGCTCGCCCGGTCGAGGTCGGCGAGCGATTGCACCGTGCCCTTGCCGTGGGTCGGCGAGCTGCCGACCACGACGGCGCGATGATAGTCCTGCAACGCACCGGCGACGATCTCCGACGCCGACGCGCTGAAGCGGTCGACCATCACCACCACCGCGCCGTCGTACTCGGTGCCGGCCTCGGTGTCGCCGAGGATCTTCTGCCGTCCGCCGCTGTCCTGGACCTGGACCACCGGGCCGAGGTCGACCAGCAGGCCGGTCATCTCGACCGCGTCGTCGAGGAAGCCGCCGCCATTGCCGCGGATGTCGATCACGACCCCGGCGACCCGGCGCGCCTTCATCTCCCGCAACAGCTGGCGGACGTCGCCGGCCGCGGTCCGCTGGCCGCCGCCCTGGCCGCCGTAGAAGCTCGGCAGATAGATGTAGCCGAGGTCGGGATGCCGCTTGCGCGACAGCACGGCGCCGCGCGCGTAGGCCTCCTCGATCACGACGACATCGCGGGTGATCTCCACGGTCTCCTCGACGCCGGTCGGCTTCTGGATCCGCAGCCGCACCACCGTGCCCTTCTTGCCGCGGATCATCTTCACGACCTCGTCGATCCGCATGTCGACGACGTCGACCGGCTCCTGGTGGTCCTGGCTGACCGCCAGGATCAGATCGCCCGCGGCGAGGCGACCCTGCCGCCAGCTGGCGCCGCCCGGCACCAGCTCGGTGACCTGGATGTAGTGGTCGCGCTCGCGCAGGACGGCGCCGATGCCCTCGACGGAGCCGGAGAGCTGGATGTCGAAGTTCGCCTTGTCGGCCGGCGGCAAGTACGTGGTGTGGGGATCGAACACCGCGGCGATCGCGTTGACCACGTCGGCGGCGGCGTCGAGCGGGCCGGGCGTGCGCAGGCGCGCGAACCGGCCGGCGTAGGCAGTGGTGAGATCGGCGCGCGCCCTGGCCTCGCGCCCCTCCGGCGTGGTCGGGATCTGGGCGACCGGCGTGGTGGCGGTGTCGAGATCCGGATCGTCGGTGCCGCCGTCGGTGGTGGGCGGCGGCGCCAGGCGCGCCTCCATCGCCGCGACCCGCTCGAGGACCTCGAGCTCGAGCCGCTGGCGCCAGCGCTCGCGGAGCGCGGCGGCGGACGGCGCCCGCTCGAGCTTCTCGGGGTCGAGCTCGACCGACTCCGGGTTGGTGAGATCGAAGGGGGCGGCGAGCAGCTCGGCGACCGTCTTGTCGACGACCGCGAGCCGGGCGGCGAACAGCGCGGCCCCGTCGTGCGCGAGCCCGAGCGTACCCGCGCGCAGCTCGTCGTCGATGGTGTCGAGATGGCCGCCGAGGGCGGTGACGTCCTCGCGCAGGAGGAACATCTTGCCGGGGTCGAGGCGCTCGACGTAGGTCGCGAAGCCGTCGCGCGACACCGCGTCGTCGATCGTGCGGTGGCGCAGGTGCTGATGCTCGAGCAAGCCGAGCACGGTCGCCGCCAGCGTCGCCTCCCGGGGATCCGGCGGTGACACCGCCACGACCGGTGACACGAGCGCGTCGGGCCCGCGGCGCGGCGGCTCGCCGGCGGCCTGGCCCGCGGCTTTGCCGGAGGCCTTACATGCGACCAGCGTCAGGGACAGCAGCAAGAGCGCACCACGGCGAGGGCATGACATGAGCGTTCAATCTAGCAGGCAAGATGCAGAACACCGCTCCGCGTCGTTCTGCATCTTGCCCGAGCCCGAGCCCGAGCCCGAGCCCGAGCCCGAGCCCGAGCCCGAGCCCGAGCCCGAGCCCGAGCCCGAAAATGCCATCGGGGCGCACGCAGCGCGTGCACCCCGACGGGAACGACTCGGATCGCGAAGGCTCAGCTGGCGTGCAGGCGCGCGCCCGGCGGCACGACCTCGAGGTGGGCCGGTTCGAGCACGAACCGACCGCGCCCGTGCGTGAGCCCCGACAGCGCCCCGGCGTAGCCGAAGCTCTCGGCCAGCGGCACCTCGGCCCGGATCACGCGCTGGTCGCCGCGGACGTCGAGCCCCTGCACCGGGGCCCGCCGGCGGCCGAGATCGCCGACCACCGCACCGACGTCGCCGTCGCCGCAGGTGACCTCGAGCCGCATGATCGGCTCGAGCAAGAGCGGCATCGCCGCCGCGGCCGCGGCCTGGAACCCGAGCCGTCCGGCGATCTGGAACGCCAGCTCGCTCGAGTCCTTGGCGTGGGTCGAGCCGTCGACGAGCGTGACCGCCACGTCGACGACCGGGTGGCCGCCCAGCAGCCCGTTGGCCATGGCGTCACGCACGCCGCGCTCGACACCGTGGACGAACGAGCGTGGGATGACGCCACCGCGGGTGCGATCCTCGAACACCAGCCCGGCGCCACGCGGCGCCGGACCGACGTCGAGGACGACGTGCGCGAACTGACCGGGGCCGCCGCTCTGCTTGACGTGGCGCAGCTCGTGCCGCACCGCGACGCCGAGCGTCGACTTGTACGCCACCCGCGGCTGGCCGCACGAGACGCGGACGTCGTGCTCGCCGGCCAGACGCTCCACCGCGATCTCGAGGTGGAGCTGGCCCATGCCGGCCAGCAGCGTCTGACCGGTCTCGGGGTCGGACTCGACGCGCAGCGACGGATCGGCCGCGATCATGCGGCCGAGCGCCTGCGGCAGCCGCTCGCGGTCATCGCGCGTCACCGGCTCGATCGCGATCCGCACCACCGGCTGTGGTGCGGTGATCGTCTCGAGCGTCACCGGGTGCGCTGGATCGGCCAGGGTCTCGCCGCCGAGGATGGGCGTGGCCAGGACCACGCCGATCTCGCCGGCCTCGAGGCGGTCGACCTCGAGGCGCCGATCGGCGACCAGCTGCACCAGCCGTCCGACGCGCAGCGTGCGGCCGCTCCGCGACGCCACCACCGGCGTGCCCTTGGCGAGCGTGCCGGTGTAGACCCGGACGAACGTGCTCTGGCCGTGGTCGTCGAACGTGACCTTGAAGGCCAGCGCGGCGAGCGGTGCGTCGGTCGCCGGCGGACGGTCGACCGGCGACGGCAACAGGTCGACCACGGCGTCGAGCAAGGGCTCGACGCCGACGTAGCGGTACGCCGAGCCGCATGCCACCGGCACCACGTGAGCGGCGACGGTGGCGGCGCGCAAGGCACGACGCACGGCCGCGGCGTCGGGCTCGCGGCCGTCGACCATCGCGGCGAGGATGGCCCCGTCGTGATCGGCCGCGACCTCGAGCAGGCGTTCGCGGAACCTTCGCGGATTGTCAGAGAGCTCCGCTGCGGTCAGCGGGGTGATGACCGGTGGTGACCCGTCGCCGGCCGGCCATTCCATCCGGCGGAGGTCGATCAGGTCGATGACCCCGAGCAGCCGCTCGCCGTCGTGGACCGGCCAGTTGATCGGCACCGGGCGGGCGCCGAGCCGGGTCGTCAACTCGCGCAGGCAGCGCTCCAGATCGGCGCCGGCGCGGTCGAGCTTGTTGACGAACACCAGCCGTGGCACGCGGTGACGGTCGGCCTGCCGCCACACCGTCTCGGTCTGCGGCTCGACGCCGGCGACGCCGTCGAGCACCACGACGGCGCCGTCGAGCACGCGCAACGAGCGCTCGACCTCGATCGTGAAGTCGACGTGGCCGGGCGTATCGATCAGGTGGAAGCGATGATCGCGCCAGTCGCAGGTCACCGCCGCGGCCAGGATCGTGATCCCCTTGGCTTGCTCGAGCGGGTGGAAGTCGGTGTGGGCGGTGCCGGCGTGGACCTCGCCGACCGCGTGGATGCGGCCGGTGTAGAGCAGGACCCGCTCGGTGAGCGTGGTCTTGCCGGCATCGACGTGGGCGATGATGCCGAGGTTGCGGATCCGTTCGATGGGTGTTCTGGGCATGACAGGGCTCGCGCGGACCGCAGACGCGGTCCGGTGATGGTGAAGGATCGCGGAGGTGAACGCTCACCCGCGACGGACCCCGGCCGGCGGCGGCATGCGTGGGCATGCTCGACCGCGCTGGTCGGACGATGCCGCGACATGCGCGGCCCGGCCCCCGAGGGGCCCTGGGTCAGCCAGCCGCGGGCGTGAAGCACAGCCGGGCGTACTCGCACCGACGCACGTCCGCGACGGAGATCATCCGGCGGCAGTCAACGCGTGGGGGGACCCGGCTCGGCATGGCTTCGATCTCGAACGCATTACCTACGGATTCGATCCGGAACTGTCAAGCATGTCGTCGACGGCCGCGGCGACCACCGCGAATTTGCTGGCCAGCTCACCGGCGGTGTCCCCCAGGATGCCCAACCGGTCGGCCAGCGTGACCCGCAGTCGTCGGTGAGCGTCGAGCCACTGGGCTTCGTTGTCGTGCTCGGCGGCCGCCAGCTCGATGCCGCGCTCGTCGAGCGCCGCCAGCTCGTGGCCCAGGCCCAGGGTCAACTCGCGGACCCGGCGATCGAGCTGCGCGATCTGGAAGTCGAGGTCGACGGCGGCCTCCAGGGTCGGTGGCGGATCCTTGCGCTGGCGCTCGAACCGTAGCTCGGCGATCGCGAAGCGGAACGAGCCCTCGCGCTCGCGCACCGACTGCACCGCGGTGCTCTGCCGCTCCTCGAGTTGCGCTCGCTCGCTGACGAAGCGGGCGCGGTCGGCGCGGCAGTGTTCGACCACGACCACCACCAGCGCCAGCGCTGCGTCGCCGGGATGGAGGTCGATGGTCTCCTCGGCGAGCTCGACCAGCGCGGCGCAGATCTCGTCGCGCACCTCCTCGGTATGGGCGGCGGCGGTGTCGGCGTAGCCGATCTGCTTGGGCGCGCGGTTGCGGTCCTGCAGCGTGACCTCGTCGTGGATCTCGACGCGACCAGCGGCCAGATCGGCGGCGGCGCTCCCCATCGGCGGTGCGATCGAGAGCGCGCCGGTGCGCGGTCCGCCGCGCCGCTTCGGAAAGCCCGGGACCTGCTCGAGCGCCATCATCAGGTGCTTGCCCGATTGCAGGCGGGCGGCCGGCTCCTTGGCCAGCAGCTGTTGCACGATCACGTCGAGCATCCCGGGGACGCCCGGAAAGGCGCGACCGAGCGCCGGCGCCGGGGTCTGCATGTGCGACGCCATCACCAGCGCGCGCGGTCCGGTGAACGGCGGCTTGCCGGTCAGGATCTCGAAGGCGATGCAGCCGATGGCGTACAGGTCGCTGCGCGGGTCGTCGGGGCCGCTGCCGAGCCGCTCGGGCGCCATGTACTCGGCGGTGCCGAAGATCTCGCCGCGCAGCGTGAGCTCGTCACGTTCGCCGCCCGGGTTGAGGACCTTGGCGAGGCCGAAATCGAGGATCTTGAGGACGTCGGGTCGGCCGCGATCCTCGACCAGAACCAGGTTGTGGGGCTTGAGGTCACGGTGGACGACCCCGTGGGCGTGCGCGTGCTCGATCGCGCTGGCGAGCTGATGCAGGATGTTGAGGCTGCGCACCACGTCGAGCCGGCCGGCAGCGCGCAGGACAACGTCGAGCGTCTCGCCGGCGGCGTGCTCCATCGTCAGGTAGAGCCGGCCGTCGGGCAGGCGCCCGAAGTCGTAGATGCTGATGATGTTGGGGTGGCGCAGGCGGTTGATGGCCCGGGCTTCGCGGCGGAAGCGCGACGCCAGGCGCGCGTCGGCGGCGACCTCCGGCCGCAGCACCTTGATGGCCTCGTGGCGCCCGATGTGGATGTGCTCGACCAGGTAGACCTCGCCGGTCGCACCCTCGCCGATGAGCTGGACCACGCGATAGGTGCCGTCGAGAATCTCCCCGATCATCCGGGGGCTAGCTTACACCGGCGCGGCGCAGGGCGGCGATCAGGGCCAGCGCATCGCGGCGCTTGATGTCATGGGCCGTGGACCCGAGCGTCGCCAGCAGCGGCGCGAGCGGGAGCGCGGCGGCGGCGGCGGCGGCGGTGACCGCCACGCGATCGCGTCGATGGAAGGCGAGCCGACGCAGCGCGCCGATCACCAGGTCGGCCTGGGCCCGGGTCCCGTCGCCGGCGGCGACCACCGCGGCGAGCGCCGCGCGCACGTTGACCAGCGGGTAGGCGATGGTCCGGAAGTCGGTCGGATCGTAGGTCATCGCGACCTCGTCGTCGCCGTCGAGCTGGCCGGTGCGGAACATCCGGTAGACCTCGCCGATGCCGAGCATCGCGTCGGGACACTCGACCGCGCGCAGCGCGCCGACGCTGGCGGCGCCGAACAGGCGGGCCCCGGCGGCCGCCGCGTCCCGGATCTCGCGGGGCGTCACCGCGGCGCGCTGGAACAGCTCGCCGTCGACGAGCCCGATCACGTCGACGCCGCTGCGCGCTGCCGCGATGACGTCGCCGCGGACCGCGGGCGGGGCGTAGACCAGGCCCGGGATCACCGGCCGCGCGGTCGGAAGACTCGGCCCCACGAACACTACGGCGCGCACCATCGCTCCATTCGCACGCCGGCGCGCGTCGGGTCCTCGGCCCACACCTCGAGGCCCGGCACCACGACACGCACCACCCGCAGCGGCAGATCGTCGGCCGACAGATCGACCGCCACCGGGGGTCCGCAGCCCGCCGCCACCAGCCGGCCCGCGATCAGCTCGACCGGATCGTTCGCGGTCGCGACCGAACGCGGCGGCCGGCCGCCCGGCGGCGGCGGCAGGAACCACGGGTCCGGTGCGACCCGCTGCATCGGGAGGTCCTCGCGGGCACCCTGGATGTCGATCAGCCGCGCCTGCAACGCCTCGCCGAGCGCGCGATCGGCCGCCACCCCGGCGTCGAGCGCGGCGGCGCAGCCGTGGTGGGCCCACAGATGGCTTCGGGGCCCGGCTCCGCGCTGACGCGCATGCGCGTCAGCCGGTGGGGCCCACAGATGGCTTCGGGGCCCGGCTCCGCGCTGACGCGCATGCGCGTCA
>CANKMW010000026.1 GCA_947483555.1 Myxococcales bacterium
AACCATGCGACGAACCACTCGTCGCGGCCGTTCTGGGGCCTGCGGCCTGAAGGCTCGAGTTTGCGGCTCGGGCCTTCGCTCTTTTCGGTTACGGGGCCGCCGTCCTATCCCGCGGCCCGGACCGGGGCCACTTCTTGGCGACGGCCACCCGGTCCAGATTTACGCGAATTCACGCGACCACCGACAGCTTCGGGTGCGACCGCCGAGCCCGACGGCACGCAGCAGCTCCATCTCCAGCATGTCCTTCTCGGCGGTGAGCTTGTCGACACGGCCGAGGTCGGCGTTGGCCTCGGCGCGGGCGAGATCGTCGGCGAGCTCACCCAGGCGCCGCCAGTACCTCGGCCGCTGTTACCCAGGTCTCATGATTGATCACATCGTGGCGTGTGGCATGACCGTCGGTGACGCTGACGGGCCGCCGACAACTGATCGACATGATCCAAGTTTCCGCTCGCCCTGAGCGAAGGCCGAGCGACAGCGAGGCCGAGTCGAAGGACGCATTCCGTCGAGGATGAGCCCTTCGACTCGGCCGCTGCGCGGCCTCGCTCAGGGCGAACGGATGGGGGAAGTGATCGACTTGCCTGCTGTTCTGGGTGAAGTCCCGGACGCAACGATGTGTCGGATCATGAGACCCACCTGGGTAACACCGGCGCCAGGCACCTCATGACCTCGCGCGCGCTCAGAACTGGAAGTAGATGAACGGCACGATGTGCGGCACGGCGAGCTCGCGCAGCACGACCGCCGCCGCCGCCAGCGCCGCGCCCTGCAGCACCGCCGGCGCGGTGACGAAGCGATCGCGCCACCACGCGAACGTGCGCGGCGCGTAGAAGTGGCCGAGTACGGCCGCGACCAGCGCCAGCTGGATCGCCGGGATGATGTTGGGGACGTCGAACTCCAGCGCGGCGAGCCGCTCGAGGATGGCGAGCGCGCCGGCGAAGGTCTGGGCGCGGAAGAAGATCCACGCCAGGCACACGTAGTGGAAGACCAGCACCACGCCGAGGCCGCGCCGCACCGCCCAGCCCAGCCAGCGCGACGCCGAGGCCTGGTCGGGACCGACTTCGGCGGCGTCGGCGATCCACGCCAGCGCCGCGGCCGCCACGCACAGCGGCAGCCACATCTGCGACGCGCCGTCGCGGAGCGCAGCGAACAGCCCGAGCACGGCCGCCGCACCGAGCAGGCGCGCCACCAGCGGGGCTTGCGGCATCGGGCGACCGGCCACCGCCGGCTGGTCGCCACCGGCCAGCCACGCCGTCAGCGCCGCCCACAGCGGCACGCTGTACGACCAGGCCAGGATCAGATCGACCCACACGCTCGACCACAACGCGGCCTCGCGCGCTGCCAGGTGCATCGCGGCGCCGGCACTGAACACGACCACACACACCACCATCATGCGGCCGCCCCCGCCGCTGGCCTCGGCACGGCGCTGGTAGGCGCGGGTCACCGCCAGACCGCCGCCGTGCAAGAGGCCCCACACGATGAACGACCAGCTGGCGCCGTGCCACAGGCCACCGAGGAGCATGGTGAGGATCAGATTTCGATACGTGGCCAGACTGCCGCCCCGGTTGCCGCCGAGTGGCACGTACAGGTAGTCGCGAAGCCAGGTCGAGAGCGAGATGTGCCAGCGGCGCCAGAACTCCTGCAGGCTGGCCGAGCGGTACGGGGTGCGGAAGTTTTCGGGCAGCGAGAACCCGAGCAGCAGCGCCGAGCCGATCGCGATGTCCGAGTAGGCCGAGAAATCGAGGTAGATCTGGAACGCGTAGGCGTAGACGCCGAGCGCAACCTCGGCCGACGAATACAGCGACGGATCCTTGAACACCCGATCGGCGAGCGCGGTGGCGAGAAAGTCGGCGATCGCGATCTTCTTGAACAGTCCGATCACGATCCGCGACAGGCCGTCGGCGGCGCGGCCGTGATCGAACGGCGGCAGCTGGCCGAGCTGGGGCAAGAGTTCGCTGGCGCGAACGATGGGACCGGCGACCAGCTGGGGGAAGAACAGGACGAACGTGGCCAGCTCGGTGATCGACCGGGTCGCCTTGATGTGGCCCTTGTAGACGTCGATCGTGTACGACAGTGACTGGAAGGTGTGAAACGAGATGCCAGCGGGCAGCAGCAGCGCCAACGGGTCGACTGGCAGCCGCAGCACGTCGCGGGCGAAGAAGTCGGCGTACTTGAAGACGGCGAGGATGCCGAGGTTCGAGACCAGGCTGACCACGAGCAGGAGCTTGCGGCGCGCCGCCGTCGGCGCCGCCTCGATGGCCAGCGCCAGGTAGTAGTCGAGGAGGATCGTGAAGACGATCAAGGCGAGCAGGTACTTGTAGGCGCCGCGCTGCTCGCCGGCCCACGCGTGATAGAAGACGCAGCTCACCAGCATCAGGATCAAGACGCGGCCGAGGGCACGGCCGCGCTCGGTCGACGCCGCGCCCAGCGCGACGCCGAGGCCGGCGAGCCAGGCCAGGTGGCCGCCGCCGGCCAGGGCTCGCGTCAGCACCGCCAGCTCGCCGGCCCACGCCAGCACGCCGACCGCGGCACCGAGCACCACCACGGTGGCGAGGATGGCGGCCGCGAGCACCCGCTGACCGGGCCCACTCAACCACTCCGCGCCACGGACACCGGCCAGCACCGCGGCGGCCAGCACCGCCATGCCGATCGGGAGTCGCCACAGCGCGGGCGGCGTCGCGTCGGGCAAGCCCGAGAACGCGAGCCCGCCGATCGGGTCCCAGAGCGACGCCACGTCGTGCGTGAGCAAGAGGAAGACCACGTCGCCGAGCAGCGTCATCAGCGCGACGCGCGCGATGACGCCCGGCCAGCGCCCGCTCCGCGACAGGCCGTAGAGCAGGAACACCGCCGCGAGGAACAGCGGGTAGTGGGGGCTCGTGAAGAGCATCGGATCGCGCTAGTTCGCGGGTCCGGGCGCGACGGTCGGGTTGTGGACCTGCCACTCCTCGTAGCCGCCCATCAGCGCGTCGAACAGCGTCCGGCCCCAGAGTTCGTATCCCGGCTGCGTGAAGTGCACGTGGTCCGAATACGCCAGCGGCGGCTCGAGGTGAAAGAAAACGTCCATCTGCTCGGCGCCTCCCATCGCGGCCAGGCTATCGAAGAACGCGACCCGGTTGCGGGCCGCCGCCTGGCGTTGAACGTCGATCACCGGCGCCAGCGCCGTCGGCGTGAACCACTGGCAGGCCAGCGACACGCCAGCGTCGCCGGCGGCGTCCGGTTCCCGAGGCGGCGGCAGCTTGTCGCAGGCCCTGCCACCCTCGCGCGCCGCCATGTCGGGCGCGCCCAGCACCAGGATCGCCGCCGCCGGCGCGTGCTGGCGAATGAGCGCGATCACCTCGTCGTGCTGACGAGCCAGCGCAGCGAGATCGAGATCCGGATCGTCGGCCTCGTTGGTGCCGTACTGCAACACCACCAGCGCCGGCGCCCGCGCCGCGAGTTGCGGTCCGATGACGTCCCAGTCCCAGCTGCGCAAGTGGGCCAGCCGCCGGCCGACCACGCCGAGCGCATCGACCACCACGCCCGGCGAGCCGCGCTCGAGCGCGACGCCGAACAGATCGATCGCGCCGCCGCCCGCCGGGCGCAGCGACAGCTTGTGGCGCTCGCCCGGCGCGGGCACCGACAGCACGGCCGCTGCCCGCTCCTCGACCTCGCCGGCGTCGAGCCGGGTCGGCAGCTTCTGCCACGGCCCGTCGTCGACCCGATAGGCCAGGACCCCCGAGTCCTTGCGGCGCAAGTAGAAGACGTCGAAGCGGGCGACCCGGTCGCTGCCACACTGCTCGCAGCTCTCGACCCAGGCGGTGGCATCCTTCTTCTCGGCGTGGGCACGCACGCCAGCGAGCCCGAACGGCGGCGTCGCACCGCGCTTGCCGCCCAGCTCCGCGGCCCACTTGCCATCGGAGCCGTAGCGAATGTCGCGCTGGTAGTAGTGGCGGATCGGCGGCCGGCCGGCGAGCACGAAGCCGCGGCCGGCGTCACCGAAGCGACCGCCCAGCTCGCGACGCAACATCCCGGTCAGCTGATCGCCGGCGGTGTGCGAGTCGCCGAACACGACCACGGCAGCGCGACCGTCGGGTCCGGCGTGCTCGGCCCGATCGAGCGCGGCGTAGAGCGGATCGAGGGCGCCGGGCGGCACCACCAGGGCCGACGGCGCGTCCACAGCAGCCGCGGGCCCGTCGAGACTGGCGTCGATCGGGGCCGCCGGTGCGTCGATCGGCGTCGCCGCCGGCGCGATCGGGGCCCGAGGCTGGGCCTCCACCAGCGGACCGTTGCAGCCCAGGCTGGCGGTGACCGCGAGCCCGATGAGCTCGGTCAGTCTCGGTATCTTCTGTGAAGCGGCGTGCGTCAACGGCCCTTGTAGGCCTTGTAGCCGCTGAACAGGGCGTCCGCCAGTCCGTCGGCGACCTTGGCCGTGCCCTTGCGCGACATGTGCTGGAAGTCGCTGCCGAGCAGACCGCGCTTGTGCCACGTGATGGCCGCTCCGGAGCCGCCCATCCAGGTGAAGGTGTCCCAGTACGCGCACCCAGCGGCCTGCGCCGCCCTGCGCTGCGCCGCCACCATCCTGGGCACGCCCCGCCGCGACCGCAGCTTGCCGTCGGTGGCCTCGGCCTGATCGAGCGGCGACATCACCAGGCAGGCGGCCTGCGGCCGGCCGGCCCGGATCGGCACCAGCAGATCGTGCCAGGTCTGTTCGTATTCGGCCATCGCGGTCGCCCCGGCCACCCACTGCGCCTCGTTGGTGCCGAGCATGATGACGATCAGGTTGGCGTCGCGATGGGCGAGCTGATTCTTCCAGTGCTCGGCGAGATTCACCAGCATCGTCTTGGCGGTGCACGACACCAGCGCCATGTTGTCGACGACGATGCCGGCGTCGCGCTCGAGCGCCATGCCGAACAGCCGCACCTTGCCGCGCGCCGCGACGGCGACCTGGTAGCTGCCGTCGGGGACCATGACGTGGTGGAACCGCGCCACCTTGTGCTCGGCCGCGGTGTCGATGGTGGCCTTGGCGTCGCCCACGGTCAGCTCGGCGATGCCGCCACCGGGCTGGGCCAGATAGTAGAGGTCGACGCTCGAGATCTTGCCGGACGGCGTCCTGGGCGTGACCCGGATCGAGCCGGTACCCTCGGCGGTGCTGTTGCCGGCGCCGTAGAGGTGATCGCCGACGTTGGCCAGTGAAACCCCCCAGGTGCGCCACGATCCCGACGAGCGACGGTTGACCGCCTCGGTGTCGTTGTAGCGGTGCGGCTTGACGGCGTGGATGAAGCCGGGCCCGCCGTCGCCGAACACGTCCTGCAGCCGGGCCCGCAGGCGGCCCGGCAACGCGTCGGTGGCCGACACCGAATCGCCGTAGAACGAGACCCGCGTCGGGCCACCGCCTCGACCGCGCTCGCCGCCGGCCAGCGTGGTGTAGAAGCCGTCCATCGCCCACCGCGTGCAGTCGGTGGTGGCGCCGAGGGGCTCGACGCAGACGTCCTCGAGCGTCTTGCCGGGCGTGCTTTCGGGTGCCGCGCTGCCACCACCAGGCTGCCGCGGCGCCGGCGCCAGGTCCGGTTTCGGCGGCAGCGGAGGCGCGACGTCGGTCGGCGCTCGCGGATCGGCAGCGACGAAGGTCGGTCCGGCCGCCGCCGGCGTCGCGGGCGCGTGGGTGAGCAGGCCGGTGACCGCGTCGATGCTGCCGTCGCGCGCCACCAGCACGGCGGCGAGCGCGAGCGCACACCAGCCGAGGGCGGGCGCGATGGTCCAGTCGGGCAGTGACGCTAGACGCGCGGGCGCCGATCTCGATTCCCGCTTTCGAGCCCGACGACGACGGCGCTTGCGATCACGGCCCAAGGTTCCAGGTCCCTTCCAGACTCTCCCGCCAGCTCTCGAGGGCCTGGGGCTGCGCGGCGAGCACGTCTTCCTCTAGCACCCACTCGGGTCGGATCGCTACCTCGTCGAGACGCGCGAACACCGCGGCGCGGTCGGCGCCCGCGGTGCGGGTGAGCAGGTTCCACAGCGTGACCGCGTCCTGGCCGCCGGCCTCGTCGACGACGATGCCGAGCGGGCTCCGGCTCCAGCCGCCGCCCTCGCCGGCATCGAAGCGGGCCAGCGCGTCGCGCAGCACCGCGGGTGCGTCGGAGCGGACCGGGGTGCCGGGGCCGCGGCCGGGCACGGCGATCACCTCGTGACCCCACGGCACCCACGACGCCTGGCCGTGACCCTCGAGCGAGACCGCGCCCGACGTGACGCGCAGGTGGGTCTGGCCGGCGTCGTCGACCTCCATGTCGTAGGCGCAGCCGAGGTCGACCGCGGCCGCCACCGGGGTGTCGACCACGAACAGGCGCGGCGGCGCGGTGACCCGCGCGCTGAGGCGGCCGTGCGCCAGCTCGAGCCGGTGCTCGCCCGGTCCGGTGCCGACCAGCCGCAGCCGCGAGCCCGGTTTGAGCCGGACCTCGCCGATATCGGCGACCTGGACCACGGCGGTGGCGCCGACCTCGGTCTCGAGCCAGCCGCCGACCCGCAGCGTGCCGGCGCTGCCGGCGTGGGCGGCGGCGCCATCACAGAGCGCGGCACCGCCCGAGACCTGGAACCCGAAGCCGTCCGGCGCCGCGCCACCGTCGACGGCGGCGAGCTGGACACCGCGCTCGTCGCCGCGGCGGACCAGCAGCACGGCGATCACCACGGCGGCGGCGACCACCACGACCGACACCGCGATGAACGCGGCACGGCGACGGCGCGGCGGCGGCGCGCGCAGCGGCGCCTGGTGAGCGAAGCCGCCGAGCAGCCGCTCGAGGCCGGCGACCTCGGGGTCGTCGCCGGACTTGTCCCACAGGTAGTCGGCGTCGTCACTCATGGCTGTCCTCCCAGCTTCTCGCGGAGGAGCTTGATGCCGCGGTGCAAGTGTACCCGCACCGAGTCGGGCGTCATCCCGGTGCGCAGGGCGATCTCGGGCCCGGTGAGGCCCTCGACGAGACGCATGATGAGCGTCTCGCGGTAGGTCTCGGGTAGCTCGCGGATGGCGCGCAGCGCGGCGGCGGCCTCGGAGGTCGGCGGCGGCGCCACGGCGAGGTCGGCGGTGTCGTCGCTGATCGGGTGGCGGCGCCGAGCGTGATCGGTGGCGCGGTTGCGAGCCATGGCGAGGATCCAGCCCGGGAACGCCGCCGGCTCGCGCAGGGTGGCGAGCTTGGCCCACGCATCGGCGAAGACGTCCTGGACCACGTCGCCGGCGTCGCCGGCGTGGACGCGCGCCAGCACGACCGCGTGTACGACGCGGTGGAAACGTTCGTAGAGGCCAGTGAACGCGATCCGGCTGCCGCCCTGAACGGCGACCACCAGCTCGGCGACCGAGGCGTCGCGGATCTCCACCGCCCCACGATGCGTCACCGCCGAGCCGGCCTCAAGTGCCGTGGCCAGGGCAGCGAGCGCGGCGAAGCTGGACAGGCGTCACTCCCTCGCCGGATCCGCGCCGACCGCGGCCAGGTCGGCGGCCGGAATCACGATGCCGCGTGCGGCGAGCGGCGCGGCCACCGAGCGTCGGGCCGCGTCGACGAACGCCGGATCATAGGCGGCGCAGTCGAGCACGCCGAGTCCGCTGCGACCGCAGCCCGCGGCGCCCAGCAGCGGCGCGAAGGCGCGCACCGCACCGCCGGCGACGCGACCGAGGTGAGCGCGGGCGTCGTCGTCGAGCCGATCGTCGGCCCAGTCGAGGAACCACCAGCCGAGCTGAGCGTGGCTCGCCTCGTCGGCGACCACCGCGGCCAGCGCGGCGTCGACGAGCCGGCTGCCGGCCAACCGCCGCGACAGCTTGAGGATCGGCACCGTCAGGGCCTCGCCCACGCACGACGTGCGCACCACCAGCTCGGCGGCGGCGAGCAACGGATCGACGGCGACCGGCGGCCGGACCAGCTTGCCGAGGTCGACCTCGAGCGCGACCGCGCCACCCAGCGCCGCCGCGACCCGCGCCGCCAGCTCGGTGTGCACGAGCTCGTCGACCACGAAGTCACCGGCGGCGGCGACGAGGTCGATGGGCGCGCCGGTGGCCAGCATCGCGGCGGCGATCTCGGCGAACGCCGCCGCCGAGGCGTACTCGGAGAACGCGGTCGCGGTCCACACCTGCCGCGCCTCCGGCGACGACGGCAGCGCCTCGTCCCACGGCAGCTCGTCGATCCACGCCCGGCGCGGCGCCAGCCGCCGGCCCCACGGACCACCGATCGTCGACAGCTCGAAGGGGACGAGGCCAGCGGACATCAGGTGTCGCTCTTGGCCAGCTGGAGGCGCACGTCGCTGCAGTAGGCGCTCACGTCGTAGCGCATGCCCTTGGTCGCCACGTTGCCGACCAGCGGATAGCCGTGGTCGTCGCACAGGGCGCGAAGGCTGGCCTGGCCGAGCGCACGCTCGCTGGTGCCGGCCTGGTACAGCTCCGATCGGAGCTGCAGTCTCGCCTTCGGCTGGGCGTCGTCGGCCACGATGACCTGGCCGGTGGGGGGCGCGGCGACCGCGACCGGTTGCGCCGCGGCGACCTCGGTCACCGGCAGCCTGGCGTCGCTCGGCGCCGGCGCGACCGATCTCGATGTGGCGGTGGTACCGCAGCCGGCCGAAAGGATCAGGACAGTCAGGATCTTGCGCTTGTGGGTCATGGCTCGTTCTCCGTTGTTGGCAGGAGGACGGGCCCGGCCCGAAACCGTTAGCGAGAATCTCAGCCCGCCATCATCACGACCACCGCCAGCGCGACTGCCAGCGCCGTCACCGCCACCGCCACCCACGCCGCCCGCCGGCGCCGCGCGGTGGGCGCCGGCACCCGCGGCGCGCCAAACTGCAACGGCGTCGGATACGGCCGCGACGAACGACCGCCTTCCTCGCCGTCATCGTCACGGTGCGACTCCATCCAGACCACCGCCGGCTCCCAGCGCGGCGGCAAGGCCCGCGCCCCGGCGAACGGTGCCAGCAGCGCGCGCACCTGCCGCAGGCCCGGGCGCAACGCCGGATCCTTGGCCAGCATCGACGTCAACAGCGTCGCCAGCTCCTCGGGCAACGCCGGGCAGCGCTCGATCGGCGGCGGCACCGGCTCGGAGATGTGCTTGGCCATGATCTCCACCGCGCTGTCGGCGACGAACGGCGCCGTGCCGGTGAGCAGCTCGTACAGGATCACGCCCAGGGCGTAGACATCGGTGCGGGCGTCGATCTTCGCGCCCCGGGCCTGCTCGGGCGAGACGTAGAGCGGCGTGCCCATGACCACACCGCTGCGGGTGCGCGCGATGCCGCCGTCGTGGTTGGATAGCTTGGCCAGACCGAAGTCGAGCAACTTGACCCGGGGCCGCTCATCGGTGACGTCGACCAGGAAGATGTTGTCGGGCTTGAGATCGCGGTGCACGACCCCGGCCGCGTGCGCAGCCTCGAGCGCGCGCACCACGCCGTCGACGATGTGCTGGGCCTCTCCCAGCGTCACCGGCTCGCGCATGCGCGCGGCCAGGCTCTGGCCGGCCAGCCACTCCATCACGAAGTAGCTCCGCCCGTCGGCCAGGACACCGAACGCGAACACGTCGACGATGTTGGGATGGCCGATCTGGTTCACCGACTGCGCTTCGACGACGAAGCGCCCGACCGCCTCCGGATCCATCGACAGCGCGCGCGCGATCACCTTGATCGCGGCGCGTTTGCCGATCACCGGGTGACGCGCGCCGTACACGACGCCCATCCCGCCCTGCCCGATCTTCTTCTCGATCCGGTACTCCCCGACCACGGTGCCGGCCGGCAGCTCGGCAGGTGCGCCCAGCCGGACGCCGTCGCTCGGACACACGCCGTACTCGGGCGGCCAGTCGGTACGGCAGGTTGGACAGGTCGACATGGCGGCGCCGCCCTGGCGCATCCACCACTACGACCGTGCGGTCGCCGCGGATCGAGTCGACCGCTACGCGATCTGGCTGCTCTCGACCACGACCACGCCCGAGGCCCGCATGTCGTCGATCGCCCGCTCGCCATCGCCGGCGGTCAGATCGACGGCGCGACAGCCGTCCGCGACCAGGAGGGTGGCGAAGCCCTCACCGCAGGCGTCGATCGCGGTGAACTTCACGCAGTAGTCGGTGGCCAGCCCGAGGACGTACACCGTGCGCACGCCCTGCTCGCGCAGCCACGGCGCCAGCCCGGTCGCCTTGCGCTTGCCGTTGTCCCAGAAGCCGCTGTAGCTGTCGACGGTCGGATCGGTCCCCTTGGCAAACACCTTGGCGATCGGCGCGGTCAGGCGGTCGTGAAACGCGGCGCCCGGGCTGTCTTGCACGCAGTGCACCGGCCACAGCACCTGCTGCAGGCCGTGGAGATCGATCACCTGGTACGGCTCGGCGCCGTCGTGATTGGCGGCGAACGAGCCATGGTCGGCGGGATGCCAGTCCTGGGTCGCGACCACCAGGTCGAAGTGACGCGCCACGCGGTTGGCGACCGCGATGGTCTGGTCGCCGCCAGCCACGGCCAGCGCGCCGCCGGGACAGAAGTCGTTCTGCAGATCGACGAGGATCAACGCCTTGTCCGCCATCGGACGAGATTACACCGCCGTCGTGGGTCGGTGCGCTACGCTGCGCGGCATGAAGACGACGTTCGCGACGCTTGGCGTCTGCGTGGTCGCGGCACTTGGCGTGGTCGCGGCATGCGGCGGCGATGATGGCGGCGCTGGCGACCCCGACGGCGGCACCGCGGGCGACGGAGGCCTCAGCAGCAGGTGGGCTGCCGCGGGCGCCATTCCGGGCGGTCCGATCCAGGAGACCGCCGCGGTCGCCCTCGACGGCAAGCTGTGGGTCCTCGGCGGCCTGACCTCGTTCACCGACCACAGCGCCAGGGTGTGGGTCTTCGACACCGCCGCCAGTACCTGGGCGGCGGGACCCGATCTGCCGGCCAGGATCCACCACGCCAACGCGGCGGTGGTCGGCGCCAGCATCTACGTGGTCGGCGCGCTGGGCGCCGGCTTCGCGGCCAGCGGCACGGTGTGGCGTCACACGCCAGGTGTCGACGCCGGCTGGGTCACCCGCACCTCGATGCCAGCCGGTACCCAGCGCGGTGCATCGATCACCGGCGTGATCGACGACAAGATCTACGTCGCCGGTGGCTTCCGCGGCAACGCGGCGGTCGCCGACGTCTCGGCGTACGATCCGCAACTCGACAGCTGGGACGACAGCGTGGCCGATCTGGCCTCGGCACGCGATCACGGCTGCGGCGGCGTGGTCGGCGGCAAGCTCTACGTCGCCGGCGGCCGCATGGCCAGCATCGGCTCGACCACCGGCACGCTGTTCGAGCTGACGCCGGGGATCCCCTGGGTAGCGCGGGCGCCGATGCCGACCGGCCGCGGCGGAACCGCATGCGGCGTGATCGATGGCCGCCTGATCGTCGTCGGCGGTGAGGGCAACCCGGACGCCACCAGCGGCGTCTTCCCGCACAACGAGGCCTACACCGCCGCCACCGACTCGTGGCAGACTCTCGAGCCGATGCGGACGCCGCGCCATGGCATGCAGGCGGCGGTGTGGGGCGGCGTGCTGTACGTGCCCGCTGGCGCGACGATGCAGGCACTGGGCGCCGTCGACACGCACGAGACCTTCACGCCCTGAACCGCCGGGCGACCGGATCGCGACAGCGATGTCGTGATCCATGGTTTTTCGTCACGATCGCCGTTCCCAAGGTCGCGGACTTGCTTCCGTGGGACTGGCGCGCGGAATGGAATAGGCGCTGGCATGAGGCCCTTCCGCACCGCCGTTGCGCTCGCCGCCGCGTCCTCGCTCACGTTCGCCAGCGTCCGGGTCGCGGATGCCTGCGGGTGCGTCTCGCCGCCGGTGCCGGATCCGCTGGGCAAATCGGACTACGCGGTCAACCAGCTCGCCGAGCAGATCATCTTCGAGGTCGAGCAGAACTGGATCACCGCTCACATCCTCATCAAGTACTCGGGCGATCCGGAGCAGTTCGCGTGGATCGTGCCGGTGGCGGAGGCGCCCGAGCTGTCGCTGTCGCCGGTGTCGGCGTTTGGCATGCTCGATCGGGCCACGGCGCCCGACGTCGCGGTCAACGTCGACGACCTGTGCCCGGTGTCGGAGTGGGCGTGCCAGTACCACCCGGCGCCCGACTGCGGCGGCGGCGGTGGCGGTTGCGGGATGTCGGCGCAGAGCGCCGGCGACGACGATTTCGGCGCCGCGCTCGACGCTGGCGCCAGCAGCAGCGACGGCGCCACCGGCGGCGAGCCGCCGGTCACGGTCATCGACACCGAGGTGGTCGGCGACTACCAGACCGTGACCTTCCGCGCCACCGAGGCGGCGGCCGCCGCGCAGTGGCTGCGCGACAACGGCTTCATCGTCAACCCGACCACCACCCTGTACATGGAGCCGTACGTCGAGGCCAACATGGTGTTCGTCGCCGCCAAGCTGGTGCCGGGCGCCGGCGTGGGCGCCATCAAGCCGCTGCGCATGCGCTTCCGGGCCCCGTTCCCGATGATCCCGCTGGTGCTCACCGCCGTGGCCGCCGAGCCGCACCTGACGGTGACCGCGTTCATCTTCGGCGCCCAGCCGTTCCGCCCCATGAGCCACCCGGTGGTGACGATCGATCCGGCGCGTATCGCCCAGGATCGCGACGGCCGCAACAACTACCCCATGGTGCTGGCCCGGACCATCGACGAGGCCGGCGGCGACGGCTTCGCGGTCGAGTACCGCGGCGCGCCGATCCGCCCCCAGTTCGGCCAGACCACCAGCTGCTGCGACGGCGCGTTCGACTTCTGCGGCGTCGGTGGCAACCAGAAGTGCGAGTGCCCGCGCGACGACTTCGACCAGACCGACTGCGCGGCGGTCGGCGATGTCGTCGAGGGTGTGGCGCTGCTCGACGATCTGGCCACCCGCCATCAGCGCCTGACCCGCATCACGACCCGCATCTCACCCGAGGAGATGCGCTTCGATCCGACCTTCGAGCCCGACGCCGGCGCACCGCTGTTCGGACGCCTGCAGGCCCGCGGTAGCCAGGCCAGCCTCGACCGCTGCTGGACGCGGGTGATCGACCAGAACGAGTACGCCGAGCTCGACGCCAAGCAGGACTGCGCGGCGATGTACTGCGGCGCCGGCGAGTGCGTGACCACCGAGACCGGCGCGGCGTGCGCGTGCGACGCCGGCCAGGTCGCGCGTCGCTTCCTCGATCTCGACGGGTTGCCGTCGGTGACCTGCATCCCGGCCACGCCCCCGGTCGACCTCGGCGCCGGCGGCCTCGCGCTGCCCGACGCCTGCGCCGGCCTGAGCTGCGGAATGGGCAGCTGCGTCGATCGCAACGGCGCCCCGGTGTGCGAGTGCGACGGCGGCGCCGCTGCGGTCGCCGGCGACACCGGCCCGCTGCCGCGTTGCGAACCGATCGACGAGCTCACCCGCGGCCCGGGTGGCGCGGACTTCAGCGAGCCGCTGCGCGCGCTCGCCGTGTGCGCGCCACCGCCACCGGCGTGCAGCGAGGGTGGCTGGCACGCCAAGGTCACCAGCCCGCGGGTCGGCGTCGAGTGCGGCGACGCGACGCCGTCCGCCGAGCAACAGGAGATCCCGCCCGAGCCCAACTGCGAAGGCGTGCGCGGCATCTACGGTTGCGGGTGCCGCGGCGGTCAGCCGGCTGGCGCGCTGGCGCTGGCGTGGATCGTGGGCTTCTTGCTGATTCGCCGCCGCCGCCGGCTGGCCTGACCCCGGTTTCCGTTTACCCCGAGCCGCGGTTCCGTTTGCCCTGAGCGAGGCCGCCTGGCGGCCGAGTCGAAGGGCGCCGCGGCGTCGCCCTACGCTCGCCCGAGCCAACCGAGCAGCGCCTGGCCGCGTTCGTCGGGGATCTCGACGCCGAGCCCGGCGCCGTCCTCGCCGTGCCAGTCGGAACCGCCGGTCGCACACAGCCCGAGCCCATCGGCGATCTTGAGCCAGCGCCCGCGCTCGCCCCGATCGTAGCGGCCGTAGAACGCCTCGACGCCGTCGAGGCCCTCCTTGGCGAAGCGGCGCAACATCTTGCCGGCGCGATCGCCGTGCTGGTGCGGGTGGGCGAGCGAGGCCCGGGCGCCGACCGCGCGCACCGCGGCGAGTCCGTCGGCGATACCGAGCCGGGCCAGCGGCACGTCGGCGGGGCCGCCGTCGTGCAGCCAGCGCGTGAACGCGTCGTCGCGCGACGTGGCCACACCCTGGGCCACCAGCGCCGCGGCGATGTCGGGGCGGCCGACGACGCGGCCATGGGCAGCGGCCGCGGCGGCGAGGATCGGCTCGACGTCGAGCACGATGCCGAGCCGAAACAACCGCGCCGAGATCGCCCGCAGGCGCTCGCGGCGCGCCGCGGCCTGGGTCGCGAGCAAGACCTCGAACTCGGCCCAGCGCTGGTCGCCGGCCGCGTCGTAGACCAGCACGTGCACGCTGCGCCCATCTTCGTGACAGGTCAGCTCGACGGCGCGGACCGCGGTCGGCACCGCGGTGGCGACGGCGGCGTGCCCGGCGCAGGTGTCGTGATCGGTCAACGCGAACAGCACCGGCGCGCGGGCGGCGGCGCGGCGGCCCACCTCGGCGGGCGTGGCGGCGCCATCCGAGCACGTGGAGTGGCAGTGCAGCTCGACGATCAAGGTCGCGACCATAGCGCGAAGCTTTCGACGCCGACAAACTTCCCACATCGCCACTGGCGCGCCGCCACAGCGTGGCTATGGTGATGGGTTCATGCCCGACGCTGCCCCAGCTGGTCCGATGGTTGCCGTCCGCGATCGCCGCGAGCACGTGATCGCCGTCCTCACCGAGGAGTTCAGCCGCGACACCCTGGAGCTCGACGAGCTCGAGCGCCGGCTCGACCTGGCGCACCGCGCCGACTCGGTCACCGCGCTCGACGCCATCATCACCGACCTCGAGCCGGGCGCGGCGACGACCGCGCTGGCGACCCGCCCGGTTGACGCCGCGGCGCTGGCGAGCTGGCCGGCGCACAAGCGTCTGATCGCCATCCTCGGCGGGTTCGAGAAGCGCGGCGCCTGGGTGTGCCCGCGCCGGGTCAGCATCGTGGCGATCATGGGCGGCGCCGAGCTCGACCTGCGCGAGGCCGAGCTGGCGCCCGGGGTCACCGAGCTCAACGTCATCGCCATCATGGGCGGCGTCGAGCTGATCGTCCCGCCCTGGCTGTCGGTCGAGTGCGACGCCACCGCCATCCTCGGCGGGTTCGAGGAGCTCCACCGCGCGCCGACCACGCCCGAGCCCGAGCGACGCGTCCTCCGCGTCACCGGCGTGGCCATCATGGGCGGGGTCGAGATCGAGACCCGGCTGCCCGGCGAGAGCAAACGCGACGCCCGCAAGCGATCGCGACGCGAGGCCAGGGCGCTCAAGGGCGGCGGACCCGCCGCCTTGCCCGCGGCGCGCACCGTCATCCGCGACCGCGACCGCGACTGAAGACCTCTTGAGGTACGCTGCTGGCATGAACCACGCCGGGGCGGTGATCGTGGCGCTGCTGATGTCCGTGGCCGCGTCGCGCACCGCCGCGGCCCAGCAGCTCACCGTGGACGAGGTCAAGGGCTTCGTGCTCGCGGTGACCGAGCCGGTGCGCGGCATGGACCCGCCGTCCGCCGAGCAACGCACCGCCGTGGTGGCGCAGCTGGCGACGCCGTTCTGGTACGACGGCCTGCGCTACGCGGCGCTCGACGCCGCCGCGATGAAGGCGTGCCGGCGGCGCTTCAAGGCGGCCGGCACCGTCAAACCCGCCGCCCGACTGCCGGGGTTCGTCGACTGCCTTCAGATCGCGTTGTTCTCCGGCGCTCTCGACGGTGACGCCGAGTGGACCGCCGTCGATGTGAAGCAGCTGCCCCGCCCGTTCAAGAAGCACCGGACCAAGCTCGCCACGCTGGCCAAGGACCACAGCCTCGTGATCTCGCACTTCGTGCCCGCCGGTCCCGCCGAGCACTGGGATCTGTGGGCGGTGAAGCGTGACGCCGCCGGCAAACCGCGCCTGGCCGCGCTCCTGGTCGTCAACCTCGACCACCAGTAGCCGCCTTCGCCCCATGAGCACCATCGACGCCCGCCGCGAGTACGACCTCCAGCTCCATGCCGCGCTGCTGCGCACCATGCGCGCCGTGCTCGACGCCGATCGCGAGCAGCGGGCCCGCGAGCACGCCGCGGCGCCGCAGCTGGAGGCCGAGCTGGTCGAGGTGACCCGCCAGCTGGCCGCGCTGCCCACCGACGACGCCCGCCGGCCGATGCGGGCGCTGGCGCGGCGGCAGAACTGGAGCAACGACGAGGTCGGCTTCGTGTGGACCGCGATCGCGCTCGCCGTCAATCCGCGCATGCTGGTCCACGCCCGAGCGCTCGACGAGAGCGCGCCGCGCGGGCTGTCGGCGGCGCTCTACACCCGCATCGCCGGCCTCGACGCCGCCGCCGCGCGTGCGCTCGGCCTCGCCTTCGTGCCCGGCCGCGGCGCCGCCCGCACCGGGCTGCTCACCGCGGCCGCCGGCGAGCTGGTGCCGGCCGCGGTGCCGTGGACGCCGTCGCCGGAGCTGATCCAGTACGTCGCCGGCGAGCCCGCCAACGACCCGCGCTGCGTCGAGCTGACCGCACCGGCGAGCGCCGCCGAGCTCGACGACACGCAGCGGGCCGCGCTCGCTCACATCGCGTCGATCCTGGCCACGCCGCGGCCGCTGGTGCTGCACGTCGAGGGACCGCCGCTCACCGGCCGCCGCACCGCGGTGATGCTGGCCGCCGGTCGACCGGCGCTGGCGCTCGACCTGGCCCGGCTGTCACCGTCGCCGACCAGCCTCGGCGATGCGCTGGTGGCGCTGCGCCGCGAGGCCGCGCTGCGCGGCGCGGTGCCGGTGATCGCCGGCGTCGAGGAGCTGGTGTCGGGCGAGGGCGGCCGCGACCCACGCATGCGGCTGCTGGCCCAGCACCTCGACGGCGCTGACGGGCCGGTGGTCCTGGTCACCACCTGGCGCGGTCTCGACGTCGGCACCCGGCTACCGACCGTGCACGTCGAATGGACCACGCCCGACGTCGCGACCCGGGCCCGGCTGTGGCGTTCGATCGCCGGGGCGGCGGGCGCGGCGGTCGAGGCCGCCGATCTCGACCAGCTCGCGATCCGGTTCCCGATCGGTGCCGGCGCGATCCGCCGCGCCCTGGCCAGCGCCCACGTGCTGACCGGCGGCCGCGACGACGCCCAGCCGCTGACCGCGGTCGAGCTCGGCGCCGGCGTGCGCCAGAACATCGCCGAGAGCATGGGCGAGCTGGCCGAGCGCATCGTGGTCCGCCAGTCGTGGGACGACCTGGTCCTCGGCGAGGACGTGCTGGCCCAGGTCCACGGGCTGGTCGGTCGCGTCCGCCACGCCCACCTGGTCTACGAGGAGTGGGGCTACCGCTCCAAGATGCCGCGCGGGGTCGGCGTGGTCGCGATGTTCTCGGGCCCGCCGGGCACCGGCAAGACCATGGTCGCCGGCCTGATCGCGCGCGAGCTCGAGCTCGAGCTGTACCAGGTCGATCTCAGCAAGGTCGTCTCGAAGTGGGTCGGCGAGACCGAGAAGCAGCTCTCCAAGGTGTTCGACGCCGCCGAGGCCGGCCACGTGCTGCTGCTGTTCGACGAGGCCGACGCGCTGTTCGGCCAGCGCTCGACCGAGATGCGCGGCGCCACCGATCGCTACGCCAACCTGGAGGTCAACTTCCTGCTCCAGCGCATCGAGAACTTCGATGGCACCGTGATCTTGACCACCAACCTCGACGCCGCGATCGACAAGGCGGTCAAGCGCCGGCTCGCCGCCCACGTGGTCTTCCAGCACCCCGACGACGACGAGCGGGCGCGGCTGTGGGAGTGCATGCTGTCGGCCAGCGCCGCGCCGCTCGGCCGCGACATCGACGTCGCCGACCTGGCGCGCCGCTTCCCCAAGATGACCGGCGGCAACGTGCGCAACGCCGCGCTCGGGGCCGCGTTCCTGGCCGCCGCCGAGACCCGGGCCCAGATCGATCACGCGACCGTGTTGACGGCGGCGCGCCACGAGTACCTCTCCATGGGCCACGTCCTCGCCACCACCGCCGGGCTGTAAGGGCCCCAAGTACCCGTCACGACGAGGGAACGTTTCGGGCCCGGGATCCGTATGATGAGCGAGGCCACCATGTTCGAAGGACTCCTGAACCAGGATGAGGGACTCGAGCTCCGCTCGCAGCTCCAGCAGCAGGTCGTCGACGTCGTCGAGACGCCGCCGCCCGCCCAGGGCGCCATCGAGCAGTCGATCTCCGAGATCCAGTCCTCGTACCCGCCGGCGCCGGCGCCGGCGAACCAGATCCAGACGCCGGAGGCGCGCGCGGTCGAGCAGGGCGCCCCGCTCGAAGCGCTGGCGCTGCACGGGGCGACCAACCAGGTCGCGCCGGTCCAGCAGGCGGTCGCGGAGGTGCAGCAGACGGTCGCCGAGACCGCGCCGGTGGTGCTGCAGGAGCAACAGCAAGCGCAGCAGCAGGAACAGGTCAACGCCGTCCAGCCCCAGCAGGAACCGCAGCAACCGACCGCCGCCGAGGCGACGACGCAGGCACCAGCGCCGCAACAGGACGCACGCTGGGACCGGGCGCGGCGCTACAACATGATGCACAGCGCCAGCGTCGAGGCCTTCAACCAGGCCACCGGCGGCTCGTGCCTGGGCGCCGACGGCGAGGTCGACGCCGCGAGGGTCGCCGAGTGGCAGGCGGCGCACGGCCTGGCCGCCGACGGCATGATCGGCCCGCTGACCGCCGGCGCCGGGAAGCAGGCCACCAAGGCCGGCCCGGCCCCGGAGATCGCGGCGCCGGCGCAGCAGCAGGGTCCAGCGGACGACGTCGCGCCGGTGCCGCCGCCGAAGAGCAACCCCGATCGGGTCGGCCTGTTGACCGCGCAGTACGGTGGACTGCTCCGCCAGTACGTCGCCGGGGTCCTCGATCGGGCCACGGTGATCACGATGATGATCGCCTACGACAAGGAGCTGCACGGCGGCGTGCCCTCGGTCGAGGGCACGCTGATGGTGCAATCGTTGATGACCGACCTGCAGTCGGTCGCCCCCCAGCAACCGGCGCCGCAGCAAGAGCAACCGCAGCAACAGCAGCAGCAGCAGGGCCCGGCGCCGCTACCGATACCGGCGGCGGCGCTGGTGCAAGGCCAGATGCACAAGAAGGTCTACGAGGGCGGCTCCGAGGAGGCTGGCCTGCAGAAGTGCCTGGTGTTCGTCTCGGCCGGCGAGCTGACGGCGACCCCGGACATCTTCCTGTTCTTCCACGGTCACGGCGCCCAGTACGGGATCGACGACGCCCAGGACGGCAAGAAGGGCTCGGCGTCGGGCAGCGACGTCGCCGGCGAGGCGATGCAGCAGGCGCGCGGCAAGAACGTGATCGCGATCCTGCCCCAGGGTGTGGTCGGCGGCAGCGTCAAGGGCGACAAGGGCGCCAACAAGCGGCAGCGCGAGGGCGGGCACATGAAGGCCCTGCAGGCCGGCCTGCCGACCTTCCTGTCGTCGATCCTGTCCAGCGTCGCGGTCGATCTCGACGTCCCCAAGCTGTCGCCGGGCAACATCTCGATCGCCGGCCACAGCGCCGGCGGTTACCAGGGTGTCCACGACGCGCTCGAGGGCGCCGGCGACCTCATCGATCACATCACCGACCTGACGCTGATGGACTCCAGCTACTCGTCGGCCCACTTCAGCGACGCCGCCGACTGGATGTTCGCCGGCAAGGCCGGCAAGAGCCTGCGGATCATCGGCAGCCCCGACCAGATCAAGAGCAACGTCCACGGCGACTACTTCGGCAAGTCGTCGATCAACGCGCGGGCCAAGAAGGGCGGCTTCGAGGTCGAGCACCTCGACACCAAGGGCGACGACCGCGACAACAAGACCAAGGTCGTCCAGCACTCGCACATCAAGAAGGACGGCGTGATCCACGGCGACGTGCTGATCCTGGCCTCGGCCCGCACCCACCACCAGATCCGCGACGACGTCATGGACGACGCCATCCTGTCGATCGGCGAGGGCGCCGCGGGCAGCGCCGGGTTCGCCGAGCACGACATCAAGAATCCCGAGGAGGCGCAGCAGGGCGGCGCCGAGACGGTGGTGCCCATCACGGCCCAGGATCTCGACGCCCAGGTCGAGCAGATGGTGCCCGGGGCGCCGGTGCAGCAGCAGGAGCAAGACCCGCAGCAGCACGAGCCGGTGGCACCGCAGCCGATCGACGGCCTGATCCAGGAGCCGCTGCAGCAGAAGGCCGGGCAACTCGAGGTCGACGGCCCGTCGGCGGGCCTCGACGAGCAGCACAAGGCGTGGCTGCACAACACCAAGGACGCGACCTCGGTGTTCCCGCCCAAGCTCAAGGACCTCTACGACGACTGCGTCGCCAAGGCCAAGAAGGGCACGCTGATCTTCCCGGCCAAGGACGAGCCGGCCGGCAAGTCGTCGGCGCCGTTCAAGAAGTTCCTGAAGGCGCTCTACGATCACTTCAACTACGACGAGCGCCGCATCAACATGGAGATCATCAAGAAGGGCGGCAAGAAGGCGTACGACATCGAGGCCTTCCTCGAGAGCCAGGTGGTCCCGGTCGAGGGCCAGAAGGCGAAGCTGCACCACAAGGCCGCCGACGCGTTCGGGCAGATGCGCGCGGCCGCGCTCCAGGACGGCGTCGAGCTCACCATCCTGTCGAGCTACCGCGAGCCCAAGAACAAGGTCAGCTCGAACCCGTACGCGGTGGCCTCGAACTCGTCGCACAGCTACGGCCTGGCGATGGACCTCCGGCTGAGCGTCGACGCCGCCGACGCGCAGGACGGCGAGGCGTTCGGCGTCAAGGAGATCACGACCGGCGACGTGAACAACCTGATGAAGTACTACAAGTCCAGCGTCACCAAGTGGATGCTGCTCAACGGCGCCAAGTTCAACTTCTTCCCGTACATGAACGAGCCCTGGCACTACGAGTTCAACCCCGAGGGCATGGCCGACGAGATCATCCAGGGCGCCAAGGCGTTCAAGAAGAGCAAGTGAGACCGCGCCGCACCAGGCGGCGCACCTGACGTCGAAACCGCCGGCTCAGTAGCGCAGCCAGCGCACCAGCTCGCGCAGGCTGGGGCGTTTGCCGTACATCAGGATGCCGACCCGGTAGATGCGGGCCGCCAGGCGGGCGACCAGGAACGTGGAGCCGGCCAGGATCAGCATCGAGACCACCAGGCTGACCGTCGAGGCGCCGCCCAGTGACCACCGCATGGGCATCAGGATCGCCGACGAGAACGGCACCTGGGTCAAGACCTCGGCGACCGCGCCGCGGGGATCGTTGGCGACCAGCTGCACGCACAGCATCGGGATGATCAAGATCATCATCACCGGGGTCTGGGCCTGCTGGGCCTCCTGCTCGCTCGACACCATGGCGCCGATGGCGGCGAAGATCGCGGCGTAGAAGAAGTAGCCGAGCAGGAAGTAGGTCAAGATCACGCCGACGTCGACGGCATCCATCGGTGGCACGCTCCAGCCGCCGGCGTCGACGCCGAAGGCGCCGAGCAGCGCGCCGCGCTGGTTGATGGTGACCACGCCCATCACCGCCCACACCGTGACCTGGATCAGGCCGACGCTACCGACCCCCAGGATCTTGCCGAGCATGAGCGCGCGGGGCTTGGCCGCCGCCACCATGATCTCGACCACCCGGTTGGTCTTCTCTTGCACCACGCTGCGCAGCACGTTGGCGGCGTAGAGCACGATCGACAGGTAGAGGACGAACATCACCACGTAGCCGACCAGGAAGGCGGCCAGCCCTGACGAACCCTGGTCGTCACCGGTGGTGTGGCGGGTGGTGATGTCGACCGGCGCCAGCAGCGCCGCGACCTTGTCGGCGGGCAGCGCCAGGGCGTCGCCGCGGGCGGCGAGCACGACGCCGTAGATCACGCGGTTGAGCGAACGCATGATCGGCTCCGCCGAGCCGTTGTCGCCCTTGTAGACGAACGTGCCGGCGGTCGGCGCCGCGGCGGGGATGATCAGGAAGCCGTCGATGCGGTCGTCGCGGATGCGGCCGAGCAAGAGCTGCTCGTCGGTGTCCGGCGCCACCAGCTCGGCTCGCCACCGCTCGGCGACCAGCGCCACCCGCAGCGGCTCGCCCAGCCGGCCGCTGCGGTCGACGATCTGGATCCGCGCGGTCTGGTCGCCGACCCGGCCCAGCACCACCGGCACCACGACCAGCGCGATCATCATGACCGGGCCGAGCAGGGTGACGATGATGAACCACGGCGTGCGCAGGCGCTCGAGCAGCTCGCGACGCGCGATCACCATCCAGTCGGGCAGCCCGGCGCGCTTGCGGGCCGCGATCATGCCGCCTCCGTCGGGACCCGCACCGCGGTCTCGGCGGCGTCGCGGCCGACTCGCTCGACGAAGATCTGGTGCAGGCTCGGGGTCACCACCTCGAAGCGACGCAGCGCCACCGCGGCACCGACCAGCGCGGCCAGCAGGCGCTGGGCGCCGGCACCGATCGCCAGCTCGACCTCGACGTCGGCGTGCTCGCCGGTCGCCGCCGGTCGTACCGCGACACACAGCGTGCGATCGGCGAGCACCGACTCGGCGCGCTCGCGGTCGGCGCCGGCCTCGAACGCCAGCGCCACCCGACCCTCGGCGGCGGCGGTGCGCTTGATGTCGGCCAGCCGGCCATCGAGCACCTTCTTGCCGCGGGCGATGATGAAGATGTGCTCGCAGATCTGCTCGGCCTGCTCCATCAGGTGCGTCGAGAACAGGACCGTGCGGCCGGCGGCCTGCTGCTCGCGGACCACGTCGCGCAGGACGTCGGCGTTGATGGGGTCGAGTCCGCTCCACGGCTCGTCGAGGATGATCAGCTCGGGCTCGTGGATCATGGCGGCCGCGAACTGCACCTTCTGTTGCATCCCCTTCGAGAGATCCTGGACCTTGTTGGTGCGCCACTGTGCCAGGCCGAGCCGCTCGAGCCAGGTCTCACCCCGACGCCGGGCGTCGCGTCCGGTCAGCCCCCGCAGCTCGCCCATGAACGCGATCATCTCGAGGACGCGCATCTTGGGGTACAGGCCGCGCTCCTCGGGCAGGAAGCCGACGTGGGGCGCGGCCTCGGGGCCGGGCCGCAGGCCGCCGAGGAGCTCGACGTGGCCGGAGTCGGGCGCGATGATGTCGTTGATCATGCGCAGCGTGGTCGACTTGCCGGCGCCGTTGGGGCCGAGCACACCGTAGATCACGCCGGCCGGGACCTCGAAGCTGACGTCGTCGACCGCGACATGATTGCCGAAGCGCTTGCTGATCCCGACCACGCGGACGGCCAGCATGGTCACGCGCCGACGGCCGGTTCGGCCGGCGCAACCCCGAGCAGCTCGAGCACCGCCATCCGGACCGCGACGCCCCAGCTCACCTGCTCGAGGATGACGGCGCGCGGACCGTCGGCGACGTCGGCGGCCAGCTCGACCCCGCGATTGACCGGACCCGGGTGCATCACGATGGCGTCCGGCTTGGCCAGCTCGACCGTGCGCGCGTTCAGCCCGAAGGTGCGCGCGTACTCGCGGCTCGACGGGAACCGCGGCGCCTCGCCGGTGGTGCGCTCGGTCTGGGTCCGCAACATCATCACCACGTCGGCGCCCTCGAGCGCGGGTTCGAGCTGGTGCACGATGCGGGTCCGGGTCCGGCTCTCCTCGCCGCCGATGTCCTCGATGCCGCGCGGCATGAGGGTGCGGGGCGCGCACAGCCGCAGGCGGGCGCCCAGCCGGGTCAGGGCCAGCACGTTGGAGCGTGCCACCCGCGAGTGGGCGAGATCGCCGATGATGGCGATCTCCAGGCCCTCGATGCGGCCCTTGTGGCGCCGGATCGTGTTGGCGTCGAGCAGGGCCTGGGTCGGGTGCTCGTGCTGGCCGTCGCCGGCGTTGACCACCGCGCAGCGCAGGTGCCGCGACAGCACGTGGGGGGCGCCGCCCTTGTCGTGGCGGACGATGACGACGTCGGGGGCCATGGCGTCGAGGTTGCGGGCGGTGTCGAGCAGGGTCTCGCCCTTGGTGGTCGAGCTGGTCGACGGCGAGATGTTGACGGCGTCGGCGCCCAGCCGCTTGGCGGCCAGCTCGAACGAGGTCCGGGTCCGGGTCGAGGACTCGAAGAACAGGTTGATCACGGTCCGGCCACGGAGCGTGGCCAGCTTCTTGATCGGCTCCTGGCCGAGCACCAGGTGATGATCGGCGAGATCGAGGATCTGGACGATATCGGCGGCCTCGAGCTCGGCGATGCCGAGCAGGTGGCGGTGGGGGAACGTCCGTGCGCCGGCCACGAACCTCGGATATCGCGCCGGTCCCGACAGGTCAAGCCCGCCCGGGCCCGAGCGATGTTATCGTCGCGGTGCTGCATGGCCACGCAGGACCGCTCCGGCACCGTCATCGACGGGCGCTACCAGCTCGAGAAGCTGATCGGTCGCGGCGCGATGGCGGACGTCTACCGCGCCCACGACAGCAGCGAGCGCACCGCGGTGGCGGTCAAGATCTTGCGCGGCCAGCAGGCCCGCGACGCCGAGGCGGTGGCTCGCTTCCAACGCGAGGCCGAGGTCCAGGGCCAGATCCGTCACCGCAACGTCGCCGCGCTCTACGGCGGCGGCGCCACCGACATGGCGGAGCCCTACCTGGTCGTCGAGTTGCTGCGCGGCCATTCGCTGCGCGCCCTGCTCAAGCAGCAGGGCGCCGTGCACCCGTCGCGCGCCCTCAGCTACACCTGGCAGGCGCTGCAAGGCCTGGCCGCGGTCCACGAGCGCGGCATCCTGCACCGCGATCTGAAGCCCGCCAACCTGATGCTCGAGCCATCCCCGGGCGTGGTCGAGCGCGTCGTCCTGATCGACTTCGGCTTCGCCGCGTTCGAGGGCGGCACCAAGCTCACCCAGCGCGGCCACGTGGTCGGCAGCCTCACCTACCTGGCCCCCGAGCGGCTGCGCGGCAAGGTCGCCGAACCGCGCAGCGATCTCTACGCGATGGGCATCATCCTGTACGAGCTGCTCGCCGGCCGGCCGCCGTTCGCCGGCGCCGACGACTTCGACCTGATCAGCGCCCACCTCCACGACGACCCGCCGCCGCTCTCGATCGCAGCCGCCGTCGACTTGCCGCCGGCGGTGGTGGAGGTCGTCGAGCGCTCGCTCGCCAAGGACCCCGACCATCGCCATCAGGACGCGACCGCGATGGCGATGGCGATCGAGGCCGCGGCCCAGCACGTGGCCGCGATCTGAGCCCGGCGTCAGGGCTGCTCGAAGACCAGCGCGACGTCGCTGGCGATGACGTACTCGCGGTTGCGGATGCGGTCGCGGACCTGGATGTAGAGCCAGCCGTCGCTGCGGAAGTGGGGGTAGAGCGCGTACTGCCCGGGGCCCATGGTGGTCACGCGGCGACTCTCGCCGGTCAGCAGATCCAGCACGTAGCTGTTGGCCGCTCCCTCGGCGCGCAGCGCGACGAACGCCGGATCGCTCGCGCTGGCGTAGCCGAGCTCGGACCAGTCATTGGCCCCGACGTAGTGGTGGAACGTGAGCCAGCGCTCGTCGTAGCTGAAGCCCGGCTTGCCACCGCGTACGCAGTAGCGGGCGACGATCGGCACCTGCACCGTGTAACCGCCGCCGTTGGGCGTCGCCTGCACCGCGCGGACGACGAAGCCATTGCCGCCGGTGGTGCCGGTGCGGCTGATCACCAGCCGGGCCGACGGCGACATCTCCATGTCGCCCTCGTAGGGGGTGCTGACCGCGATCTGCGGCTTGGCGACGTAGTCGTTCCCGTCATGGATCATGGCGGTGAACGTGTTCTGCGCGCCGCCGGAGAAGCCGGTCGCCGGATCCGAGCCGGTCACGCTGTGGCCACCGTTGTCGCTGGTGAACTGGCCGTTGACGGTCCAGTAGTCGCCGCCGCGCACGGCGCCGAGGTGCTGGTACAGGCCGACCCCGCCGACCTGGTTGCACTCCGGTTCGTTGAACGTGATCGACGTCGGCGAGCTGGTGAGCAGGCTCTGCTGGCAGAACTGGGCCCCGCCGCCCTGGATGATGAAGCCGGCGTTGTCGGGAAAGAACCCAGGGTCGTAGAGCGCGTCGGCGTAGATCTCGCGGCCCTGGGCCAGATCGATCACGGTCGAGCCGCCGCCGCCGCTCGAGCCGCCGTGGGAGACGAAGCGGCCGTCGGCCGAGCTGCGGGTCCAGAACGCCGAGCCGTAGGTGAGCTCGCGCAGGAGCCGGATCTGCTGTCCGGGCGCCGCCGCGGTCCAGCCGGCCGACCAGGTCTGCGCCGTCGACAGCGGGTAGCTCGCCAGGCAGTCGCGGGTGGTGGCGGCGCCCTGGCATCCGAACATCAGCAGGCCGTCATCGCGGTTGAGCGTGCGCCAGCCGAGGGTCTGCATCGCGGTGACGTGGGCCGGGATCGCGGCCGAGATCGTGGTCGTGCACGGCGGTGGCACCGGGTCACTGGGAATCACGTCGGCCAGGTTGGGCAGGTCGCGCGCGAACCACTCGGCGACGATGTCGAACTGGCCCTGCGTGAACGGCGTGCGGCCGCCGCGCGGCATCCACACCCGATCGGTCCAGTCGTCGTAGGGATCCTGCCAGGCGTCGCCGTAGGCGAGCCGGAACACGTACTCGAACCACGGCAGGCCGGCGGCGGTGGCGTCGATGCCGATCTTGCCCGGGTGCCACTGGCCATCGAGCGCGTCGCGCAGGCAGGTGACGATCACCTGGGCGGCGGCCGGCGTGGTCGGCGTCAGGTCGGACAGGCACTCCGCCTCGCCGACCTCGGTCATCGCGTCCCAGTCGAGAAATCGGGTGCGGGTCAGGCCGTGGCAGGCGTCGCACATCTTGCCGCCGCCCTCACCGAGCAGGGCCGCCGCTTGCTGCGCCAGCGCCAGGTCGCCGAGCCCGACCGGGTTGCGGAACACGGGTGGGATCGCGGCGTCGATCGGCGCGTCGACCTGAGCGTCGGTCGCCGCGTCGACGCCACCGCTGCCACCGTCGTCGCCGCACCCCGAGATCATGGCCAGCAAGGAAAGGACGACCGGACCGCGTGGGTGGCTCATCGGGGCCCGAGGATCGCGTGCCCCACGTACATGTCAATTTCGAAATGATCTCGTCCGAGTGCGCAACCGCACACACCGACGCCTATGGCTTCGCGGCGCCCGTCGACAGGCCCTCACGATCGACGGCGACGCCCATGATCGAGTAGCCCTTGTCGACGTAGACGGTGGTGCCGGTGATGCCGGCGCCGAGCGGCGAGCACAGGAAGGCGGCGGTGGCGCCGACGTCGGCCGCGGTGATCGGCTCGGTCAACGGCGCGTTGCGCGAGGTGTAGTCGATCATCTGCTCGATGAAGCCGATCGCGCTGGCGGCGCGCGACGCGTAGGCGCCGGCCGAGATCGTGTTGACGCGGTGGCCCCAGGCGCGGCCGGCCTCGTAGGCCAGGGTGCGGGTGTCGCTCTCGAGCGCCGCCTTGGCGGACGACATGCCGCCGCCGTAGCCGGGCACCACGCGCTCCGACGCCATGTACGTCAGCGACACGAACGCGCCGCCGCGCCGCATGATCGGCGAGAACGCGGCCACCATCGAGGTCAACGAGTACGCCGACGCCGACACCGCGGCCAGGTAGCCCTTGCGGCTGGTCTCCATCAGCGGTTTCTTGACCTCGGGGCCGTTGGCCAGGCTGTGGACCACGATGTCGACCCCGCCGTCGCCGAAGTCGTGCTTCATCTGCGCCGCGACGCCGTGGATCGTGAAGTCGCCGCATTCGCGATAACGACGCGAGTCGCGGACCTCGGCCGGGACCTCGTCGAGGCGGTCATACTCGGCGTCGAACGGGTAGACCTTCTCGAAGCCGAGCTTCGTGCCATCGGACAGCACCAGCGACTCATCGAACTTGCCGCGCGCCAGCATGGTCGTGAAGATGCCGAGCGCCGGCGGCCAGGTGCCAAGGCAGATCGAGGCCCCGGCCTCGGCCAGCGCCTTGGCGATCGCGAACCCGAAGCCACCGTCGTCGGCGACGCCGGCAACCAGGGCGCGCTTGCCCCGCAGATCGATGTTGAGCATGACCGGTTCATCGCCCGCGGTTGGCGCCGGGTCAAGTCACCGGTCCGGCCCGAGCGCGATCACGGGTGGACCAGCACCAGGATCCGTCGCACCGCCCCGCTCGATCCGGTCGCGACGATGTCGAGGTACTCGCCCGGGAACGTCTGATCCCAGCGGCCGGCGAGCGCCACCCCGCTGGTGGCGACGCCGTCGATCTCGACCACGCGCTCGCCGGGGCGGAGGCCGAGGAACGGCAGCGGATCGGCGCCGGCGATCGAGCGCGAGACGTCGATCACGGCCGCATCCGGTGCGGCGACCTCGACCGGTGTCGCCGCGGCAGCCGGTGGGGCCGGCGGTCGGCCCGCGACCAGCAGCGCGATCGCACCGAGGAGCCCGACCACCAGCGAGCGGTAGAACATCATGACCCCTGCTACATCAAACCCGGTGCCAGCGGGCTCGCCGCGGGACGGCGCGCACTTGCACGCTCCGCCGCACCCGATCGCTGCCATCGCGACGGCGCGCCCGGGCCCGCCGTGCCAACCTGGCAATCCTCCGACTCGGACCAGCGCGACTAATCGAGCTGCTGCGCCAGGTAGTGCGGCTCGCCGAGCTGGGCGATCAGGCCGAGCTGGGTCTCGAGCCAGTCGCAGTGATCTTCCTCGCCGACCAGGATCTTGGTGAGCAGATCCTCGGTGCCGTTGTCGCCGAGCGTGCGCGCCTTGGCCACCCACAGGTTGAGGTTCTTGATCGCGGCGTACTCGAGCTGCACGTCGGACTCGAACTGCTCCTTCACCGTCTCGCCGACGTGGAGCTTGTTGAGCTTCTGGAGGTTCGGGATGCCTTCGAGAAAGAGGATCCGCGAGATCACCAGGTCGGCGTGCTTCATCTCGTCGATCGACTCGGCCTTGACCTTGGCGGCCAGCTTCTTGTAGCCCCAGTTCTCACACATCTTGGCGTGGATGAAGTACTGGTTGATCGCGGTGAGCTCGTTGGTGAGGAGCTCGTTGAGGAGGTCGATGACCTCGGCGTGACCCTTCATCGGCGTGCGCCTCTCGGACTCGCCGAGCGGTGCGCCGCGGGACCTGGTATCAACCGATATCAGGCTGCGTCGCGAGGCTCGGTCAGGTGCCGCGACCTTACCGAGACCAGCGTACGCGGGCAATCGCCAGCGCCGCGATCACATCCACGGCCGGAGCTCTCGAGGCGATCCTCGATCTCCGGAATACATGCGCCGCAGCCGGTGCCAGCGCCGCACTGCCGGCCGACGTCCTCGACCGACTCGGCGCCATCCGCGATGGCGGCATCGAGGTCGCGGTCACGGACGGCATGGCACAGGCAGACGATCACGGTGGGCTCTGAAGTTGAAAATGCCTTTCAACGCCAGGTTCGTCAAGCTAGATCTTCAATATACTGTATTCATTATAGAATCATGGCGCGCAGATGGCCCCCCAGCGGCTACAGATGCCCTGGGACCAGGCCTCGCAGGCGTGGTGGACCCCATCGGCGGCGTTGAACGCGCAGGACGATGCCGGCGTACAGGCGGCGCCGAGCGGCACCGCGCACACGCCCTCCACGACCCGCGCGCAGGCGCGATACGCCTTGCTCGAGGCGTCGAACAGGCAGCCGTCGCCGGGGCCGCAGCGGGCGCCGAAGTGGAAACACGCGCCCGCCCCTGACGACATGCACGAGAAGTACACCCCGGTGCCGGCGTGATAGACGCACCCGAAGGTCGGACACGAGCCCCCGCCGAGCGCGATGCCGCCCGTGCCGGTCGCTGCCGGACCGCTGCCGGTGCCCGCGCCCTTGCCGCCGCCACCGCCGGTCTTGCCGCCGCCGGTCTTGCCACCGGCCAGCGTGCCGCCACCGCGCTTGTCGCCGGCGCCGCCGCCCGAACACGCCACCAGGATCGCCGCCGAGGCGACAAGCAGCGCAGCGCGACCAGCTCTCATCGCGAGCAGGCTACCGCGAGCGCCGACCGGGTGCCACTGCCACGCCGGCGGGGTACCGTCACCCATGTTCTCGTCGCGCCCGCCGCCGTTCGAGTTGCCGGCTCCCTGCGAGGCCGCGCTCCGCGCCGCGTACGCGCGCCCGCCACGCGCCTACCACACCGCCGAGCACGTCGCCGAGGTGGTCGCCGAGTACGAGCGCGTCGCCGACCAGGTCGGCTGGGACCAGCCCCGCGACGTCCACTGGGCCGTGCTCTGCCACGACGCGATCTACCAGGCCGGTCGCCCCGACAACGAGGCGCGAAGCGCGGCGCTCGCTCGCCGCCTGGCCGCCGCCTGGCTCCGTGGCGCCGGCCTCGATCTCGACCGCGTCGAGGCCCTCATCCTCTTGACCGCGCGGCACGGCGCGCTCGACGACGCGGCGCTGGGCCGCGACGCCGCCCACTTCGTCGACTGCGACATGGCGATCCTCGGCGCCGCCCCGGCGCGCTTCGACGCCTACGACGCCGCCATCGCGGTCGAGTACGCCGCCGTACCGTCTGACGCCTACCGCGCCGGCCGGCGCCGCTTCCTGGCCGCGCTCCTGGCGGCCCCTCGCATCTTTCATTCCGCGGCCTTCCACGACCGCCTCGACGCTGCGGCGCGGTCCAACCTCTCGCGTGCGCTGGATCGCCTGGGCCTGTCCTGAGCCTGTCGAAGGGCTGAGCCGGCGGCGACTGTCGACGTACCAACGACCGTGGTTCACCGCTGACTCCAGTCGCGGTAGGGTCGCGGCGATGAGGGCCAACGTCGTATCCCTGTCCGCCGTCCTGGTGCTCGCCGCCGCCTGCGGTGACGAGCCCAGCTTCGCGATCGAGAGTCACTGCAACCCGCTGGGCGCCGGCGCCTGCATGGCGCCGTGGCCGTCGAGCGTGTTCGAGGTCGCCGATGCGTCGACGGCGACCGGCCGCAAGCTGGCCATCCCGGACGGCGCGCTGCTCACCAACGCCAACCTGGCCCCGATCGATCCGGCACCGTGGAACCGCGCCGACGGCTACTCGGCGTCCGCACCGATGGTGGCGATCTTCCCCGGCGGTGTCGATCCATCGACGTTGCTCAACCAGACCCGGTTCGCCGAGTCGCTCGGCGCCAGCAGCACCACCGTGCTGCTCGACATGACGACCATGCAGCGGGTCGCCCACTTCGCCGAGGTCGACGCCACCGCCGCGGCGACGCCCGACCGACAGGCGCTGTACGTCCGTCCGGCGGCCCGCCTCATCGGCGGCCACCGCTACGCGGTGGCGATCCGCACCGCGGTCAAGTCGGCCGCCGGTGGCGAGCTCCCGATCGGGCCCGGCTTCCAGAGCTTGCTCGACGGCACCCCGACCTCGCACCCGCTGCTCGAGGCCGCGCGACCGCGCCTGAACGAGGCGCTCGATGCCCTGGCCACTGCCGGCTTCCCGCGCACCGACCTCGCGCTGGCCTGGGACTTCACCGTCGGGTCGGACGAGTTCGTCCGCCGCGCCATGCGCAGCGCCCGCGATCAGGCGCTGGCCATGCTCGATGCCACGCCGGCGACGTTCCGGATCGAGAGCGACCAGCCGGTCGACGATGGCGCGGTGATCCGCCGCCGCATCGATGGCTTCCTCACCGTGCCGCTGTTCCTGACCCAGGGCGGAGCGTACGCACCGGGCACCGTGCTCGACATCGATGCCGCCGGGCGGGCGATCGCGCACGGCACCTACGAGGTGCCGTTCACGGCGATCATCCCCGACTGCGCGTACCGCTCGGCCAGCCCGATCGGGATGATGATCTACGGTCACGGCCTCAACGGCTCGGGCGAGCAGGCGGCGTCGGGCGCCATCCGCGACACCGCCGCCGCCGCGTGTGTCATGAGCGTCGGCACCGACATGCGTGGCATGAGCGAGCGCGACATCGGCAACATCGCGCGCGGGCTCACCGATCTCAACGCTTCCGGCGAGATCTTCGACACCCTGGTCCAGGGCATCACCAATCACGTCTCGCTCGGCCGGGCGATGGAGACCACGTTCGCCGACCAGCTGTTCCTGTGCCGCCCGCAGGACGTCTCCGCCACCGGGTGCACGGTCGGCGCCCGGCTCGCCGATCCGGCCAAGCTCTACTACTACGGCCTGTCGCAGGGCCACATCTTCGGCACCACGGTGGTCGCCTACACGCCCAACATCCGGCGCGGCGTCGTCGGCGTCGGCGGCGGCAACTACTCGACGATCCTCGAGCGCTCGACCGACTGGCCGACGTACAAGACCATCCTCAAGGGTGCGTACCCCGATGACTTCGATGTGGTGCTCGCGATCAGCCTGTTCCAGCCGCGCTGGGACCAGACCGAGACCTCGGGCATCGCCGACGTCGTGCTCGGCGGCACCGCGCTCGGCAACGCGCCGCGCCAGATGCTCCTGCACATGGCGATCGGCGACGACGAGGTACCGAACCTGGCCACCGAGTGGCAGGCGCGCACGATGGGGATCCCGGTGCTGCAGCCGAGCCCGTACGTGCCGTACGGGATGACCGGCATGACCGGCCCCATCGCGGGCGGCTCGGCGCTGGTGATCATGGACGGCGCGGCGCCCGCGGTGCCGCTCACCAACGAGCCCTCGCCGGAGACGGGCATGCACTACCTGACCCGCAGCCAGGCCGCGAGTCACCGTCAGATCAAGCACTTCTTCGCCACCGGCGAGGTGCGCAACGAGTGCGATGGCGCGTGTTATTGCGCCCAGGACAAGTGCGACTGAAGCGCACTCGATCTTTCCCATTGCCATGCTGCGCGACGAGGCTTAGGGTTAATTCACGGACGGACAGAAGCTCTCGCCACCACGACATCAGGCAGGAGGTTCGACGGAGCGAGAGGGACGAACGGGCAAACCACACTTCGCTACGACGAATGTGAAGGTCCAGACCGCGCCTCCCGGCGCAAACCCAAGAGATCCCCAGACCACCGGTCGGGATCACGTGTACGGGTCGTGTCCCAGTGCGCGACGATCAGGCGCTGCCTGACGTCTCGAGGTTGAGCGGTGAAGGACCAGACGCGCGACAGACGCAGATGACACGAAGGGATCGAGTCACGAAAACATGCACTGTCACGAGAGAAGGCGGGCCGACCCCCGCCTTTTCGCATTTAAGTGCCTTGGGCGCCTTGGGCGCCTTGGGCGCTCTGGCCTGCCGCCTTCGGGACCGGCATCGACGCCCGCACCTTCTGGATGTCGGCCATGAGCGAGAAGATCAGGCGGGGGTCGGTGAAGACGTTCAGCTTGGGCGCCAGCGCCTTGGCGTAGCGATCGAAGTACAGCAGCTGCTTGGTGATGAGGATGAACTCCTTGGGCATCTTCACGCGGTGGCGGGTCGCCACGCGCTGGATGCCGGGCAAGAAGTCGGCGTAGTTGACCTCGGAGAACGACAGGCGGAGCAGCGGCGAGTAGGTCTCGCCGAGGTCCTTGACGAACGCCTCCATGTCGACCTTGTCGGCCTCGGCGCCGCCCATCTCGATCATCACCTCGGCGAGCTTGCGGTAGTTGCCCGACGCGAACGCGATCATGTAGTCGGTGACCAGAAAGCGCTGGCTGTCGTCGAAGCGTCCGACGATGCCGAAGTCGAGGAAGCCGATGTCGCCATCGTCGAGCAGCATGAGGTTGCCGGCGTGGACGTCGCCGTGGAAGAAGCCGTAGAAGACCACGCACTGGAACCACGCCCGCAGCCCGGCGACCAGCTTCTGCTCGCCGTCGATGCCGCGCTCGCGGATGACGTCGTACTGGTCGACCCGGATGCCGCTGTAGCGCTCCATGACCAGGACGCGGCGGGTGGTGAGGTCGTTGTGCGGCACCGGCGCGCGGATGTTCTTGTGGCCGAGCTCGCGCATGATGTCGTTGAAGCGATCGAGGTTGGCCGCCTCCTTGCGGAAGTCGAGCTCCTCCATGAGCGTGGCCGTGAAGTCCTCGATCACCCCGACCGGGTTGGCCAGCTCGGCGTCGCGGGCGACCTTTGACACGATCACCGCCATGAAGCGCATGATCTTCATGTCGGCCTCGCAACGCTTGATGATGCCCGGCCGCTGGACCTTGAGGACGACCTTGGTGCCATCGTCGAGCTCGGCGGTGTGGACCTGGGCGATCGACGCCGACGCCAGCTGCTTGGGCTCGACGTTGACGATCTTCGCCGCCCGCTCGGCGCCGAGATCCTCGGCGAGGATCTGCTGGACCTGCTCGAATGGAAACGGCCGCACCCGATCGAGGACCTTCGAGAACTCCTTGACGTAGCGGTCGGGGAACAGGCCGGCCGACGACGCGATGATCTGCCCGAACTTGATGAACGTCGGCCCCATGTCCTCGCAGAAGCGACGCAGCAGCACCGGGCGCTCGAGGCGTCGGTACTCGCGGCCGAGGAGCTTGTAGGTGACCCAGCGCAGCCGGGTCACGTCGAGCAGCCAGAGCCCGATGTACTTCCACGCCGTCAGCGTGAAGACCCACATCCGGCGCGGGACCGGGAGAGCGATCGAGAGCAGGAACAACGCGCCGAACGCGGCGAGGACGTACCAGAGCATGGCGGCGACCCATCCTACACGAGCCACCCCGGCCCTGCCCGCTATACTGGGGCCGTCCATGCGCCGTCTCATGTTGCTGGTCCCTGCCCTGCTCGCTGGTCTCGCCACCACCGCGTGCGACGACTTCGCGTCGCCGGCCGCGCTCACCAAGCCGACCATCCTGGCCGTGGTCGCCGAGCCGCCGCTGGTGCAGCCGGGCGCGCAGGCCACGCTCACGACCGTGGTCGTCGACGCCGACGGCGTGCTGGCCGGGCTGGCCACGCGCCACGCGCTGATCGAGACCTACCCCGGCACGGCACCGATGGGCCGGCTCGAGGATGACCCCACCGGCGCCCGCTACATCGCCCCCGATCCGGTGCCGGCCCAGCCCAGCGGCGCCCCGCCGCTGGACAGCGTCCGTATCGAGGTCGACACGCCGATCGGCACCCTGACCGCGGTCAAGGTGATGGCGGTCCTGCCGGTGACGGCGTCCAACCCGACCGTGGCCCAGCTGACCATCGGCGGCACCGACGCGCTGACCCAGACCATCACGATGACCCGAGGCGCCAGCGTGATGATCGAGGTGGCCAGCGAGCCGCCGGCGACCGAGGACACCCGCTACGCCTGGTACTCGTCGGCGGGCGAGATCGAGTACTTCCAGTCGACGCCCACCGAGCTGGTCGCCGGCGACGAAGCCGGGGCACGGATGCTCTACGTCGTGATCCGCGATGGGCAGGGCGGGGTGGCGTGGCGCGCGGTCCCGATCCAGGTCGAGTAGCGCGTGATCAGCTCGCTCAAGGCCGGCACCTACACCATCCGCGGTCTGTCGCTGGGTGGCGTCTACACGTCCGTCCACGTGCCGGAGATGGACCTGCTGTTCGACTGCGGCGTGGCGCTGCGCTCGGCGGCCGCGGTTGGCACGCTGTGCCTGTCGCACGCCCACGCCGATCACGTCGGCGCGCTGACCACCCTGCTCGGCATCCGCGGGCTGCAGAGCGTGAAGAAGCCGCTGCGCGTCATCATGCCGGCCGAGATCGTCGAGACCTTGCTCACCGCGCTGCGCGCGATGACGGAGCTGCAGCGCTGGCCGCTCGAGATCGAGGCGATCGGAGTGTCGGCGGGCGATGAGGTCCCGCTGCGCGGTGATCTGTGGCTGCGCGCGCTGCCGACCTTCCACCCGGTCCCGGCGCTCGCCTACCAGGTCGTGCGCCGCGTGCAGCGCCTCAAGGCCGAACACGCCGGCATGCTGGGCGCCGAGATCGCCGGCCGCCGCAAGCTCGGCGAGGATCTGTTCGACACCGTCGAGCACCACGAGCTGGCCTACGTCACCGACACGCTGATCCAGGCCGTCGAGCGCACGCCGGCGCTGCTGGCGACCAAGGTGCTGGTGATGGAGGCGACCTTCCTCGACGGCCGCAAGACCATCGGCGCCGCGCGAGCCGGCTGCCACATCCACCTCGACGAGGTGATCGAGCGCGCCACCGCCTTCACGACCCCGAACCTGGTGCTCATGCACGTGTCGCAGCTCTACCAGCCGGCCGAGGTCGGCCCCATCCTCGACGCTCGCCTGCCACCCGAGCTGCGGGCCCGGACCCAGGTGCTGCTCCCCGACGGCGCCTGGCCGGGCTGATCAGGCGGCGAGGACCTGAGGCATGCCCGCGTTCGCGGCCCAGCGCAGGCGACGAGTCAGGTACAACGCGTCATGCGACGAACCCTGCCGAGCATCGCGGCGCTCTCGATCCTGGCCGCGGCCTCCGCCACGGCGGTCGCGGCACCGGTCACCACGGTGCGCCTCGACGTCGATGCGCGCGACGCACCGCGCAAGCTGTTTCGCGTCACCGAGACCATCCCGGTGGCGGCCGGCGCGGTGCGGCTCGCATACCCGAAATGGATCCCGGGCGAGCACGGACCGACCGGACCGATCGCGGATCTGGCGGGCCTCGAGATCTCGGCCGCCGGCAAGCGGCTGGCGTGGACCCGCGATCCGCTCGACATGTACATCATCCAGGTCGATGCGCCGCCAGCCACCACCGCGCTGACGATCAAGCTCGAGCTCCTGTCGCCGACCGCCACCGCCGGGTTCACGTCGGCCGCCGGCGCCACGCCCGAGCTCGCGTTGATCAACTGGAATCAACTGCTGCTGTTCCCGGCCACCGCCAGGGCCGACGACGTCGCGGTCACCGCGACGTTGCGCTTGCCGGCGGGATGGAAACACGGCTCGGCGCTGCCGACCGCCAGGGTCAGCGGCGACACCGTCACCTTCAAGCCGGTCACGCTGACCACGCTGGTCGATTCGCCGGTCCTCGCCGGCGCCCACACCCGCACCGTGGAGCTCTCGAAGGCCCCGCCGATGCGCATGTTCATCGCCGCCGACGCCGACGCCGCGCTCGACTTCGGCGACGACATCGTCAAGGGTCATCAGGCGCTGGTGGCGGAGGCGCTGGCGCTGTTCGGTGCTCGCCACTTCGACAGCTACACCTTCCTGGTCACGCTGTCGGACGCGACCGCCCACTTTGGCCTCGAGCACCACGAATCGTCCGACAACCGGATGCCCGAACGCGGGTTCGTCGACAGTGACACGCGGCGCGTCTGGGCCGGCCTGCTCGCTCACGAGCTGGCCCACTCGTGGAACGGCAAGCACCGCCGCCCCACCGGCCTGGCCACCGCCAGTTTCGGTGAGCCCGTCGACAGCAGCATGCTGTGGGTCTACGAGGGGCTCACCCAGTATCTCGGCTGGGTGCTCGCCACGCGTTCGGGTCTGATGAGCGCCGCCGACGCCCGCGACATGCTGGCGCGGACCGCGGCGCGCATGGAGGCCCAGACCGGGCGCAGCTGGCGACCGCTGGTCGACACCGCCGCTGCGGCCCAGATCCTCTACGGAGCGCCGGAGGCGTGGGAGGCGCGGCGACGATCGGTCGACTTCTATCCCGAAGGCCTGCTGCTGTGGCTCGAGGTCGACGGCATCATCCGCCGCGAGTCGAAGGGCAAGAAATCACTCGATGACCTGTGCCGCGACTTCTTCGGCGGCAAGGACAGCGGCGCGGTGGTCGCGCCGTACAGCTTCGACGAGCTGGTCGCCGCGCTGCAGGCGGTGGCGCCGTTCGACTGGCGCCAGCACCTGACGACGCGGACCGCCATGACCGCCGCCCACGCTCCGACCGATGGCATCGGGCTGGCTGGCTGGACCCTCGAGTTTCAGGCCGCCGTGCCGGATTACATGAAGGCGCGCGAGTCGGTCAGCGACGACACCAGCGTCTGGCACTCGCTCGGGATCGACGTGCGGAAATCGGGCGAGATCATCGATGTCCGGCCCGGATCGCCGGCCGACACCGCCGGCGTCGCTCCGAGTGGAACCGTGGTCGGCGTGAACAACCGGACCTGGAACCGCGAACGACTGCGATCGATGATCGCCGCGACCACGACCCGGAAGAAGATCGAGCTCCTGGTCGTGACCGGCGACTTCTTCAAGACCTACGTGCTGACCTACGCCGGTGGCGAGCGCTACCCGCAGCTGGTCCGGACCGACAAGCGCCCCGACGGGCTGGCGCAGATCCTCGCCGCGCGCCGCTAGCCCGGTCGTCCTGAGCCGGACCGAGCGCAAGCGAGGTCCGTGTCGAAGGACGGACTGCTGAGGTTAGTAGCGATACGCGAGCTCGAGCGTGCCGCGGGCCACGAACGGATCGCCGACCACGGGCACCGCGAGCTGGGTCGAGACCGAATAGCGTCCGTGGCCCAGCTCGGCGAGCGCGTAGGGCACCACGCGATCGGCGCCGCCGGCGGCCAGCGCCGCGGCGTAGGTCGCGCCGACGCCGGCGCGCAGGCGCGGCGCCAGCACGGCGGTGGCGCTGGCGTCGACCGCGAGCTCCTCGGGGTTCATCGGATCGACCAGCGGCCACAGCGTCGCCTGGTGCAGGTGCGCCGAGTGCTCGGCGCCATCGCCGATCGCGCGCGCCCACACCACGGCGCCGGTGAGGCGAGCGCGGCCGGCGGAGACGCGGGCCCAGCCGCCGGCGGCGATCATGACGTGACCCATGCCGCGGCCGGCGTCGCTGTCGCCGGTCGGCAACGAGATGGAGGCGGCGATGCCACCGCGGGCGCGGCCGCGACCCGGCACCAGATCCGCAGCCACGGCGACCAGCGCGTCACCAACGCCGACACCCTCGGCGGCGACCCGGTAGGCCGGCAACCAGGCGCGGGCGCTGACGCGACGCCAGCCACCCTGAACGCCGACCCCGGCGCCCTGGTAGTCGCGGGCCTCGCCAGCGACCGAGCCCGACCCGACGACCAGCGTGCTGGTGGCGCCGAGCCACCACGGACGCGGCCGGGCGTGGTGACCGTGGTGACCGTGGTGTCCGGCGCCGTGGTGCGCATGCTCGCCGGCTGCCGCCTCGTCGTCGGGCAGGTCGACGTGGCAGTGCTGGGCGCGGGCGCGCGCCGCCATCGCCGTCATCATGGCCAGCGTGACCAGCACGATGGCCGGCCCGCGCGACACGGTCAGCGTCCGCTCGTGTGGATGAACGGCGAACCGGTCGCCGGTTCGGCGGCGGCCAGGCCGACCAGCGCGACCAGCTCGACGACCGCGGCGATGGCCGCCAGGCTGTCGCCGGCGAGCTCGCGATCGAGGATCTGCACGCCGAGGCCCAGCCCGACCGCGATCACGAGCACGGCGAACGTGAGGGCGACGCCGGCGCCGCCCGCGATCATGACCGCCACGATCAGGACCACCGCGCTCGCCGCCGCCAGCTCGACCCACGACACGGTACCGACCACGAACGTCCGGCCGCGACCGGGCGGGGCGACGTCGCCGAGGCGTTGCAGGCCGACCGCCGCCCAGCGGCCCGCGGCGGTGGCGAGCACGAGGGCGCCCAGCCAGAGCCGAGGCGCGATCGACCACACCGCGACCACGCGGCCGAGCACGGTGCCGCCCACGACCAGCGTCGCCCAGCGGGCGCCGAGCCAGCGCTCGCTGACGGCGTGCAACCCGCGCTCGACCACGGCGGCGCCGAGCACGATCGTCATGATCACGGTGACCAGCCCGCTCACCGCCGGCGCCACGCCGATGGCCGCGATCATCCGACCGGCGAGCCACGCCGCGGCCCCGACCGCGATGCCGGTGGCGACCACCAGCGCGGCCGGCCATGGCGCTGGCCCGACGTCGCCCTCGGGCACGATGGTGACCCGGCCGACCTGGCCCCAGGCGTCGCGCAGCAGGTTGCGGGAGGGCGCGCTCACGTCTCCTTTATATACCCGCTTCCGGGTCGACCGCAGCGTCGGCCTCGAGCCGGACCTCGGCGCTCACGAACCCGAGTCACGGGTGGTGCCCGAGAGCGGTTGGGGTACATTGCGCCGGTGAGCGCGTGGACCCCCGAGTCGTGGCAGAGCAAGGCCGCGCAGCAACAACCGCGCTATGCCGATCCGGCCGCGCTCGCTCGCGTCGTCGAGGAGATGCGCCGGCTGCCGCCGCTGGTGACGTCGTGGGAGATCGAGAGCCTGCGCGACCAGCTGGCGCGCGCCGCCCGCGGCGAGGCGTTCCTGCTCCAGGGCGGCGACTGCGCCGAGAGCTTCGACGACTGTCGGCCCGACGCCATCGCCGCCAAGCTCAAGATCCTGATGCAGATGAGCCTGGTGCTGGTGCACGGCACCCGGCGTCCGGTGATCCGCGTCGGCCGCCTCGCCGGCCAGTACGCCAAGCCGCGCTCGACCGACACCGAGACCAAGGGCGGCGTGACGCTGCCGTCGTACCGCGGCGACATCGTCAACCGCGAAGCGTTCACGGCCGCCGACCGCGAGCCAGATCCGGTGCTGATGCTGCGCGGCTACGAGCGCGCCGCGCTGACCTTGAACTTCGTGCGCGCCCTGGCCGACGGCGGCTTCGCCGATCTGCACCACCCCGAGTACTGGGACATCTCGTTCGCCGACAGCGCCCAGCACGTCGTGGAGTACCGCCGGATCGTCGACCAGATCCGGGAGTCGATCTCGTTCGTGTCCGCGATCACCGGGATGGACAGCGCCATCCTGAAGCGGGTCGACTTCTTCACCTCGCACGAAGGGCTGGCGCTGCTCTACGAGGCAGCGCAGACCCGCAGCGTGCCGCGCCGGCCGGGCGCCTACAACCTGTCGACCCACATGCCGTGGATCGGGATGCGGACCGCCCAGCTCGACGGCGCCCACGTCGAGTTCCACCGCGGCATCCGCAACCCGCTCGGCATCAAGATCGGCCCGGCGATGACGCCGGCGTGGCTGACCGAGCTGCTCGCGGTGCTCGATCCGGAGCGCGAGCCGGGCCGCATCACGCTCATCCATCGCATGGGCGTGGGCAAGGTCGGCCATCACCTGCCGGCGCTGATCGAGGCGGTGATCGCCACCGGCCGCCGGCCGCTGTGGGTCTGCGATCCGATGCACGGCAACACCGAGTCGACACCGCAGGGCTACAAGACCCGCCGCTTCGACAACATCCTGGCCGAGCTCGAGGAGAGCTTCGCGGCCCACCAGGCGTGCGGCAGCGTGCTCGGCGGCGTCCACTTCGAGATGACCGGCGAGGATGTCACCGAGTGCATCGGCGGCGCCCGCGGCCTGGTCGAGGCCGACCTCGAGCGCGCGTACCACACCCGCGTCGACCCGCGGCTCAACTACGAGCAGGCGCTGGAGCTGGCGCTGCTGGTGGCCCGGCATCTCCGGAAGCCGACCACGTGAAAGCGTGGCTGCAGCGGCACGGCGAGTCGGTGATCGCACCGGTGGTGCTGGCCTCGCTGTACGCCGTGCTCATGCTCACGTCGCAGGCCGGCCGCACGGCGGAGATCGTGGCGGCGATGTTCTTCGTCGCGATCATCGGCCTGTACTTCGGCGTGCGTCGCCTGCGCGTGCACGCGTCGGCGAGCCGGCTGGCGGCGATCGGCAGGCCCGACCAGCTGCTCGAGCTGGTGGCGCGCGAGCTGCCGCGGCGCTTGACCGCCGGCACGCGGGCACCGATCCACGTCTTCGCGGCGATGGCCCACAACCTGCTCGGCGAGTTCGCGGCGGCGCGGCGCTCGCTGGATGACGCCGGCATCGTGCCCGGCACCAAGGCCCTGCGCAGCTGGCAGTTCCTGTGGGCGGTCGCCGACGTCCACACCCGGACCGCGAGCGGCGACGCCGAGGGGGCGCGACGGACCTACGCCCGCGCGATCCAGCCGTTTCGTGGCATCGCGGTCGGCGGCGTCGAGCTGATGGCGATCGAGGCCGACGCCCGCATCCGGCTCGCCGACGGCAAGGCCGCCGAGGCCCGCGAGCTGGTGGCGCCGATGGTCAAGGACATCCGGCTCGGACCCGCGGCGCGCGGCCAGCTCCACGCCCTGATCTCGCGCGCCGCCGCCGCCGCCGGCGACGACGCCGCCGCGACCGCCCACGCCGACCAGGCGCGGGCGCTGGCGCCGCGCTGCGCGCTGGTCGCGGTCGCGCCGGCCTCGCCGTGACCCGCTGGGTGATCATCGGCGCCGGTTACACCGGCGAGCGGGTCGCGAGGTTGCTGTGCACGCGCGGCGACGACGTCACGGTCACGCGGCGCACGACGGAGGGTGCGGCGGCGGCCGCGCTCAGCACCGGGGCTCGGGGCGTCGCCGTCGACCTGGCGACGGCGACGATCGACGAGGTCGCCACGATGATCGGACGTGGCGGTACGGGCGCGGTCATCGCCGTGACCGCGCCGCCGTCGGACCCGGACGGGGCCGCCGAAGAGCGCCTGGCGGCGGCGGCGCTTCGCGCTGGTGCCCACCGCCTCGTGTACGTGTCATCGACTGGCGTCTACGCCGCCGCGAGCGGCGCCTGGGTCGACGAGGACTTCGCGATCGCGCCGATCACCGCCGCTGGCCGCGCCCGACTCGCCGCCGAGACTGCCCTCGCCGCCGGCCCGGTGCCATGCGTGCGCCTGCGGGCCGCCGGCATCCACGGCCCGGGGCGCGGCGTGCTGGCGCGCCTGCGCGCCGGCACCTACCGCATCGTCGGCCCCGGCGACACCCAGGTCAGCCGCGTGCACGTCGACGATCTGGCGGCCACGGTGGTGCTGGCCGGCGACGCCGCGGCCCCGGGGCCGGTCTACAACGTCGCCGACGACGACCCGTGCACGTCGAACCAGCTGGCGGCCGCGGTCGCGGCGGAGTTGCACCTCCCGATGCCGCCTTCGGTTCCGCTCGAGCAGGTCGACGCCGAGATCGCCGCCATGTTCACCGCCGACCGCAAGATCGACAACCGTCGCCTCAAGCGGGAGCTGGCCTGGGAGCCGCGCTACCCGTCGTGGCGGATGGTGCTCGCCGACGAGGTGCAGGTCGCGGTCAAGGCACCCGATCGAGCTCGGCCAGGATCTGGTTGACCGTCGCCGCCAGCTGCGGACCACGCACCGGCTTGGTCACATAGGCGACCACGCCCAGCGAGGTGGCGCGATCGACGTCGCCCTTCCCGCTCTCGGTCGAGATGACGATCACCGGCAGCCGCCGCGGCAACGCCGCCAGATGCTCGAGGAACGTGAAGCCGTCCATGACGGGCATGTTGATGTCGAGCAGCACCAGATCGAAGGGCTCGCGGGCCAGGAGAGCGAGGGCCTGCGCGCCGTGCTCGGCCTCGGCGAAGGCCAGGCCCGGGATCCGGCGCAAGGTCAGGGCGAGGAGCTGGCGCATCGTCGGCGAGTCCTCGACGACCAGTGCGCGCCGCGCGGTGCTCATGATTCCTCCTTCACGGTCACGGCCCTCGATCATCGTGGCACAACCTGGCCGGTCACGTCAGCGCGCGCGGCTGATGTGACGGCGCAGGATCTCGTTCTCGATGGCGAGCCCGAACTGTCCGCACGCGATCTCGAGGAGATCGACGTTGCCGATCGACTCCGCGCGCGTGCCGTTGTCGGCGTAGATGACGGCGATCAGTCGCCGGCCGCGCACCGGGAATAGCAGGCCGTGCCCCGACGCCGGCATGCCGAGCATGCCCGGCAGCGGCTCGGGAAGCTGCACCCGGTCCCAGTCGATCGTCTGTGGGTCCTCGAGCCTCATGCAGTCCGCGAAGCCGCCGCCGGGATCGTAGGTGAGCGTGAGGCGGTGGGTGGTGTCCGACAGGAGCTCGCGGTCGCGGGCCCTCCCGAACGCGGTCAGCACGACCATCGTGTCACGCCGAGCGGTGAACAAGATCCCGCGATCGGCCGCCTGAGCGACGATGCCCATCAGATTGAGCGACAAGCGCGAAGACGCCAGGCCGGACCGGATGTCGCGCAGCAGCTCGCGCACGTGCGCCAGCGTCGGCCCCGGCGCCGGGCTCTCGACTCCGACCTGGGGTGCAACCGGGGCGGGCGGCGCCGGAGGCGGCGGCGATTCCGGAGCCACCCGCGGGCGTTCCGGGGGGGGCGTGTCGATCACGGCTTTCGGGCCCTGCTTGGCGGCGAAGCGCGCCGTTGCTGCCGCCGCCTCCTTCGTCAGCGACGGCCGACTGTCCCGCGTCCGCTCATCGGACAACCGCAGCGCCTCCATCAGCACGACCTGCGTGTCCATGTCGACCTGCAGCACGACCTCGTTGGGCGCGAACAGGAGATCGGGGTCATAGCGGACTTCCTCGACCACGAAGCGGAAGGTGCCGCGCTGCCATGACAGCAGCTCGAACACCGTCTGCTCCATCTTGTTGGCGACCGCCTGGCGCAGGCTGTCGCGCGTCACCGCGGAGATCGAGAGCAGGATCTGCCCCAGGGTTCGGGCCGCGTGCTCGCGTTCGTGCATCGATCGCGCCCGGGCCACGTCGCCAGAGCTCACCTTGCCGCTCTGCTGCAGCAGATCGACCACCGGCGGCGAGGTCGGACACCAGGCGCTGGCCATGCGGCCGTTGTGGAACGAGACATAGGCGGTCTCGTCGTCGCGCTCGAGGTACAGCGTCCCCGAGCGTCCGCTCAGGTGAAGGAACTGCAGGAGATCGGGGAACGAAACGTCGCGAAGGTTGCCCCAGATCATCGCATCACCTCCCGCCCGAGCCCTTGAGCAGATCCATCAACCCTTCGAGGGTGCGGAGCTTTCGGGTCCGTTCCTGGAAGATGCGCGCGGCCAGGAGCGCCGAGGCGGCGTGCGCGGCCATGACGTCGAGCAGCTCGCGATCCTCGGCCCCGACGCCGCCCTTCTGGGGCAAGAGTCCGAGGATCACCAGCATACCCAGGACCTGGCCCTGCGCCGACAGCGGCACCGCGACCAACGCCGCCGAGCCGTCTGCCATGCCTACTCGCACCACTCCGTCGACGAGGCCGGCGTCGACCGAGGCGTCGCCGCCCGGGTACCGGTCGCCGGTGAACGGCGAGGCGAGGCCCTCGCTACGTGCCACGATCTCCATGGTCCCGGTGTCGTCGTCGCGAACCAGCAGCGCGTACCGCTGGGCGCCCAGCAGGTTGATCGCGATCTCGCAGATCGCGCGCTTGACGTCCTCGAACTCGAGCGACGCATGGAGCTGGAAGGTGGCGACGTAGAGATTGGCGAGCTGCGCCGCCTGGTGCTCGGTAGTCTGCAGGAGCTCCTGCAGATCGCGGGAATCGGCTTCGAGCCCGGCGACTCGCCGGGTCAGGGCCGCGGTCCCGCGCTCCGTGTCGGCACGGAGGTCGACGAGCAACTGCCGGAGTTGCTCGACCGCGGCGTCCGCGGCCTCGAAGGTCGGAGAATTGCGGGGTCTGGTCACGGCGAGCCGGCGCGGGTCTCCACGCGATCCCTGGGGCGATTCTACTGCAAGAACCCAACGACCTGCACGACCCGCCGCCGGGTTACCGCCGACGCGTGGCCTGACCTGGAATTGACGCCATCGCGCGCTATCATCGAGGCGTGGATCCGCGGCGCTTGTTTCCGTCCGTCCAGTGGATGCTGGCCTTCGTGCTGGTCGCCGACGCCGCCGTGCTGGGGACCATCGCCGCGGTGACCCGGCCCGGCGCCGAGGCCGCACCACGTCTGCCGCCGCCGACGGGCAAGGCGCCGGCCACCAAGCTGGCGGCGGCGCCGCCGCTCGATGCCAGCTGGGCGATGTGCTTCCACGACAAGAAGGACGTGTCGCGGGTCGCCATCACCTACCTCGACGCCGGCATCGACGCCAAGGTCACCGAGAGCGAGGTGCTGCGCTGGTTCGGCAAGCTCTCGTACGACTCGATCGACGTCTGGAAGCTCGAGCACAAGGACGGCACCCGCCGCATCGCCTTCGAGCTCGACTGGACCAGGTGGCCAGGCCCGCCGAGCTGGGACGAGGTCACGCGCGGCTGGCGCGGTGACGACCTGTGCAGCGCGCTGCGCTTCGATCTGATCAAGCGCGGGGTCGGCCGGCCGCGCCCGGCCGCGGTCAAGGCGTCCCCCGATCCGGCGGTGCGCGGTCGCCACGACTTCGAGTTCTTCGACGAGCGTCGCGAGGATCGCTACGCCGACCGCGACCTCGCGGGCACGCTCGCCGACGTCGTCGCTGCCGGCCGGGTGCCCGAGCTGTTGCAATGGACCCGGCCCGCCACCGCGGTCAGCAACGGCAAGCCGCCGCCGTGACGATCCGCAAGCCGCGCCCCCGGCTGCACGTCCGCCTGCCGGCGGTGGTCGCCGCCGCGGTGGTGGCGACCGTGGTCGGGCTCGGGCTGGTCAGCGGCGGCGGACCATCCTACGGCGGTGCCATCCGCGATCAGCGCCGCGCCGTGACCCGCGCGCCCGCCTCGCCGCCCCGCCCGCCGGGCGGCGGCGAGGTGCTGCTGTGCGCGCGCGGCGCCACCAGCTTCGCGAGCGCGGCGGCCGCGGCCGCGGGCGCGTCCCTGCGCCGCACCGACGGCGTGGTCGAACCGAGCGTGCTGGCGGCGGCCTCGAGCGCCGCCATCGAGGCCGGCCGCTGGGCCGAGATCGCCGCCGGTGGCCCGGCGCTGCCGCGACGCATGGGCCTGGTCGGTGGCGCCACCGTCGCGCCGCCCGAACAGCGCTGCGATGGCGGCCCCGCGTTCGCCCAGGCGCGGGTCAACGCACGCGCCGCGCTGCCGGCGACCCCGCCGCCACCCGCGATCAAGGCGCCGGCGAAGAAGCCGGCGAAGCCGTCGCGGCGGTTGTCGACGACGGCGACGACGGCGCGGAAACCGGCGCCGCCGGCGTCGACCAAGGTCCCGTGAAATAGTCGCTGATCGCGGCCAGGTAGTGGCGGGCCGCGATGGTCGCCGCGCTCTTGCCGATGCGCTCGAAGCGCAGCCCGAGCGTGAAGCGCTCGATGCCGCGCTCGGTCCGCACGCCGAACGCGATCAGGAACAGACTGTCGTCGGGAACCGGCTGGCCGCAGGCCAGCCAGTACGGCTGATCCTCGGCTCGCTCCGGCCGCCCCGCGATGGTCTTGCGGGCGTTGGCGCGCGCGCACTTGGCGGCATCCTCGGCGACGTCGCCGAGCGAGTCGATGGTGCCGCTCTTGGCGCCATACAGGACGATGCGCGGATCCTCGAGCAGCGGACGCATCGCGCGCGCCGCGGTGCCCCGGCCGCGGAACACACCACACAGGGCGCCGGCGGCGCCGCGCACGGTCCGATCGTGACCCTCGGCGCATGGCTCGGGGGCGACGCCGGCGACCGGGACCGGGAACCACGACGCCGCCAGGCGGAAGGTCCCGTCGGTGGCCGGATCGTAGACCACGCGCCCGAACGCGTCGGTGAGCTGGGCCAGCGAGCCGATCGAGTGCTTGCCCGAGCCGCGCAGGAACTGGAGATACTCGCGCATCGGCACGTCGGCGGGCCGCGGCTCCTCACCGTAGATCTCGAAGCGATCCGGCCCCAGCCCGACCAGGCGACGCAGCCGGGACGACGGCCGCGCGATCGGCAGCGCGCGCGCCGCGCAGACGTCGCCGCGGAGCTGCCGCGCGCAGGCGTCGGCGCCATCGATGCACAGCTCGCGGCCGATCAGGGCCTCGAAGCGGCGCCACATCGCGGTGCGGCGGAGGCCGGCGAGGATCACGCGCCGCGCCGTGATCACCGACGCGCCGTCGTAGCTGGTCTCCACCGGCTGGTCGTGGCCGCCGAGGTTGCGCGCCGTGACCTCGGCGAACGACAGCCGCCGGTCCCCGACCCGCAGCTCGCCGTCGGGCAGCGCGGTGCCGAGGATGCCGAGCGCCGCCATGAACCAGTTCGAGGACTCGGACAGGAACCGGTAGACATCGACGTCGGCGGTCGGCTCGCCGCCACGCCACAGCTCGGTGGGCGGGCAGTGGCCGAGGATGGCGTGCGCCCCGCTGGCACAGCCGTGCCGCGGACTGGCCGCCAGCAGCAGCTGCGCGAGCTGATCGGGCGCCGCCAGCTCGACGGCGCGCGCCAGCAGCGGCTTGAGCGTCGAGCCCACCGCGATCGGCGCGTTCCACTCCACCTTCTCCGAGCTGTCTTCCTCGGCGACCGCCAGCAGCGCGCCGGTGCGCGGGTCGCGATTCTCGAGCACCCGCATCAGGTGCTGTTCGATCTCGGGCGTCGCCGGCGCGAACGCCGAGCTGGCCCGGCCGGGGACGAACTCACCCTGGGCGACGATCTCGCCGCTGTCGCCGCGCAGGAGCATGAACTGGGCCTCGGTCGCCGGCACCGACTTCTCGGCGGCGATGCCGTCGAGCTTGAGCCACTCCACCGGGCGGGCGGCGATCAGCTCGGTGAGGTGACGCAACGCGATCGTGAGCTCGGGTTGCAGCGAGATCCGGCACTCGATGACGCCGTCGTAGGTGCTGCGCGCGCACACCTGCGGATTGAGCCCGACGTCGAGGCTGCGCCCGCCGGCCTCCGCGAGTGGCTCGCTGGCCCGCGCCGCCGGCGGCTTCAGCGTGCCGCACAACGCCGCGCTCGCCGCCGCGTCACCGCCGCGCGCGATGCCGTCGGAGCGCGTCTGCTCGATCGCGTCGAGCGCGACCTGGACCCAGCCGTCGAGGCCCAGCGACATGCTCGGATCGACGCTCGACCAGCCCAGCTCGGGCAGATCGCCGCCCAGCACGTAGTGACGCCGGCGCGCGGCGCCCAGCGTGCGCACGTCGTCGGCGAGCAGCATGTCGACCGCGGTGTCCTCGCCGCCCCACTTGCGCGGTGGCCGGTACAGCCACAGGTTGCGCGACTCGCGACCGCCGATGACCAGCACCGCGATGCTCTCGAGCGGCAGCGGCACCGGTGCACCGGCGCTCGCCGGCTCGGTCAGCTTCCAGCCGCTGGGCTCGGCCTCGAGCACCTGCACCAGCTGGCGCGGCGGCAGCTTCTCGAACGTCCACACCGTGCCGCGGGCCTCGAGCGTGCCGCCGTCGCGCGCGATCTCGACGGTCAGATCGTCGGCGAGGCGGACCTTCTCGGCCGCGAACACGCCGGCCTGGGCGCGCGAGACATCGACCTCGCCGGCACCGGGTCGGAGGCGCACGGTGACGTGACCGGCGATCAGCTCGCCCTTGTCGTGAGCCGCCACGCCCATCGGCCGCGCCACCAGCCGCACGCGCTGGCCGCGGAACGGGCGCCGATCCTGGCGCCGCAGGGCGCCCAGCGCGCCGCCGGGCAGCGCGACCTCGCACGCCGCGATCGCCTCGCCGCCCGACGTGCCGCTGCCCTGGCTGCCGGCGACCGGCCGCACGTCGAGGGTCACCTCGGGCCAGCCGAACGACCACCGCGCGCGGCAGGTCGGCGTGCCGTCGTCGTCGCCGCGCTCGAACCGCCAGCGGGCGTCGCCGCGCTGGCAGGTGCGGCCGCGGGGATCGGCGAGGAAGCGGCGGACCTCGGCGACCGCCTGCTCGCGGTCGGCGGTCCAGCGCGCCCGCAGCTGGCGGTGGAAGCGGCGCGAGGTGTCGTCGATCGGTTCCCCGAGCAGCTCGGTCGGCACCAGGGCCGCCGGGTCCGCGCTGCGAACCTCGTCCGCTCTGCACTGGAGGCGCGAGGCGTAGTCGGCGGCGTGGCCGAGGCCCTCGAAGCCATGGGCGACATCGCCGGCGGCGTCGACGGGATCGGGCCGCTCGAGGGCGAAGCGCGACGCGCGCGCGATGAGGGCGACACCCGCGACCGCGACCAGGGCGGCGACCGCGACCGCGAGGCGGCGCGCCCCGATGAAGCCGCGACCGAGCCGCAGGCCGGCGTCGGGGTCGGGACCGGCGTCGCCGGCGACGTCGCGGCCGCCGAGGGCGATCCAGGTGGTGACGCCAAACAGCAGCCAGAAGTCGGTCGGGCTGTCGAGCCCGAGCCCCGGCCACGAGATGCCGGTCAGCGGCAGGACGCCGAGCGACGCCAGCGGTTGATAGACCCACAGCGTGCCGAGCACCGCGGCGGCCAGCGCGCGCCCACGGTGGGCAAGGCTGCCGTGGCTGAAGCGCTCGCTGGCGAGCAGCCATAGCCCGAGCGCGCCGACCAGGACCAGCGCCGCGACCGCGACCAGCCCCAGCGCGCCGGTCTCGCGCACGAACAGCACCGGCAGGTAGTCATTCTCGATCGACTGCCAGACGCCGCGATCGACGACCTGGGCGCCGAAGTAACCCTGCCCGGTCGGCCACGACCCCGCGGACGCCGGCACGATGGTCTCGCGCCACGCCGCCAGCCCGGCCAGGAAGTCGCGGTCGTCGCGCAGGAGCGCATAACCGGGATCGAGCACACCCGACAGCCGCGACGCGTGCCGGCTCTCGGAATCGGTGAACGCCTCGAGCAGCGGCCCCTGCAGGATCGTGATGCCGATCGCGGCGATGCCGATGGTCGCCAGCATGATCAGCACGAACCGACGGTGACCGGCGGTCGGATTGCGCCGCGACCAGACGGTCGCGACCGCCGCGACCAGGACCGTGAACACGACCGGCGCCAGCAGCGCGCCGCGGGTCATCGCCGGACCCAGGTCGGCGTGGGTCCGCATCGCCCAGCCGATCACGAACACCGCCACCGCCGCGAAGATGGCGGCGTGGGCACGGACCAGCGGCGCGTGCTGGCGATCGAAGCTGCCGAGCTTGCCGCGATCGGGGTCCGCGAAGCAGGCGTCGTGCCCGGCGAGCAGAAAGCCGATCGGCACGCCGGGACCGAGCAGCGCGACCCCGACGCCGATGTCGTACACGAACGTGGCGACGGCGGCGAGGACGACCGCCGCCGCCGCCGCGATCCGCACCACCCGATCACGCGCCCGATCACGCGCCCGATCACGCGCCCGATCACGCGCGGTCATCGCGTCGCGCGCGACCAGGTAGACCAGTCCGACGGTGATGCAGGCCAGCGGTAGCTTGAGGACCACGGCGGTCTTGGCCCACGCCGCGCCAGCGAAGCCAGTGGCGGCGACCACCAGCGCCACCGCGAGCAGGCGTTCGGCGGGGCCGCGGAACAACCGGGCCACGGCGCCGTGCGCGCGAGCCAGCCGCGAGCCGGCCGCCGGCGGCCTCGCGACCAGCGCGCTCAGCCCGGTGGACAGGCCGAGCGCGAGCGACAGCGCCGCCTGGGCGGCGATCATGAAGGTGCCGCGGGTCTCGCGCACCAGCTCGAGCTGGGCGCGCAGGGCGTGACCGCCGGCGACCACGGTGACCAGCCACGCGGCGGCGGCCAGGACCAGCACCCGCGGCCGGCCGCGCTCGGCGCCGTCGTGAGCAGCGAGCACGGCGGCGGCGGCCAGCGCGGCGGCGCCGAGCAGCAGCAAGAGCTGGTTGCCGGCCACCCGCTCGCCGATCGCCTCGTACTCGCGCATCATGTCGAGGCGGTGCGCCCACAGCAGGCGCCACACGCCGAGGGCCGCGAACAGGGTGCTCGACCAGGCCAGCGCCAGGCCGCGCCCGACCCGGGCCCGGGTCAGCTCGCTGCGGGCGCGCGCCCCGAGGACCAGCAAGAACACCAGCGCCGGCGCGACCAGCAGCAGCGCCGCCCACAGCGAGCGCGCGTCGGTCCCGGCGACGTCGGGCACCAGCCGCCGGACCTCGAACGCGAACGGCGGCGAGAACGGCAACACGCAGCTGGCGCCGATGTCGCCCGATTCGACGCGCTCGCGCGGCGTCGGCGACGACTCGGGCAACGACGGCAAGATCGGCCCGCGGCGGGCCAGCCACTCCGCGCACGGCGCCAGCACGTCGCGGGGCGGGAAGAACAGCTCGGCGCGTCCGGCGGGCGCCGGCACCTCCCACAGCGTGATGCCGGGGACGGCATCGGCGAGCGCGCCGATCTGCAGCAACGTGCCGGCCGCGATCTCGGTGTGTTCGGCCTCGAGGCCGCGGGCGCCGGCGCGCAACGGCGTCACCCGCACCGCGACCGTGGCCGCGGCGGGCAGCTTGGCGTCGTCGCGCGGCGCCGCACCGAGGTCGCGCTCGAACGCCAGCGCGGCGACGATCTTGCCGTCGCGACACAGGACCGCGACGATCACGCCGGTGCCATCGAGGTGCACGACCGTGGCTCGGCCCGGGCGACGGGCGGCCAGGCGATCGAAGCCGGCCGCCGCCAGCCGCGCCCGCACCAGGTGATCGCGACACCAGCGCCGGCCGACCGCGGCCTGGCCGTGGGCGACGATGTCGCCGGTCAGCGGCAGCAGCGCGTCGGCGGCGCGCGGATGGACGCTGAGCGCGACCTCGGTGCTGGTCGGCTCGGGCCGCGCCACCGCCGCGACCCGCAGCCCCTGTGGGCCGTGGGCCGAGACGTCGAGGAGATCCCAGCCCCGTTGCGCCTCGTCGAGCCCGTAGCGGCGAGGCAGCCGCAGGTCGGCAGCCGGCGAATAGCCGACCACGGCACTGCGACGGCTGCCCTTCGACTCGGCGCTTCGCACCTCGCTCAGGGCGACCGGGGAAGGCGGGTCCGGTTCGCCCGGCTTCGGTTCGCCCAGCTTCGGTTCGCCCGGCTTCGGTTCGCCCAGTATCCGTTCGTCCTGAGCGACACCGCGAAGCGGTGGAGTCGAAGGACGCGCTTCCACCAGGGGGACCGCGAGCTGGACCGCGCGCACGAACAGGCGGGCCCGCGCCGGTGCGATGGCCTGCGCGCCGCCACCCGCGGCGATGCGATCGCGGCCGTCGTGAGCGAACGCACCGCCCCACACCCACGCCGCCGTCACCCCGAGCACCGCGACCACCAGCGCATACCCCAGCACGATGCCGCGCGGCACCGCGGCCCGCGGTTCGGTGCGGGCGCGCCGGGTGGCGCGGATGGCCAGCCCGAGCAGACCGACGAAGCCGGCGAGCCACGCGATCTGCAGCGCGGCGATCATTACCTGGTACGAGGCTTCTTGGCGTCGGGCGGCGGACCGTCGACCGGCCCGGCGTCCACCGGCGGCGCCGGCGCGACGAAGTGCGCGGTGATCGCGGCGCCGACCGCGGCTTCATCGCCACCGCACACCGCGGTGCCGGCGCGCATCACGAGCGCGGCATCGTCGAGCGACCACGCGCCGCCGGTCAGCTCATCGCATGCCGCCAGCACCTCGGGCGCGATCACGGTCACGCCGCCGCTGCCGGATCCGGTCACGCTCGCCGGCGCCGGCGGCGGCTGACCACGCCGCAGGGTCACCACCAGCAGCACCACGAGCAGCAGATTGGCGAGCACCACCGCGGCGACCAGGCCGCGCCCGACGCCAGCCGGCGCCGCCACCGCCGAGGCCGACGTGCCGCCACCGCTGGTGGCCAGCTTCGCGGCCCGCTCGGGCTCGCCGCGCCATCGCGCCACCGCGTGCTCGACGGTCTTCTCGATCCGTTCCGCCGCCAGCCGGTCGATCTGGGCCCCGGCGTCGCGCAGCGCACGCTCGGCGGCGTCGGCCACCGCCTGATCGATGCGCGCGACCTCACCGTCGACGGTGCGCCGCACGTCGGCGCCGAACCGCGCCCACTCCTCGACCAGCTGATCGGCATGCTGCAGGAAGCGCGCGAGCTGATCGTTCAGCTCCTCCAGTTGACCGCCCGGATCCGGCCGCGCCGGAGGCGGCACGACCGCCGGTGCCGCCGGCGCGCTGACCCGCCCCGGCCGCTTGGACTCAGCCATGCATCACCTCCGGCGCTTCCTCGGCGACCCGCGCTTCGAGCCGCTCCATCGCCGCGCGCGGCACCAGCGACTCGCGTCGCAACCGGCGCAGGTAGCGCATCGGCAGCGTCGCCTGGTCGGGCGCGTCGAGATGGAACAGGTGATCGGCGACCACCCGGCGGGCCAGCAACGCGCCCAGCCGGCGGTCGAGATCGTCTCCGGCCAGCAGGCCACGGCCCCAGTAGTGCACCACCCGCGACCATAACCGACCGGCGTCGGCGGCGGCATACAGCGGCGCCGGCGCGCGCGCGTCGCACGCGGACAGCTCGCCGGCGCCGACGGTGCCGGTGCGCGCCAGCAGCGCCGCCAGCTCGGGCGCGGTGTTCCACGATCGCGACAGCCCGTCGAGCTCGGCGAAGATCGCCTCGGCCGAGATCTGCGAGCGCGCCGCCAGCCCCATCGCCGCGCGCCACGCCCGCCGGCCCAGCCGCGGATCGCGAGCGGCGATCGCCGCCGGCAGCGCCCACGCCAGGCCCAGGTAGTGATGGAGCGGCCCCGGCGAGCTGGTCGCCGCGGCGCCGGCTCGCACCAGCGCGCCGGCGCGCGGCTTCGCCTGCACCGCCTCGGGCAGCCAGGTCTCGAGCGACGCCAGCAGCCCGGGCAGCGACGCGGCGGCGGGATCGGACACCACCGCGGGGCCGCCGCGCCACAACGCTTGCGCCAGCGCGCACGCCAGGTCGGCGTCGACCGCTGCCGGCGCCGCGGCAAAGGCCGGTGGCGCCCTGGTCTCGACGGTGCGAGCGGTCACCTGGTCGCGCCACGGCGCCGGTGGCATCGGCTCGATCGCGGCCAGCAGCACCGACGCCGGCGCGTCGGCTTCCGCGATGGTCACCGCCAGCCCGACGTAGCTGCGCCGATCCGCAGGGGCCACCTCGGCGAAGCTCGCGGCCCAGGTCACGCGTCCGGGCTCGATGCGCCACAGCACCTCGCCGCCGTGGCCGGCGCGGGCCGCCAGCGCCGCCCGCTGCTCGCCATCGCCGGCCTCGGGGTACCAGTGAAAGTCGCCGCGCGACGAGCGCGGGGTGGCGTGCTTCTGCAGCCACTCGTGGCGCAGCGCGACGTGGATCGGTGCCGAGATCCCTCCTGGCATCCCGCCCGCCATCAGGAGCCACCGCTGGAGAAGCCGCCCGAGCTGGCCGCGCTGGTCGCGGTCTCGCCGGCCGCCGCGGTCGGCCGCGGCACCACGACCTCGTCGATCGCCGGCTCGCTGACGATCGCGGCGGTGGACACCCGCGCGGCTCGCGATGCGCGATACGCCACCTCGCCCAGCCAGGCCAGGAACTTGCCGCGCGCCTCGCCGTCGAACGCGGCGACGTCGTCGGTGTACGTGTACTCGAGCACCGGCGTGCCGTCGGCGCCCGGCCTGGTCACCAGCGTGCAATCGTCGCCGGCGTCGTAGCGCAGGTACGAGACGTCGATGCCGTGCTCGTTGCCGTCGTCGGCGTCGCGGCAATGACGCTGCACCGCGCCGCGGCGCACCACCACCGGCTCGTCGTGGCGCACCGGCAGCGCGGTGCCGTCGGCGCGGCCGTGGACGTCGCGCCGGACCAGCGAGCGCACCGCGATGCGCTCGTCCTCGTCGCTGCCGTCGGCGCAGATCTCCTCGATGAGCCGGGCGCGGGTGATCACCACCAGCGCGCGGCGGTCGATCCGATCCAGCGAGGCGTACATCGGCAACAGCTTCTTCAGGCTCACGTACGAGCCGCCGTCCTTGTGCCACTCGAGCGACAGCGGGTTGCACACCAGCACCGGCGCGAAGCCATACGGCCGATCCTCGGCGCGGCGCCGCTCCACGACGATCCGCAGCAGCTCGTGGTAGTCACCGCCCTTGAGCGCGTCCTCGCCGGCCACGTCCCAGAACACGACCTCGATCTCGCCGGCGCTCTTGAAGCGCCGCACCGACAGCGCCAGGCCGACGATCGACATCACCAGCGCGAGTCCGCCACCGGCGCCGGCGGCCAGCGCCGGAGCTTTGCCCAGGAACCACAGCAGGGCGCCGATCAGCGCCCCGTTGACGAGCGCGAGCGCGACGTGCAGCCACAGCCGCGCGGTCCGCGCCAGCAGCCCGAGCTTGGCCCCGGCGCCGAGCTGCCCGAGCAGCGATCCCGGCTCGACCCGGTAGACGTAGTGCGGTCGCGCGCCGGGCGCGGTGGCGTCCAGGCTGGGCGCGCGGGCGTCGAGCGCGATGCGATGGATGCGCTGGCTGTTCTCGCGCTCGGTGTCGGCCAGGCCGGGCGCGGCGTAGGCGTCGAGGGTCCGGATCGCGTTCAGGATGAACTGCGTCTTGCCGTCGCCGCGGCAGCCGATCACCGCCAGGTCGACGACCGCCGCCACGTCGTCGCCGGGATCGGTGAGCGAGGCCGCGCCGCTGGCCACACCCCCAGGATCCGTCGGGAACAGCTTCCGGCGCACTACACGAATGATAAGCGATCGCACGCCATGGGGCATTCCCGGGGCGCCGCCCCGCGACCCGACCCGCGGCGGTGAATCCCGGGGGCCGGGGTTGCGTCCCAGGCGGCGAGAGCCGCGCCGCCCCCAGTCGACGTGCGGCCAGCATCGGGATTGTCATGACAATGTCTGGCGGCTCTGCTAGCCTGGTTTCGAGGAGACGACATGACCGCCACGCGAACCAATCGCACGGAGAAGCTGGACCTCAGGATCACGCCGGCCGCGAAGCGGACGCTGCAGAGCGCCGCGGAGGCCAGCCACAAGACGGTCAGCGAGTTCGTGCTCGAGAGCGCCCTCCAGCGCGCCGACAACGTGCTCGCCGAGCGGCAGGTGTTCCGCCTTGATGTGGCCCAATGGAAGAAGTTCCTGGCCGCGCTCGACGCGAAGCCGAAGCCAAGGCCGCGCCTGCAGCGTCTTCTCAGCCAGCGGAGCGTCCTCGATTGACGGCCGATCCAGCCGCCACCAGGCCGCAGGTGGTGAAGCTGCAGCGAACCCACGCTGTCGACGAGTTCGAGTGCGCGGTCGAACCACTGGACACCTACTTGAAACGCTTCGCGCTTCCCAACCAGAGCGCGGGCGGAGCTCAGACCTACGTGGCCGCGCTGGGCGAGCGTGTCGTCGGGTATTACAGCCTGTGTGCCGCGCAGGTGGAACTCGCCGAAGCGCCCGCGCGGCTTGCCAAGGGCATGGCGCGGCATCCGATCGCCGTCGTTCTGATCGCCCGGCTCGCCGTGGACCATGCGTGGCAAGGCCAGGGCCTCGGTGCCGCGCTGCTCGTGGATGCCCTGCGCCGCGTGCTGACCGCCGCCGACATCGTCGGGATACGCGCCGTCATGGTGCACGCCAAGGATGACCGCGCGCGGCGCTTCTACGAGCACTTCGACTTCGATCCCTCGCCCGTCGACCCATTGCATCTCTTTCTCCTCACCAAGGAGATTGCACGGCTGATCGTCCGCTAGGTCGGCCGTGAGAACGCCTGATCGCGTAGGATCGCGGCATGGCGGCACCGCTGCAGCTCGACGACACGCTGGCCGGGATCTACGTGGAGGCCCTGGCGGCGATCGCGCGGGCCGATCGCGAGATCCACCCCGAGGAATCCAACCGCCTGGCCCAGGTGATCGCGGCCCGTTCACGGGTCCCGGTCGATGCCGAGGCGCTGTTCTTCGCGGCGACGACGCCCGAGGCGCTGGCCGCCGCCGTCCACGGCCGCGACGGTTACCGCACCGCCAGCGGATCGAGCGCCCACGAGGTCGGCCGCGCGCTGATCGCCGACGCGCTCGAGGTCGCCCTCGTCGACGGTGACGTCAACGCCAAGGAGGGACGCGCCATCCTTCGCTACGCCCGCGCGCTCGGCCTGAACTCGGTCGACGTCCAGTCTGTGACCTCGGAGCTCGACGCATGGCTCGACGAGCTGTCCTGACCGGTGTCGTGGCCGCGTCCGGCGCCCTGCTCGGCGTCCATCTCGGCGCCGGATACTGAGCGCATCAGTGTCACGAGGCGAGCGCGTCGCAGGCGGGCCATGAGGCGTTAGCCGTGGTCGCTGCGCGTGGCGACCGAACCGGCCCAGACTGCCGGCCATGCCTCGCCGTCAACGTCGCATCCTCGCCCCGTTCGCGTTCACCGCAGCGCTCGTGACCACGGCGCACGCCGGCCCGGGCCGGGCGCCGATCCTGGGCGGCACCCAGGCCACCGTCGGGCAGTTTCCTTCGGTGGTCGCGCTCGAGGTCGGTGGCGGGCTGTGCACCGGCACGCTGATCACGCCCGAGTGGGTGTTGACCGCGGCCCACTGCATCTCGCCGGGCGTCGTCGGCGGCACCCAGGCCTCGATCACGTCGAGCGTCCGGGTCCACTTTGCCACCGTCAACATCCGCACCAGCCCCGGCACCGTGGTGCGCGCGAGCGCCACCATCCCCGACCCGACCTTCGACGTCAACAACCTCGGCTCCGACGATATCGGCCTCATCAAGCTGGCGACCCCGGTCACCGATGTCACCCCGGTGCCCGTCAACCTCCAGGCCAGCAAGGCCCCGGTTGGCATCGGCGTCACCATGGTCGGCTTCGGCGCCACCGCGGTCGGCGGCGGCGGCAGCGTCGGCATCGAGTACGTCGTCGAGCAGACCTCGGTGAGCTGCGCCGGCGGCGGCGGCTCCGACGCCGACTTGCTGTGCTTCTCGCAGGGCAACGGCCGGGGCAAGTGCGAGGGCGACTCGGGCGGGCCATCGTTCGCGATGATCGACGGCAAGCCGGTCCAGGTCGGGATCACCTCGTTCGGCGATCAGGACTGCGCGCAGTTCGGTGCCGACACCCGCACCGACGCGGAACGCGCGTTCCTCGTCGAGCACATCCCGGCGTTGCAGTGCCAGGCCGACGGTAGCTGCACCGCGGCCTGCGGCAGCAACGGACTGCCGGTCGATCCCGACTGTCCGGTGTGCGACACGGACGGCGAGTGTGGCGACGCTCAGGTCTGCTTCGAGCACGCCTGCATCATCGAACCGTTCGGCCCGCGCGGCGTCGGCAGCGAGTGCACCGACGGCACGCAGTGCGAGTCCGGATCCTGCGCCGCCGGACCGGGCGGCGACACGCGCTGCACCCTGACCTGCACGCCCGGCACCGCCGCGGCCTGCCCGGCCGCGCTCGAGTGTCTCGAGGTCGCCGGCGGCGCCGGCGGCGGCGCCTGCTGGCCCGCTGACGGCGGCGGCTGCTGCGATGCGAGCGGTCGCGGTGCGCCGACCGCGCTCGCCGGCGGTCTGCTGCTCGGCTTGCTGCTCCGGCGCCGGCGCGCGCGCCCGGCTGCGTAGCGCCCAGGCGGAGACGGCGGCGCACGCGGTCGTGGGTGCTACGGTGACGCATGGGTTTGCACCGCCGGGTGATCGCGACGTTGAGCGCCGGCCTGGCCGGGTGCGGCGCGACCGCGATCGGGGTCGCGCATCGCGCCGACGCCGGGGCGGTCGCGACGGTGGCGCCCGGGTTCCGGTTGCCGTCGCACCGCGGCGGCGAGGTCGCGTCCGCCGTCGCGCTGGCCCGGCGCCGTGTCGCGCTGGTGTTCTACCGCGGCTTCTGGTGACCGTGGTGTCGTGCCCAGCTCGGTGAGCTGGCAGATGCTCGGGCGGCGTTCGCGCGCCGCGGCGTGACCATCGTCGGCATCAGCGATGATCCGGTCGAGGACTCGGCGCGCCTGGCGGCGCAGCTCGACCTCGACTTCGCGCTGCTGGCGGATCGCGCCGGCGAGGTCGCGCGCCAGTACGTCGGCACCGACGACCACGGCAACGCGTTGCCCGGGGTCGTGCTGATCGACGCCGACGGCACGATCGCCTTTCGACAGATCGGTGAGCGCAAGGACGATCGCTTGGGCGCCCAGGCGTTGCTCGACGTCATCGATCGCACGTTCGGACCGGCGGCGGGCGGCGCGGAGCCGCTCGGTGACGGCTACCTGCCAGTCAGCCGGCTCCAGCTGCGGTCTGGATTCGGCGGCGGCGCGGTCGCCGGCGACGGCGTGCGCAGCACCGGCGTGGTCGGCGCGGCCGTGCTGGTGCCGGTGGGCCGCCACCTCCTGCTCGGCCCCACCATCCACGCCGAAGCCCGCGGGGCGATCGATCTCGACGGCTCGGTCCGGCTGCGCCTGCCGGTGGTCGAACGGCTGGGCTGGGTCGAGGTCGGAGGCGCCCTCGGGACCACGGTCGGCGATGGCCGGGGCTGGAACGCCGGCGCCAGCCTCGGCGTCCAGTTCGCGATCGATCCGCGCTGGGCGGTGCACGTCGAGCTGACCGGCACCGGCCGCGCCGACGAGGGTCACGGCCCTCAGCTCGCCGTCACCGTCGGCGTCGCCCGCTTGCTGCGGCTACGGTGACGAACCGAGCCCGGGTGGCGCAGAGCTCATCCTGATCGCGCGGGTCGCGGCGTCGATGTCGAGATCCGCGCCGCGATGATCGGGCCGGGGCCGGCTATTCCGACCGCGCCGCCTTCAGCTTGCGCTTGAGCGTGTTGCGCTCGATCCCGAGCGCGCGCGCGGTGCGCGCCAGGTTGCCCCCGTACACGGCGAGCGCGGCCGAGATCGCGCGCTGCTCGGCGGCATGTACGGCGTCGGCGAGGGTGCCGGGCGCGGCGGCCGGTTCGCGCCAACGCGGCGACCGAGCCGGCGCCGCCGCGCCGCCGCGGATCTCCGGCGCCAGATCGCTGACGTCGACCTGGTCGTCGCAGAACACGGCCCAGCGCTGGACCTCGCTGCGCAGCTCGCGCACGTTGCCCGGCCACGGATACGCGGCCAGCGACCGCATCGCCGCCGCCGTGACCGGCAGGACCCGCGGGCGGCGGCCGAGCGAGGCGTCATGCAAGAACGCCTTGATCATCGCCGGCAGGTCGGCCACCCGCTCGCGCAGCGGCGGCACCTGCAGGGTCACGCCGCGCAGGCGGTAGTAGAGGTCGTCGCGGAAGGCGCCGGTCTGCACCATCAGCGGCAGGTCGCGGTGGGTGGCGGCGATCACCCGGACGTCGACCCTGACCGGCTGCTCGCCGCCGACCCGGCGGACCGTCCCCTCCTGCAGCACCCGCAGCAGCATGGCCTGGACCTGGGCCGAGAGCTCGCCGATCTCGTCGAGGAAGATGGTGCCGCCGTGGGCCTGTTCGAACAGGCCGCGGTGGCGCGCGGTCGCGCCGGTGAACGCCGCCGCCTCGTGGCCGAACAGCTCGCTGGCCAGCACGCTCTCGGCGAGCGCGCCGCAGTTCTCGGCGACGAACGGGCCCTCGGCGCGCGCGCTGCCGTCGTGGATCGCCCGCGCGACCAGCTCCTTGCCGGCGCCGGTCTCGCCGAGAACCAGCACCGGTAGCTCGCTCTGCGCGACCCGGGCCACGCGCGCGAGCAGGGCGCGCATGGGCTCGCTGCCGGCGATCAACCGGGCGTCGCGCAGCCGGGCCTCGCCCCGAAGTCGCGCCACCTCCGCCCGCAGGACCCGGATCTCGGGGAACCCCTCGACGTCGAGGGTCACGGTCCGCACCGCGCGCGGGTGCGGGTGCGGCACGAAGGCGGCCGGGATCACCTGCAGCATGCGCGCATGCAGCAGCGCGGCCTGGACCATGATGACCCACAGGGTCTGGGCCTGCGGGGTTCCCGCCGACAGCAGCACGTCGATCTTCCACCCGCCGCTCGGCGCGGCCCGCTCGAGCTCGGCGACCAGCGGCACCAGCTGCCGCCACAGCCCGGCGTAGTCCGACGGATCGTCGACCGCCACCTCGCGGACGTCGACCGCGCCGACCTGCGCCGCCATGTCGCGGGCCAGCGCGTGCGCTCGCGTCCGGCCGCTCGGGATGGTGAGGACGACCGCCCGGTGGTAGCGCGCGCGGCGATCGGTCTCGTCGAGCAGCCGCAGCACCGGCCCGCGATCGCCGGCCGGGCGCGCGCCGTGGTGCGCCGGAGCCGGCCCGTCGACGCCCCGATCGGCCCAGGTCAGCAGCAGGCGTTTCACTGGTCCCTCATTGACCATCACTGATTCATCATAGACCTGATACCTGGTTCACCGCGAACCATTTCGGGTTTCGCGCGTCGACGTTCGGGCAGTTGCAGCTGGCACGCCGGACGCAATGGCCAGGCTCGCCATGACCCGCGCACTCCTGACCAACCCGCCGGCCACCGTCGCCGCCGGCGCGCCGATCACGCTGATCAGCGGGCCCGACGTATGGATGGAAGGCGACGCCACGCTCCAGCTCGCCGCGGTGGCGCGGCTCGCCGGCTGCGTTCGCGCGGCCGGCATGCCGGACCTCCATCCCGGCCGTGGCTATCCGATCGGCGCCGTGGTCGCGACCCGCGACGTCGTTCACCCCCAGCTGGTCGGCGGCGACGCCGGCTGCGGCGCGCGCATCATCGTCACCACGGTCGAGCGCACCACGCCCGATCAGCTCGACCGCCGGCTGCGCGCGCAGTTCGAGGCCGCGCTGGTCGACGCCGCCGATCCCGCGGCGCTGTTCGCCGCCGCCTGGCAGCGCGGCGGCCGCGGCCTGGCCGAGGTCGACGGTCTGCCCGACGGCCTGCGCCAGCTCGCGGCCCGCGAGCCCGACGACGACCGCTTGCCGCCCAGCGGCGACCCCGGCCGCTACCAGGCCGGCTTCGAGCAGGTGCTCGGCACGGTCGGCGGTGGCAACCACTTCGCGGAGATCTCGCGGGTCGACGACGTGCGTGACACCGCGACCGCGGCCGGGCTCGGCCTGGCGCGCCACGCGCTGGTCGTGGTCGCCCACTCGGGCTCGCGCGGGCTCGGCACCGCGCTCGGCGCGCACTGGGGCCCTCGCCCGCTGCGCGGCACCGAGCGTGACGACTACCTCGGCGAGCTGGCCGGCGCCTGCCGGTTCGCCCACGCCAACCGCCTGGTGGTGGCCTACCGGCTGCTGAGCGCGCTCGGCGCGCTTCGCGACCACACCCTGCGCGGCGGCTTCGACGTCACCCACAACGACGTGCGGGCCGAGCGGCTCGACGGCGGCGAGGCCTGGATCCACCGCAAGGGCGCCGCCCCCGCCCCCGCCGGCGGCCTCACCATCGTGCTCGGCAGCCGCGGCGCATCGTCGTGGATCATGCTCGGCACCGGGGCCGCGGCCGGGCTGGGCTCGGTCGCCCACGGCGCTGGCCGCAAGATGAAGCGCAGCGAGGCGCTCGCCAAGCTCAAGGATCGCTACCGCCGCAGCGAGGTCGCGCGCTCGACCCTCGGTGGCCGCGTGATCTGCGACGACAAGGCGCTCCTGTTCGAGGAGCACCCCGACGCCTACAAGGCGATCGAGCCGGTGATCGCCGCGCTCGTGGCCCACCGGCTCGCGACCCGGGTCGCGGCGCTGACCCCGATCGTGACGGTGAAGCTGTGAATCGCGTCGTGCTCCAGATCTCGTCGGGCGTCGGCCCGGCCGAGGCGCGACGCTTCGTGTTCCAGCTCGCTGCGCGTCTCGAGCAACGCGCCCACGACCGCGGCCTCGAGGTCGCCGAGGTGGTGTCGAGCGGTGCCGCCGGCGCGCCGCGGTCGGTCGCGTTGCACCTGCGCGGCGACGCGGCGACCCGGCTCGCCGACGAGCTTGGCACCCACGTGTTGATCGACCGCAGCCCGCGGCGTGGCCGTTCGGCGCGCAAGCGGTGGTTCGCGGCGGTGACGCTGCACCCGGCGCCGCCGACCGTCGCGGTCGCCAGGTTGCCGCGCGACCAGCTCGTGATCACCGCGTGTCGCGCCGGCGGCCCCGGCGGCCAGCACGTCAACAAGGTGTCGTCGGCGGTGCGGGTCCAGCACCTGCCCTCGGGCCTGGCGGTGCGCAGCGCCAGCGAGCGCTCGCAACAGGCCAACCTCGATCGGGCGCTGCGCCGGCTGGCGGCGCTGCTGCACGCGGCGGCGCGCGCTCGCGTCGCAGACGCCCGCGATGCGCGGCGCCGCGTCCACTATCAGGTCGAGCGCGGCGCCGCGATCCGGACCTACATCCTCGCCGACGACGGCACGCTCCACCAGCGGAGCGCACCATGACGCCCCCCGACGCCACCGCCACCGCCCGCGCCGCCGCCACCGCCACCGCCGACATCGCCGTCAACGCCCGCGGTCTCAAGGTCCACCTCCGGACCGTCGCGATCGGCGCCGTGACCTACCGCGTGGTGTCGCTGCGCCCCGCGACCACGGCCCGCTTCAGCGCCAACTTCTTCCACGACACCTGGCACCTCCTCACCGGGGGCGCCGGCGCGCTCGTGCTCGGGCGGCTGCTGTGGGGCCTGGCCTTCCAGCGCCAGCCCGGCACGCTGCTGATGATCGACGCGCCGCATCTGGTCCCGACGCCGTTCGAGGCCGACCGCGCCGATCCGATCGTCGTGGTGCCGGCCGGGCTGACCAGGTTCGACGTCGATCACCTGCGCACGCTGCGGCGCCGGCTGGGCGCCGGCGTCCCGACCACGACCGTCCGTTGGCACACCTTCGGGCTGCCGCGCGCGCTGACCGCCGACGGCGCCAACGCGGTGTGGCGTCGCGACGAGTACCGGGCCGAGCGCGCACGCGAGCAGATGAGCCGGCGCGCCGGGCTGATCTGCTACACCGCGCCACCCGACGTCTTGCGCGCCCACGCGGCCGCCATCTACCAGCTGCGCGACTGCCAGGACATGAGCTACCACCCGCTCGCCGAGGCCGGGCGGTTCCGCGGCTGGGGCTCCGACGGCGAGGTCCAGGTGTTCGCCAGGTTCGACGACGACGTGGCGGCGGCGACCATCGCGCGTCGCGAGGTGCTGGCGGGAGCCGAGCGCCCGCTGCGCGACGAGTCCGAACGGCAGGCGGTGTGGTCGCACCGGGACCGCGTCGCCGACCGCCGGCGGGCCGCGCGATCGCGATCGCGCTGACCGCTCCCGACGACGCTCAATCGCCGAGAGCGATCTCGCCCAGCATCGTCGTGTCGCACCACGCCTCGGCGCGCGAGAACGCCGTGCAGCAGCTGGCGCAGCGCGGCGCCGGTCGCACGTACGCCAGGCCGTACCCATCGGCGTTGCCGCCGCCGTCGTCGTCGATCACGCCCCACGCGAACCCGATGCGCGCACCCAGGGTGGCGCCCAGCGTCGCCTTGGCGATCCGGATCTCGACCGTGAAGCCCTCGGCGGTCGGCAGGCGCACCGACTGGATCGTCGGATCGGCGCCGTTGGTCGCCGGGTAGATCCCGTACACCGGCCGATAGTCGATGATGACCTCGTGATCGTCGGCGCCGTAGGCACCGGCGCGATCGTCGGCGCTGTCGATGTAGAACGTGATGGCGTCGTTCTCCCACGTGCTGGTCGAGTCGCCCGAGTGCGGCTTGGCCTCGATCACGTCGAACAACAGGTGCAGGTGGGTGGCGTCGTGACCGACGCGCAGCCCGGCCGACATGCTCGGCGTGTACCCGGCCACGAACTCGGTGTTGGCGGCGGTCGCGAGGTCCATCGCGTAGCGGGTCGAGGCCGCGAGCTCGGTGGCCACGCCGTCGAGGAGCGGCGCGGCGGTCAGCGCGGCGGCGCGGATCACCCCCTCGCTGACGGCGGCGTCGGTCGGCACCGCCGGCGCGTCGATCACGCGCGCATCGATGCTCGCCGCGGGTGCATCGTCGGTGACGGCCGCGGCGTCGAGACGGCTGTCATCGACGACACCGCCGGGCTGGAAGGCACACGCTGCCGACAGGCAGCAACCGAGCGCAGGCACGAACGTGGACAAGGCGAGTCGCATATGGGCCCCGAGAGGCGCACCTGTAGCCCACCCTCGCACCGAAGTGAACTGAAATCGGAACTTCGGTTCTCGGCCTCAGGCCCGACGCCGCCGTCGCCGGGAGCCGATGGCCAGGCCACCGAGCACCAGCAACCCACCGAGGGCCGGCGTCCCCGCCGCTGGCTGCGCGCCACAGCAGCCACCGGGATCGCGGGGCGGCCCGTCGGCCTGCGGCTCTTCCGGCAACCCGAACTGCTCGCGGATCGCCGGCCACAGCCTGGCCTCGCACAGATCGCGCTGCATCGTCCCGACCGGACAGCTGAGCGGCCCCTTCATCTCGACGTAGCGAACCACCTTGCTCCAGCTCTGAGCGTCGGTCGAACGCCCGAGCGCGAAGAAGTCCGGCTCCCAGTTGGCGCCGCAGGCCAGCAACACGTCGCCGCGATCGCCCAGGCACGACGCCTGCGGCAGGTCGCTGATCTTCTGGAACGTCAGGCCGAGATCGGTCGAGCGATGGACGCCGCCCATCTGGGTCGCCACCACCACGGTGCCGTCGGCGCGCATGACCACGTTACGGATGGTGTCGGTCGTGGTCAGCACCTCGGCGAAGGTGTCGCCGCCGTCCAGGGATCGATACAGCTTGTCGCCCGCCGGCGGTACCGCCCGCACCGAGCGCACGAACACCAGGTCCGGATCATCGGGCGCGACCTCGTCGACGAGGAGCAGCGGGCTGGTGCCGAGCAGGAAGGCGCTGATCGGTTGCACGCTCCAGCCGGCGCCGGCGTCGTCGGTCCGGTACAGGTGCACGGTGGGCGGGATGGGGCCGCCGTCGGGTCCGGTCTGGGTGACCTGATACCCGGTGACGTAGGCGCGACGCGGCTGGCTCGGTGCCACCACCACGCTCTTCCACCACACCTGCGACGACGCCAGCCCGACCGGCGTGAACGTGGTGGCGTCGTCGGTGGAGCGATAGACGTCGTTGGGGCGACCGGCCTCGGCGGTGGCGACCCACACCGCGCCGTCGGAGCCGACGTCGATGGCGTCGACCCAGGTGCCGGCCAGGTAGCCGGCGCTCTGCGGCGCCTGCTCGGCGGTGGCGGTGGTGAACGAGCAGCCGCCGTCGCGACTGACGCGCAGACCCTCGAACGTGGTGGCGTAGATCGAGCCGTTGGCGCCGATCCGATACTTGGGATCGAACGTGCCCTCGTAGCCGACGTTCTGCTCGCACACCCAGTAGAAGCCGGCGCCGTCGTCGTGGCTGAGCAGGAGTCCGAACGTCACGCCGAGGTAGATGTCCTGGTGGTCGCCGGGACGGACCGCCACGCTCACCGAGGTCGGGAAGCGGCCGTTGCCGTGCGCGACGCTCGCGAACGCCGCCACGCCGGTGACCGCGGCCATCAGCGCAGGCAGAGCTCCCGGGCGGCGCATCACGCCGAGCTTACCCAACTTGTCACAGTCCGGCGAGGACCTCGAAGGCCCCGCCGGCGTCCAGGCCGATCATGATCACGGCGCCCATCACGCCGGCGGCGACGTCGTCGAGGACCACGCCCGCGCCGCCGGGCACGTGGAGGTCGATCCAGCGCACCGGCGGCGGCTTGAGGATGTCGAGGGCCCGGAAGACGACGAAGCCGACGCCCAGCACCCACCACGATCCGCGATCGACCAGCGCGACGGTGAACAGGTAGCCGGCGACCTCGTCGATCACGATCCGCCCCGAGTCGTGACTGTCCCAGACCTGATCGGCGTGGTGGGCGGCGGCGATCCCGACCAGGGTCACCACGATGGCGATGACGAGGAACAGCCAGGTGTCAGTTCCTCGACAGGCCCACGCCAGCGGCACCGCAACCAGCGTGCCGCAGGTTCCCGGCGCAACCGGCGAATATCCTGCTCCTCCGGCGGTGGCAACGGCACGAGCGACGAACGAGGTCACGGCGGCGAGGCTCATGTCACTCGTCTTGCAAGACGTCGTACCACGCCACGCGGATCGGCGGGCGCCCCGATGAACATCCCGGTCCGGTCCGGGGTCACAGCACAGCGCAGCGAAGACACTTGGCTGCCACCGGAAAGAGGTGGTAAAGCTGGCGCCGATTCCGTCCGCAGCCGAAAGTAACCCCGTGGAACGTTTGTCCATCCTTGCCCCCGCCGTCCTGCTGGTCGGGTTCGTCGCGGCGATGTTCGGCGTGTACTGCGTGCTGTGCTGGACCAACCGGGCGCCCAAGCTGGGCAAGCTCAAGACCAACGACCTGTTCGGGCCGTTCCTGACTCGGTTCGCGGTGTGGCTGCTTCACCCCATCGAGCGGGCGCTCATCGCCTCGCACGTCTCGCCCAACTTCATCACCGCCCTTTCGCTGGTGGCGTGCCTCGGCGCCGGCGTCGCGCTGGCGCTCGGTCACCTGGCCACCGCGGCGTGGCTCTACATCGCCGGCGGCATGCTCGACATGCTGGACGGCCGCCTCGCGCGCGCCCTCGGCCGCCAGACCCAGGCCGGTGCGCTGTTCGACTCGGTCGCCGATCGCTGGGCCGAACTGGCGTTCTTCACCGGGTTCGCGTGGCACCTGCGCGACGGCGGCTGGCTGTTCGCGGTCATGAGTGCCGCCGCTGGGTCGACGATGGTCAGCTACACCCGCGCCCGCGGCGAGGGCCTCGGCCTCGATCTGAAGATGGGCGCCATGCAGCGCGCCGAGCGCATGGTGCTGGTCTCGATGGGCACGCTGATCGCGGCCTGGTTCGCAGCCAGCCCGGCGACCGCGCAGTATTCGGCGCCCGCGGCCGGCATCGGACTCTCGATCTGCGGCGTGCTCTCGGCGTGGACCGCCGTGGGTCGGTGGATCGAGGGCTACCGGACCCTGGTCGCCAAGGAGCCGGGCGCCGAGCGACGCGCTGAAGAAGCCGAGGTGCGCGCCGCCGAAGCGGCGATGCGCATCACCGGCGAGAATCACGCCTGATCGCGAGGCCGAGGTCGCGCCGCCGGCCAGCGAGCGTGTGGTCGCCTACGTGATCGACGTCTACCGCCGGATCGTCTGACCGCGGCGCGGCGCCGGGCGACGCCGCACCAGCCCGAGCGCCGCCAGCGCCGCGAGCAGGCCGACGCCGAGCGGACCGCCGGCACCGCCGCCGCCGGTCGAGCAGCAGCCGCCCTCGTCGGGCGGCGTCGCGCTGAGGCACACGTACGTGGTGCCGTCGATGGTGTCGCAGGTGTAGCCGGTCGGGCACAGGATGTTGCGCGGCACGTCGCAGGTGTAGGTGCAGGTTCCTTCGACGCACAGGTACGCCGAGCAGTCGGTAGCCAGGTCGCAGCTCTGGCCGAGCGCGCCCGGCGGCTCGCCGGGGTAGTCGCAGACCCGGCCTTCGCCGGCGACCTCGCCGCAGATCATGCCGGCGACCGGGCAGTCGCCGTCGCCGGTGCACGGCTGGCTGCAGAAGCGCGACCGCGGATCCGGCGTCCACGTGATGCACTGGCCGGTCATGCACTGGGTGTCGGCCTGGCAGATCTCGCCGAGCCCGCTGCTCGGACAGTCGGGATCGGGCAGCGGACAGCCCGACGCGCAGGTCCCATCGGCGTTGCACGGCAGGCAGTCGGGATCCTGGCTGCAGCCGGCCCGCACGCACACGCCGTTCAGGCGACACGCGACGTCCATGGTGTCGATGAACGGCTGGATGAAGTCGGCCATGTAGAGATCGGGGCGCGAGTCGCCGCTGGGGTTGACGCAGTTCCCGAACGAGTACGAGTGAACGCCGGCCAGGTACTCGACGCCGCCGACCGTGATGAAGCCGGGGCCGCCGGAATCGCCTTGACAGATCGCGGTCGCCTCGTCGAGGTCGACGTCGCTGGCCTCGAGGTAGTCGCCGACCAGGCTGTCGATCTGCATCTGCCCGACCCGCTTCTTGCCGTCGAGCTCGCGAGTGTCGCGATCATGGATGCCGTAGCCGACCACCCGGTACGCGGCCCCGACGTGGGCCGCGAGGTCGGCCTTGTTCATCGCCATGACCAGCGCTGGATCCTGGCCGCTGGTGAGCAGCGAGACCGACAGGTCGTGACCGCCGGCGAGATCGCCGGTCCAGCCCGGGTGGGTGCGCGTCGAGATGACGCCGATCCGGACCCCGGCCGACTCGGTGTCGGCGCCGAAGAAGGCGGCCACCGCCGGATCACCACCGGCGTCCTCGAGGCAGTGGGCGGCAGACAGCACCACCTGCGGCGACACCAGCGTGCCGGTGCAGAACACGCGACCGTTGGACGTGACCAGCGCGACCACGCCGGGATCGCCGGGGTCGAGCTCGGCGCCGACCACCGGCGCCACCACCGTGCCGACCGTGGGCGGCGACTCGACGACGCAGGCCGCCACCAGCACGAAACCCAGACCCATCGAGGAGCGACGCATATGCGCCGGTTTCTCACGACCCACCGCCGCGGCTCAAGCGCCAACGCGCACCGGCGTGCGTGCTACAAGGCGACCGTGCGGATCGCCACCTGGAACGTCAACTCCATCCGCGCTCGCGAAGCTCGGGCGCGGGCCTGGCTCGACCGCGTGCGCCCCGACGTCCTCTGTCTGCAGGAGCTCAAGGTCGAGGAGTCCGGCCTGCCGCGGGCGATGTTCGAGGATCTCGGCTACCAGCTCGTCGCGCTGGGGCAGAAGTCGTACAACGGGGTCGCGATCGCGTCGCGCACCGAGCTCACCGACGTGGTGCGCGGCTTCGGCGACGGCGGCGACGACGACCAGGCCCGCTTCATCGTCGCCACCACCGGCGGGGTCCGGGTCGCCTGCCTGTACGTGCCCAACGGCCAGGAGGTCGGCAACGCCAAGTACGCCTACAAGCTCGAGTGGCTGGCGCGGCTGCGGCGCTGGCTCGATGACCATGCCCGGCGCGACGTGCCGCTGGCCCTGTGCGCCGACTGGAACGTCGCGCTCACCGACCTCGACGTCCACGATCCGGCGGCGTGGCAGGGCAAGAATCTGTTCAGCGCGCCCGAGCGCGCGGCGATGCACGAGCTCGCGGCGTGGGGCCTCACCGACTGCTACCGCGCCCGCTACCCGGACGGCCGCGACTACTCGTGGTGGGACCACATGGCCATGTCGTTCTTCAAGGACCGCGGCCTGCGCATCGACATGATCCTGGCCAGCGCACCGCTGGCGGCGCGGCTCACCGACTGCACGATCGATCGCGAGGAGCGCAAGGGCCGCGACGCCTCCGACCACGCACCGGTGGTGGCCACCTTCACCGCCGGCTGAACTCCGCCGACGTCTGATCGACAAGTTCTGCTACGGTTGGGAAGCCATGGCCTACATCGAGCCCGACAAGATCGGCGATCCGCGATCGAGCCCGACCGACGGGCTCGCGCTCGACGTCCTGCTGCCGCTGGCGATCGGCTTCCTGACCTCGCCCGATCCCGACGTCAGCATCTCGTCGCTCAAGGAGGACCTGCGACGCCTGGCCACCGAGGACCCGCTCGACTCGCTGCTGGTGACGGTGATCGGCGGCGGCCTCGCCTTCTACATGGCCGAGCGCGACCACAACCCGGCGTGCAAGAGCCCGTGGGACGGCATCCTGTACATCGCGACCTCGCTCTCGGTCGGCTACGACAACCTGTTTCCCGCGACGGCGGCGGGTCACGCGCTGGCGGCGGCGGTGCACAGCTTCGGCCCGGCGCTCGCCGACCGGGCCTTCGACCCACCGGCGGCCGTGGCCGTGGCCGCCGCCGCCGCGACCGCGACCGCGGCCAGCACCGCCGCCGCCGCCAGCGACGACGCCGCCGCCGTCAATCGCGCCATCCTCGCCCGCCTCGAGGACATCGTGCGCCTGCTCGAAGCCCGGACCTGAGTCAGGCCGCGCGCGCCGGACGCTGGCGCTCGATCGCGATCGCGGCACCGATCACCACCACGATCAGCACCGCCACCGAGATCAGCAACGCACGGATCGTTGGCGGTGGATCGCCGAGCACGGCGGCGAGAAATCCGGCGGTGAGCAGCACGGCCAGGAACGGCCATCCAAACCGTCCGATCGGCCCGCGGGCCACGGTGGCGCGGGTATAGAGCCAGGCGCCGGCGGCGAACATGACCAACTCGGTCGCCAGGGTGGCCGGCAGCGAGTACCACAGGCCGAGGCCGTAGCGGCCGCTGCCAGGCCAGAGCGGCATGTCGGGCTCGTGGGAGACCCAGTCGAGCAACCAGTGGCTGAGCACCAGCGCCGCGACGACCACGGCGCCGCGGCGATCGCGGGTCACGAGCCGGTAGCCGAGCGCGCACAGGAGCGCCCAGCCCAGCGCCGCCACCAGGCTGTGCGAGTACGGCATGTGCTCGAGCACCAGCGGCGACGCCTCGAGGTGGCCGGGCTCGATGCGCGCCCGCTCGAGGCCGAGCCCGACCATCACCGGCCACACCAGGTCGAGCGCCTGCGGTGCGGCGAGCAACACCGCCAACGGCAGCCGCGGGGCCAGCGGGCGGGCGGCGAGGCCGACGGCGAAGTGTCCGAGGAACATCGAGGTCTCGCCATCATCGACGCTGCGCGGCGGCTGCGCAACCGCCGGAATCGGCTGGTGTCCGGAGGATCGGGAATGGATGGCCGCGCCGGCGAGTTTCCAGATCGCCAGCCGCCGTCGCCCGTTGGAGATCCTATGAAGAGCAAGCGCAAGCCCGGGGCCATGAGCCTGTGGACCATCATCGAAGCGCTGCAGGCCCGGCTCGAGCGCCAGGGCCTCGAGCGCGACGTGATCGACGCCGCCGTCGTGACCACGCTGGCGTACGCCGTCAACGGCGCCGCCGGCCGCGCCTGATCGTTCACGACGGCGTCGGGATCTCGATCCAGAACGTGGTGCCGCCGAGCGCGGTGCTGGTGCCCCCCACCGCGCCACCATGGGCGGCGGCCGCGGCGCGGACGATGGCGAGGCCAAGCCCGCTGCCGCCCTGATCGGCGCGGGTGGTGACGAAGCGGTCCCAGATCCGGGCCTGGAGCGCCGCCGAGATGACGGCGCCACGGTTGTGCACGGCGAGGCGGAGGCGGGCGCCGGTGCGCGTCAGCGTGACCGTCACCGCGGTCCCGGGCATGGCGTGCTGCGCCGCGTTGACGATCAGGTTGTCGATGGCCGCCTCGAGCGCGAGCGGACGAACCCGGGCCTGGATGGCGCCCGGCGGCAGCCGCACGTCGACCTCGACGCTGGCCCGCGCGGCGCCACGCCGGCCGGCGGCGGCGACCAGGGCCGCGACGTCGACCCGCTCGGCGGCAGCGTCGTCGGACTCCAGCCGAGCCAGCTCGAGCAGCCGCACCACCAGGCGGTCGAGGCGCGCGGCGTCGTCGAGGATCATGGTCAGGAACCGGACCCGCGCCGGCGGATCGTCGGCGGCACCGTCGCGCAGCAGCTCGGCAGCGCCGCGGATCCCGGTCAGCGGCGTCTTGAGCTCGTGGCCGATGTCGGCGGCGAGCGCGCGCTGCTCGCGGCCGCGGCGGTCGAGCTCGGCCGCCATCCGCTCGATGGCCCTTGACAGCTGGCCGATCTCGTCGCCGCGGTCGAGGGCGAGCCGGACGTCGCGCTCGCCGGCGGCCAGCCGCTCGGCGGCGCGGGTGAGCTTGCCGAGCGGACGCGCGATGGTCGCGGCCAGGAACAGCGACACCACGGTGGTGAGCGCGAGCGCCGCCGCCAGCAGATCGAACAGCCACGACCGGAGTCGGAACAGCTGCAGCTTGACCGTCTGCGTGGAACGAGTCACGTACACCGCGCCGATGACGGCGGCGGCCGGATTCGCGGTCGGCGTCGCCGGGCGCTCGAGGATGATGGGCAGCGCGGCGAACAGGTACACGCGCTCCTGCTTGCCCCACAGGCGGGTCGCCGAGCCGTAGCGACCGGCGAGCGCGGTCTGGACCTCGCGGCGCGCGGCGACGTCGACCGGGTCGGGAACCTCGGGGGCGTGGCTCGGACCCTCGCCGCCGTAGAGGCGTGGCAGCGCCGGTTCGGCACCCTCGGGTGGTCCGGCGGCGTGCGAATCGGCGACCACCTGCCCGCGGGCATCGAGCAGCCGGATGCGGGTCCGGGTGTGGCGGGCGGCGGCGGTCAGCGCCGGACCGCGATCCGCGAGGCGCGGCCCGTCGGGATCGGTGGCGACCAGCGCCCCGACCAGCTCGGCCTGGTGGACCATGTCGCGCTCGAGCGCGGCCAGCAGCTGGCGCTCGTGGAGACGCGCGAAGGCCACGCCGGCCAGCGGCACCGCGACCACGATGACGTTGATGAGCAGGAGCCGATAGCGGATGCGGGCCAGGTGGGTGGCCGCCCGTCGCCAGCGCGACGGTCCCGGCACCGACGCCTCACAGGCCGCGGTAGCCGAGCCCATGGACGGTGACGATGGCATCGACGCCGTGGACGGCGAGCTTGCCGCGGATGTTGCGGACGTGGGTGTCGACGGTGCGGGCGGTGACGTGGTGATCACCGTCGTAGACGCAGGTGATGAGCTGATCGCGCGACAGCACGCGCCCGGGCCGCTCGAGCAGCGCCGCCAGCAGCCGCAGCTCGGTGACCGTGAGGGGCACGACGTGGTGGTCGTCGATCGTGCACTCGGGTCGGGCCCGATCGATCGTGAGGCGACCGCGGACGATCGGCGGCGGCGGCGGCGCCAGCCCGTCGTCACTGCCGCCAGCGCCGGTGCGGCGCAGCACCGCGCGCACCCGCGCCGACAGCTCGCGCGGCGAGAACGGCTTGGTGACGTAGTCGTCGCCGCCGAGCTCGAGGCCGAGCACCCGATCGGCCTCCTCGGTGCGCGACGACAGGAAGATGATCGGCACCCGGCCGTGGCCGCGGACCTGGCGACAGACGGCGAGGCCATCGAGCTCCGGCATCAACACGTCGAGCACGACCAGATCGATCCCGCCGCCGGCCAGACAGGCCAGCGCCTGCTCGCCGTTGGCGGCCAGGTCGACGGCGTGGCCATCGCGCACCAGCGCGTACTGGACCACGTCGCGGATGTGCGACTCGTCGTCGACCACGAGGACGCGGCTCATGGCAGGACAACGTGCGCGTCGACCTGATCATTCCCTTCGTGCAGGAGCTCGTCGAGGCTCTCGACCCGCGCGCACAGGTCGGCGGCGAGCTCGGCGGCGGTGTCGTCGACCGTGCCGGCGAAGCGCACCAGCTCGAGGTGCGCCGTGAGCTGGGTCACGACCTCGTCGACCTGCTCGAGATCGGAGGCGAAGCGCGCCCGCAGCTCGCGCAGGCGGCGGATGGTGTGGATGCGTCGTTGCGCGACAGCGACCGCGCCGGGGTGGGCGCCGCCGCGCTCGAGCGCCGCGACCCGGGCCCGCGCCACCGCTTCGTCGAGGTCGGGCCTGGCCAGGACGAGATCGAGGTCGGCCAGGCGGGCGCGGCCGTCGCGAACCCGGCCGGCCAGCGCCCGCGCGCCGGCCTCGTCGGGCAACGCGGCGCCCAGCGGCGTGCCGGCGGCCCGCCGCAGCGCCTCGACCAGGGCGTCCTCCCGTGGATCGGCGGCGGTCGGAGCGCGGCGGTCGCCGCCGGCGAGCACCGGTCCGTACAGCGGCCACAGCCCGGCGAGCATCACGGCGTCGAGCGCCGAGGCGCGGCCGGCGGCGACCGCGACCAGCGCCAGCACGGCGCCGATGCCGGCGTAGCCCAGCGCCAGCTCGACCACCGTCATGGCGACACCTCGGGCAGCGGCGCACCGTCGCGGGTGTAGATGCCACGCGCCGAGCGCGCCGAGCCGAGCACCGCGTCGTAGAGGCTGCCTTCGACGGCGCGCACGAACGGCACCTCGGCGGTGCGCGGCCGCAGCAGCCACGGCCGCAGCGTCCACGCCATCTGCGCCCCGACCACCACGAACAGGAGCGCGAACAGCGCCACCAGCACGCCGGCGTCGCGCGGCGAACCGGAGCGTACGCCCACCGCCAGCACCGCCACCGCGATCAGGCCGCCGAGCGCGCTGCAGCCGACGGTGAGCAGGATCGAGCCGTGGTAGTCGAGCTCCACGGCGCGCGCCACGAGCAAGACCGGCACCAGCGCCACCAGCAGCAGCGCCCCGGTCGCCAGCGCCGTCACCACCAGCGCCAGATCGCGGGTCAGCGACGCCGGGCGACCGAGCGCCCGTCCCAGCGCGGTCAGCGCCGGCGCACACAGCGCCGCGGTCGCCAGCAGCGCCAGCGGCAGCTTCACCGCCGCGTACACGATCTGCACGCCGCCGCGGAAGCTGCCCATCGCCGCGCCGGCCAGGCCGGCTCCGATGACGATCGCGATCACGAACGTGCGCATCAACGCCGCCAGCTCCACGCCGGCAGCGATCCGGGCCAGCACCGCGGTGCGATCGCGCAACAGCTGGTCGACCAGCACCAGGCCGGTCGTCGGGCCGGTCGTCGGGCCGGTGGTCGAGGTCGGGAACGGACCCGCGATCGGGACCGGGACCGGGGGCGCGGGCGCCGGCGCGGCGGCGGGCGTCGCGACGCCGTCGAACGGCGGGCTCGCCGCGATCACGGGACCACCTCCGCGGTCAGCTCGACGAACAACCGGGCTCCGATGACCAGCGCGATCCCGGCCCAGGTCACGAACAGCAGCCCCCGACCGGTCATCGGCAACGCGCCATCGAACAGCGCCGCGTACAGCATCCGCAGTCCGATCACGGCGCCGGTCATCACCGCCACCGCCCCGAGCGCGAACCCGGTCGCGGCCTGTGAGCTCGCGCCCAGGAACAAGAGCGGCAGCGCGAGGCCGAGGTGAACCAGGCCGAGCGAATGCAACGCCCGACCGACCGCACGCACGACGTGCGCGATCGGCGGCGCGGCGCCGACCACGGCGGTGGCGATGTAGAGCGCCGGCAGGGTCAACGCGGCGACCGCGAACACGACCGCCGGCACGGCGATCAGCGGCGCCAGATCGCCGAGGCGCTGGGCCAGCACCGCGCCGATGCCGATCGGCCCGGCGGCGGCGCATGCCACCGCGAGCGGGGTGGCAGCCGGAATGGGTTGTGGTCGCGGAGTCGGGTGTTCGAGTGTCCAGGCCATGGCAGCTCCTCTCTCTGTTGAGAGCAAGAGACGCCGGAGCCGTGCAGCTGCGGCCGAGAGGATCGGGAGCGGCGGAGGAGGATCTGTGGAGATCTGGATGAGGCCTCCCAGGCCGCGCGTCTTTGCCGGCCTTTGCCGACGTCGACCGGGTGGGCCGTTCGCCGGCGTCGGTCGTACCGGACACCGTGACCCGACCGATCTCCGGCCGGCACGGCGGCGTGCTGACCACGTGCGTCGTCTGCCTGCTCCCCGGCGCTGCCTTCGCCCATCCCACCCATTCCGCATTGCCGGACACCGCTCCGGCGCCGGTGCTCGATCCCGATGCGGAGCCCGACCCCGGGGATCCCTCGATGAAGACGACCTGCACCGCCGGCCACACGCGCGCCCCTCGGATCTGCTCCGGCAGACACCCGGACTGGTCGTTGCCCAGCACGCCGGCGGCGGCAAGGCCGACCAGTACTTCCTGCGTGGGTTCGACGCTGACCACGGGACCGACGTCGCGCTGTTCGTCGACGGCATCCCGGTGAACCTGACCAGCCATGGCCACGGCCAGGGCTACGCGGATACCCACTGGCTGATCCCGGAGACGATCGCCACGCTCGACGTCCACAAGGGGCCGTACGCGGCGCGGTTCGGCGATTTCTACACCGCCGGCGCCATCGACATGCGCACCGTCGAGCCGGAGCCGGGCGCACAAGTCTGGCTCACGGGCGGAACCGAGCTCTCGGGCCCGATCGCCTTCCGCCGCCCGACCTCGCGCCTGGTTGGCATGATGAGTCCCGAGCTGGAACACGGCCGGGCCACGCTGGCCGCCGAGGTCGGGTACGCGGACGGGCCGTTCATCGACGAGCAGGACTACGGGCGAGCGCACCTGCTCGCCAAGTGGAGAGGCGCGCTCGGATCCGGACAGCTGCGAACCGCGGCCACGTTCTACGCCGCGCGCTGGAATCAGTCCGGACAGGTTCCGGCGGCCGAGGTCGACGCCGGCCGCCTCGACCGCTTCGGCTCGGTCGATCCGAGCGAGGGTGGCTCGTCGCGGCGAGCGTCGGCCTCGATCGGGTGGTCGCGGGGCATCCCGGCCGAGGGTGCCTCGATCTCGACCTGACCTGGCAGCCGACCCGCTGGCTGGGTGTCGATGCCAACGTGGCGATGGGGCGGTCGACGCTGGTCGCGAACCGGGGCAACGGTGGCGCGCTGGCGCTGGCCCCGCGCCTCATGGGCGGAGCCGGCATCACGGTGCGCCGAGGCCGCAGCTTCGCGGCGCTGCGGCTGCGAGGCATCGACGACCGGCCGGCGAACGACGATGGCTCGCTCACCGCCCGCGGCTACGCGCTCGTCGACCTCGTCGCCGAACACGCGGTCGGCGCCACCAGCCTCGGCCTCACCGTCGAGAACCTGTTCGATGCTGACTGGCGTGAGGCCCAGTTCGCCGAGCAGTCGCGCGTCACCGCCGCCAGCGAGCTCGTCGAAGACATCCATTTCACGCCCGGCGCACCGCTGACCGCGCTGGTGACCGTGTCGCGTCGGATGTAGCGCGCCGGGTGGAAGCCGCTGGTCGCCGCGCCGCGGCTCAGGACGCCAGCGGTGCGAAGGCGATGACCGAGTACGCGATGGCCTCGTCGCGACCCGGATTGTGATAGCCGTGGCGCTGGTCGCCGCGAAAGACCACGACATCGCCGGCGGCGAGCACGAAGCCGTCGCCGGCCACGAACAGCTCGACCTGGCCGCGCTCGCAGGCCAGGTACTCGCGGGTGCCCGGCGCGTGCGGCACGCCGGTCATGCGGGCGCCGGCCGGCAGCGTCATGCGCTCCAGGTCGAGGCCGGGCAGCGGCTCGGGCAGGAGCTTGCGGACGCTGACCGGACCGCGTTGCCGGACCGGGAGCTCGTGCGCGCGCAGGTGGCGGACCGGCGTGCGCGGCGAGGCGAGCAACTCGTCGAGACGAAGCTGGAGCGCGTCGGCGACCCGGGTGAGCACCTGCAGCGTCGGGTTGGCGGCGCCCGATTCGAGGTTCGACCACGTCGCGCGCGGCACGCCGGCGAGCTTCGCGATCTGTTGCTGGGATAGCCCGCGGGCCTCGCGAATGGCGCGGATGTTGGCGGCGAGATGATCGCTGGCGTCGCCCATGGCTTGGCCTCCTGCCAACAGAATGGCACAACGGATGACAGCATGGCAGCGGGGACGCACGGTGGTGCCCAGGAGCCAGCCATGAACATCCGCAACAAGAACGTCCTCGTCACCGGCGCCAGCCGCGGCCTCGGCCGCGCGCTGGCCGAACATCTCGCCGCCGCCGGCGCCCGCGTCGTCGGCGTCGCGCGTGGGGAGGTCGAGCTGGTCGCCGCGATGTCGGCGATCCGGGCCGCCGGCGGCGAGGCCCACGCCGTGGTCGCCGATGTCGCCGCCAAGGACGCGGTGGCGCGCATCGCCGGCCAGGCGGCGGCGCTGGTCGGTCCGATCGACATCCTGATCCACAACGCCAGCACGCTGGGGCCGACCCCGCTGCGGCTGCTGCTCGACACCGAGTGCGAGGATCTCGGCGCGGTGCTCGAGACCAACCTGGTCGGTCCGTTCCGGCTGACCAAGCTGATCGCCGGCCCGATGGCGCTGCGCGGCGACGGCGTCATCGTGTTCATCAGCTCCGACGCCGCGACCTCGGCGTACCCGCGCTGGGGCGCCTACGGCGCCGCCAAGGCGGCGCAGGATCACCTGGCTCGCATCCTGGCCGCCGAGCTCGAGGGTACCGGCGTGCGCGTGTTCGCGGTCGATCCGGGCGAGATGGACACCGCGATGCACGCCGCCGCGATCCCCGACGCCGATCGCGCCGCGCTGGCACGGCCGGCCGACACCGCGCGCGCCATCGCTGCCATGATCGGCGATCCGGCGCGCGCTGGCAGCGGCGCTCGGCTCGAGGCCGCGACGTGGGGCCCGGCGGTGACGTCATGAACCGGCTGGCGACCGGCGCGGTCGATCGTCGCGACGTGCAGCTGGTGGTCATCGATCCGGAGCGCGACGGTGACGACGCCATCACCGTGACCGGCTTCGCGGCGCTGCCGTCGCTGCTCGCGCCCGGCGACCTGGTCGTCGTCAACGACGCCGCCACGCTACCGGCGTCGTTCGCCGCCACCACCTCGAGCGGCGCGCCGGTCGAGGTCCGCCTCATCCCGCCGGTCGCCGGACCGCGGGTCGCCGCGGTGCTGCTCGGCACCGGTGATCATCGCACCCCGACCGAGCACCGGCCGCCACCACCGGCGCTCGCGGCCGGCGAGACGCTGTCGCTGGGCGGTTCGCTGCGGGCGCGCATCGTCGCGGTCGCCGGCCGCCAGGCCACGCTCGATCTCGAGCCCGGGACCGGCGCCGGTCCCGACGCGTTGTGGCAGGCCATCTACGCCGCCGGCCGCCCGGTGCAGTACGCCCACCGCCCGACGCCGCTGCCGCTGTGGGCGGTCCAGACCGCGTACGCGGCACGGCCGTGGTCGGCGGAGATGCCGTCGGCGGGCCGGCCCCTGACCTGGGACACCCTGCTCGCCCTCCGCCGCCGCGGCATCGGCGTCGCCGCGCTGACCCACGCCGCCGGCCTGTCGGCCACCGGCGACGCCGAGCTCGATGCCGCCTTGCCGTGGCCGGAGCCGTACGACCTCCCGGCCGCGACGGTCGCCGCGGTGATCGCGACGCGGGCCCGCGGTGGCCGCGTGATCGCGATCGGCACCACGGTGGTGCGAGCGCTCGAGGCCGCCGCGCTGGCGCCGGGCGGGCTGGCGCCGGGGCCGGGGCTGGCGACGCTGGTCATCACGCCCACACACCGGCCCCGCGTGGTCGACGGCATCGTCAGCGGCCTGCACGGTCCCGAGGAGAGCCACTTCCGCCTCCTCGGCGCGCTGGTGCCGCGGGCCACGCTCGACCGCGCCCTCGACCGCGCCGCCGCCGCCGGGCTCCACGGTCACGAGCTCGGCGACACCTGCCTGATCGCACGGGGCTTGCGCCGTCCTTGACCCGGCGCCATGGCACACTGGGGCAGTGGTCGACGACGACGAGATCATCAAGGCGGCGAACAAGTTCTTCGGCAAGGTTGGCAGCGCGGTCAAGAAGGCCGGCGCCAGCGCGGTGAAGGCCGGCCAGACCGTGACCGGCGTCGGCCGCGGCACGGTGCGGGTGACGCTCGACCCGGCCCGGGCCGCCCCCGGCGGCGATCTGCGCGGCAAGGTGATCCTGGACCTCGGCGATCCGGTCGAGGCCAAGCGGCTGGTGGTCGAGCTGCGCGCCGGCCAGCGCGTGTTCGACGCCCGCGGCGGCGTGCGCGCCATCGCCACCACCACCACCACCATCTACCGCTTCGAGCTCGAGCTCGGCGGCGCGCGCCGCTATCACCGCGAGGAGCTGCCGTTCACGCTCACCGTACCGCGCGACACGGCCAGCCGTCCGGCGCCGCCGGCCGGCCGCATCGGCGACGTCGCCCGCGCGGTGTCGTCGCTGGTCTCGCCGACCACCGGCCCGATCGAGTGGCGGGTGGTCGCCACGCTCGTCATCGCGTTCGGCCGCGACCTCGAGCACTCGGTCGACGTGGTCGTGACCTAGCCAACCGTCGCGACGGCGATGTGGCGGTTCGACGCCTCGACCCGGGCAGCGACCGCGGCTGGCAACAGCTCGCCGGCGGCGACCGCGAGATCGCGGTCGATGGTCAGGCGCCAGCCGCGCGCCGCCATCCACGCCGGCAGCTCGGCGGGATCCCATCCGAACGTGAACGGCTCGCCGACCCGGGCGACCGCCGCGGCGGCGACGCGGGCCAGGCCGCGCGGTCGCTCGAGCGCCTGGCGGGTCAGGTAGTTGAAGACCAGCCGCGAGCCGTCGCCACCGAGGCCGCGCACCGCCGCCACGGTGGCGTCGATCGCCGCCGGGGACAGGTACATGGTCACGCCCTCCCAGATCGTCAGGGTCGGTCGCGCGACGTCGAGGCCGAGCTCGGCGAGCGCCGCCGGCAACTCGCCCAGCGCGCGGCGCTCGAAGTGCCACGCGACGTAGCGCACCACCGGCGACGCGCCGGCCCCGTCGAGCACGGCGCGCTTGCGCGCCTGGGTCGCCGGATGATCGATCTCGAACACGCGCGCGCCGGCGAGCAGCGCGGCGAACCGCGCCGCGCGACAGTCGTAGCCGGCGCCGAGGATCACGACCTGACGGCCGCCCGCGGCCAGGAACGAGCGCAGCTGATCGTCGATCAAGCGCGTGCGCACCTGCATGTAGCCGACCCAGTTCGCGATCTGCGGCAGGCGGATGAGTCCGGCGCGCAGCGCCGGGTGCGCCCCGGCCCTCGCCAGCGCCTCCGCCCAGCGACCGCCGAAGCGGGCCCCGAACGGATCGTCGGCGATCTGGGCGTCGCCGAGCAGGTGCCCGAGGCCACGCCAGCCGGCCACCCATGATGCCGTGAAGCTCGGCTGCTCGTCCTTCATGTGCTCGCTGCGGGAGACTACCTGGGATCACGATCTCTGACCCGAGCCCGAGCCCGAGCCCGAGCCCGAGCTTTGGTCTTGACAGCTCCTCCATTATTGGATAAACCACTTATCCAGTGACCCAAACCAGCAGCATCGCCACGCGCGGCGGCTCCACGCTGGGCCGCATCCCGGCCCGCGAGCCGGCGCACCAGGCCTGCGAGCACGCCCTCCGCCGCGCCGTGCTCACCGGGGAGCTGGCCCCGGGCTCGCGACTTCCCCCCGAGCGCGAGCTGGCGACCACGCTCGGCGTCAGCCGCCTCACCCTGCGGGCGGCGCTCGCCACGCTGACCGCGCAGGGCGTGCTCGCGGTTCGCCACGGCTCGGGCTACGTGATCCAGGACGTCCGACGCACCGGCGGCCCGGATCTGCTCCCTGGCCTCGCCGCCCTCGCCGACGCCAGCGGTGAGCTGCCGGCCATCGCCGCCGAGTTGATGCGGGTCCGCCGTCACCTGGCCCGCGCCATCCTCGAGCACCTCGCCGAACAGCCACCGCGCGCCGCCGACGTCCGGGCGTTCGATCGCGCGGTCGACGTGATGGCGGCGGCCGCCGCCGCTTCGCCGGTGGATCTCGGTGCGCTGGCCGCCGCCGACGTCGCCATCGTCGCCGCGCTGCTCGACGCCACCCGCAGTCCGGTGCTGCGCCTGTGTCTCAACCCGGTGATCGCGGTCGTCGACGGCTCGCCGCCGCTGCGGGCGGCCATGTACCGCGCGCCCGCCACCAACGTCGCCGGCTGGCGCGCGCTCGGCGCCTGGCTGGCCGCGCCGGTGGCCGCGGCGATCGACAAGGTGATCGCCATCCTCGCCGAGCGCGACCGCGCCACCTTCGACCGCTTGCGCCGCCAGGCGGCGTCGGCCCGGAGATCCTCGTGACCCATCCCTGGTACGTCCGCACCCTCCTGGTCGATCCGGACCGCGTCCTCACTCACCTCGGGCGGATGCGCGCCCGCGGCGTCGTCGACGCCGAGCCGACGCCATGGCAGCTGTGCCTCGGCGTGCTGCGGCTCTGGCACCGCCTGGTGTTCCGCCCCGACACGGTCGGAACCTCGGCGGGCAGCCCGGTCCGTTCGACCTGGCGCGCCCGGATGCTGCACTGGCGCGCGCTGCGCCTGCCGTTCCTGCTCGTCGAGCGTGCCGTCCACCCGCTCGACTTCACCGGCCTGCGCAGCGATCCCGGACGGCTGACGAGTCACCTGATCGGTGCCCACCACGACCACAACCAGTTCGTCTTCGACCTCGAGCTGATGACCGGCCACGACGCCCTCGAAGAGCTGCGGGCGCGCGTGGCCCGGATCGTCGATGGCAGCGATCCGCGCGCCGCCTGGCTGCGCGACCTGACCGTGTTCGACGGCTACCACGAGCACCTCGCGGCGGCGGTCGATCGCACCATCGCCGGCGGGCTCGTGATGTCGGCAGCCGAGGCCGACGATCCCGACCTCACCCTGCGCGGCGCGATGCGCTGGTGCGCGCGGCAGCCGGCGACCCCCGCCGCGACGCTGGCGGCGTGGCGCGCCGGCAGGTTCCGTCTCGACAGCGACGCCCGACTCGGCGTGCAGAGGAGCATGATGTGACTGGCGATCCGACCCGTGACGAGATCCTCGACGCCTCGAACCGCGAGCTGGCGCGGCTGCTCGCCACCGGCCGCCACTTCGATCCGGCGACGCTCGCCGGCTACACCTTCCACGGCACCAGCCTCGGCCTGCCGGCGTGGATCGAGCGCTTGACCTGGAAGACCTTCGCCAAGGCGTTCGTACGCGAAGCCGATGGTCAGATCCGGGGCTGGAACGTGCGCTGCGAGCAGGCGAACCCACCGACCTGGCGACCGCGCAGCAGCCGCGGCGTGCCGGTGACGTTCGGCCACTTCGTCGTCGATGACGACGGCGGCGGCGTGATCCTCGACTACGGCCGCGGTGGCAACCGGCGCAGCGATCCGCTGGGCGCGGTCCGCGATCCCCTGGTCGCGCTCGACGACCGCGGCGATCGCCTGCTCGGCCGCAGCGATCTCGCCATCGCCGGCCGGCGCCTCGCGACGCCGTCATACTTCCTGCTCGAACGCGCCGCGGCGATCGAGCACGTCGCCACGCCGCCGCGCGCACGCTACGCTCGCGCGTCGTGAGACTCCATCGCCTCCCGGACGGCTGTCACGCGCGGTTCGGGCGGTGTGGAACCCATCTCGGGGACCCGCCAGGGCTCACCGTCCGCTACTTGCCGCGCGGTAGATCGGCGAGCGTGTGCTTGGGATCGAGGTAGCTCTTCAGCTTGCCGTGGATGTACTCGGTGGCCTTCTTGCGCCACAGGAAGCCCGGATCCTCGCCGCGGAACTTCACCATGCCCGGCTCCATCCGGATCTCGCCGTCGATCTTCACGACCAGGTACTTGCCGTGGAACCGCGCCCGACCGTCATCCGACCAGGTGACGCGGATGCCGTGGCGGTTGTGGAGATATTCCCCCAGAACTTCGAGGCGTGCGCGAGCGTCCTCGGGAGGCAGCCCGTGCTTGAAATCGATCTCCATCGATCGAGAATCTAGCAGTACCCGTCGCTGAACGTGCAAGCGAGCTGACGTCGCAGGTGCGCGGGAAGGTGGTTCGACCTCCCACCCACCATCAGCGGGGCTGGATACCCTTGGCGGCCGATTGCTCGAGCAGGGCGCGCTGCTCGCCGCTCAGCTTGGCCTCGCAGGCGCGGAAGCGGGCCTCGTCGGGCGCGGCGACGTAGCAGGCGCGGGCGTCGGCCGACCAGCCGTCCTGCCGGCACGCCTTGACGATCGCGTCGCGCAGCGGCGCGAGCAGGCCGTGGACCGCGTCGCGCTCGTCCCGGCCGACGCCCTTCTCGGCGGCCAGATCCGCCTCGGCGATGGCCAGGAAGCGGGCGCCGATCGCGTCGCAGGTCGTGGCCCCCGAGGACTTGCTGCAGCCGGCGACCAGCACGGCGACCAGCACGACGAAGGCGATCCGGACGGTGGCGTGCACAGCGCGGTTATCGGCGCCGGCCGGTGGGCTGTCAAGAACGCGACGAGTACGATGCCGGGATGGTCCCGGTCTCGAGCCGAGGCATGGCGTTGATCTTCGGGGCGCTGGTCGCGCTGGCCTATGCCTCGGTGCTGGTCGGCGGCCAGACCTTCGCCGATCTCGGATGGCTCGGCGAGGTCGCGCCGGCGCGCCACGCCGCCGGCGACGCGATCGGGCGCGGCGAGCTGCCGACCTGGTGGCCTCAGGCCGGCTTCGGTGTACCGCTGCTCGCCGAGGGCAGCCATGGTGCGCTCTACCCGCCGGCGTGGCTCGCGGCCCTCGGCGGTGGCGCGCTCGAGGTGGTGGCGATCGCGCACCTGTGGTTGCTCGCCTTCGGCACCGCCGCCCTCGCCGGCCGACTCGGTGCCGACCCGGCGGGCCAGCTGCTCGCCGGGGCCGCCGCGGCGCTGGCGGCAGCGTCGGCCGGCGCGCTCGTCGATGGCGCCCTGTTCTCGCTGGCCTGGTCGCCGCTCGCTGCCGACCGCGCCTTCGCGCTCGTCGAGGCGGCCGACCGGCGGGCGCGCCTGCGCGCGGCCTTGCTGGTCGCGGCGTGCCTGACCGCCGCCGCGCTCGGCGGCGCACCGCCGGTCTCCGACGGCACGATCGCCACCGTGATCGCGATCGGCGCCATCCACGGCCGGGTCCGCGGTGCCGCCTGGTGCGCGGCGGCCACCATCGGCAGCCTGGCCCTGGCCGCGGTGCAGATCGCACCGGCGCTGATGCACGCCGCCGCCGGGCATGCCGCCGGGCCGGCAGCCGCGCCGCCGGGGCTGACCTTGGTCGAGCTGCTCGCGCCCGGCACCACCGGCAGCCACGGCGCCGCGCTCGGCGGTGGCGCCGCCATCGTCGCGCTGGCCGTGCTGGCGCGGTCGCGCTGGATCGCGGTGCCGGCGCTGCTGATCGTCGCGGCCGCCGCCGGCAAGCTGCCCGCCGCGCTGGCCTGGATCTGGCTGGCCGCGATCGCCGGCGTCGGCCTCGGCCGGCTGACCCGCGAGCCGCCGCTCCGATCGACCCTGATGTGGGCCAGCGCCACGCTCGGCGCGCTGGCCACCGCCCTCGCGCTCACCGCCGCCGCGCGCTATCCGCTCGCCGCCGCCGTCGACCGCGCCGGTCTCGACGGCGCCGCCGTCGTCGAGCGCGCCATCCTGCGCGGCGGGGTCGCGGTCGGCTTCGCCGCGGTCGCGGTCGCGGTCGCGCTGGCCGCGGCGCAGCGGCGCCAGGCCACGCTGGCCGCGCTGGCCGCGCTGGTCGCGCTCGCCGAGGTCGCGCTCGCCGGCCGGGCCGCGATGCCGCGCTGCGCCCGCCCCGATCGCCCCGGGCTGGTGGCGGCGCTGGCCGCCGAGGCGCCGACCCGCGTGTTCCGCAACACCGCGGCCACCCGCTCCGCCCGCGAACGCGGCGGGGCCGAACCCTCCGACCGCGACCGCGTGCTCGACGCCGAGCTCGATCGGGCCGCCGCCGCCAGCGCCGCACCGCACGGCGTGGCCGCGGTTCCGACCCGCGATCCGGCCCGGCTCGCCGTCGAGGATCGACTGCCGGCGGCGACCGCCAGCGTGGCCTCGCGGCTGCTCGATCGCTACGCCATCCCGCGCGCGATCGTCCCGGCGTCGGTCGTCACCGCCGCCGGGCTGCGGCACCTCGCCGGGGCCGGCGACGAGGTGCTGGTCGCGACCGCGCCGCAGCGCCCGCCGGCGTTCTGGGCCTCGCGCTGGCGTCACGTCGACGACCGCGCCGCGCTCGCCGCCATCGCGCCGCCGCCCGGCGCAGCCGTCGAGCCGTTCGGGACCGTGCTGCTCGCCGGCAGCGGTGACCACGGTGGCGTCGAGCTGGCGCTGCCCCGACCGTGCCAGCTGCGCCGCCGCGGCGCCGCGGCGGTCGACCTGACGTGCGACGTCAGCGCGCCCGGCTACGCGGTGCTGCTCGACGCCTGGGCGCCGGGTTGGGCCGCCACCGTCGATGGCCGCCACGCCCCCGTCGAGCGCGCCGATCTGATCGCCCGCGCGGTCCGGGTCACGCCCGGCGCGCGCACGATCGCGTTCCGCTACACGCCGCCGGGCTTGTGGCTCGGCGCCGCGATCTCGGCGCTCGCGCTCGTCAACGTCGCCGTGCTGATCTGGCTGACGCGCAAGCGCCCCTGACCACGGTCCGGCACCGTCAGGCGACGAGCGCGACCGCGAGCAGCGCCGCCGTCGCGCCCAGGCCGCACACCAGCGACAGCGCGATGCGATCGACCCGCTCGCGCAACGACACCCGCTCGATCGGCCCCCACTCGGCGGGCGCCGGCGCCACGTGCTCGACGATCAGCACGCCCAGGATGTCGGCGTCGAAGAACGGCGGCGAGATCGAGCCGCGCGCGAATCGCGGCGACCGCGGCGGCGGCGGCAAGGGCAACGGCTCGGCCTCGATCTGGATGGCTGTCACCATGGTGCCAACGCTACGCGCACCCCGGCGCGGGGCCAAGAAACCGACGTTCACCATGGAACGCGCCGCGGGACCGCGGCGCCCGTGGCCGGGGCAAGGCTACGGAAACAGAGCGGTTCCGACCGACCCCGGCTCGGCGATCTCGCGGCCCACGTCGCCGGCGACGACGTTGCCCACGATGTGGATGGCGCCGACCCGGCCATCGGTGAGCGCCGCCATCGACTCCTCGAGCTTGGGGATCATGCCGCCGGTGACGGTGCCATCGCTGATCGCGGCGCGCGCCTCGGCCACCGTGAGCGTGCGCAGCCGCGAGGTGGGATCCTTCACGTCGCGCAACACGCCGGGCGCCGACGTCACCAGGACCAGCGCCGCGGCCTCGAGCGCGCTGGCGAGCTGGTTGGCGACGATGTCGGCGTTGACGTTGAGCACCTGCCCGTCGGCGGCGGCGGCCAGACACGCCACCACCGGCACGTAGCCGGCGAACGCCAGCAGATCGAGCAGCTCGCGGTTGAAGCCGGTGATGTCGCCGACCAGCCCGAAGTCGATCGGATCCGGGCCGCCGCCCGAGACCACCCGCGGCGGCCGCTTGACGCCGCGCACCGCGCCGCTCGACGCGCCGTGGAGCCCCACCGGCCGGGCGCCGGCGGCCATGAGCTGGCCGCACAGCTCGACGTTGACCTTGCCGGCGACCGCCATCTTCATCACGTCGAGCGTGGCCGCGTCGGTGATGCGCCGCCCACCGACGATCGTGGGTTCGATGCCGAGCGCCTGCTGCAGCGCCGTCGCCTGCGGCCCACCACCGTGGACCACCACCACGCCGACCCCGCTGGCGACCAGCGCGGCGATATCGTGGGCGACCGCGGCGCCGACCGGACCACCGACCACCTCGCCGCCGAGCTTGATCACGTACGGCCGCCGGATCTCCAGGGTCGCCGCCCGGCTCATGGCCAGCCCCCCGGATCCTGGAGCGACAGGCGCTCGTCGAGGCCGAGCACCAGGTTCATGTTCTGGATCGCCTGCCCGGCGCCACCCTTGATCAGGTTGTCGATGGCGCTGAACAGCACGATTGTCCGCGTGCCGGACAACGCGTCGCCGACCGCGAAGCCGACCTCGGCGTAGTTCGAGCCCGCCACCGCCGCGACCTCGGGCAGCCGCGTGGTCGGCCGGCGCACGAACGGCTCGCCCGCGTAGGCCTGGTCGTACAGCGCCACCAGCCGCTGCTCGTCGACGGCGTCGGCGGGCAGCTCCAGGTACGCGGTCACGAAGATGCCGCGCGACAGCGGCGCCGACACCGGCGTGAAGCGCAGCTCGAACCCGGTGGCGCCCATGGCGGCCACGGTCTCGAGGATCTCGGGCGTGTGCTGGTGGACCAGCGGCTTGTAGGTCTTGAGGTTGACCGCGCGCACCGGGTGATGGGTGCCCTCCTGCGCCGCCGCGCCCGAGCCCGACGAGCCGGTGATGCCGACCACGTGCGCGGTGACGCCGTCGAGCAGGCCGGCGCGCGCCAGCGGCAACAGCGCCAGCTCGATGGTGGTCGCGAAGCAGCCCGGCGACGCCACGTGCTTCGTGGCCTTGATGCGCTCGCGGTTGAGCTCGGGTAGGCCGTAGACGAACGACCCCAGCAGGTCGGGCACCGGGTGCGGGTTGCCGTAGTACTTGTGGTACGCGACCGGGTCCTGGAGCCGGAAGTCGCCCGACATGTCGACGATCTTGACGCCGAGCTCGACCAGCTCCGGCACCTTGGCCGCGGTGACCTTGTGCGGCAGCGCCAGCAGCGCGACGTCGCAGCCCCGGGCCGCCTCCCGCGGGGCGATGTCCTCGAACACCAGATCGGTGAGCCCGGTCAGGTGCGGGTGGGCGTGCCACACCGGCTTGCCGACGTGATCGATCGAGGCCACCCGCACCACCTCGACCTCGGGATGGATCAGCAACCGGCGCAGCATCTCGCCGGCGCCGTAGCCGCTGCCGCCGATGATCGCGGCCTTGAACTTGCGTGGGCTCATGAGGACCTTCCGGACTTCTGATCTGGGGTAGGGTTCGCGCGATGGACGTCTCGCTCGTCGATCGGGCACTGGCCGCCGCTGACCGCCGCGCCTCGGAGCTTTTACCAGCGCTGCGCCGCTGGGTCGAGATCAACTCCTACACCGGCAACGTCGACGGCTGTAACCGGGTCGCCGATCTGCTGGTCGAGAGCTTCGCGCTCGCCGGCCTCACCGCCACCCGCGTGGCCGGCAACGGCACCGGCGATCACCTGATCTGGCGCACCCCGGCGTGGGACACCGCTCCCGATCGCCGCCTCGTGCTGGTCGGCCACCACGACACCGTCTTTCCGCCCGGCACGTTCGAGGTCTGGGACCAGCACGGCGACCGGCTCCGCGGCCCCGGCGTGCTCGACATGAAGGGCGGCCTGGCCACCATCCGCACCGCGCTGGCCGCGCTCGCCGACGTTGGCGCGCTGGCGACGCTGCCGCTCGCCGTGGTCACGGTCGCCGACGAGGAGACCGGCTCGTTCGAGTCGCGGTCCATGCTCGAGGACCTGGCCCGCGGCGCGCGGGCCGCGCTGGTGTTCGAGAGCGGCCGCGCCACCGACGCGCTGGTCACCCAGCGCAAGGGCACCGGCAAGGTGACGGTGAAGGTCACCGGCCAGGCCGCGCACGCCGGCAACAACCTCAAGGACGGTATCAACGCGGTGTGGGCGATCGCCCGCTTCGTCGACGGCGCCCAGCAACTCACCGACTGGGACCGTGGCGTCACCGTCAACGTCGGCCTGATCGACGGCGGCTCGAGCGCCAACACCGTGCCCGAGCACGCCAGCTGCCAGCTCGACTTCCGCTACGTCCGCCGGCTCGACGGCGACCAGCTGATGGGCGCGTTCGATCACCTGGCCCGCGGCCTGGCCGCCGAGACCGGCGCCCGCTTCGTGCTCGAGGGCGGCATCCGCCGCGCCCCGCTCGAGCGCAGCGACGCCTCGCTGGCCCTCTTGCACCGCTACGAGCCATGCGCGATCGCCGAGGGCCTGGCCGGCGGCGAGGCGCCGCTGCAGGGCGGCGGCTCCGACGCCAACACCGTGAGCGCGGTCGGCGTGCCGGCCATCGACGCCCTCGGCCCGCGCGGCAAGGGCTTCCACACCCACGACGAGTACATCGAGCTGCCGACCCTGGCCCAGCGGACCCGCGCGCTGGTCCGGTTCCTGGTCGGCTGGCCCGAAGCCGGTTTGCCCTGAGCGAGCCGCGAAGCGGCGCGTCGAAGGGCCCGTCCGTTCAGCGCACCGCGAACGCCAGCGCGCGAAGCTCGCGGAGGCCGCGGCCGGTCTTCTTGCGCAGGAGCGCGCGCAACGTCGCGCCGTCCTGGTAGCCGACCAGCGCGGCGATCTCGTCGATCGTGTCCTTGCTGGTCTGCAGCCGGTGGACCGCCTGCTCGACCCGCAGATCCTGGACGAACGCCAGCGGCGACCGCCCGAGCACGGCGCGGATCCGGCGCTCCAGGGTCCGCTCGCTGGTTCCGACCGCGCGCGCGCCGCAGGCGAGCGTGAAGTCGGCGAGATGGCGGCGCGCCCAGTGCTCGAAGCGCTCGACCACCGGATCGGCGTGGACCAGGTGATCGGGCATCGCGTAGGCCGCCTGCGATGGCCGCGCATCGAAGACCAGGTGGCGGGCGGTGACGTGGGCCAGCGCCGGGCTCTGGCGGCGGACCAGCCACAGCGCGAGATCGACGTGGGCGAGCGCGGCGCCGGCGGTGACCACCGCCGCCGACTCGACGATCATCTGCGACTCGTCGAGCTCGATGGCCGGAAAGCGCTCGCGAAACAGCGGTGACAGCCACCAGGTCGTGGTCGCGGTGCCGCCGTCGAGGATCCCGGAGGCGGCGAGCACGAAGGTCGCCGTGCACGCACCGGCGATCGCCACCCCCTTGGCGGCCCAGTGGCGCAGGATCTCGCCGGTCTCGGCGACGTCGCGCCGCGCCAGCGCCGCGGTGATGGTGTCCAGGGTCTTGGCGCCGAGCGCGGGGACCACGACCACGTCGGGGCGCGGGCCGCCGTCGAGCGGCACGACCGGGACCTTCAGCCCCTGGTGGGTGGTCACGGTGCGGCGCAGGCCGGTGATCGTGACGTCGAAGCGGGTCGGCTTGCGCGCGTGGGCGGCCAGCGCGTTGGCGGTCTCGAAGGTGTCGAGGATCACGGCGAGCCCGCTGTCGAAGACGCCGTCGAGGACCAGGACCTGGATGCGCATGACGGCGACGATAGCCGGTCTTCACGGTGCCGGATCCGCCATCGATGGTGGAGATTCCGCCACTGGCGAGATCGCACCCATCGTTGTCGTGTCCGCCACTGGGCGCCCGCCCCCGACGGACCTAGCTTGCGACCTCACCCGCAAGAGGAGGACGTCATGGTCAAGCTTTCGTTGCTCGTTCGTCTGGTCGCCCGCCCCGGCAAGGAAGAGGAGCTCGCCGCCGTGCTGTCGGGCGCGGTCGCGCTCGCCGAGGCCGAGCCGGCCACGGTCGCGTGGTTCGGGTTCCGGATCTCGAAGTCCGAGTTTGGTGTCTTCGACGCGTTCGCCGACGAGGCCGGCCGCCAGGCCCACCTCGGTGGCCAGATCGCCGCGGCGCTCATGGCCAAGGCGCCCGCCCTGCTCGCCGAGCCGCCGCGGATCGAACGCCTCGATCTGCTCGGCGCCAAGCTGCCGCGCTAGGGCGGGGCCAGAAACTGCCCCGCAGGCGGGCGGCGGCGTAGGATGGCGTCTCCAAAGGGGGTCTCCATGCCTGCTCGCTCGTCCAGCTTCGCCGTCGCGTTCGTCGTGCTGTCATCGCTGTCGCTCGGTTCGCTCGCGGCGTGCGGCGACGACGGTGGCGGCACCGCCATCGACGCCCCGGCCACCGTCGATGCCCCGACCGGCGGCGACGGCGGCGGCCCCGACGCGCCGGCGGCGGCGCCGACGTGCAGCGACTACTGCACGGCGAGCGCCGCCAGCTGCACCGCGGCCAACCTCATGTACGCCAGCACCGGCGAGTGCATGGCGACCTGCATGCGCTTCACCGCCGGCACCGTCGGGCAGACCAGCGGCAACACGCTCGGCTGCCGCCTCTATCACGCCGGCGCCGCCGCTGGCAGCGTCGCCAACGCCAACACCCACTGCCGCCACGGCGGCCCCGGCGGCGACACCCTGTGCGGCACCAACTGCGAGGGGTTCTGCACCATCGTGCTGGGGTCTTGCACCGCCGGCAACCTGCAGTACGGCGGCAGCATGTCGACGTGCATGACGGCGTGCGCTGGTTACGCGACCACGCCGATCTACGTCGCCAACGCTACCGGCAACAACTTCGCGTGCCGCCTCTACCACGCGACCGCCGCGGCTGCGTTGCCCGGCACGCATTGCCCTCACACCGGCGTGACCAGTGCCGCCTGTCCCTAGATCGAGCCCGAGCCCGAGCCGGCCGCAGGTCGGAGCCCGAGCCCGATCGTCGGCTCGTCGAGCGCACTCTCGCCGGGCACGGGCACGGGCACGGGCACGGGCACGGGAGCAGGCAGGATGCCTGCTAGAACACCGAACGGTTTGAAACGGATCTGATTTCGCGACGTTCCACGACGGTGGAAATCCGTTTGCCCTGAGCGAGGCCGCGGAGCGGCCGAGTCGAAGGGCTCATCTCGACGAAGTCCGTCCTTCGACACGGACCTCGCTTGCGCT
>CANKMW010000027.1 GCA_947483555.1 Myxococcales bacterium
AGTCCGAGTCCGAGTCCGAGTCCGAGTCCGAGTCCGAGTCCGAGTCCGAGTCCGAGTCCGAGTCCGAGTCCGAGTCCGAGTCCGCCGAGGCCGACGCGGAGGCCGAGGCCGAATTCCGAACCCGGGGGCGGCTCACACCTTGATCGTTCTCCACGGCTGGTACATCGCCATCCATTTCTCCGGACGCTCGACGCCGTGACCGCGCAGCGTTTGCCAGGCGGCGGTGTGTTCAAGCGTCTTGCCCTCGATCGCGGCCAGGCGCAGGCGCGCGGTTGCCGCCGGCAGCGCCACGTTGATCGCCTCGAGGTGGGTGGCGGCGTCGGTGAGCAGGCGGGACGCTTCGTCGGCGCGACCGCGCGCGCCGGCGACCGCGGCGAGACGTGCCTGGGCCAGCCCATCGGCCCACGGCAGCCGCTCGGCGCGCATCCGGCGCGCGCAGCGCTCGGCTTCGTCGAGCAGGCCGCGCTCACCGGTGGCGAGGGCGGCTCGACTGCGCAGATCGAGGCAGAACACCTTGGTGTGCTGGATCCGCAACAGCAGCGAGTGCTCGAGGGCCGGCCACGACGCCTGGACGCGGGCCCAGGCGCCGGCGCCGTCACCCAGGTACAGATCGACCTCGACGTTGGCCTGCAGCGCCAGCACGTGCTGGATGTGAAAGCCGTCCTGCGTCCAGCCCTCGATCGCGTCGGCCACCCGGGTTCTCGCCTGCCCGGGTTCATCGGCGGCGAGCGGGATCAGCACGCTGTTGCCGGCGCCCGCCAGGGTTGCCGTGAAGCGGTCGTCATGCCAGCGGGCGACCCGCTCGATCTCGCCGAGCCGGCCGTCGAGCTCGCGCAGATCGCCGACGTGCGACACCGCCCAGGCCGCGAACAGCTCGCACTGGGCCTGCTCCCAGACGTGGCCCGGGCAGCCGTCGGCGAACGCGCGGGCCCCGCCGTCGAGCAGGACGACAGCTTCCTTGAAGCGGGCCATGAGGAACGCGTTCAGACCCCGCATCCACGCCAGCGTCGCCGCGGCCAGCGGTGTCCCGGCGACGCGCGCCGCCTCGGCGGCGGCCTGCAGCGCTCGCTCGGTGCGGGCGGCCCCGGCGCTGCCCGCGATGGCGTTGTAGCCGACGTCGAGCGCCATCGCGAGCGCGAGTCGCTGGGGGTCGCCCAGCCGTCTGGCCTCGAGGACACCGAGCGCGTGCAGGCTGGCGCCGGCGATGCTGTCGATCACCGCCAGCGACGCGCCCGACGACAGACACACGTCGGTGCGCACGCGCAGGCGGTCGGCCTCGACTCCGGGCTTGACCGGGCGAGGTCGCCACGGCATCGCCAGGCGGGCGCGCCGCCACATCAGCGACGTCAGCACCTGGCGCCGCGTCGTCGGGAGCTTCACGCCGACCTCGGCCAGCACGTCGCGCAACACCGGAACCGCCTCGTCGATCCGCCCGCCGCGCAGCAGGTGTTCGCCGGCGAGGCGACGCAGGTCGAGCGCCTCGACCCCCTGGCTCTGCGCGGCGGCGCGCAAATACCAGCCCGCGGCTTCGACGCCCTGGCCGGCGTTGGCGAGCGCGACCGCCAGCGCCCGGCACAGGTGGCGGTGCGCCTCGTGCTCGGGCGGCAACAGCTCGAGCGCGATCTCACACAGGCGAGCCACGCGCCGCGCCGATAGCTCGTGTTGCGATCCGACTGCCGCTTCGATGGCGTGCGGCGCGGCGCGCACCGGCTGGTTGGCGGCCAGCCAGTGGTGCAAGATCAACCACGGCTTGGCCTGGCGGCGCTCGAGCACCTCGGCGAGCGTGTGATGGCGGTTCTGGATCTGTTCGGGGGTGAGGCGGGCCCGGGTCGCGACCCGCACCTGGTCGTGGTACGGCTCGATCATGTCGTTGCGACGGGCGCCGGTGGTGCGCACCAGGCGCAGCTCTTCGAGCGTGGCCACCGCGGTCACCAGCTGTGGCCGCTGCAGCCCGGCGGCGCGCGAGATGGTCCCTTGATCGATGGCGACGTCGGCGATGCACACCAGCTCGAGCACGTCGCGGGTCGAGTCGTCGAGGTCGAACACGCGATTCCACACCAGCTCCTCGAGCGTGCCGCCGCACTCGCGGCCGGCCACGGCCGCGGCCACCATCTGCTCGAGGAACAGCGGGCTGCCCTGACAGGCCGCGGCGATCTGCGGCGCCCGGCCGGCGACCGACTCGGGCAGCAGCGAGCGCGCCAGCCTGGTGCACTCGTCGATCGACAGCGGCGGCAACGTCAGCTCGCGTAGATCCATGCCCAGTCCGGCCAGGCCGGTCCGCAGCTCGTGCACCTTCTTGCGCACCGGTCGGATCATGCCGGCCAGGAGCAGCGGCGGCGGGTTGGTCGCCAGCACGCCCTCGAACAAGAGCAGGGTGTCGGCGTCCATCCATTGCAGGTCGTCGATCACCAGCGCCAGCGGGCCGCGCGCCGCGAGGTTGCACAAGAGCTCGTGCAGCGCGGCGAACGCGCGCCGCCGTCGGGCCCGAACATCGAGGCCGGTGGCCGGCTCCGCGCCGGGTGGCATGAGGCGCTCGAAGACGCGGAACAGCCGGCTCAGGCCCTGGACGTCAGCCGGCAAGAGCGCGGCCCGCTCCTCGGGTGGTAGGGCGATGAGGTACCGCGAGATCGCGTCGGCGATGCCGTCGAAGCCGCGGAACGGAACGCTCTCGTGGGCATGGCAGCGGCCCGAGAAGAGCAGGGCGCCGCTGGCGCGCAACTCGAGGGCGAACTGCCGCATCAGCGTGCTCTTGCCAAGTCCCGACTCGCCGTCGACCAGGATCGCCACCGGGCGGTTGCGACTGTCGGCGAACGCGCGTCCCAGGGCCGCCAGTTCATCGCTGCGACCGACGAAGGAGACCGCGGCCGGGGCCGGCGGTCGGGGCGCCAGGTCGGCGGTGACGCCGGGGTCGGCGAGCGCGGTGGCGAGCTCGGCGGCCGACGGACGCCGCACCGGATCGCGACACAATAACAACGACAAGCACAACCGATCGAGATCGGCGGGCACGCCGCCGAACATCGTGCTCGGGGCCACCGGATCGAGCTTGCGCTTGCAGGTCAGGATCTCCATCGGATCGCCGACGAAGGGCGGCCGCCCGGTCAGTGCTTCGTACAGGACCACGCCGAGCCCGTAGACGTCGGCGGGCGGTTCGGCGGGCTCGCCAGAGGCTTGCTCCGGGGCCATGTACTCGAGCGTGCCCTCGATCGACCCGGTCGCGATCGCATCGCCGTGGTCGGCGACCAGCCCGAAGTCGAGCAACACCACGCGGCCGTTGCGCGCCACCATGATGTTGGTCGGCTTGACGTCGCGGTGGACCTTGCCGACCTGGTGCAGCGCCGCCAGCGCCTCGGCGACCTGGCGCAGCGCCGCGCGCAGCTTGGCCTCGTCGAACACCACCTCGAGGCGCAACGTGTCGGCGTCCCAGACCGTGCGTTCGCCGCTGATGTCGCGGCTGTTGCCGTCGGAGATGGTGGTCCGGGTGCGGCTCTTGCGCGGCCACGCGACGTGGTTCCACACGTGATCGAGCAGCTCGACGCCGTCGACCAGCTCCATCGTGAAGAAGCAGTCATGGCCATCGACGAACAGCTCGCCGAGGTGGACCAGGTTGTCGTGGCGCACGTCGCGCAGGGCGCGGAACTCGGTCTTGAGGCGCAGGATCGCGTCGCCGGTCGGGCTGCGCATCATCTTGAGCGCGACCGGACCGCGCTGGTCGCGGTCGAACGCCTCGTAGACCACGCCCATGCCGCCTTCTCCGACCACACGGATGAGGCGAAATCGGCCGTCGGCCAGCGTCTGCGCAGGCTGCGCGTCCCCCACGGCGCGATTGTGACACGGCCTCCAACCCGCTGGGGTGAGGTAGTGGATCGCGCCGCCGGCGAGGCTTCGGCTTGCTAGCGAACCGCGATCGGCCGGCTCAGACCGCGGACCACCGCCACCTGCAGCTCCTCGAAGGCCGGCGGGTTACCGGTCAGCTCGTCGGCGCCGGCGGCGCGCGCATGATCGCGCAACCGCTTGGTCGAGGCCAGGGCGATCGCCGGCACCGGCGCGCCAAGCGCCTTGGCGATCCGGATTGCGGCCAGCCCGCCCTCGGGGTCGCCGTCGACGTCGATGACCACGAGGTCGACGTCGTCGGTCAGCAGGGTCTCGGCGACCCGGATGTCGGCGGCCACGACGATCTCGGCGCTCGAGACGATCGTCTTCACCATGCGGGTGAGCGAGTTGCGGTCCTTGCCATCGAGGGCGAAGATCAGCACCTGCAGCCCCTGGTAATCGCTGACCAGGCGATCGATCACGGCGCTGAGCGGCGCGCTGATGTCGGCGAACTCGACCCCCAGGCCGGTCGGCCCGTCGGGGCTCTCGGGGCCCCGTCGCCACGCGACCTGACCGCTGAGCGCCACCGTGCCCGAGCCGGGGATCTCGAGCGAGAGCTCGAGCGGCGTGCCCACCGGCACGTCGTGATGGGTCTCCACGAACAGGCCGCCCCGCGACAGGTTCACCGAGTACGCGATCAGGAACGACGACGCCGACCGGAACTGCACGGCGACGGCATAGTGCACACGCTGGTGCTCGCGCTCGGTCAACTGGGGATCGAGTATCGCCGAAGCGGTTGCCGCCCGGCGTCGTCGTGGTGGGATTTCGGTGTATGTGTGACCCGTGATCTCGCCGGCGGTGCGCAAGGCAGCGATGGACCTGCAGCGGCCGCTCCTGCTCGCCGCCGCCGATCGGTTCGCCGGCCTGGCCACGGTGAGCGGTCTCGGCAACGCCTTGCGCATCGGTTGCGACCGGCTGCTCGCCGCCGCTGGCGGTCGTGACGGCCTGGCCCCGCTGCTGGCCTGGCGCGCGGTGCTGGGCGGGTTCGACGCGCTCGATCGTCAGGGCCAGGCGGTCGAGGTCGCCCGCGGCCTCCGCCTGGTGCAGACGCTGGCCGGGGCGCCGACCGCGCAGGTGGTCGCGGACGTGGCGTCGCGGCGCAACCCACCGCCGCCAGCACCGCCGTCACGGGGCGTTCGGAGCCCGGCCCCGAAGGCCGCGGCCGTGGTCGATCCGCTCGGGGCGCCGACCACCAGCGTCAAGGGCATCGGGCCGGCGCTGGCAGCGGCCCTCGCCGAGCGCGGGCTCACCACGGTCGAGGATCTCCTGTGGTTGGTGCCGCGCCGCTGGCTCGACGCCCGCGAGCTGGTCGATCTCGGCGCGGCGCTGGGTGACGCCGCCGAGGGCGATCGCATCGCCGCGCGCGCGCTGGTGCGCACCTCGCGGATGGTCCGCGCTCGCGGCCGCAGCTGGGGCGAGGTGCGCTTCGCCGCCACCGCGATCGGCGCCCCGATCCTGACCGTGCGCTGGTTCAACGTGTGGGGCGGGATCGACAAGCGCTTTCCCCCCGGCGCCGAGGTCGCGCTGTCGGGCGTGCTCAAGCGCCGCGGCCTGGTCTGGGAGATGGCCAACCCCGATGTGCTCGGCATCGACGCCGGCGGTGGCGACGTCAGCGCGGCGGCGCGCATCCTGCCGCGTTACCCGGACATCCCCGGCGTACCCGGGGCGCGATTGCGGACCGCGTGCCAGGCGGCGGTGGTGCTCGCGGTCGGCCACGTCGATGACGGCGTGCCGGCGGCGGTGGCCGCGCGGCAAGGCCTGGGCTCGCTCGACGAGGCGCTCACCGCGCTGCACGCCCCTTCGCTCGAGCTGTCGACGGCGGAGGTCGCCGCCCTCAACGCCGGTGCCAGCCAACACCACCGCCGGCTCGCGTTCGCCGAGCTGTTCGCGCTCGGAGCCATCGTCGTGCGCCGACGCCGCGAGCGCTGCGCCGATCGCGCCACGCCGTTGCCGGCGGTCGCCGAGCTCGCCGCCACCCTGGCCCACACCCTGCCGTTCGAGCTCACCGGCGCCCAGCGCCGCGCCATCGCCGAGCTCGGCGGCGATCTGGCGCGTGACGTGCCGATGAACCGATTGCTGCAGGGTGACGTCGGCGCCGGCAAGACCGCGGTCGCGTTCGCCGCGGCGCTGCAGGCGATCCGCGCTGGCTCCCAGGTCGCGGTGATGGCGCCCACCGAGATCCTCGCCGAGCAACACCACGCGACCTTCTCGCGCTGGGCCGAGCGTGCCGGGATCAAGGTCGCCTTGCTCACCGCGTCGACACCGCGCGGCGTGCGCCAGTCGACGCTGGCCTTGCTCGCCGGCGGCCGGATCGATCTGGTCGTCGGCACCCACGCGTTGCTCGCCGAGGCGGTCGGCTTCGCCCGCCTCGGGCTGGCGGTGATCGACGAGCAGCACCGGTTCGGCGTGGCGCAGCGCGTGAAGTTGCGCCACAAGGGCGACGGCTCCGACGACGGCGGCGCGCCCCACCTCCTGGTGATGACGGCAACGCCCATCCCGCGCTCCCTGGCCCTCACCGCGTACGGCGACCTCGACAGCACCGTGATCGACGAGCTGCCGCCGGGGCGGGTGCCGGCGGTGACCGAGGTGTTCACCGGCGACCGCGGTCGCGCGGCGGCCTACGCCCGGGTGGTCGAGCGGGTGACCGCCGGTGAGCGAGCGTTCGTGGTCTGCCCGCTCGTCGAGGCGTCGGACGACGAGAGTCGCCACGGCTGGGCCGACGCGACCTCGACGCAGCACCGGCTGGCGGCGAAGCTGGCGCCGCTGCGGGTCGGCCTGGTCCACGGCCAGCTGACCGCACCCGAGCGCGACGCGGCGATGTCGGCGTTCGCGCGCGGCGATCTCGACGTGCTGGTCTCGACCACGGTGATCGAGGTCGGCGTCGATGTACCGGCGGCGACCGTGATGGTGATCGAGGACGCCGATCGCTTCGGCCTGGCCCAGCTCCACCAGCTGCGGGGCCGCATCGGCCGTGGCGGCGGCGCGTCGTGGTGTCTCCTGCTCACGCGTGGCGGCCAGTCGGAGGACGGCAAGCGCCGGCTCGAGGTGATCGCCGGCTCGACCGACGGTTTCCGCATCGCCGAGGAAGACCTGTTGTTGCGCGGCCCCGGCGAGCTGCTCGGCGCCCGCCAGGCCGGACTGCCACGCCTGCGCTTCGGCGATCTGCGCACCCACACCGAGCTGTTGCTGGCCGCCCGCGCCGAGGCCGAGCGCGTGCTCGACGAGGATCCAGCCCTCGATCGGCCCGAGCACGCCGCCCTGCGCCGGGTCCTCGATCGCCGGCTCGCGGCCGCCGATGCCTTCGGTAGCGAGGGCGGCTAGGCCGCGTCGGCGCTTCGGTAGGCGGCCAGGACCGAGGCGGCTCGCTCGACGATGCGGCGGCGGGCGGCGGTGAAGCGCGGCTCGCCGGCCAGCACGGCGAGCACGGGACAATGGTCGATCCACAGCCGATCGAAGAGGCCGTGGGCCGCGGCGGCCTCGAGGGCGTCGAGCGCGCGGTCGGGGCGATCCGACGCCAGCGCCAGCTCGGTCGCGATCTGGCCGATGAACAGCCGGCTGCGCAGCGCGGCGGCGGCGTCGCCGATGAAGCCGATCATCCACGCCCAGTCGCCGTCGTCGATGACGCGCTGGCGCAGGACGCGGACCAGGATGCCGATCGTGCGGTTGGCGACCGCAGGCGCGCTCTCGGCCCACGCGGTGGCGGCGGCACCGCGCCACAGCCCGAGCCGCGCCGCCAGCACCTCGGCGAGCAAGCGGACCGCCGGATCGTCGTCGCCGAGCGGCCCGGCCAGCGCGCGGGTGACCTCGTCCCAGCGACCGTCGAGCGCGTGGACCCGCGCCACCTCGCAGTCGAACATCGCCGCTTGCTCTGGATCGAGCTTGGCCGCGCCGCGCAGGCGCGCCACGCCCTCCTCGGTGGCGCCGACCTCGACCAGGATGCGGCCGGCCTGCTCGTGCGCGGCGCCGAGCAGCGGCGCTCTCGCCACCGCCCACGCCAGGTCAGCGACCCCGGCCTCGACCTCGCCGCGGTTGATGCGGGCCATGCCGAGCGCCAGGCGCGCCTCGCCGTGATCGGGTGCGGCGGCGATGGCTTCGAGTGCGGCGGCGTAGGCCGCCTCGCCGCGCGGATCGGCCTGGCCTTCGCCCATCAGCCACAGCCGCACCATCGCGTAGGCGCGGCAGCCCAGCACCGCGGGCGCTTCGGGGGCCAGCGCGCGCGCCTGATCGAGCAACTCGACCGCGCGGGTCAGGTGCACGCGCCAGAAGCGGCGCAGCTCGCCGCGCGCCCGCAGGTACAGCTCGACGGCGCGCGGATCGTTCGGGCGGGCGGTCGCACGCTCGACCCGCGTCGACAGCGCGCCCGCGATCTCGCGGGCCAGGCGCTCGCTGACGTCGAGGATCTGGGCCTCGGTGCAATCGACGCGGGCGGCGTGAACCTGGAAGCCGTCGCCGACCTGGATGATGCGCGCGGTGAGCCGCAGGCCGTCACCGCGGCGGCGCAGCGAGCCCTCGACGACCACGCCGACGTCGAGGCGCTGCCCGGCCTGCTCGGGCGCCATGCCGTCGAGCGCCTGCACGGCGCCGCGGCTGCGCACGCGCAGGCCACGGGTCATCGACAGGGTGTCGATCAGGTCGTCGAGCAGCCCGTCGGCGAGGTAGGCGTCGGTCGGCGCGCAGCGCAGCGGCAGGACCGCGAGCGTCGTCACCGCCGGACCCGGTGCGGTCGTGGTGCGCCCGCCCGGCACGGCGGCGCCACCGAGCGCACGCGCCACGTCGGAGGCGTTGCGGAACCGGCGCTCGCGATCGGGCTGCAAGAGGCGCTCGATCACCGCGACCAGCGGCGCCGGCGCGTCGGGCCGCAGCGCCCGCAGGTCGTAGGCCGGGCCGCGGGCCTGGGCCACGGCGACCGCGGCCACGCTGTCGCCGGCGAACGGTCGCACCGCACCGACCAGCTCGTAGAGCACCACCCCCAGCGCCCACAGGTCGGCGCGGTGGTCGATGTCGCCGGCCATCAGCTGCTCGGGCGCCATGTACCAGGGGGTGCCGACGGCGACGCCACGTTCGGTCTCGCCAGCGCCGGCGACCGCGCCGGTGACGGCGCGCGCGACGCCGAAATCGGTGATGACCGGGCGGCCGTCGCGCGCGATCATCACGTTCTCCGGCTTGAGATCGCGGTGGATGACCCCGGCCTCGTGGGCCGCGCCCAGCCCGGCGCACACCGCCAGCGCGATCTCCACCGTGCGCGGCAGCGGCAGCGGCGCGCGGCGGACCCAGGCGGCGAGCGACTCGCCGTCGATGAGCTCCATGACCAGGAAGTGCTCGCCGTCGTGCTCGCCGATGTCGAACATGCGGGCCACGTTCTTGTGGCTGACCCGACGCGCCAGCTTGACCTCACGCCGGAAGCGCTCGACCGCGCCCGGATCGAGCGCCAGCCCCGGCTTCAGGATCTTGATCGCGACGTGTTCGCCCAGCAGCGCGTCGCGGGCGCGATAGACGGTGCCCATGCCGCCGGCACCGAGCCAGTCGACGATGTGGTAGCGGGCGGCGAGCAGGCGTTCGCCCGCCATGGTCTCGCCCAGCGCCGACAGCAGCTTGCCGGGCTCGGTGAGATCGTCGCCGGTTGCGCTCCGGCTCCCCATACCCACGATGCTACAGCAGCTTTTCCAGCAAGCGGTCGAGGTGATCGAGGTCGACGTAGCGGATCGTGATCGAGCCCGACTTGCGGGCCGCGCCGTCGGTCGCCACGTCCTCGTCGAGCGACACCGGACCGCCCAGCGACCTGGTCAGCCGCTCCTCGAGGTCGAGCGCCGCCGCGCTCTTGGCGACGACGGCCTCGATCCGCCGCTTGCTCGCGGTCGCGCGCTCCGGCGCGTCCATGCGATCGCGAACCGCCTTCTCGGTCGCCCGCACGCTCAGGCCGCGCGCCACCGCCATCCGCGCCAGCGTCTCGATGGCCGCGTCGTCGTCGAGCCCGAGCAGCGCGCGGGCGTGGCCCATGGTCAGCCGCTGTTCCTCCACCATCACCCGCACCGACGGCGGCAACCGCAACAGACGCATCGCGTTGGCGACCGTCGAGCGGTCCTTGCCGACCCGCGTGGCGACCTGATCCTGGCTCAGCCCGAACTCATCGACCAGGCGGTGGAAGGCGGCCGCTTCCTCGATCGGGTTGAGGTCGGCGCGTTGCAGGTTCTCGACCAGGGCCCGCTCGAACGCCTCGCGGGTGTCGACGTCCTGGACCACGACCGGAACGTGAAATTGTCCGGCCCGCTGGGCCGCGCGCCAGCGCCGCTCGCCGGCGATGAGCAAGTAGCCGCCGCCGTGACGGGGCCGCACCACCAGCGGCATGATCACGCCGTGGGCGCGGATCGACGCCGCCAGCTCGTCGAGCTCGGGGTCGCCGAAGTGTCGTCGCGGCTGCTCGGGGTTGGGGTAGACGTCCTCGATCGGGGCCTGGAAATAGGTACGGCTGCGTTCCCCGCCCGCCCCGGGCGCCGTCGCCGCGCCGGCGCTCGACGGCGGCGCCGACGGCAACAGCGCGCCGAGCCCGCGGCCGAGCCCGCGGCCAAGCCCGCGCCGGCCCTTGGCGTCCTTGGGGCCGCTCGGGCTGGTCAAGCCGCGCCTTTGTTCAGCGGCGGCGCCACCGGCGGCAGCCCCAGCGTCGGCGGCGCCTTGGCGCCCAGCCGGAGCAAGAGCTCGTCGGCGACCGCCAGATAGCTGCGCGCGCCCGGGCTGCGGAAGTCGTACAGCAAGGCGGGCTTGCCGTGCGATGGCGCCTCGGACAGGCGCACGTTGCGCGGCACCAGCGCGGCAAAGACCTTGTCGCCGAAGAACGACTGCACCTCGCCGCGCACCTGGGCCGCCAGGTTGGTCCGCGCGTCGTACATGCAGAACACCACGCCGTCGATCGTCAGGCGCGGGTTGTACGCCGCGCGAACCCGCTCGATGGTCGCCGACAGCGACGAGATGCCCTCGAGCGCGAAGTACTCGGCCTGCATCGGCACCATGACTCCGTCCGCGGCCACCAGGGCGTTCAGCGTCAGCATGCCCAGCGACGGTGGACAGTCGATCACGATGTAATCGAAGCGCGACCGCACTTCGTCGAGCGCGTCGGCGAGGATGCGCTCGCGCCGATCGGCCGTGATGAGCTCGATCTCGGCACCGACCAGATCGGTGGTCGCCGGCGCCACCCACAGCGTGGTGATGTCGGTGGGGCGAATCACGTCGGCGAGCGAGACGTCGCCCACCAGCGCGTCGTACACCGACAGCTCCACGCGCGCCCGCGGGTACCCGACCCCCGACGAGGCGTTGCCCTGCGGATCGAAATCGACCAGCAGGACGCGGTAGCCCTTGCTGGCGACCGAGGCCGCCAGGTTGATGGCGGTCGTGGTCTTGCCGACTCCGCCCTTCTGGTTCGCGACCGCGACGATGCGGGTCATGACAGGCCGGTTAGCACGTTCGTCTGACGGGCTGGTGCGCATCGACCAGCGATCGGGCCTCGGAGGTGGATGCGCAAAAAACTTGGGATCTGTGATCCCATGACTTACGTTAGGCGCAGATGTAGGACATGTAGTCCTCATCCTCCGGGAGGCCAAAAAATGTCTTCATTTCCACGTGTTTATGGATCGTTCGCCGAGTTCGAGCGCGAGGAGCTCCGCAAGCTGGAGTCGCTCCACACGTCGGTCTCCGACATGGTCGAGGAACGGTTCTCGGAGGAGCAAGACCTCGCCGGTTCCGGAGATGCGCCGCGCCGCCGCGGCCGTCCCCGCAAGCTCCCCCGCTGAACGGAGACGCGCGATCCGGCCCGGGGCCGTCGTCAGCCGCTGCGGTGCGTGCTCGCGTACGGGAGTACGCTCCGCGCGCTCCTCGCGGAGACGCGCGATCCGGCCCGGGGCCGTCGTCAGCCGCTGCGGTGCGTGCTCACGTACAGGAAGTACGCTCCGCGCGCTCCTCGCGGCCTCCTCGGCCGCGGGCCGGCTTGCGCGTCTCCACCGCGCTCGCTCCGCTCGCCGTGTACGAACCGGTCACCCTGAGCGAGCCGCGAAGCGGCGAGTCGAAGGGTGGCCTTTTTCGTCGGCCTGAACCGGTAACCCTGAGCGAGCCGCGCAGCGGCGAGTCGAAGGGTGGCCTTTCCGTCGAGCCCGAGCCCGAGCCCGAGCCCGAGCCCGATCTCTTCGGCTCGTCGAGCGCACTGTCGTCGGAGTCGGAGTCGGAATCGGAATCGGAATCGGGCTCGGGCTCGGGCTCGGCTCGGGCTCGGGCTCGGGCTCGGGCTCGGGCTCGGGCTCGGGCTAGCCGATGCCGTACTCCTTGAGCTTCTTGTAGAGCGTCGATCGATCGATCTCCAGGATGGCTGCGGCCTGCGCCTTGTTGCCACCGGTGGCGGCGAGCGCGGCGATGATGCCCTCGCGCTCGAGCTCGCGCAGCGATCGGGCGGTCACGCCCGGCGGAACGGCGACCGGCTCCTCGGCCGGTTCGCGAGGCGCCGGCAGCGGCGCGGCGCTGATGGTCGGGACGTGGATCGAACCCGACGACGCGCTGGCGCCGGTGAGCGACATCGAGCCGAGCGGTGGGGTCGGGGTGGCGGCCCGCCGCGTCGTCGGCTGCACGCGGCCGCCGAGGTTGGGCGGCAGATCACCGTCCTCGATCCACTCGCCACGGCCGAGCACGACCGCGCGCTCGATCGCGTTGCGCAGCTCGCGCACGTTGCCCGGCCAGCTGTGGGCGCGCAGCGATCGCAGCGCCTCGGGACGGAATCCGAGCACCCGGCGGCCGACCTGGTGCCGCATCCGGGCCAAGAAATGCTCGGCGAGCATCGGGATGTCGTCGGCCCGTTCGCGCAGCGGCGGCACGATGGTGTGCACCACCGAGAGCCGGTAGAACAGATCCTCGCGGAACAGGCCGCGGCGGACCATGTCGCCCAGGTCGCGGTTGGTGGCGGCGATCAGCCGCACGTCGACGGTCACCGGCTTGGTCCCCCCGACGCGCTCGAAGCGCCGCTCCTCGAGCACGCGCAGCAGCTTGGTCTGCAGCTGCAGCGGCATCTCGCCGATCTCGTCGAGGAACAGGGTGCCCTTGTCAGCAGCTTCGAAGCGGCCGATCTTCTTCTCGGTGGCGCCGGTGAAGGCGCCCTTCTCGTGGCCGAACAGCTCGCTCTCGATCAACGTCTCGGTCAGCGCCGCGCAGTTGACGGCCACGCACGGGCCCTGCGCTCGCCGGCTGCCGCGGTGGATCGCGCGCGACACCATCTCCTTGCCCGAGCCCGACTCGCCGCCCAGCAACACCGTGGCATCGGTCGGCGCCACGCGCGCGACCAGATCGAGCAACGCCAGCGCGGCCGGCGAGCGGCCGATCAGCTCGCCGTCCCCCAGCCGCTCTTCGAGCGCGGCCTGGCCGCGCACCAGCACGCCCTGGGTCTCGGCCGCGGCCAGCGCGGCGCCCGCGATCTGGGCCAGGCAGGCGGCGGCCATGACGTCGAGGCTCTCCCACGGCGTCGCGCCGCGGCGTTCGGCCCACAGGATCGCGATGTCGTCACCGATCGCGAGCGGTACCGCGAGGGCGGCGCGTGGCCCGCCGCCGCCGCTGGCCTCGACCGCCATCGCCTTGCCATGGCCGACCACCTTGTCGACGATGTCGCGCGGCAACACCAGGCTCGAGCCCGCCGGATCGCCGGTCACGACCGCGGTGGCGATCGGCGTGGCGCGGCCGCCGTCGCGCGTGATCACGAAGCCGCGATCGGCGCCGAGCACGGCCAGACAGGCCTCGGCGGTGGCGCGGGCGACCGCCTCCTTGCCCTTGCCGATCTCGCTGCGCAACCGTTCGCCCAGGCCGGCCAGCGACGCCAGGTGGCGACGGGCGCGGGCCTCGCCGGGCGCGCCGGCCAGCGACATCAGCTCGCGGGTGCCGACCTCCATCGTCACCCGCGCCGGCGCCGCCGGCCGGGTCATGGCGACGCCATCGGCGGGCAGGAACGCGAGCCGGGTCTGGCCGATGACGATCTCGTCGCCGGCCTCGAGCCGGTGGAGCGCGATCAGCTGGCCATTGACCAGGGTCTTGTTGCGGCTGCCCTCGTCGACGAGGCAGAGCGCACCGTCGCGCTGTTCGATCGTGCAGTGCGAGCGCGACACCGCAGGGTCGCTGAGCTGGGCGGCGTTGTCGTCGCCGCGGCCGATGCCACCGCCGCGCGCCGGTACATCGAATTCGCGGCCGAGGTCAGGGCCGTCGATCACGATCAGGCGAGCCGGGGGCACGCCGCCATCCTACCGCGACGTCAGGCCGCGACGCCCATCGCCTGGATCACGAGATTTGATATCATCCTGGCATGGGCCGTCTCGTCGCGATCGCGCTGCTGTTCGCCACCGCCGTCGCCTGCGGCAAGAATTCACCGTCGACCACGCCGTCCAACACGCAGGTCGCGGCGCCACCGGCGGTCGTCGGGGCGCCGCTGACGCGCGAGACCCTGGTGAGCTTCGTCCAGGACCGGTTCCCCGCGGCGGTGACCGCCGGGACCATCACGCTCGACTTCGGCAGCGGCGGCGTCGACGTCGCGCTGCTGGAGGAGCTGTCGCTGCTGGGCATCACCACCACCACGCAGCTGGCGGCCATCGTGCCCGCCGACTACGAGACCAAGGGCATCGGCGCGACCCTGCGCTCGGAGGCTCCGACCACGACGATCGCCGGCCTCATCCGCGATCTGCTCATCATCCACGACGTGCGCGGCTACTTCACCAAGGCGTGGCGCGACGGGTGGGTGACCACCGGGCCGGTCGACTTTCCGGCGCCGGCGGCGTACGGCGTCGACTTCAAGGTGATGGAGGAGCTGGGCGCGTTCGGGAGCGGGGGCGGCGACCACGGCGAGCGCGGCAACCCGTGCGGGGACGACGATGCCGACGGCGAGGATTGAATCGCACCCGCTCGCGATCACATCCCGGCATAGTGGACCGCGACCAGACGCCAGCCGGCATCGGTGCGGTGGAAGACGGCGCTGGTATCGAAGCCGCGCCGGCCGTCCTTCGCCAGGTGGATGACCGTCGCGGTGACGACCGCGGTGTCACCGAACTCGCGCTCCTCGGCATCGTCGCCGACCTCGAGGCGCAACTTCTTCCAGCGGCCGAGCAGCTTGGCGGCCGCCTTGGCGCCGAAGGCGCGCTCGGCGAGCGCGGTGCCGAACACGGTGACCGACGGCCCGACGTCCAGCCCGGCGGCCATCGCGGTGGGATCGTCGAGCCAGGTCGCGAGCGGCCCCGGGGTGCCCGTGGCCCGGTCGGTGTTGATGCCGTGGTCGGACGGCGTCGACACCCAGAACAACGCGCCCCGCCAGGCGTCGCCGTCGCGGACGACGAGCGCGGTCAACCGGATCCGCTGGGTGTACGAATGGAACGCCGGACCGACGTCGCCGGAGTGGCGCGGCGTGGTGGTCGCGACGTCGAGCTCGCCGGAGATCCAGGCCGACCTAGCGGTGGCGCCGACCACCAGCGTGCGCACCTTGGTGCGGATCCGGGTGGCCGGATAGAACCAGCTGAGGTTGATGTCGTCGCACGGCAGCATGCCGCGGTCGGGTACGTGGCAGCGGGCGCCGGCGAGCAGCGTGGTGCGAAACTCGTCGACCTTGTCGGCGTCGAGGAGCGCGAGTTGACGGGCGAGCAGGGCGCGGGCCGGCGCCTCGGCGGCGGGATGCTGGTCGTCGGCGGCGGCCGGCGGCGGCGCGGTCGCAAACGCTGCGAGCAGCGCGATGAGCGCGGCGCCCACGCGGGCGACGATTCGGTGGCGGGCCATCGCGGCAGTGTAGACGCTCGCGGTCGCGGGTTCAGCCCCGGCGCGCCGCCGGCCAGGCATGCCAGCCGGCCAGGAGCCGGGTGCGCAGCGGCGGCGCGCCACGCCGGCGGGGCTCGAGCCGCACGATCGCCAGCGCCCCGCTGGACAGCCTGAACACCGCGTCGCCGGTGGCGGCGCGCCACAGCACCACCCGCGACCGTCGCTGCCACAGCACGTGCCCCGGCGTCACCTGGAGTTCGAGCCGACGCTCGAGCTCGTGTTGCAGGTCCCAGCCCGGGACCGCCCATGCCGGCGACAGCGCGACCGCGGCGCCGCGCGCGCGTCCCCAGGCCACCCAGCGGGTGTCGTCGATGCGCCCGAGCCGCTCGCGGCCGAGGTCGATCGTCGCCAGCCGCTCGCGGTGCGCGACGGCGTGGCGGATGAAGCGCTCGGGCAAGCGCACCGCGTGGGCCTCGACGTAGTGGGCCAACCCCTCGGGCCACACCCAGACGCCGTCAGACCGATCGCGGTGCCCCATCTGCCTCGACGGCACGCCGCACGCGAAGCGACAGAACGACGTGCCGGCGTAGGACTCGAAGCGTGGTCCGGCGCGCAGGTACCTGACCACCGCGGCCCGCCGCGCCGGCTGCCAGCGGCCGACCAGCGCCTGGGGCCGCGGGTAGGCGCTGGGCGCCAGGTCGTTGAACCAGTAGCCGAGCGCGTCGAGCTGCCGGATCATGCCGCCGACCTTACGCCCTCGGCTCCCGACGGTCTGCTACACCGTCGAGATGTTCGCCGATCCCGCGCTCGCCGCCCGTATCGACGCCGCCGAGGCCGCGTTGTGCGCCGCGGTCGCGCGCTACACGCCGGGCGCCGACATCACACCGCTCGGCGGTGGCCTCGCCGTGCTCGCGCGTCCCGGCTCGCCGGTCAACAAGGTCGCCGGCGTGGGGTTCGACGGCGGCCTCGATCCGACGGCGCTCGCCGCCGTCGAGGCGATCTGGCATGGACGCGGCGAGGCGGTGCGCTTCGAGGTCGCGACGCTCGCCGCGCCCGAGGTCCATCGCGACCTCACCGCCCGCGGCTACCGGCTCGAGGGGTTCGAGCACGTCCTCGGCCGCCCGATCACGGCCGCTGACGCCGCGGTCGAGCTTCCCGGCGCCATCACGATCGAGCGCGTGACCGCGGCGACGTCGGCGCTGTGGCTCGACCTGTCGCTGGCGGGCTTCGGCGCCTCCGACGGCACCGGCGCCGAGGCCGACGCCGACAGCGCGCTGGACGTCCTGCGCCAGGTGTTCGGCGACTTCGCGAAGGTCGACGAGTTGCCGCGCTACCTGGCGCGCGTCGACGGTGTGGCGGCGGGCTCGGCCAGCGCGCGCTACGCCGGCAGGCTCGCGCAGCTGTGCGGTGCGTCGACGATCCCGGCGTTCCGGCGCCGCGGGGTGCAACGCGCGCTGCTGTCGGCGCGGCTCGCCGACGCCTGGGCGGCGGGCTGTGACCTGGCGATCGTCACCACCGCGCCGGGCTCGCAGTCGCAGGCCAACGTGGGCCGGGTCGGCTTCGAGCTGATCTACGCCCGCGCCGTCCTGGTCGGGTAGGGCCCGATTAGCCCGAACCCAGGCCCGGCGCTCGGGCTCGGGCTCGGGCTCGGGCTCGGGCTCGGGCTCGGGCTTGGCGCGCGGGGGGCCCCTGGCAGCTGGAGGCCGGCCGCAGATCGCGCTACACCCAGGGTATGCGTTGCATGTACCTGGCCGTGTTCTTCGCCGCCGCCGGGTGCGGCGGCAAGCAGTCGACGACACCGGGAACCGGTGCCGGTGATGGCAGCGGCAGCGGCACCGGCACGGTCACCGTGCAGACGCTGCTCGGCTGGGGGACCCCGGGCTACAACCCCGAGTCCGCGACCCCCAAGACCAACGTCTTCCTCGAGGTGACGGACCATCACGGCGCGACCCAGAGCTACCCGCTCGGCGACATCGCGGCGCCCTGTGCGGCGGCGGCCGGCAACGGCGGCGACATCATCACCGTGCTGTCGTGCCTGAACGCCGGCAGCGGCGCCGAGTTCCGCGCCGTCTACCGCGGCGGCGCCGAGATCATCGTGCTGCGGCGCTGGGTCGCGACCGGCGACGATCCGGCCGAGCTCGAGCTGTCGTTCCAGGAGGTGTCGCGGGTGCCGGTGCCGACCGGCAGCAAGGTGAAGCCGGCGCCGTGATCAGCGCCGGCTTCTGATGCGGCGCCGGCGCCGGTAGTACGTCCTTCGACTCACGCTCGCTTGCGCTCGCGTTTCGCTCAGGACGAGCGGAAACGTGGATCGTACCGGTCAGCCGCGGGCCAGGGCCGCGACGGTGTCTTCGAGTTCGTCGAACGTGGCCTGGGCCTCGGCCTCGGGGATCTCGAAGGCGTCGGCGATCTTGCCGAGCACCAGCAGCTCGTCGTCGTGGACGTCGAGGTCGCACAGCGCGGTGACGCACGCGAGCGTGTACGCCGCTCGCCGCGACTCGGCGTCGAGCAGGGCGGCGGCGTTGGCCAGCCGCGCGGCGACGCCATGCTCGGCCAGCAACCCGGCCAGCTCGGCGAACAGCTCGACGAAGAACTCGTCGTCGAGGTCGGCGTGCAGCCAGGCCATGAGGTTCGCGGTCAGGTTGCGGATCTCGTCATCGCCCAGCTTGCCGTCGGCGGCGGCGGCGATGAACGCGACCTCGACCAGGGTCTTCAGCCGCGCCGCCTCGGTGGCGAGGTCGTCGGGTAGCGCGTCTCCGAGCACCTTCCGGCGTTCTGCTAGCGTCGCGTTCATGCGGCGGAGTGTTTCACGAACCACCGCGGGGCGTCGCGGCGGCGCGGGATCTACCGCGCGATCGCCGCCGGGCCGCGGCGGTGACGCTCGAGGATGAAGAAGCTGTAGGTCGGCAGGCGCAGCGGGCCAGCGGCGTAGTACGCCTTGCCGAGCAGCAGGTCCGGATCGGCGGCGTCGACCTGGACCAGGTAGTCGCGCAGGCCGGCGCTGGGGTCGAAGCGAGGGTTGTTGCCCTTGCCGTAGTCGAGCAAGAGCGCGTGCAGGTAGCGGTTGTCGGTGGCCGTCGCGTCGACCGCCGCCACCGTGTAGAAGCCGAAGCGCTTCGGGTTGGCGTCGTCGGGCTTGGCCAGCCACGGGCCGTCGACGCGGTTCTGTTCGACCGGGCAGTTGTAGCCCCAGGTGGTGCCGCCCTCGCTGTAGAAGCCCTTGATGAACTTCTTGATGCCGAGGAGGCGGAACCACGGCGGCGTGTTGAGGCCGCGGAACTCCCAGCCGGCGATCGCCGACAGGGCTGGCGTCGCGCCGCGCATGAACACCTGTTCGAGCTCGGCGTTCGACAGCCGCTCGAGCGCGAGCACCCGGTCGCCGGGTTGGTTCGGGCGCAGCGCGTCGGGCGCGACGGGAGGCGCGGCGATGGTGGCGGTGGTGGCGGTCGTGGCGGTCATTGGTACCTCGGCAGGTTGTCGAGCACGTGGGCGGCGGCGCGGGTGGCGAGCGCCATGATGGTCTCCATCGGGTTGACGCCGATCGGGGTCGGAAACAGGCTGGCGTCGCACACCATCAGACGGTCGGCGTCGTGGACCAGGCCGTAGCCGTCGGTGACCGAGCGCGTGCGATCGGTCCCCATGGCGGCGGTGCCCATCATGTGGACGGTCACCACCTCCATCGCCGAGCGCTTGATCGTGCGCGTGTACAGCGCCCGGGTGTCGTCGTGGGACCGCAAGGCCGGTACGCCGGCGAACGGGGTCACGATCGAACGGGCGCCGGCGGCGAACAGGAGCTCGGAGAGCAGCGCGACGCCGCGGATCAGCTTCTCGGCGTCGAGCTGGGCGAGTTGATAGAACGCCTGCGGCCGGCCGCTGATCGTGCGCACGCGACCGGTGGCGCTGTCCTCGCACAGCATGCCGGCGATGACCGTACGGTCGTACTCGGCCATCAGGCGGCCGAGCGCGGCGCCGCGCTGGTGCGAGGTCATCGCGACGATGCTGGGTGGGATGTTGACCGCCGCGAACAGCAGGCCCTCGCCCTCGAACTCGCGGACCTGATAGGCCTGGTGCACGCCCTCCCAGCCGCGGACCGGCTCGTCGAAGACGGCGGTGAGCTTCACGTTGGGGTGCAGCGACAGGTTGTGGCCCAGCCGTCCCGACGGTGACCGCACGCCCGAGCGGGCCAGCAGCGCCGGGGTCTGGATCGCGCCGCACGCCGACACCACCAGCTTGGCGCGCACGACCACCCGATGGCCGCGGGCGCCGCTGGGCCCGGTCGCCGGGTCGCCGACGACGTGACCCTGGACTCCGATCGCCCGCTTGCCGTGCATCAAGATCTTGTCGATCTTGACGTCGGAGAGGAGCCGGGCGCCGAAGTGAAGCGCGCGCGGGATGTAGCTGACCAGCGCCGACTGCTTGGCGCCGGTCGGGCAGCCGAACGCGCAGTTGTTGGAGCCGGCGCAGTGGACCTGATTGCGCAGGTTGGGGATCACCTTCCAGCCCTTGGCGTCGGCGCCCCGCTTGAGCAGCGCGTTGTCGACGCCGATGGTTTCCGGATCCTGGTGGCGGACGTTGATGCGTCGCTCGACCCGGGCGAAGAACTCGTCCATGTCGGGCATCTCGATGTGTTCGAGGCCGGCCTCGCGCCGCCAGCGCTCGAGGATGCGTTCGGGCGTCCGCCACGACATACCGCCGTTGATGACCGTCGAGCCACCGACCGCGCGGCCCTCCTGGAACATCACCGGCGGGTCGCCGATCGCGATCGAGGCGCCGCCGTCGCGGTACAGCTGGCGCGTCATCGCCGAGGCCTCGGCGGTGAAGTCGCGGGTCGTGTAGTAGCGACCCTCCTCGATCATCACGACGTCGAGGCCAGCCTCGGCCAGCTCGGCCGCCAGCGTGGCGCCGCCGGCGCCCGAGCCGATGATGACGACGTCGGCGTCGAGCACGGTGTCGCCGTGCAGGGTCGATCGCGTCGAGACGTTGTCGGGGACCCGGTCCTGGTGCAGGGCGGTCCTGGGTAGCGCCACCATCAGGCTCGCTCCTTCTTCTGGGACCGCGGCCGCAGCGGATCGGGGGCCAGGATCGCCGCCTCGGCGCGCCGCACGTCGTCGCCGTACACGGTCAGGCGGCGGCGCTTGACCTGGTCGATCCACTGCTGCGGCCGATAGCCCAGTCGCTCGAGCATGGCGGGCTGTTCGTAGCAGCCGAACTTGAGCAGCTGGCCGACCGCCTTGGCCAGCTCGCTCTCGATGGGGGTCGGCCCGTGCTCCCAGCGCGCGAACCAGCGCTCGGCGAGCGCCAGGGGCAGGCGATGGGCGCGCCGGCCGCGACCGGGCCACCACAACACCGCGCTGACGTCGTACGTGGTCAGGCCGAGCACCAGCCCACGCCGGAACAGCGGCGGCACCACGCTCATGGTCAGCGCGACGTGATCGACGATATCGGCGCCGAGCCCGAGCTCCATGGCCTCGGGTGGGCACACCACCGGCACCAGGCTCTCGAGCACGCGCCGGACCTGCGGCGGGTGTTGGTAGCTCACGCGATCATCTCCAGGGCTCGGGTCAGCGCGGCATCGTGGCGCTCGAGGTAGGCGTTGACCAGCGCGGCGGCCTGGTCACCGTCGCCGCGGTCGATGGCATCGAGGTACGCGGTCGAGGCCTCGACGTAGTCGTCGGGGACGCGGACCTGGTTGGTGACCGCGGCCGCGATCTCGATGTAGACGCCGGACACGCGGTTGAGCATCCACACCGCCGGCAGGAAGCCGGCGGCCTCGACCACCGCGCGCATCACGAGGAAGTCCTCGCGCACGAACGCCGCCGGCGCGTGGCGCGCCGACCAGGCGCGGGCGAGCTGAACCCGGGCCACCACCGTGCCGGTGCCGCCGGCGAGCCGGGGCGCGACCAGCTGCGCGACGTCGCGCATGATCAGCCGACGTAGCGCCAGCAGATCGAGCAGGAGCCGGCCCGTGGTCGGCATCGTCGGCGACGGCCGCGCGTAGCGCAGGTAAGCCGGCAGGACCTCGATCGACCAGTCGGCGAGCGGACACACCACGATGCCCGATCCGCGGCGGGGCTCGACGAGCTGCCACTCGCCGAGCTGGCGCAGCGCCTCGCGCAGGGTCGGACGGCTGGCGCCGAGCAGCTTGGAGAGCTCGCGCTCGGCGGGTAGGCGCACGCCCGGCGGATACTTGCCGCGCATGATGTCGGCGAGCAGCGCCTCGAGGACGCTTTCGATCGCCGTGCCGTGACTGCTGTTCGGAGCGGCGGTCGTGGTAGTGTCGATGCTGAGGGTCATGGGTGGTCTTACCAACTGGTAAGACCACTTTAGTTATGAGTTGGGCCGATCGCAAGGGGACCTGACCACATTCGTGGGACAGCGGTCCAAGTGCCTGTCATAGCAGGCAGGTCGGCTTGACGCTGCCGTCGGGCGATGAGTAGGTTTCGTCTCATGTCCAAGGCCAAGGCTGGGGGAGACCAGCCTGTCGAGATCCCAGACGCACTGCCGATCTTGCCGCTGCGCAACTCGGTGCTGTTCCCAGGATCGATCATCCCGATCGACGTCGGTCGCCGCAAGTCGGTGCGCCTGGTCGAGGACGCGATCGCCAAGGAGCGGCCGGTGATCGGCATCCTCACCCAGCGCGACGCGCGCACCGAGGATCCATCGTCCGGTGACCTCTACACGGTCGGATGCGCGGCTCGCATCCTCAAGGTCATCAAGCTGGCCAAGGACAACTTCAGCGTGATCCTGCAAGGGGTCAGTCGCTTCGAGGTCACCGGCTTCGATGGCAGCGAGCCGTTCCTGTCGGCGAAGGTGCGCGCGGTTCCCGATCCGACCACGTCGGACGTCGAGCTCGACGCCCTGGTGATGAACCTCAAGGACATCGCCAAGCGGGTCGTCAAGCTGATGGACGCGGTGCCCAAGGAAGCCGGCGCGCTGGTCGACTCGGTCACCGAGCCCGGTCACCTCGCCGATCTGATCACGTCGAACCTCGAGCTCGAGGTCGCCGAGAAGCAGGACATCCTCGAGACCTTCGACATCAAGGGCCGCACCCGCAAGGTGCTCCAGTTCCTGTCGCGCCAGCTCGAGGTGCTCAAGGTGCGCGAGCGCATCAACACCCAGGTGCAGGAGGAGATGGGCCGCAACCAGCGCGAGTACGTGCTGCGCCAGCAGCTCAAGGCGATCAAGGAGGAGCTGGGCGAGCTCGACGACGGCGGCGGTGACCTCGACGAGTTCGGCGAGAAGATCGCCAAGGCCAAGATGCCCGAGGAGGCCGAGAAGACGGCCAAGAAGCAGTTCGATCGCCTCAAGGGCATGCAGCCGTCATCGGCCGAGTACACGGTGACGCGCACCTACCTCGAGTGGCTGGTCGAGCTGCCGTGGAGCATCTCGACCGACGACCACATCCAGCTCGGCGAGGTCCGCCGTTGCCTCGACGAGGACCACTACGATCTCGACAAGGTCAAGAAGCGCATCGTCGAGTACATGGCGGTGCGCAAGCTCAAGGACGACAAGAAGGGCCCGATCCTGTGCCTGGTCGGTCCGCCCGGCGTCGGCAAGACGTCGCTGGGCCGCTCGGTGGCGCGGGCCATCGGTCGCAAGTTCGTGCGCATCTCGCTGGGCGGCGTGCGCGACGAGGCCGAGATCCGTGGCCACCGCCGCACCTACGTCGGTTCGCTGCCGGGTCGCATCATCCAGGGCATCAAGAAGGCCGGCACCAACAACCCGGTCTTCGTGCTCGACGAGATCGACAAGCTCGGCCACGACTTCCGGGGCGACCCGGCCAGCGCGTTGCTCGAGGTCCTCGATCCCGAGCAGAACTCCAGCTTCTCCGACCACTACCTCGAGGTCACCTTCGATCTGTCGAAGGTGATGTTCATCGCGACCGCCAACCAGCTCGACCCGATCCCGTGGGCGTTGCGCGATCGCCTCGAGATCATCGAGCTGCCCGGCTACACCCGGCAGGAGAAGAAGCACATCGCGCGCGCGTTCCTGGTCCCCAAGCAGCTCGAGGAGCATGGCCTCGGCCATGATCGCTGCGAGATCAACGACGACGCGATCTTCGAGATCATCGACAGCTACACCCGCGAGGCCGGCGTCCGTAACCTCGAGCGCGAGCTCGGATCGACGTGCCGCGCGGTGGCCGTCAAGGTCGCCGAGGGCAACGCCAAGGAGCACGAGGTCATCGGCGTCGACGAGACCCGCGAGTACCTGGGGCCGCCCAAGTTCGTCAGCGAGGTCGCTGACCGCACCAGCGAGCCGGGCGTGGCCACCGGCCTGGCGTGGACCGCGGTGGGCGGCGACATCCTGTTCATCGAGGCGACCAAGATGCCCGGCAAGGGCAAGCTGACGCTCACCGGTCAGCTCGGCGACGTGATGAAGGAGTCGGTGACCGCGGCCCTGTCGGTGGTGCGCAGCCGCGCCACCGCGCTCGGTCTGGAAGCCGGCAACTTTCTCGAGAACATCGACCTCCACGTCCACGTGCCAGCCGGGTCGGTGCCCAAGGACGGCCCGTCGGCGGGGGTCACGATGTACACCGCGCTGGTGTCACTGCTCACCGGGCACCCGGTCCGCCCTGACGTCGCGATGACCGGTGAGATCACGCTGCGCGGCAACGTGCTCCAGATCGGCGGCCTCAAGGAGAAGCTGCTGGCCGCGCACCGCGCCGGCATCAAGCGGGTCATCATCCCCGACCGCAACGTCAAGGACCTGATCGACGTCCCCGACGAGGTGAAGCGGGAGATGGAGATCCACTCGGTGAAGCGCATGGACGAGGTCCTGGCCTTGGCCCTGACCGACCCACCGCAGGGGATCAAGGACCTGGCGGCGCTGGCCACCGCCGAGGGCGCCAGCTGACCGTTGGCTCGATCGTGATCGCGCGGTCGGTCATGGCTGCGGTCTTCGCTTCGGAGTGCGCGTTGACCAGTTGACGGCACCTTGCCTGGTGACTAGGTTGCGCAGCACACAAGCGGCAACCCCTTCGAGGTTCATCAGTCATGGGCAAGATCATTGGCATCGACCTGGGCACCACCAACTCCGTGGTCGCGATCATGGACGGCAAGGAGCCCAAGGTCATCACCAACGAAGAGGGTGCGCGGCTGACCCCCTCGGTGGTCGCGTTCGACGACCGCGGTGAGGTCCTGGTCGGGCAGATCGCGCGCCGGCAGGCGATCACCAACCCCGAGAACACGGTGTTCTCGTCCAAGCGACTGATCGGCCGCAAGTTCAACGACCCGGCGACGCAGGACGAGATCAAGCGGGTCCCGTACAAGGTCGCCGCGGCCAGCAACGGCGACTGCGCGATCGAGCTGCGCGGCAAGAAGTACTCGCCGCCCGAGCTCGCGGCGCGGGTGCTGATGAAGCTGAAGCGCGCCGCCGAGGAGTACCTGGGCGAGCCGGTCACCGAGGCGGTCATCACCGTCCCGGCGTACTTCAACGATACCCAGCGCCAGGCCACCAAGGACGCCGGCCGCATCGCCGGGCTCGAGGTCAAGCGCATCATCAACGAGCCGACCGCGGCCGCGCTCGCCTACGGCCTCGACAAGACCAAGGAGCACGTCATCGCGGTCTTCGACCTCGGCGGCGGCACCTTCGACATCTCGATCCTCGAGGTCGGCGACAAGGTGGTCGAGGTCATCTCGACCAACGGCGATACCCACCTCGGCGGCGACGACATCGACAACCGGCTCATGGACTGGCTGATCGCCGAGTTCAAGACCGACTCCGGGATCGACGTCGGCAAGGACAAGATGGTGTTGCAGCGCCTCAAGGAGGCGGCCGAGAAGGCCAAGATCGAGCTGTCGAACGTGCAGGAGACCGAGGTCAACCTGCCGTACCTGACCGCCGACGCCACCGGGCCCAAGCACCTGCTCAAGCGGATCTCGCGGACTCAGTTCGAGCGGATGATCGAGGACATCGTCAACCGCACGGTCGAGCCGCTCAAGAAGGCGCTGTCCGACGCCGGCAAGAAGGTGACCGACATCCACGAGGTGGTGCTGGTCGGCGGCTCGACCCGGATCCCGATGGTCCAGGCCAAGGTCAAGGAGTTCTTCGGCCGCGAGCCCAACCGCTCGGTGAATCCCGACGAGGTCGTGGCGCTGGGCGCCGCGGTCCAGGGCGGCGTGCTGTCTGGCGACGTCAAGGACATCCTGCTCCTCGACGTCACCCCGCTGTCGCTGGCCATCGAGACGCTGGGCGGCGTGGCCACCACGCAGATCGCGCGCAACACCACGATCCCGACCCGCAAGGCCGAGACCTTCTCGACCGCGGCCGACAACCAGACCACGGTCGAGGTCCACGTCACCCAGGGCGAGCGCCCGATGGCGAAGGACAACAAGACCCTGGGCCGCTTCCAGCTCACCGGCATTCCGCCGGCGCCCCGCGGCATGCCGCAGATCGAGGTCACGTTCGACATCGACGCCAACGGCATCCTCAACGTCGCCGCCAAGGACAAGGCCACCGGCGTCGAGCGCACCATCACGATCACCGCGTCGGGCGGCCTGACCGAGGCCGACATCAAGAAGGCGGTCGCCGAGGCGGAGTCGCACGAGGCCGAGGACAAGCTGCGCAAGGAAGCGATCGACGCCCGCAACCAGCTCGACAGCCTGCTGTACGGGACCCGCAAGCTGGTCACCGAGAACGGGGCCAAGCTGTCCGACGCCGACAAGCTCATGGCCGAGGAGGAGCTCAAGCGCGCCGATCAGGTGCTGGAGTCCAACAAGGACGCCAGCGGTCCCGACGAGCTGCGGGCCGCCTTCGAATCGCTGCAGACCGTCGCCCACAAGCTAGCCGAGTCGATGTACAAGGCCGCCGGCGCCGGCGACCCGTCGACCGCCGATCCGGGCGGCGGCGCGGCGCCGGGTGGCGGCAAGCCGGGCACCGACGATGTCATCGACGCCGAGTTCGAGGACAAGGCCTGATCACCGCGCCGGCGGGCGGCCGTGGCGGACCTGGACCGCGGCGGTCGCCTATCTGATGAATCCTCGGCACTTCCTGGCAGGAGTTCGGCGCCCTGCGGGCCCAACCTCGTGGGCGGCCAGGTCGCGCCGGCAAGCGAAGTCTTGCGCACGGTCGTGGTCCACTGGAACAATGAGGTGTGATCCGGTTCCTCGCGCTGGCGGTGATCGTCGGGTTGTCGGCGTGCGCCGAGCTCGGCGTGGTCGGCGATGGCACCACGGTGTCGTGGGGGCCGCCCAACGAAGGGCTGCTGATCGATGGCGTCCGGCTGCCGCCCGCAGGTGAGGGCTTCGTGGTCCATCCCCGCTGGCTGGCGCGTGGCACCCAGTGGGGAACCGACGAGCTGGTCGACACCATCGGCCACGTCGGCCGGGCGGTGTCGGCGGCCCACCCCGGCAGCCGCGTCGCGGTCGGCGATCTGTCGATCGCCGGGGGCGGCCGGTCGCCGCACCATCGATCGCATCAGACCGGACGCGACGTCGATCTGGTGTTGTTCGCGCGCGACGCCGCCGGCCACCCGGTCGATTCGACCGAGATGCGTCACTTCGGCGACCACGGACGCACCGTCGATGCCGGCCCGCCGCTACGGTTCGACGCCGCGCGGACCTGGACGGTGGTGCGGGCGCTGATCGAGGCTCCCGGGCCGGGGGTCGCCAACATCTTCCTCTATGCGCCGCTGCGCGACCTGGTGCTCGATCACGCCCGCGACAGCGGCGCCCCGGACGCCATCGTCGACCTGGCGGGGCAGATCATGGCGCAGCCCGGAGATTCGGCGCCCCACGATGATCACATGCACGTGCGGATGTTCTGCTCCGCCGCTGACGCGACGTGCAGCGACTATTCGGTTCGCGTCGCGCCCAAGAAGGCGCGGCCGACGGCGGCCGAGGCGGCCATCGCCGCCGAGCTGGCGCGCCGCCCGCGGGTCGGCTCGATGCTGCACTTCGGACCGCGCTGGTAGCCGCTCAGGGTGTCCCTTCGACTCGGCCGCGCAGCGCGGCCTCGCTCAGGGTGAACGGTCGAAGGATAGTGGACGCACGCTCTGCGTGAGCCGATCGAAGGTGCGCCCCATGGACGCGCGGTCGCCGGGCGAGTCGGCGGCGAGGATCACGCTGACCACCGAGTCGCCGACCACGATGACGGCGTGGCGCAGGTAGGAACGGCCGCTCTGGTACTCGAGCTCCGGCGTCCGCGTCTGTTCCTGTGACGTGATCTCGAACCCGGCGCCGACCAGGTGGGCGCGCAGGGCGGCCGCGGCCGCCGCCGGATCGCGGTTGCAGAACGCGGCACCGCCGCGACAGTCAGCCGCGATGGGGTCGATCGTCAGCGCGATGCGCACCCGCGGCTTCGAGCGGCTCATCCACACCATCGAGCGCGGATATCCACTCGACTCGGTGATGCGCCAGCCGCGCGGCAGGGTGGCGCGGAGCCCGTACGCCTCGGAGACGTAGCTCGCGCCATCGATGTCTGCGGGCGTCGCGATCGGCGCGCTGAACGCGACGACCAGCAGCGCGGCGAGTCCGGAACGCGTCGTCATCGTCGACGACCAGCCTACTTGAAGTGCCGCCGAGACGAGCGCGATGGGGCCTGTCCTGAGCCTGTCGAAGGGCGTGAAGCGGGGCGCGCGGCGACGCGACTACCTGAACAGAGTAGCAGCGGAATACTTGACTCTTTCGCCTTGTGTATCGTTGACCGACTCCATTCACACGAATACAGTGACACTACTTACCGGGGACGATCAGATTCGAGGGGCTTCCATGGCGCACTACTCGCCATGGCTCTCCTCCCGTCGCGTTCCGCTCTGGGGGATCACGCCATGACCGGGCCTGCCACGCCGTCGCTCCACGCGAGCGACATCGAGTCCGCGCCGCCGTACGCCCAGCACGGCGGACCGCGCTACGCGCTCGTCGGTGACGAGCTGGTGGCGTCGGTGTCGAGCGATCCTCGCAGCCGCGAGCTGGCGGCCGGTGTGGTGGCACCTCGCCGACGCGGCGATCACGGCGCCGCCGGCGCCGCCGCCCGACCCGCGCCCGCCGGGTTCCTGAACCCCGATGACCTCCGCCAGCTCGAGGAGCTGCACGGCGAGGGCATCACGGCGGTCCAGATCGTCGACGCGTTCGTGTCGCGCGGCGTCCGCTTCTCCGAGGCCAGCTTTCGAAAGTACGTCCAGCAGGGGCTGTTGCCGCGCAGCCGCCGGGTCGGCCGCAAGGGCAAGAACAAGGGCTCCCTGGGGCTGTACCCGGCCAAGACCGTGCGCCGCATCAACGAGGTCAAGCGGCTGATGGGCGAGGGCTACACGATCGAGGAGATCCAGGAGCAGTTCCTGCAGTTCACCGACCTGGTCGAGAACGTCGACGAGGCGGTCGTCGAGCTGGTCGCGCGCCTCGACGAAGGCGTCGCGTCGGAGCGGCTGGATCCGCAGGCCCGCCGCGCGCTGGCCAAGGAGCTGGGCGAGGTGCGGCGCCAGGCCAGCGAGGTGGTGGAGCGTCTCGGCTTGCTGGCCCGCCGGGTGGCCGCGCCGCGGTCAGCGCAGCTGCGCCGCAGCGGCGCCGCCGGTGCCGCCGAGGACCTGCTGTGACGGCGAGCAACCGGCGACCACCACCGGCGGTCGCGCTGGCAACGATTCCACGACGGCACGAGGGCACTGAACCAGGAGAAGCACCATGAGCGCCGAGAACCAAGACGAGGACGAGGCCGAGGTGGCGATCGAAGCCGATGCCGACGACGGCGACGGCGACGAGACGTCCGACGACGGCGACCACGCAGGTGAGGCCGCCGGTGATGTGCCGGAGGTCAGCCGCAAGGTCCGCCGCCGGCGGACGCGGACCCGGCCGCGCTCGAAGACGATCGCGATGAAGCGGCTGACCCGGGAGGAGCTGCGCCTGGGCGCGATCATGTTCCCGCCCGTCGACGTGCCGCGGCCGCAGACCCGCGCCGAGTGCCGCGAGGAGGCGCGCCCGTGCCCATGGGTGGCGTGCAAGTTCCACCTCTACCTGGACGTCAACCCCGAGACCGGGTCGATCAAGATCAACTTCCCCGAGCTCGAGCCCTGGGACATGCAGGACACCTGCTCGCTCGACGTCGCCGAGCGCGGCGGGATCACGCTCGAGGAGGTTGGCGAGATCATGAACCTGACCCGCGAGCGCATCCGTCAGGTCGAGGTTCGGGGGCTGCTCAAGCTGAAGATGTGCTCGCCGTCGCCCGAGGAGATCGGCGCCTGCCTGGTCCGGCGACCGGGTCAGTGACCGCCCTGAGCCGCGCCATCACCGTCGAGATGGGCGTGGGGTCTGGTGCTGATCCCCGTACTCTGGTAACAGCGCGCTCATGCGAGTCCGCCGTGCCCTCCTGTCCGTCTCCGACAAGCGGGGTGTCGTCGAGCTGGCGCGTGCCCTGCGCGAGCTCGACGTCGAGCTGCTCTCGACCGGCGGCACCGCCGCCACGCTGACCCAGGCCGGCCTGCCGGTGACGCAGGTCTCGGACTTCACGGGTGCACCCGAGATCCTCGACGGCCGGGTCAAGACGCTGCACCCGAAGGTGCATGGTGGCCTGCTCGGCCGCCCCACTCCGGCGCACCAGGCCGAGATGGCGCGCCACGGCATCGAGCCGATCGACCTCGTGGTGGTGAACCTGTACCCGTTCGAGGCCACGGTCGCCACGCCGGACGTGGCGTTCGCCGACGCCATCGAGAACATCGACATCGGCGGCCCGGCGATGTTGCGCTCGGCGGCCAAGAACCACGAGCGCGTGGCCGTGATCGTCGACCCCGACGACTACGCCGCGGTCATCGCCGAGCTGCGGGCCGGTGGGGGCGCGGTGTCGGCGGCGCGCCGGCTGGCGCTGGCGCGCAAGGTCTACGCCCACACCTCGGCGTACGACGCCGCGATCGCCGCCTATCTGTCCTCGATCGACGACGGCGTCCTCGACGCGCCCGCCGCGGCGCCGGCGCGCCGGGTCTTCCCGGACACGGTCGGCGTGCAGTGGCGCAAGCTGTACGATCTGCGCTACGGCGAGAACCCACACCAGGCGGCCGCGTTCTACGCCGACGCCCGGACGCCGCTGGCTCGCTGGCCGGCCTCCCGACCGACCATCGCCCTCGCCGAGGTGCTCGGCGGCAAGCAGCTGTCCTACAACAACATCCTCGATCTCGACGCCGCGCTCGGCCTCGCGCTCGAGCTGCCCGGCTGCGCTGCGGTGATCGTCAAGCACAACAACCCGTGCGGCGTCGCGCTCGGCGCCAGCCCGGCGCTGGCGTACGAGCGCGCCCGCGCCGCCGATCCAGTGTCGGCGTTCGGCGGCATCGTCGCGGTCAACCGATCGGTCGATGGCGCGCTCGCGGCGCTGCTCGCCGAGACCTTCCTCGAGTGCGTGGTGGCGCCCGACTTCAGCGACGCCGCGCGGGTCACGCTGGCGGCCAAGAAGAACCTCCGCCTGGTGCGCGCCGGCGGCGACTGGACCCCGCGCGCCGGGGAGACGGTGGCCATGGTGCGCGCGGTCGCCGGCGGGGCGCTGATCCAGACCGCCGACACCGGGCTGGTCGACGTCCGCGCCGCCCGGGTCGTCACCCGGCGCACGCCGGACGACGCCGAGCGCGATGACCTGGCGTTCGCCTGGGCGGTCGCCAAGCACGTCAAGTCGAACGCGATCGTGTTCGCGAAGGGCGGCGTGACGCTGGCGATCGGCGCCGGCCAGATGAGTCGCGTCGACTCGGTGAAGATCTGCGAGCTCAAGGCCGGCGCCGCGCTGGCCGGCAGCGCGGTGGCGTCGGATGCGTTCTTTCCGTTTCGCGACGGGGTCGACGTGCTGGCCCGCGTCGGCGCGACCGCGGTGGCGCAGCCCGGCGGCTCGGTGCGCGACGAGGAAGTGATCGCCGCCGCCGACGAGCACGGCCTCGCCATGGTGTTCACCGCGATGCGGCACTTCCGGCACTGAGCGGCGCGGACCTGGTTCGCGGTGCGGGTGGCGGCGGTCGACATCCGGGACCGACGGTGGTAACTCCGCGGCGATGAAGATCCTCGTGGTCGGAAGCGGAGGGCGCGAGCACGCGCTGGCGTGGCGCCTGGCCAAGGGCGGCCACGAGCTGGTGGTGGCGCCCGGCAACCCGGGCATCGAGGCGGTGGCGACCTGCGTGCCGGTGGCGGCCATGGACCTCGACGGCCAGGTGCGGCTGGCGATCGAGCGCGGCGTGGATCTGGTCGTGGTCGGTCCCGAAGCGCCGCTGTGCGCCGGCCTGGCCGATCGATTGCGGGCCGCCGGCGTGCCGACCTTCGGACCGGGCGCCGACGGGGCCCGACTCGAAGGATCGAAGGCGTTCTCGAAGCAGCTGTTCGCGCGTCACGGCATCCGCACCGCGGCGTTCCGGGTCTGCGGTTCGGTCGCCGACGCCGATCTCGCCATCGCCGAGCTGGCGGCCCTCGCGGCGCCGGCCCGGCGGGGCGTGGTCGTGAAAGCCGATGGCCTGGCCGCCGGCAAGGGCGTCGTGGTGGCCGACGATGCCGACCAGGCGCGCGCGGCGGCGCGCGACATGTTCGACGGCCGCTTCGGCGACGCCGGAGCCCGCCTGGTGATCGAGCAGCGCCTCGGTGGCCGTGAGGTGTCGGTGATGGCGCTCACCGACGGCATCCGCGTCGAGATCCTGGCGCCGGCCGAGGACCACAAGACCTTGCTCGATGGCGACCGCGGGCCCAACACCGGCGGCATGGGGACGGTCTCGCCGGCGTGGATCGACGACGCCACGCTCGCCCGCGTGCGCGACGAGGTGCTGTTGCCGACCGTGGCCGGGCTTGCCAGCGAGGGCGTCGACTACCGCGGCGTGCTCTACGCCGGCATCATGATCGACGACGCCGGCGCGCCCTGGCTGCTCGAGTACAACTGCCGGTTCGGCGATCCCGAGACCCAGCCCGTGATGGCGCGGCTCGAGGGTGACCTCGGCGCGGTGCTGCACGGGGCGGCGACGGGCGAGCTGGTGCCGGGCGCGCTGACCTGGGACCGGCGCGCCGCGGTGTGCGTGGTGGTCGCCGCGGCTGGCTATCCCGAGTCGCCGCGGACCGGCGATGAGGTCACCGGCCTCGACGCCGGCGCTGACCTGACGGACGTGATCGTGTTCCACGCCGGCACGGCGCGGCGGGGCGGGGCGGTGGTATCGGCGGGGGGCCGCGTGCTCGGCGTGACCGCGATCGGCGACGATGTCGGCGCGGCGCGGGTGCGGGCCTACGCCGCCGTCGAGCGCATCGGCCTGGCCGGCAAGCAGTTCCGCACCGACATCGGCGCGCGCGGAAGGTGATAGCCTGGCGGCCAATGCCGGAGATCGCCCCGTTCCGCGGCATCAGCTTCGACCGCACCAAGATCGATCTGAGCCGCGTGCTGTCGCCGGTGCCGGGTGCGGCCGAGGCCACCGCCCGCGCCGCCGCCGGCTGGCTCGCGGCGGGGGTGCTGGTCCGCGATCCGTACAAGGCGATCTACCGCTACTCGCAGCACTTCGTCGCCGCGGGCGGCCGCGCGCTGGTCCGCCGCGGGCTGGTGGCCGCGGTGAGGTTGGCGTCGGGATCCGAGGCCCGCATCGTGTCGGTCGAGCGAACCCGCGCCGAGGCCGTGGCCGAGCGCGTCGCGCTCTACGACACGACCCGGATCCAGGCGTCGTCGCCGTTCGCGCTCTACGCCGACGCCGCCGGCGAGGTCGAACGCGTGCTGCACAGCGTCGACAGCCGACCGCCAACGCTCGACGTCACCCTCCCTGACGGCGTCCGCCACGTGGTCCATCGCATCGCGGATGCCGAGCTGATCGGCAAGGTTCGGCGCGCCCTGGTGCCGAAGAAGATGGTGCTGGTCGATGGCCACCACCGCTACGCCGCGGCGCTGGCGCTGCGCGACCAGCTGGCGGCCGCCGCCGGTCCACGCGGGCTGTCGCAGTACGCCTCGCCGCAGTACACGTCGGTCTTCCTGTGCAACGGCGCCGACGGCGGGCTGCAGGTGCGCGCCAGTCACCGCGTGCTGCACGGCGTCGAGGGGTTCGATCCCCGCGGGTTCCTCGACCGGGCGCGCGAGTATTTCGTGATCGAGCCAGTCGTCGGTGGCGGCCGCGACGCCACGATCGCCGAGCGCGCGCTGGTCGACGTCCCCGGCCACTCGCCGGCGATCGTGGTGGCGTTCGCCGGCGAGGCCGACGCGTGGCGCTTGACGCTCGACGCGCACGTGAATCCGCACGCGCTCGGCGCCGCCGCCCATCCCGTGGTCGCCAAGCTTCCCATCTCGGTGCTTCACGGGCTGATCTTCGAGCGCATCCTCGGGCTGACGCCCGCCGCCCACGAGGGTGGCGCCAACGTCCGCCACGCCGCCGACGCCGCGGCGGCGCTGGCCGCGCTGCCGCGCGCCCAGGCGGCGTTCATCCTGCCGCCGCCCACCGCCGACATCCTCCGCAACGTCACCGAGCTCGGCGACACGTTGCCGCCCCGCGCCTCGTGGTTGCACCCGCCGCTGGCCCCCCGGGATCGTGATCAGCATGATCGATCCCGACGAAGATCTGATGTAGCCGAAACCGTCGCCGAAACCGAAACCGTCGCCGAAACCGAAACCGTCGCCGAAACCGAAACCGTCGCCGAAACCGAAACCGTCGCCGAAACCGAAACCGACTACCGGACGCCCTTCCAGCGCAGCACCTTGATCGGATTGTCGGCGTATCCCGAGTCGGCGATCGCCTGCTGCTTGGGCGAGTCGAACAGCGTGTGCATCATGACGTCGGCGGTATCGAGCACGCCGCGCGTGCCGCGATCCTCGACCAGCGCACCGACGTGGCGCGGAAACAGCACCAGATCGCCCGGCCGGGTGAACGGCACCGGCTTGCCGCGCGCGTCGCGGTACACGCCGTCGGATTCGAGCGCGCCCTTGCCGAGCACGCGCGCGTGGCGCTCCAGCGAGCCGGTCCAGCCGTACGGAACGTCCAGGCCGGCGCGGCGGGCGCCGTACACCATCAGGTCGGCGCAGTCGCTGCCCTCGAGCCGCTCGCTCTGGTGGGTGCGATCGGTGCCGCCGGCCGAGGCCCAGATGTACGGCTGGCCGTACATCTCGCCCAGCAATCCGAGAAACGTGTCGTCGCTGCGCACCGAGACCCGGTGGACGTCTTCCGACAGGCCACCCGAGCCGCGACCGCGTCGCGCCGCGACCCCGGGGCTGGCGACCGACCGGTCGCCCTGACGTGCCACGACCTGGAAGCGCATGGTGCCGAGCCCGTTGCCATGATCAGGCGTGAGCGTCGGATGAACGTCGGCGGCGATCGCCGCACCAGCCGCCAGCAGCGGCGTCGCGGTGTACGGGATCGCTTCGTAGCGGAAGCCACCCGAAGCGGTGTTCGAGAGATCCGCGGCACTCGGCTCGATCTTGTTCCAGACCAAGGTCATCGCCGGGGCCGCCGCGAGTGGACGCGGCCGCACTCGCTTGCCGTGCCAGCGAACCGCGCCCGCGTCGCTGTACAGCACTCGCTTGCCGTCCTGTTCGACCTCGACCAGCGCGTAGAGCGTCACGGTCTCGACGACGAGCGCGCGCTTGGCCGTCGCGTCGGCGGCGGTGTCCGCGTCCGGACCGACGCGTGAGATGACGTGCGCCGCCGTGAGGCGGCCGACGACATCCGCGCTGCCGACCGTCGCGGCGGCCGGCGTGATGGCGGCCACGGCGTCCGGCAGCGCGCGGCCCGGCGGCGACGTCGGCGCGCCGCCGCGGCGCGCCGGCTGGCCGCTCGCCGGCGCGTCACAGCTACCCGAAATCCCGGCGGTCGCGAGGACGATCGAGAGGACGCGGCGCATGCGAGTTACAACGCGCGACAAGTCGAAACGATTCCAATGTTGACGGTCCGCCGACTGCGTGGCACAAGTGAATAAACTTCCTCGACGGAAACTCCCATGAAGCGCGCCATCATGAACACTCGCCACGACAACGTCACCGGCATGGTCATCCTGCCGCCGACGATTGCCGTCGCCTGTGGTGGCGCTTGCTCGGGAGCTGCACCTGGGGCCTTCGGGCACCAGCACTGACGGTCGTCCGTCAGTCACACGAGTTGCCCTGAACCAGACCGCAAGGTCGCGTTCAGGAGCCAGCGCAGGCGACACCGTCATCCGCGTGCGAGGCCGCCGGCCGAGCCGGCGGGTGGTCACGTCGGGTCACGCACTCCTTCATGAGGAATGCGTCGCCTGGTCAACCGGTTTCACGCAACCGCGCAGTCGCGCCCCGGGCCCGGCCGCCGAGTGAAGTGTCATGCACGACTCAACTGCTGCTTCAGATCGCCCATCGATCCTCGCGTGGGCCGACCGACCCGGTCGCGAGCTCCTCCGCCTTTCGTGGCCGATCGCGGTCTCGACGCTGTCGTACAGCGCCATGACGCTGGTCGGCACCGCGTTCGTGGCTCGCGCCGGCGATGCCGAGGTCGCCGGTGTCGGGCTGGCCGGCGCGCTCTCGTTCGGGCTCCTGTGCTTCGCCATCGGCGTGCTGCGCGGCCTCAAGACCCTGGTCTCGCAAGCGATCGGCGCCGGCCGCGCCGACGAGGCCGATCGTTACCTCGGCACCGGCGTCCTGTTCGCGCTCGGTCTGGGCGCGGTCGCACTGGTGGTCGCCGAGTGCCTGGCGCCGCTGCTCGAGGCGCTCACCGCCGACGCGGCGGTCGGTCATCACGCCGCCACCTACCTCAAGGTCCGCGCGCTCGCGGCGCCGCTGCTGCTGACCTACGTCGCGCTGCGCGAGACGCGGTGGGGCGAAGGCGACACCCGCACGCCGATGCGCGCGGCGTTGACCGGCAACCTGGTCAACTTCGCGCTCGACGTGGTGCTCATCGTCGGGCTCGGCTGGGGCGTGCTCGGCGCCGCGGTGGCGACCGTGTTTGGCAATGCCACCGAGCTGGCCCGGCTGGCCTGGCCGATGAGGCGCCGGCTCGCGGTGGTGGCGTGGAGCAGCCGCCACGCCCGCGCGTTGTGGCAGCAAGGCGCGGCCACCGGCCTCCAGTTCACCCTCGAGGTGGGCGCGTTCCTGTTGCTCACCGCGATCATCGCGCAGATGTCGGCGACCGACGCCGCGGCGCACCAGCTCGTCCTCCAGCTCAGCCATGTCTCGTTCCTGCCCGCGCATGCGCTGGCCGAAGCGGCGTCGGTGCTGGTCGGCAACGCGGTCGGCGCGGCGCGCCTCGACCTGGTGCGGCCGGTGGCGCGACGCGGGCTGGCGCTGGGCGCGGCCTACACCGCGGCGTGCACGGTCGCGTTCGTGGTCCTCGCCGGGCCGATCGCGGTCGTGCTCGGCGGCGGCCGGGGCGCCCTGCAGGACCTGACGGTCACGCTCATCCGCGTGTCCGCCTTGTTCCTGGTCGCCGACGCGGCCAACGTGATCGCGCGCGGGGTGTTGCGCGGCGCCGGCGACGTGGTCTATCCGGCCGTGGTCGGCGTGGTGTCATCGTGGCTGCTGACCCCGCCGATGGCGTGGTTGGTCGGGCTGAAGCTGGGCTGGGGCGCGGCCGGCGGCTGGCTCGGGCTGACCGCCGAGATCTTCGTGGGCGCCGCGATCCTGTGGCGGCGGATCGGTCGCGGCGGCTGGGTGGTGTCGGCCGAAGCGAGCTGGGCGCGGATGGCGCGCACCTCGGCGCGCGTTGCACCCGACGCCGATGAAGCGCAGGGCGGCGACCAGGACGCCGAGGTTTCACGGCACCGACACGATCGCGAAACCTTCATCTGCGAGGCTACCCAGCGATGACCGACTGGATCCAGGTGGCAACCGGGCGGCTGGCCGACTTCACCATCGGCACCGCCATCGTCATGGTGCACGTGTTGATGGCCGACCGAGCGCGGCGCCGGGCGGTGCCGGCGCGCGCGCTGCGCGCTTGATCGCCCGACAGCCACCGGGTAGGCCGGGGTCCGCAGACATGTAGAAAGTCGAACTTCCTACTTCCAATCGACGATGGTCTGATCTAGGTTCACCGTCGTGGTCCGGTCACGCGTCCGCAACGCTCCCCCGACTCCCCCTGGGCGCGCCGGCCGGGCCACACGCTCCTCCCTGTCGCCGGCTCGCCGCGAGCTGGTGCGGATCTCGGACCTGGCCCGCCTCGCCGGCGTGCCGGCACCGACGATCAAGCACTACATGCGCGAGGGTCTGTTGCCGCGGGCGCAGGCGCGGACCAGTCGCAACATGGCCTACTACGATCCGCGGCTCGCCGAGCGCGTGCGCGTGATCAAGGACCTGCAGAGCCGGCGCTTCTTGCCCCTCAAGCTCATCGCGGATCTGCTCGAGCCACCGCCGTCGGCCGCGTTGCGCGCCGACGCCGAGCAGACGTTGCGCCGGCATCTCGGCGATCTCGAGCCGGCGATCCGTGCCGGCGCTCGCGACGCCCGCCAGGTGCGCGGACGCGAGACGATCTCGGTGCGCAGCCGGAGCGCCGTGCTGGCCACGCTCGACGTCACGGCGCAGGAGCTCGACGACCTCGCCATCGCGGGCCTGGTCGAGCCGTCGTCCGTGACCGGCGACGAACTGGTCTACGCCGGCCCCGACCTCGAGATCCTCGAGGTCATCGACGAGGTCCGCCGGTCCGGCATGGGCGATCTGTTCCCGATGCCGATCCTGGCCCCCTACGCAGCGGCGGTGCGGACCCTGGTCCGGGTCGAGATCGAGCTGTTCCGCCGCCGGGTGCTCGCCGGGTCGGTGCTGCCGCCCAAGCCGCTCGACGAGGTCGCGCGCGACGCCACCCGCCTCGGCGAGCGGCTGGTGGTGGCGATGCGTTCGAAGCTGGTCATCCCCGAGCTGCGCGCCGCCGCCGGGGCACCGCCATCTGGTCGCGATCCGGGATCCGATCCCGAACCGAGGTAGTCATGCGCTTGATCATCCTGGCCGCGATCTCGTGCGCGGCGTGTGGCAGCAGCGCGGGTGGCGGCGACGACGACACCGCCGAGGTCGATGGCCGCACCGGCGGCGACGGCGCCGCTGGCGACGCCGCCGCGGCCGGCGATGGCACGCCCGCCAGCGATCCCGGCGCGCCGGGGAGCTGGCAGGTGCTCACGCAGGACGACGCGAGCATCGTGCTCGGCGGTGGCACCACGGTCGCCGGCACGGTGTACTCGCCGTCGAGCAACGGCACCACGCCGGCGGCCGGGCCGTTCCCGCTCGTGATCGTCTCGTCGGGGTACCAGCTGGCGCGCAGCCAGTACCGCATCTTCTGCGAGCATCTGGCAACCTGGGGCCACGTCTGCATCACGCACGACTACCCGTCGTCGGGCAACCACCAGGACAAGGCGCGCGAGATCGGCAAGATCATCGACTGGGCGCTGTCACCGAGCAGCGGCCTGGCGGCCCGGGTGCAGGTCGGGGCCATCGGCGTCGCCGGCCACTCCCTCGGCGGCAAGGTCAGCATCAACGCGGCCATCCTCGACACCCGCATCAAGGCGGTGGTCGGCTGGGATCCGGTCGACGCGCTGCCACCGTTCGGCAATGACGGCTCGATGTCCGTCACGCCCGAGATGATGGGCAACCTGCGGGTGCCGCTGGCCGTGCTCGGCGAGCTGACCGATTCGACCGGCGGCGTCGGGGGCATGTCGTGCGCGCCGGCGGCAGACAACTACCAGCAGTTCTTCACCGCGGCCTGCGACGCCCCGGCGGCGCTGGAGGTCACGATCGCCATGGCCGACCACATGGATTGGATCGGCGATCGCGGCACGTGCGGCATCGCATGCCTCGCGTGTGCGAACGGCCAGACCCCGGACACCGTCGTCCACGGCGTCACCAGGCGAGTCACCGCCGCGTGGTTCCTGCGCCACCTGCGCGGCGACACCGCGATGGACGCCTGGTTGACGTCGGCGCAGATCGGTTCGCCGACCACGGTGAGAACCGTCACCGGCTGCTGAGCGCCACGGTTCGGGTGTCGCGTCGCCAGCGGTGTCGGGGGGGCGTGGTAGCAATGGATGGATGGGGCTCGCGATCGCACAGACTCCGGCCGCGCCTGACGGATTTGTAGCGCCCGCGCCCGCGCTCGCGCCGAGCCTGCGCCGCGCCACCGTCGCCGACTTGCCGGCGGTGTGCCGCCTGGTCAATCGCGCATATGCCGTCGAGTCGTTCTTCGTCGATGGCGAGCGCACCGGGCTGGCCGAGGTGGCACGGCTCGCCGAGCGCGGACACTTCCTGGTGCTCGATGGGGCCGGCGGGGAGCTCGCTGCGGCCGTCCATCTCCAGGTCGCCGTCGACGGCGCGCGCTGCGTCCTGTCGATGCTGGCCGTGGCTCCCGAGTTGCAGCGGCGCGGCCTCGGCCACCGCCTGGTCGCGGTCGTCGAGGCGATGGGCGCGGCGCTGGGCTGCGAGCGGGTCGGCCTCGACATCGTCAACCTGCGCGACGAGCTCGGCCCGTGGTACCGGCGCCTCGGCTACCGCGAGGTCGGAACCACGCCGTACGACCATCGCCCGGCCCGCCGAGCGTGCCATTTCGTGCGCATGGAAAAGCCGCTGCGAGCGTGACCGCCGACGGTGCCTGACCGGGTGGGTCGAGCGCGCCGTCACGAGTCCGTGTAGAATCCTGGAGATGAAGCGGACGCTGGTGACGTTGCTTGCGGTGGCGGCGGCTGTGGGTGCGGGATGCAGCGACGACGTCGGCCTGCCCGACGCCAGGATCCCGATCGACGCCGCGGCACCCGGGCAGTTCATGGTGTCGTGGACGGTCGGGCACCAGGGCACGGTGCTCACCTGCGCCGAGATCAGCGCGTCGTCGGTGACGGTCGAGATCGTGCCGGTGGGCGCGGTGTTCGGCGTCGTCGATTCGTTCGGCTGCACCAGCTCGATCGGGACGTCGCGGCTGCTCGCGCCGGGTGGCTACGATCTCGAGATCTCGCTCGAGGGTTCCGGCGGCACGCTCGCGGGCCCGGTCCTGCGCCTGGCGGTGGTGGTGACCAGCGGCGGGGTCGCCGCGGTCACCCCGGTGCCGTTCGACGTCGATCCAGCCGGCGACCTGGCCTTCACCATCACCACGCCGGCCGGCGACAACTGTGGTGCGATGCCGGCCGGGGCCGGCATCACGGCCACGCGCATCGAGCTGCGCGATGCCGCCGGGACGTGCGTCCCGACCACGTTCACGATCGGCGCCGGTGCGACCGCGCCGGCCGGCACCTACGTCAGCGACTGCGCCACCGCGACCCACGCCTGCATCGCGGCCGACCAGGCGGTCGGCGCCGCGGATGTCCGCTCCGGTCAGCGATCGATGGTGATCACCGGGCTGGTCGGGACCACCGCGTGCTGGCGCCGATCGTCGTCGTTCGTCGTCCGCGCCGCCGGGCTGACCACGACGCTCTCGGCACAGCAGCTCATCCGCGACACCGTGCTCTGCCCGCCGACCTGAGACCTGTGATCCCCGGGTCGCGAGCTGCCGCGAACCTGGCGGTGAACCACGCCCAGCGGCGGCCGGCGAGAGTAGACTGCCGCGCATGCCGGCAGCCGGTCACTACCAGCCCAACCTCCGCGACATCTTCTTCAACCTGTTCGAGGTGCTCGACATCGAGCGCACCGCGCTCGGCAAGGCGCCGTTCGCGGCCCTCGATGGCGACGGCGCGCGTGAGGCGCTGTCCGGCCTGTGCGAGTTCGTGCAGCAGTACTTTGCGCCCGCCTTCGCCGATGGCGACCGCGAGGGCGTGCGCTTCGATGGCGCCGGCAATGTCACGCTGCCGGCCAGCCTGACCCGCGCGCTGACCGCGTTCTACAAGGACGGCTGGAACAAGCTGGAGTTGCCCGAGCATCTCGGCGGCTACGGCGCCCCGCCGAGCGTGGCGTGGGCGGCGTTCGAGCTGATGGCCGGCGCCAACGCGGCGATCATCTTCTATATCCTCGGCAACTTCCACGCCAAGGTGGTCGACGCGGTCGGCACCGAGGATCAGAAGCGGCGCTACCTCCACAACATCCTCGACAAGCACTGGGGTGGCACCATGGTGCTGACCGAGCCCGACGCCGGTAGCGACGTCGGCGCCGGCACCACCAAGGCGACCCTGGTCGCCGGCGACGAGTACCTGCTCGAGGGCGTGAAGCGCTTCATCACCAACGGCGACTTCGACCAGCCCGAGAACATCGTGCACATGGTGCTGGCGCGACCCGAGGGTCGCGGTCCTGGCACCAAGGGGCTGTCGATGTTCATCGTACCCAAGTTCTGGGTCGAGGAAGATGGTTCGCTGGGCGCCCGCAACGGCGCGGTGGTGACCCAGGTCGAGCACAAGATGGGGATCAAGGCGTCGGCGACCTGCGAGCTGACGCTCGGCGCCAGCGCGCCCTGCCGCGGCCTCCTGGTCGGCGGTGTCCACGAGGGCATCGCGCAGATGTTCCAGATCATCGAGTACGCCCGCATGGGCGTGGGCACCAAGTCGATGGCCACCCTGTCGACGGCGTACGGCAACGCGCTGGCCTACACGCGGCTCCGCAAGCAGGGCGCCGATCTGGCCCGCGCCGGCGACAAGAGCGCGCCGCGGGTCGAGATCATCCGTCACCCCGACGTGCGCCGCATGCTGATGCTGCAGAAGGCGTTCGCCGAGGGCTTGCGCGCGCTGGTGCTGTACACGGCGCACGTCCAGGACCAGGTGTTGCTGGCCGGCGGCCACGGCAAGGGCGGCGCCGACGCGCTCGACGCTCGCAACGATCTGCTCCTGCCGCTGGTCAAGGGCTACTCCTCGGAGAAGGTCTACGAGCTGCTCGGCGTCAGCCTGCAGTGCTTCGGCGGTTCGGGGTATTGCTCCGACTATCCGGTCGAGCAGTACATCCGCGACCAGAAGATCGACTCCCTCTACGAGGGCACCACTCACATCCAGGCGCTGGATCTGTTCTTCCGCAAGGTGGCCCGCGATCGCGGCGCGACCCTGCAGGCCCTGGTCGGCGACATCCAGGCCACGGCCGCGAGCTTGCCCGCGGCGCTCGCGGCCGAGAAGGCCGCGCTCGAGCAGGCGGTCGGCGAGGTCGGCGCGATCTTCATGGCCATGATGGGCAAGCTCGGCCAGTCGCCGTACCACGTCGGGCTCCACGGCAACCGCATCCTGTTCGCGCTCGCCGAGCTGGTGATCGGCTGGCGGCTCCTGGTCAACGCCGAGGTGGCCCTGGCGCGCCGCGACGCGGCGGCCGACCGCGAGCGCCCGTTCTACGACGGCAAGGTCGCGGCGGCGCGCTTCTACTGCAAGGAGATCCTGCCCGCGATCGGCGCCAGCCGCCGCATCATCGAGCGCGGCGACCTGGCGCTGATGGAGCTGTCCGACGACAGCTTCTGAGCGCGTGCCGTTCAGTACGGGCGGCCGTCGCGGTGCGTGAACTGCGCCGCGCCGTCGGCGCCCTTGCGGTAGTCCATGTCGACGTCGGGATCGGTGTAGATGCCGGCGTCGTCGGGATCGCGGTTGGAGATCTCGAGGTAGCGCGTCGGCCGATCGCTGCGGTTGACGAGCTGGTGGCCGAGCGTCGCGCCGGCGGCGAAGCCGGCGCACATGCCGGCGGTGAGCAGCTGGTCGCCGTCATCGGTGATCAGCACCACCTCGCCCTCGACGACGTAGACCAGCTCGTCCTCGGTGGTGTGCCAGTGCCGCATCGACGACTCCTTGCCGGGCGCCAGGGTCGTGAGGTTGACGCCGATGCGGGTCAAGCCGAGCGCGTCGCCGAGCGCGCGCTTGTCGCGGGGCAACACGCGCGACCGGTACGGCTCCGGATATCCCGAGCCGGTGCGCGGCTCGACGGTGGACGGATCGAGTGCGGGCGGGGTCAGCGACATGCGGGCAGCCTACCTCGCGATCGTCGCGACCGTCGACCGGCCACCCGTGGTCTGCGCTCCCGGTCCTAGCCGTCGCGCAGCTGCTCGAGCAAGGGCGCCAGCGCGTCGGCGACCCGGGCGCAGCCGCCGGGGGAGTGGGTGACCGCGAAGGAGGTCTCGATCTGGATGCCGGCGTAGCGGTGGCCGGCGAGCTCGTCACGCAGGGAGGTCGTGATGCCGGGACCGACGCCGCGATACGGCTGGTTGGCGCGCACGTCGAGGCCGGCGGCGCGCAGCCCGAACTGCAGGCGCTCGGCGAGCTCGGCCTCGAACGGCGTGCCCGGATCGTAGAGCACCCCGACGTCGAAGCGACGGGCGGACGGATCCAGCGCCGGATCGAAGCTGTGCGACGACACCTGCAGGCAAGCGCCGACCGAGAGCAGGCGAGCGCGCGCGTCGCGGCGCACCGCCTCCCAGTACGGCGCGTGGTACTCGGCGAGGCGGTGAGCGCGGCCGGCGTCGTCGAGGTGTGCGTTGCCCGGCACGGCGGCGCCGTAGCTGCAGCGCGGCACGACGTCGGGGTGGTCGGGGCCGCGGTTGAGGTCGACCCACATGCGCGAGAAGGCGCCGGTGTGCACGGGCAGGCCGAGGGTCTCGCCGAGGCGGGCGGCGATATCGTAGGCGCCCGGGTCCCAGCTGGCTTGCGAGCGGAGCACGTCGTCGGGCACGCCGAGGTCGACGCCGGGTGGCAGGGTCCAGGAGGCGTGCTCGCAGGACAGGACGAGGCCGAGGCCGATCACGACGGAGGAGAAGGTAGCAGGTGACGGTGACGGTGACGGTGTCGGCGACGGTTTCGGTTTCGGCGACGGTTTCGGCGACGGCCGCGGCCTCGGCTCACGCGTCGGCGACCGTGGTCTCCTCGATGGTGGCCAGAAAGTCGGTCCGCGCCGCGCGGCGCCGCGCACACAGCTCCAACCAGGACGCCACGAAGTGGGCGACGTCCACGTAGTAACGCGCGTCCGCGACCTTGCGGAAGCCGGTCAGGACCGCCCGCTGGTAGCCGGTCGACTTCTTGACGCCGGTGTACAGCTCCCAGCGCAACGCTCCGCCCGCCGCCGCGGCGCGGTCGATGATGCGCTCGCCCAGCCACAGCGCGGCGTCCACGGCCAGGCCGGCAAACCGCGGCGCTTGCGCGCCGTCGATGGCGTCGAGCCCGGCGGCGGCCGCCGTGGCCGCCAGCCATTCCCCGAGCACGACCGTGGCCCGGTCACCGGCCAGCGAGATCCCGTCATGCGTTGCCAGCGCGCTCAGCGCCTGGCAGCGCACCGACCGCACCGCCATGAGCGTCGCAAACGCTCGCTCGGCGGCTTCGCGCGGTGCATCCCGGAGTGGACCGGCGACACCGAGATCGAGCGGTTGCCACGGATCCGGCATGTGAGCAGGCGCTGGTTGTACCGCGGATTGTCGAGACCCCGCGAAGGCTTGCGAGGGCGTCAGATCAGATCGCCCCCGTCGTGCGTGCACATGGTCAAGGAGCCTGCCCCGATGAGCCCTCGCCACACCCGCATCCACCACCGCAGCGTTCACCTTCGTAGCCGCGTGACCCGCGCTGCCCTTGCCGCCGTCACCACGGCGGCGCTGCTCACGCCACCGGCGCTCGCCCAGCCCGGCCAACCGGGCGCGGCGATCGTCCTCGCCGATCCGGCGCCGCCCTCGTTCGCGGCCATCGTGTCGCAGGTCGCCGGCATGGTCTCCGACAGCGATGCGCAGACGCTGGTCCGGAGGCACGGTCTCGGGATCGTGAACCTGACCTGGGAGGACACCGGTCGCTGGGAAGGCAGCTCGGTCGGCCCCAACATCAGCGACGTCACCATCGAGGTCGAGGCCAGCAACGACGCCAGCGGGCGGCAGACCTACCTGATGCCGGTCATCCGCCACGACAACTTCAGCGACAAGACCGCTGACGTGAAGATGGACCGCATCTTCATCCCGGTCGGCAACCACAGGGGCGGCAAGCTCGAGACCATCACGCTCACGCAGTTGCTCGCCCACCCGACCCGCTACCTGAGCGCCACCGGCAAGGGCAAGATCGTCAGTGGCTCGCTGCTGGCGCCGCGGCGCGACCGCCACGTCCTGGTCAGCGCGCAGCACGCGTTCCTGCCGGTGCCCACGGACGGCAAGGCCACCTTCTGGCCGGTGATCTTCAACTACCAGTCGTACCAGGAACACCCGGCCGTGCTCACGATCCTGGTCACCCGCCAGGGCGCGAGCATGACGATCATCGACAACGCCCGCGACACCGTGACCGGCGGTGGCAGCTGGGGCCAGCGCCTGTACTTCAACCAGGACGGCAAGAAGGCGCCGCTCATCGCCGAGCGCATGAAGGATGTGCAGCGCAAGGGCACCACCGCCAACGGCGAGGCCGCGGCGTCGCTCGGCGAGGATGCCAACCTCCTCATGCTCATCCAGGTGCCGCTCAAGCAGAAGGAGCTGGCGCGGATGGCCGGCGGCTACGGCTACGGCGCCGGCGGCATGGCGCTCGCCGACGCCGAGATGGCGCCGTCGCCGCCACCCGTAACCAAGGGCGCGGCGCGCGGTCGCGACTCCGACGTCGACGTCGCGGTGCTCGGGCACGGCGAGACCGAGGGGCCGTACACCGAGCTCGACGGTCTCAAGATCGAGCGCGATCCGCGTTTCCCGGTCCGCGTCACGGTGCAGTTCTATCAGGCGACCTCGAACGGCGTGGTCTCGGTCGCCGACGTCGCGCGGATGTCGGAGCAGATCGACAAGGTCTACGCCAAGGGCGACTACGTCGGTTCGCTGGTGGTGCCCGGCCCCGGTGGCCGCCGTCGTCCGACCCGCTGGGATGGCGCCGGCCCGCGGCCCGACGCCGACGGCCTCTACAGCTTCCCGGGCCTCGAGGCGCGGTTCCGTCGCTTCGGCTTCTTCTGGGCGCCGGTGGTCGAGCTGCCCGTGGTCGTGAAGTAGTCTGCCGCGCCTCGGCTCGGGCTCACGCGACCGATCACGGCCGCAGCGCCGGCGGCACCAGCGCGGCCGCCAGCAGCGCGGCGAGCGCGACGACACCGCCGTGAACTAGGCCGACATGCAGGCCGTCGGCGATGGGGCAGTGGAGGTGCAGCAGCAGCCCGCCGAGCGAGCCGCCGGCCGCGCCGAGGGCGGCCGCGGTGGCGCGGGAGCCGACCGGCGCCGCGCCGCGAAGCAGCAACGTACCGAGCACCACCGGCACCACCGCCGTGATGAGACCTTGCGACAGGCAGGCGTGGGCGGAGCCGAGGCCGAGGTGGAGGCTGCTCGGAGCGCTGCGCGCCAGCACGAAGCCGGCGACCACGAACCCGACCGCGGTGGTCGCGGCCAGCCAGCCGCCCAGCCGCCAGCGCGGCATCATGCTGCCCGGGCGAGGCACCAGCGAGACCCACAACGGGACCGCAAACCCGGTGAACCAGGCCGCGAGGTAGAGCACGAGCCAGGTGCGTGGCAGCTCGTCGAGCTCGCGCCGGACCGCGACGACGGCGAGCACGATCGCGGCGTAGGCGAGCGACACCGCCGTGGCGATCAGCGCCTGGCGCACGGGGCGGCGCGGCGTGACCGGCATAAGCGCGTGCAGCTCGAGCTCGAGCGCCGCCGAGATCCACGGTGGCGGTGACGCGCGCGGCTGGCCCACCGAGCCGCGCGGATCGGCTGCAAACGAACCGGCGTCACCGTCGCTAGACTGGGTCATGAGCGCCTGGGCATGGTCGTCATCGCCGCTGGCCGATCCACATACGCTCGCCATCCCGGGCGGTTACGGGCCAGTTTGGGGACCGGACGGGCCCCACCGCCTGACGCGTGCGCGTCAGCGCGGAGCCGGGCCCCGAAGCCCTCGGTGGGCCCCGTGCAGGTGCCTGGTTACGGGCTTGACGCCGGACCTGGCTCGACTAGACTGCGGCCTCCCGAAAACCGGAATCCGTCAACGAGGTTAGCCGTGGCCGCTGGACGCTCGAAGAAGAAGCTGAAGAACCGCCCCAAGTACAAGGTCGAGCGCTTTCTGCGCGGCCGGAAGACGAAGGCGAAGAAGAAGGCGGCGCACAAGCGCGGCCTGAACCGTAACCGCAAGCGTCGACAGGCGAAGGGGTCGCGAAAGAAGTAGCTACCGGGTCGACCGGGTCTACCGGGTCACGGCGGCAGCAGGTCAGGGCAGCGCCGCCACCGACCACGCGATCAGGAGCTGCGCACCATAGTAGAGCGGCAGCCCGATCGCGCGGTTCCACACGTCCTTGACGACGAAGCGGTCGCGCGCGACCGCGAGGTCGGAGGCATAGAACGCGACTGCGCCGGCGGTGGCGAGCATGCCCGCGGTCGGGTCGACGGCGGTGCCGTGGATCGTGACCGCGATGCCGCCGATCACCATCGCCGTGATCACGAGCAGGTACCCGATCACCGGGAGCCGCATCCGGCCCAGTCGTGGCCACAGCCAGCGCAGCACGACCGCGGCGGCGATCATCGTCGCCGCGACCACCGGCACCATGGCGCCATCCGCCCACCGGCGGGGCGAGACGATCTGGCTGAAGGCGACCACGTACGCGAGATGGCCGCCGAGGAACGCGACCAGGCCGGCGAGAAAGGCGCGGTCGGACTCGTACATCAACAGGATGTCGCCGATCGCACCGAGGACCAGGCCGGCGGCGACCCAGCGCACCACGTCGGCGCCGGCGTCGCGGCCGAACGCGCCGGTCACCACCGGCACGGCGACGAACGCGATCGACGCCAGCGGCTTCCAGCGAAAGCGCCCGCCGCGATCGCGACGTACCTCGGCGCCGACCAGAGCGGCGAGGGCGGCCAGGCACACGGCGGTGGCAAGCAGCCCGAGCAGTCCGCCGCTCATGGAGCCGGGGTCCCGGTCTCGCGTGCCGGCCGCCAGCCGCGCAGGGCGGCGTCGACCAGCTCGAGGCGATCCTGACCCCAGAACACCAGCGGGCCGGCGGGCGCGTGGACGACGCACGTCGGGGCACCGAAGACGCCGGCGGTGCGCGCCGCGCTCGTCGCGTCGACCAGCGCCTGCTTCACGGCCGGATCGCCGGTGCGGTCGACCAGCGCCGGATCGAGGCCGACGTCGACGGCAAGCTCGCGCAGCACGCGGGCATCGGAGATGTCGCGGTCCTCGACCCAGTAGGCGGCGAAGATCCGGTCGACGAGCGCCGCTGCCGCATCGCCGGCGCACGACGTCAGCCGCAGCGGAGCGATGGTGCGCATCGGAAAGCGACTCGGGAACCGGAACGGCACACCCCACCAGTTCGCCCACCGGCCGAGCTCGCGGCCGATGTAGGTGCGCTTGGCCGCCGGCATCGTGAACAGCGGCACGTCGGGCGTGCCGATCTCCTTGAACAGCGCACCGAGCAACATCGGCCGCCAGCGCAGCGTCGCGCCGGCGGCGGCCGCGATGGCGCCGATCTGGGTCGCGCCGAGGTACGCGAACGGCGAGCTGAAGTCGAACCAGAAGTCGACCGCCGGTGGCGTGGCCAGCGGTGGCGCCGCCGGGCGACCGTCGGCGGCGGTCCGGATCGAGGGCGCGTCGGTGTCGGGATCCCAGCCCGCGAGGACTGCCTCCAGCCAGTGCAGCCGGTCCTGGCCCCACAGCAACACCGGCGCCGCGCCATCGCGGTGCACGACCATCGCGGGGGCGCCGAAGATGCCGTGGGCGACGGCCTGATCGGTGCGGCGCCGCAGCTCGTCCTTGACCGCGTCGCCGTCGGCGGCGGCCCGGGCCGCGGCGACGTCGGCGTCGCGCAGCCCGGCGCCGATGAGCGCGGCGGTGATGACGTCGTCGGAGGTGACGTCCTCGCCGCGCTCCCAGTAGGCGGCGTAGATCGCGTGCATGGCCGCCGACCAGCGCGATCCGGGCAGTCCGAGCATGGTGCGCAGCGCGCGGACGGTGCGCATCGGATGGGCGGCCGGGATCTCGAGCGGCACGCCCAGGCGGTCGGCCCACCGGGTCATGTCACGGCCGTTGTTGGCGGCCCTGGGCGGCGACAGCGTCGCCATCGGACCCTCGCCAGCCCCGGTCAGGCGAAAGACGCCACCGAGCAGCATCGGCGCCAGCACCAGCCGGGCACCGGCGTGGGCGCAGATCTCCTCGACGCGGCGGGAGGCCAGAAACGCGTACGGGCACGAGAAGTCGAACCAGAACTCGACGTGCACCGGGGCACCATCGCACAGCTTTCGAGCGCCACAACCCTCTTTGACACCCCGACCACCAGCGATACACTCGGGAGGTTCATGGCCAAGCTGATCGAGGGATTCAAGGACGGCAAGCCCGAGCTGGGGCGCCGCACGTTCCTCGTACCCGAGAGTCACTCCGAGGTGCTCGCGCTCCTGTACCACGAGCGCACCGGCATCGTCGGCGGCCTGCCGGTCGGTCCGGTGACCACCGATCCGTGCGGTGCGCACGGGATCCGCATGTACCCCGACCAGGATCCATCGATCCTGGAGGAGACCCGGCGCTACTTCGAGAAGCTGTCCGAGCGGTTCTCGAACGATCTCGCCAAGGCCTGATGCGAGGCGAACGAGTGCGACGCACGGTTGGTCTGATAGGTTGAGCAGCATGAACACGAGGTGGTGGCCGGCGATCTGGCTCGCCGCGGCCTGCTCGGGACCCGGGATGTCGCCGGGGCCGTGCGGCAAGGACACGGACTGCAAGGGCACCCGGATCTGCATCACGGGCGCCTGTGTCGACCCGTCGACTCGGCCCCACGGGCCGCGTTCGGGACCAACCGATCCGACGCTCGCCGGCACCGACGGTGACGGCGGCGTGGCAGTGAGCGGCCCGCGGCCGTTCGCGATGCTCGGCGGGGACGCCGCCCATCGTGGCCGTGGCGGCGGGCCGGCTCCGCTGAAGACGCCCAAGGAGATCTGGCGCGTGGCGCTGGGCGCACCGGTCACCGGGGCACCCACCATCGGTCCCGACGGCACCATCTACGTCGCCGGCCACGACGGCGGGCTGCGCGCGATCGCGCCTGACGGCACGGTGCGGTGGACGTTCGCCATGAGCGAGCGTTCGTGGAGCACGCCGGCGGTCGCCGAAGACGGCACCGTCTACGTCGGCAGCGACGACGATCACCTGTACGCGATCGACGCCACCGGGGCGCTGCGGTGGAAGCTGCGCGTCGGCACCTGCGACCCCAAGGGTTTCGGTCCCGAGGGTTCGCGCTGTGATGCCGACGGCGGCCCGGTGATCGGCGCCGACGGCACCGTGTACCTGGGCGGCGACGGGATCCACGCCGTGTGGGCCAACGGCACGCTGCGCTGGCGGTTCGCGACTGGCGAGCACGTCGCCAGCGCACCGGCGCTGGTCGCGGGTGCCGGTGCGCTCACGATCCTTGCCGGCAGCCAGGACGACGGCCTCTACGCCCTGGCCGCCGACGGCACCAAGCGCTGGGAGTTGCGCGCCGGCGGCGATCTGGACGCTGCGCCGGCGGTGGCCGAGGACGGCACGGTGTACATCGGCTGCGACGACGACGCGCTGTACGCCGTGGCGCCCGACGGTGCCGTGCGCTGGAAGCTGATCACCGGCGGCGACGTGCGCGGGCCGGCGGCGGTGGCGGCGGATGGAACCATCTACGTCGGCAGCTACGACAAGCAGCTGTACGCGATCGCGCCCGATGGCCAGATCAAGTGGCGGCTGGCCACCGCCGACAAGATCCACGCCGGGCCGGTGGTGGCGACCAACGGCGTGGTGCTGGTCGGTTCTCAGGACGATCACCTGTATGCGGTCGATGCCGCCGGCGTGCTGTTGTGGCACGTGCTGGCCGGCGCCGACCTCGACGCGACGCCCGCGATCGCGTCGGACGGCACCATCTACCTCGCGGGCGACGACGGTGTGCTGCGCGCGCTGCGCTGACCCCGGAACACTGCTACGAAGACCAACTGGAAAGCGAAGAAGAGACTGAATGACCGTGACTCGTGATGACATCCTCGACGCGCTCGGACGCGTCGTGACCCGGGGCCTGAAGCTCCTCGCCCTGGCCGACTTGCTCGGCCTCAAGAAGCAAGACTACGATCGGCTACGCTCGCTGTTGACCGAGCTGGCCGCCGAGGGACGGGTCCAGATCCTCGTCGGTGGTGCGTTCGCGCTGACGCCGCACGGACGGAGCGCGGACCGCAAGACGAGGCCCGCGACGACGCCGCCCGCGACGACGCCGCCCGCGACGACGCGGCCGCCGGACAAGCCGGCCGCAGTCGCGCCCGGCGTCAAGACCGGCACCCGGCCCCAGCGTCGAGTCGAGGCCCGCCCTCCGGCAACCGACCCCGCCGGCACCGAGGACAACCCGGTCGGTCGCATCACCGTGCACCCGGCGGGATACGGGTTCGTGGCGCTCGGTGACGGCGCCGACGTGTTCGTGCCGGCCAAGTACCGCGGTGCCTCGCTCGACGGTGATCGCGTGCGGCTGTCGACCTGGGTCGGGGTCAAGGGTACCGAAGGCAGGGTCGACGAGGTGCTGGCCCGCGGTCGGGCGCGGCTGACCGGCCTGGTGCGCCGGGTCAACCGGACCTTCTTTCTCGAGCCCGACGATCCCCGTGTCGCCGCCGACTTCGGCCAGGTGGCGCTCGACGGCGGGACGGCGGTCGCCGAGGGCCAGGCGGTGGTCGTCGAGATCACCAGGTACCCATCCGATCGCGGCGGCGACATGGCAGCCCGGATCCTCAAGGTGCTCGGCGACCCCGACGATCCGCGCACCGAGATCGAGAAGATCCTGGCCTGCGCGGCGTTGCCGATCGAGTTCCCGTCCGGCGCCCGCCGCCAGGCCGAGGACACCTCGCAGAGCGTCGCTGACAAGGATCTCGTCGATCGCATCGATCTTCGCGATCGCCGCTTCTGCACCATCGATCCGGAGACCGCGCGCGACTTCGACGACGCGCTGTGCATCGAAGACGGTGCCGACGGCGGGACCCGGGTGTGGGTGGCGGTCGCCGACGTCTCGCACTACGTGCGCTGGGACGACGCCCTCGACAAGGAAGCGACCATCCGCGGCGTGTCGGTGTATCTGCCCGATCGCGTGATCCCGATGCTGCCGCACGAGCTGTCGAGCGGCATCTGCTCGCTCAACCCCGACGTCGACCGCTGCGCCATGGTGGTCCGCCTCGACTACGACGCCAGCGCGACGCTGGTCGATACCGCGTACGCCGCGGCCGTGATCCGGTCGCAGGCCCGCCTCGACTACCCGGGCGTGGCCGCCGCGCTGCGCGGCGACTTCCGCGGCCGCCGCGAGTCGTACCGACCGTGGCTCGACGAGCTGGCGCGGCTCGACGCCCTGGGACGGACGCTGCGCACGCAGCGCCGCGCCCGCGGCACGCTCGAGCTCGACCTGCCCGAGGCCAAGGTCGTCCTCGACGCCGACGATCCGCGCCTGGTCCGTGACGTCGTGCGCGCCAAGGGCGATCCCGATGTGAAGGGCGCCTACCAGCTGGTCGAGGAATTCATGATCGCCGCCAACGAGGCGGTCGGTCGCTTCTTCCGCCGCCGTGGCGCGCCGACGGTGTGGCGGGTGCATGCGCCGCCCAAGCGCGATCGCGTCGAGGAGCTCGCCGAGATCCTGGGCTCGCTTGGCATCGTGGTCGACGTCGACGCGGCGATGACGCCGGTCGGCATGAAGGCGGTGCTCGAACAGGTCGCCGAGACCCAGGCGTCGCGCTCGCTGTCGTTCCTGGTCCTGCGCTCGCTCAAGCAGGCGGTCTGGGACACCGTGCCGATCGGTCACTTCGGGCTGGCGTCGGGCGAGTACGTCCACTTCACCTCGCCGATCCGGCGCTACCCGGACCTGATCGTGCACCGCTTGCTCAAGCATTACCTGCACCGCGACGGCCTGCCGGCCGGCGGCGCGTATCGCGAGCCGCCGCCGCCGGTGGTTCGGCTCACCGAGCTGGCGGCGATGTCGAGCGGCCACGAGCGCCGCGCCATGGAGGCCGAGCGCGAGGCGGTGGCCATGTATCGCGCGTACCTGATGCGCGACCAGATCGGTGAGCGGTTTGCCGGCACGGTGTCGGCGGTGACCAGCTTTGGCGCCTTCATCGAGATCGATCAGCCGTTCGTCGAGGGCCTGGTCCGGATCGACTCGCTCGGCACCGACGTCGATTACGACGAGCTGCACCTGCGGCTGCGGGCCCGGCGCAGCGGGTTCACGCTCGCGATGGGCGACACCGTCGAGGTCACGGTCAAGGACGTGTCGGTGGCGCGCCGGCGCATCGAGCTCGAGCTGGCGAGCGGCCCGGGCGGCGCGATCGTGCCGGCGCCGGCGCCGCGCCGCCCGTTTCCGGAGGTGCGCCCCAACGATCGGATCGCCGTCGATCGGCGCCGCAAGGTGGGTCGCGAGGTCGCGCGGGTCGCCGATCGCGACAAGCCGGGCGGCGGCGGCAAGCCGGGGAAGAAGCCGATCATCAAGGTCTCGCACCGCGGTCGCCCCAAGGGCTGAGCACGCGCGCGCCGGCAGTCGGTTCGGTTTCGGCCGCGGATGGGCTCAGCCCTTGTCGCGCTTGCCGGTCTCCGGATACAGGACCTCGAGCAGCTTGCGCCGGGTCAACGGCTTGGCGATGAGCCCCTGGACCGTCAGTTCCTTGGCGCGGCGCCGGGTCTCGGGCGTCACCCGCGACGACACGATCACCACCGGGGTCGCCCGCGTCCGCGGCTCGGCCCGCAGGCGGTCGATCAGATCGAAGCCGCCCATCCTGGGCATCTCGAGGTCGGTCACGATCAGGTCGTAGGGCAGCTGCTCGGCCAGCGCCAGGGCGCGAGCGCCGTCCTCGGCGACGTCGACGATCCAGCCCTCGCGGGCCAGCATCGAGGTCAGCGCCTCGCGGATCGCCCGCGAGTCGTCGACCACCAGCGCGCGGCCGGCCAGCGCCTCGGGCGCGGCCTCGGCGGCGGTCGGCGAGGCCAGCGGGCGGTCGGGATACGCGGCGCGCACCAGCGCCGCCGGATCGAGGATCAGCTGGACCTTGCCCGAGCCACTGATCGTCGCGCCGGCGAACAGCGGCAGCGGCGCCAGCAGCGGGCCGAGTTGCTTGACCACGATCTCGCGCGGCCCGACTAGCTTGTCGACCGTGCACACCAGCCGCTGATCGGCGTACTGGACGACGACGGCCGGCCGGCGCGCCGGCGGCGGATCGGGCAGCGGGATGCTGGGCACCGCGAGCAGGTGCTCGAGCCGCACCACCGGTGCGCCGCCCGGCCCGGGCGGCCAGGTCTCGACACCGGCATCGACGAAGGCGGTGTCGACCACCTGCGTGTTGGGCAGCGCATAGACCTGACCGTGGACCTTGAACAGCATCGCCTGGCTGACCGCCGTCGACACCGGGACCCGGAGCGTGAAGGTGGTGCCGCGGCCCGGGGTCGAGGTCATGCGGACCTCGCCGCCGAGGCGGGCCACGGTCTCGCGCACCACGTCGAGCCCGATGCCGCGGCCCGACAGCTCGTCGGCCTCGTCACGCGACGACACGCCGGGATCGAACAGGGCATGCAGCACGTCGTCGTCGCTGGCCAGCTCGGCGCGGGCGCGCGACCAGCGTCCGCTCTCGACGAAGCGCTCGCGCAGCTTCTTGACGTCGACGCCGCGGCCGTCGTCGGCGACCTCGATCACGACCAGGTTACCCTCCTGGCGGGCGTGGACGCGGATCGTGCCAGTGGCGGCCTTGCCGCGCAGCACGCGCTCGGCGGGCGGCTCGATGCCGTGGACCACGGCGTTGCGCAGGATCTGGATCAGCGGATCGGTGACCCGCTCGGCGACCGCCTTGTCGAACTCGGTGTCCTCGCCGCGGGTCCGCAGCTCGACCTTGGCCCCGGCGGTCCGAGCGGCGGCGCGCAGGGCGCGGGCGAGCTGCGCGAACAGGGCGCGGGCGGTCTGCATGCGGACCCGGGTCAGGCCACTCTGGAGCTCGCCCAGGTTGCGGCGCATCGCCTCGGTCTCGTCGAGCAGCGCGGCCGTGGTCTGCGCCAGCTGGGTGGTCAGCGCGGCGATCTGGCTCTCGACCGCGCGCAGCCGGCTCTCGACCGCGGCCCGGAGCGCCTCGGTGCTGGCGCCGCGAACCCCGGCGGTGTCGTCGCGCAGCGTCTGGCGCGCGCGGCCGAGGTCGCGGGTCAGGGTGCGCAACAGCTGGACCCGACGTTCGATGCGGTTGCGGTCGAACAGCAGCTCGCCGGCCGCCGACATCAGCTCGTTGATGCGCTCGGGTTCGACGCGCAAGAGGGTGCGGGCGTCGTACCCGGTCGACGAGTCCATCGCCGGCAGGCTGGTCGACGCCGAGCCGTCGACGTCGTCGGACACCACGCCGTCGCTGGTGAGGTCGGCGGCCAGGCTCGCGGGCAACGAGCCGGGCAGCATGATGGAGCGGCTCGCCGATGCCGGCTCGTCGCGATCGTCGCGATCGACGTCGGCGGCCGGCTCGGTCGGCGGCCGGCGGCGGGGTCGTGACAGCAGCTCGGGCCGCGCGGTTCCGTGCGGCGGCGTCATGGTGCCGACGGTCCGCCGCGACTCCGACCACGGCGCCAGCAGCTCGTGGACGCGGGCGGCGAGCCCGGCGGCGCGCGGCGGGTCGCCGAAGGCGTCGACGTGGGTGCGGATGCCATCGGCGATCTCCACCACGGCCTCGGCGAACGCGGCGGTCCACGGCCGCTGCCCGGAGCGAATCGCGGCCAGCGCACCCTCGAGCTTGTGGGCGAGGTCGACCACGTCGTTGAGGCCGACCGTGCCGGCCGAGCCCTTGAGGGTGTGGGTGACCCGCATCATCTCGTGCACAGCCTCGGCGACCGCCTCGCCGATGGTGACCCCCTGAGCCCGGGTCGTGACCTGCTCGAGCGCGTCGTGGGCCTCGTCACGGAACAGCTGGCGCAGGAGCGCCAGCTCTTCGGCGTCGAAGTCGACCAGCAGATCGCGGTCGCCGCTAGCCAAGCGTGGTGTCTCCGTCGAAGCCCGGCGGGGTCTTGGCGCCGGTGGTCGGGTCGCGGACCGGGCGCAAGCCGTCGACGGTCAACTCGGGGCCGAGCTCGCCGTCACCGTCGCCACGGGTGGCCAGCGAGTCGGCGATGGCGCGCCGCAGCACCGCCGACGGATCGACCAGCGGGACGATCCGGCCTCGGCCGTCGAGCACGGCCAGGCCGTCGGGGGTCTGCTGCAGGGTCGCCACCTCGTCGACCTTGTCGACGCGCAGCGCGGCGGTGACGCCATCGAGCTCGACCAGCAGGGCGCCGTCGCCCTGGCGTGGCATCGGTCCCGGCCGTCCACCGACGAGGACGCCGGGGTCGAGGATCGGGACCAGGTTGCCGCGCAGGTTGAACGCGCCGGTCAGGCCGGGCGGCGCGGTCGGGATCTCGGTGACGAAGCCCAATGTAACCACTTCTCGCACCCACTTCAGCTCGGCCGCATGCCGCACCCCGGCAATTGCAAACACGATCACGTTCTTCAGGTCGGCTCCCACCTGCTAGCAGTTTAACCAGAAGCGTGGCGGACGCCAGATCGCGTATGCTCCGCGGCCATGAGGACAACCCGGATCTGCGGCCTTCTGATGTTCATGGCGGCGGCGATGGTCGGGTGCGGCAACGGAGGTGGAGGGGACGACGACGGGACGGCGATCGACGCCGCCGGCGGCGGCGATGGCGCGATCCCGGCCGACTATTCGCTGCTGATCGGTCGCTCGTGGTCGCTGGCGGCCGGCGCGTCCGATACCTACCGCTGTGTACGCCTCACGCTCACCGAGGATACCTTCATCACCAACATCATGGCCCAGGCACCGCAGGGCACCCATCACACGGTGCTCTCGATCGTGTCGAACGGCGTCGCCGGAGCGGACGGTGAATACAACTGCGACGTCGCCGAGCTGGGCACGCAGATGCTCTACGCCTCGGGCCTCGGTACGTCGCCGCTCGACTTTCCGACCAACGTCGGTCTCCGGCTCCCGGCCGGGACGCAGATCCACCTCAACCTGCATCTCTACAACGCCAGCGACGTGGCCCTCGATGGCACCTCGCAGATCATGGTCAAGCGGGTCACCACGGCGCCGCCCATGCTCGCCGAGATGGTGTTCGCCGGCCGGATCCTGTTCCAGATTCCAGTTCCGAACCCCGCGGGTACGCCGTACAGCACCAACGGCGGCTGCACGACCAGCCAGAACTTCACGCTGTTCGCGGTCTGGCCTCACCAGCATCGGCTCGGGACCCACCACAAGTTCGAGGTGATCACCGGCGGGGTGACCACCGTGCTCCACGACAGTGCGTACTCGTTCACGGAACAGAACTACTATCTGAAGTCTCCCGAGATCCAGATCCCGTCGGGTAGCCAGATCCGAGTCACCTGCACGTGGGTGAACACGACCGGTGCCGCGGTGCGCTTCGGAGAGAGCTCCGACAACGAGATGTGCTTCGGCGGCATGTATCGCTACCCGGCGAGCAACGCCGGCCTCACCCAGTGCACCGACGTCCCCGGCGGCATTCCGGGCTGAGCATCCCGGGCTGTTCATTCCCGGCTGAGCTGGCCGGTCTGGCCTCACTCCAAGAGGGCGGCCGCCTCGCTCAGCGCCGCGGCCGCGGCCGCGGCCGTGGCGGGACGATCGTCGGGCCGCAGCGCGAGCATGGCCATGATGGCGTCGACCAGCGCCGGTGGTAGCGGCGGCAGGTGGGGCGGCGCCTCCGGCGGCGTGACCGGGATGCGCATGCGGATCATCGCGCCGCGCAGGCCGCTGCTGGGGCGGTGACCGGCGACCATCTCGTAGAGGACGATGCCGGCGGCGTAGATGTCGGCGCGGGCATCGACCTCGGCGTCGGTCATCTGTTCGGGCGCCATGTAGTCGAGCGAGCCGACGGTGCGGCCGTCGCGGGTGATGCGGCCGGTGCCGGCGCGCAACGAACGCGCGACCCCGAGATCGATGAGCTTGAGCACGAAGTCCTCCTCGACGGCGACCACGACATTGCCCGGCTTGACGTCACGATGGACCACCTGGGCAGCGTGGAGCGCGCCCAGGCCGGCCAGGATCTGCTCGGTCCACGTCACCGCCAGCGATCGGGCAACGGCGCCCCGCTCGTGCAGCACGACCTCGAGCGTCCGGCCGGCGACCAGCTCGAGGACCAGCACGGGTTGCCCGTCGACGACCCCGTGATCGAGCATGGCGACCACGTGCGGATGGCGCACCCGGGCCAGCAACGCCGCCTCGCGCGCCAGCCGGATCACCAGCGACGGATCGTGGGTGGCATCGTCGACCAGCTTGACCGCGACCGGGGTGCCGTCGGCGTCGATCGCCGTCCACACCGTGCCCATGCCGCCCACCGCCATGACGCGCTCGAGGACGTAGCGGTCGAGAATGGTCTGGCCGGCAACAAACCGCATGGCTACTTCTTGAAGATCTTGTCCCAGGTGCGGCGCATGGTGCCGGGCCGGCGCGGCGCCTGGTAGTTGTGGTTCTCGTAGGCCAGGCGCGCCGATGGGTCGACCCCGTAGTGGACGTAGAGCGAGATCAGGTCGTGGACCATGTTCGAGATGCCGGTGGTGCGCAGATCCCACGACGTGGTGTAGCTATCGGCCTTGCCGCGCACCATCGCCTTGGCGATGATCATCATGATCACCGGGTCGATGAGCTCGCCGTTGCCGTCGAGGTAGTGCTTGTAGGTGAAGAAGCGGTCCTCGGGGGCCAGCTCGACGCCATCGGCGCGCGGCGCCCGCATGTTGGCGACGGTGCGGTACTCGTGATCGATGTAGCCGGCGACCGTGTTGGTCTCGTCCTTCTTGTCGTACTCGATGAACTTGCGGAACGCGTCGGCCAGGTTCTTGGGGTTGGCGTAGGCGCCGCTGACCAGGTAGTAGAACAAGGTGCCCAGCGAGTAGATGTCGGCGGGGCGGCCGACGCTCTTGACCACCCGGCCGCGGACGTTGGTCTCCGACGGCTCGGCGAACGGGCGGTTGAGCAGGATCTTCTTGCGGACCCGGTCGGCGGCCATGATCAGGTACTGCTCGGGCCGGTTGAACAGCGAGAACACGTCGTTCTCGTAGATGTCGATGTAGAAGTCCTCGAAGAACTCGACCTCGGGCGAGCCCTGGGTCGCGTTGACGAGCACGTCGAAGGTGTTGACCTCTTGCTCGGGGCTCTGGAAGTACAGCGTGCCCGGCACGGCCTGGAAGCGGGTCATCGACAGGTCGACGTCGGGGTCGGCGACCTTGCCGACGTTGAAGTCGGCGAGCTTGACCCGCATCTGCGAGCCGCGCAGCGCTGGATCGGGCAGCTTGACGAGCACGTTGGCCGGCTTGATGTCGCGGTGCACGGTGTCGCGGACCAGGTGCGCGAACTCGATCGCGGTCGCCACCGGGATCACGTACTCGAGGACGCGAAAGATGCGCTCGCGCAGCGGGACCGCCAGCAGATCGTCGCGCCGTCGCTTGTGGCGCGCGCCCTTGAGCCGCTCCTCGAGTGACATGTCGAGCAGCTCGAGAATCATGAAGTCGTTCTCGACCCGGTCCCGGATCGGGGGCGGCACGAACGCCGGGTTCTCGCCCTCGCCCGAGGACAGCACCTCGATGATGTTGGGGTGACCCTGGACCCGTTCGAGGATCTCCTTCTCCATCTGGAAGCGGAGCTGATCCTCGCTCGACACCCCCTTCTGCAGGATCTTGATCGCCACCGGTCGCCGCAACGTGGTCTTGCTCTCGACCCACCGCTCCTCACCCAGGTACGCCTTGGCGAAGCGGCCCGAGCCAAGCTCGATGGGCAGGCCATGCTCGTCGACGATGAAGGCGTACATCCGCGACCGGGTCACGTACGGCGAGATGGTCCCCGACAGCGCCGGCACCGGTGGGCCGGCCTGGTTCGGCGACGTGTGCTCCTCGTACTCCTCGAACGTGCCGTAGGCCGAGGCCTGAGCGCCGATCTGTCCGGACGCCGGACCCGGCGGCGGTCCGCCGCCGCCCGGCGGGGCGGGCGGGGTGGCCGGCATCAGGAGTGCCTCCGGCGGCGGACCGCAGGATCCACCGGCACGACGCCGGGCGTGTAGATGAACGCGCACTCGGCGCCCTGGCCAAAGTCGGCGAGGATCACGTCGGGGCACTCCGCGGTGCCGATCGCCACCTGTTCGTCGCCGAAGCGAAACACGGTGTGGCCGGCGGCCGGCGTGCCCACCGTGATGCGCACCCGGCCGACCGGGGTGTTGCCAGGACCGACCAGATCGATCATCGCGTCGTCGTCGACCTGCACCGCCACCGTCGGCGGCCCGCCCCGCTTGGCGACGAAGCAGCTCATGCCCTTGACGTGGACCTGGCGGCGTCCGGTGGTCGCGGGCAAGAGCGTGATGCGCAGTCGCGCCGAGCCGCCGAGGCCTTCGACGTCGGCGGTGCCATCGGTGACCGGCGCGAACCGGGCGGTCCGGCCGGCGACCTCGACGGGGCCAGGTGCGACCGAGACCCGGCGCGTGATGCGCGATGCGGCGCGGACCGGGAGCCGCTCCGCATCGCTCGGACCGTCGAGCGCGGCGAGCTTGGGCAGCGGCGCGGTCTCGAGCGCGTCGACCGGCAAGCGGCGCGCGGCGGCGCGCGGGCTCCGGGCGCTGGGTTCGAACCCATCGGCGAGCGCCAGTCCGAACTCGGCGACCTGCTGCGGCCGCGCCTTGGCGTCGAACGCCACCGCGCTCTTGAGCAGCTCCACCGCCGCGCGCGGCAGCTCCAGCGGCTCGAGCGCGAGGTCGACGATCGACGCCGCGCTCTTGCGCTTGCGGTAACCCTCGTAGACGTCGTCGTCGGCGAAGATGGCGCGGCCGGTCAGCATGTAGATCGCCATCAGCGCCAGCGAGTAGATGTCGGCCGTCGGGCCGACCGGCTGGCCGGCGAGCTGCTCGGGCGACGCCCACGACGGCGAGTACATCGCCATCTTCTGGCCCGACACCACCTGGGTGTCGCCGGCGCGGGCGCCGGGCAGATCGCGCTCGGCGGTGAGGGCGTCGTCGTCTTCCGCGAGCCACTTGGCGATGCCGAAGTCGGCCAGCTTGGCCAGCCGCGAGCCGCCAAGCGCCGCGAACAAGATGTTCTGCGGCTTGAGATCGCGATGGATGATGCCGACCGAATGGGCCTCGGACAGGGCGTCGGCCATCGCGATCGTCACCCGCACCACCTCGTTGGCGGGTTGGGCGCCCCGTTCGCGCACCAGCTGCGCCAGCGTGCCGCCATTCATGTACTCCGAGACGTGGAACGGGATCCGATCCTCGCCATCGGAGGCCGGCGTCGGATCGCCGGTGACGTGCCCGAAGTCGTAGATCCGCAGCGTGTTGGGATGGGTCAGGCGCGACAGCGCGAACGCTTCCTGCACGAAGTGTTCGTAGCTGGTCTGCGAGATGCCGAGATCGCCAGGGAACCGGGTGAACACCTTGATGCACACCGGTCGGGCCAGGCGCTCGTCGCGGCCGAGGTACACGACGCTGTGACCACCGTTCGCGATGTGCTCGATCGCCCGATAGCGATCGAGCACGAGATCACCGAGGGCGAGCGGTGCGGATGGTGAGTCGGGCACGAAGGTTCGATCCCCGAAATGATCCTAACATCAATGGATCGCGGCCCGCGCGACCCCCAGCGGCGCAGATGTAGGGCCGACCGGCTACATGAAGGCCGAACCAATGCGGCCAAACCAATCCGGCGCGGTCAGGGGGGCGCGGCGCCGCGACGACCTCGCTTGCGCCGGTTGTCGTGCTCCTCGTCGACCAGGGCGACGTAGTCGAGCGGGGCGATGGTGTCGGGCCACGGCAGCGGCGGAGCGCCCTTGAGCTCGCGGACCCGGTCGGTGAAGGCCCGCGCGATGTCCTCGAAGGGCGGCAGGTCGGCGCGGGCCAGCGTGCTGGGCGCGGTCCGGGCCACCTCGCGCAGCTCGTCGGCGAGCCGCAGCGCGCTCGGCTGGGCGAAGCGGTTGCGGCGGATGAGGTCTTGCAGCGAGTTGGCGAGGATGGGCAGCTGGTACTGGCGCGAGTCGAGCATCTCGAAGGCGATGAACAGCACCTGGCGGGCATCGAGCAGGCCATCGGCGTACAGCACCAGCGCGGCCTGGAAGTAGTTATATACCGGCACCAGCCGGGGCCCGAAGCGGCGGAAGCCGGCGGTCGGGGAGCGGCGGTCGAGGTGGATGATCACGCGACCGACCACGTCGCCCCTGGGCGCGCGTTCGGCGGCGGCCAGGGTCCGGGTGACCTCGTCGGGGTAGGCGCGGGCAGCCTCGAGGATGCGCGCGAGGTCGTTCATCGCGACCTTGCCGGCGACCAGATCGGCGTACAGGCAGTAGATGATCGCGTCGGCCTCGGCGTCGTCGCCGAACAGGGTCTCGGCGGGCGCCGGCGGCGAGCCGGCGCGGCTCTCGAGCAGCGCCGGGAGCTTGTACGGGACCTGGGCCCGCAGGGCGCGGAACCGGCCGCGCATGATGTTCTTCAGGTTGTTCTTGAGGACGAACTCGTCGAACTCGACGCCGTCGAGGGCGAGCTTGGCGGCCAGCACGGTCCGCATCTGGCTCGGGCTGCCACTGATGATGCACACCCGGTGACCTTCGCCGGCGCGCAGCGCGCGCAAGAGCGCGGTGGCGCCCGGGTAGGCCTGCTTGTCGGCGGCGGTCTCGAAGGCGTTCTTGAACAGATCGCCGACGCTGTCGAACTCGGTGCGCAGGTACGTCTTGTCCAGGTCCCAGCGGAAGACGTGCCGGGGCGGGTTCAAGCGCTGCCCTCGAGCACCGGGGGGCGGGCGGCGGGCGGCCGTCGCGCCGACAGCTCGGCGACCCCGCGCGCGATGTGGCCGCACAGATCGCCGGCCTGGGCCTTGGCGGCGACCTTGATGGCGTTGGTCACCGCGTGGGCGCTCGAGCGGCCGTGGGCCTTGATGAACACGTGCTCGAAGCCGAGCAGCGGCGCGCCGCCGTACTGCTGCCAGTCGGTCACCGCCTTGAGCTGCGACAGCGCGCTCGACAGCGCCATCAGGCCGAGTCGCCAGGCCAGCCGCTCCTTGTGGGCGTAGCGGGCCAGGCGCACCACGGTCTCGGAGATGCCCTCGAGCATCTTGAGCACCACGTTGCCGACGAAGCCGTTGCACACGATGACGTCGGCGACGCCGCGCGGGATGTCGAGGCCCTCGACGTTGCCGATGAAGTTGAGCTCGGTGGCCTCGAGCAGCATCTGGTGGGCGGCGACCACCGCCGCCGGGCCCTTGCCGGCCTCGGTGCCGTTGGAGAGCAGGGCCACCCGCGGTCGCCGGTTCTTCGACACCAGGCCGGCGTAGGCCGAGCCCATGATCGCGAACGTGACCAGATCCTCGGCCGAGGCGTCGATGGTGGCGCCGACGTCGAGGATGAGCGAGAACGGATCGTTCTTGTCGCCGCGGCGCAGCTCGGTGGGATAGACCGAGGCCAGGGCGGCGCGCCGCACGCCCGCGATCAGCTTCCAGCGCCGGGCGCAGGCCAGCACGCTGGCGCCGGTGTTGCCGGCCGACACCAGCGCGTCACCCTCGCCGGCGGCGACCAGCTCGGCGGCGACCACGATCGACGCGTCGGGCTTGGCCGCGATGGCCTCGGCCGGCTTCTCGTCCATCTCGACGTACTGGCTGGCGTGATGGACGCGGACCCGGGCGCCGTCGTGGCGCAGGCGGGGCAGGATGGCGCCCAGCGTGGCGGCGTCGCCGACCAGGATGATCTCGGCGTCGGCGAGCGCGATCGACGCCTCGGCCGCACCCTTGACGATCTCCTCGGGGGCGTGATCACCGCCCATCGCGTCGACGACGATCCGCTGCATGCGCGGCGCGATGATGGCACGCACGGCGGCGCGCCGCCACGGTGCGGGGGCGGGCGATGGCGGATCGACCGCGCTCGTGAGGCCAGGTCGGGTCAAGACGGTTTCGGCGTCGGCGTCGGCTACAGGTACGCCGGATCGCGGTGCTCGCCGAGCACGCGGCGGAACTCGTCGCAGATCTCGCCCACCGTCACGCTGGCGCGCACGGCGTCGAGGATCGGCGGCATCACGTTCAGATCGTCGCGCTCGAGCGCGGTCCGGACCGCGGCCAGCTTGTCGGCGGCGAGCCCCGCATCGCGGCGGGCCTTGAACGCGACCACGCGGGCGATCTGATCGCGCTCGACGGCTTCCTCGATCTTGAGGGTCGGGATGTTGTCGCCGTCGTCATCGGAGCGGTGCTTGTTGACGCCCACGATGGCGCGCTCGCCGCTGTCGACCTGGCGCTGGAACTCGTACGCCGCGCGCGCGATCTCGCGCTGCGGGTAGCCGTCCTCGACCGCCTTCACGATGCCGCCCATGGCGTCGATCTTGCGGATGTACTCCCAGGCCGCGGCCTCGACCTGATCGGTCAGCGCCTCGACGAAGTAGCTGCCGCCGAGCGGGTCGGCGACGTTGGCCACGCCGCTCTCCTCGAGGATGACCTGCTGGGTGCGCAAGGCCAGGGTCGCGGCCTCCTCGGTGGGCAGCGCGAAGGTCTCGTCGTAGCTGTTGGTGTGCAGGCTCTGGGTGCCACCCAGCACGGCGGCCAGCGCCTGCAAGGTCGTCCGCACCACGTTGTTGAGCGGCTGCTGCGCCATCAACGAGACGCCGGCGGTCTGGGCGTGGGTGCGCAGGATCCACGATCGGGCCTGCTGGGCGCCGAACCGCTCGCGGACGATCTTGGCCCACATGCGGCGGCCGGCCCGGAACTTGGCCACCTCCTCGAAGAAGTCGTTGTGGACGTCCCAGAAGAACGACAGCCGGGGCGCGAACTCGTCGACCGCGATGCCGGCTTCGACGCCGAGCTGCAGGTAGCCGATGCCGTCGGCGAGCGTGAACGCCAGCTCCTGGACCGCGGTCGCACCAGCCTCGCGGATGTGATAGCCGCTGATCGAGATCGTGTTCCACTGCGGCATGGTCCGCGTGCACCAGCCGATCATGTCGCGGATGACCCGCATGTGGCCGCGGATCGGGCTGATCCACTCCTTCTGGGCGATGAACTCCTTGAGCATGTCGTTCTGCAGCGTGCCGCGTAGCCGGTCGGGCGAGACGCCCTGCTGCTCGGCGACCGCGACGTAGAGCGCCAGCAGCACCGCCGCCGGTGCGTTGATGGTCATCGACGTCGACACCTGGTCGAGCGGGATATCGCCGAACAGGCGCGTCATGTCCTCCAGCGTCGCCACGCTCACGCCCTCGCGGCCGACCTCGCCCAGCGACCGCGGATGCTCGGGGTCGTAGCCCATGAGGGTCGGCATGTCGAACGCCGTCGACAGGCCGGTCTGGCCGTTGGCGAGCAGGAACTTGAAGCGCTGGTTGGTGTCGTCGGGGGTGCCGAAGCCGGCGAACATGCGCATCGTCCACGGCTTGCCGCGATACATCGTCGCGTGCGGGCCGCGGGTGTACGGATACTGACCGGGGTCACCGAGCTGCTGCTCGTAGGTCCAGCCGCTCGCCGCGAGATCGGCGGGACCGTAGGCGGCGGCGAGGGGCAGCCCCGAAAGCGTGCGACGCTGGTCGGACGCAGGTGAGGGGACCGGCTTCTTGAGCGGCGCCATGGTGACTCGTTTACCACGAGGCCCGAGCGGCAGCGGCCTCATGCCGGGAGGGTGAAGACAGATGTGGGAGATTCGTGACACCGTCGCGCGGTGCTCGTTCGTGACTCCAGCAAGCTATCGACGCTTCGCGAGCGCATCCCGATCCCGTCGGGCCTGGACGGACGCTGGGCGGCGGCGCGCCGCAACGCTCACGCGGTCGCCGGCTTCGAGCCGTCGCCGATCGAGCTCGTGATCTGGATCCCGATCGGTAGTCCGATCGATGACGATGATGACGGCGAGCACGCCTGGTCGGAGCTCGGTGCCTTGATCGGTGCCGAGGGCCCGCCGGCGACGATCGCCCTCCAGGTCGACGCCGCGCGGGCGGTGGCTGCCGATCGCATGGGCGGCATGTGTGTCGAGGGCTTCGACGTCCGGGTCACCGGCCCGCGCTACCCGGCCCACGTCTTCGAAGGCGGCGGCTTCGGCGACGGCCGCGCCGTGCGCATCAGGGGCGGGCTGCTGGTTGGATTGACGAGCGCGTGATGAAACCCGCTCGCTGACGCCGCCTCGTGTCGCTCGCGGGGGCGTCGCCTTGACTCGCCGCGCCGGCGCGCCTATACTGCGGACGGCGCGATGACCGTGCACCTCCGCGACGTCGTCGCGTACCTCGACGCGACGCTCGAGATCGACCGCTTCAAGGACTACGCGCCCAACGGGCTTCAGGTCCAGGGCGCGCCCGAGGTCGACACCGTCGTCACCGGCGTGTCGGCCAACCAGGCCTTGTTCGAGCGCGCGCTCGAGCTGGGCGCCGACCTGGTCGTGGTCCACCACGGCCTGATCTGGGGCGGCGGCATCGGCCGCGTCATCGGCCCGACCGCCGCCCGCCTGCGTCAGCTCCTGGCTCACGACGTCTCGCTCGCCGCGTACCACCTGCCGCTCGACAAGCACGCCCGGCTCGGCAACAACACCGGCCTCGCCGATGCCATCGGGCTCACGCTCGCCGGGCGCGAGCCGTTCGGCGACGTCAAGGGCGTGGCGCTCGGCCTGTCGGGGGCGTGGCCGCAGCCGCTGGGTCGCGACGACGCCATCGCGCGCATCACCGCCGGGGTGCTCGGCAAGCGGGCCGCGCCGTTCGTGTTCCCGTACGGTCCCGAGCTGGTGCGCAAGGTCGGCCTGTGCTCGGGCGCCGCCGGCGATCTGGTCGAGGCCGCGGCCGCCGCCCGCTGCGACCTCTACGTGACGGGCGAGCTCGCCGAGCGCGCCGCCGAGCTGGCGCGCGAGCTCCAGATCACGCTGATCGCGGCCGGCCACTACGCCACCGAGATCTACGGTCCGCAGCGGCTCGCCGACGAGCTCCGCATGCAGTTCCCGGCCCTGTCGGTTCACTTCGTCGCCGTGCCCACGCTGATCTGAGTCGCCGCCATGTCGACACCACCCAGCCCCGTCCGACTGCCCGCCGGCGTCCGCGACTTCCTGCCCCGCGCCGCCGCCCGCCGCCGTGCGATCGCCGAGCGCGTGCTCGCCGAGCTCGAGGCCTGGGGCTACGCGCGTCTGATCACGCCGGTGTTCGAGTGCGCCGACGTGCTCGAGCGCGGGCTGGGCGCCGACGCCCGCGCGGCGGCGTTGCGCTTCGTCGAGCCCGGCTCGGGCGAGGTGGTCGCGCTGCGCCCCGACTTCACGCCCCAGGTGGCCCGCATCGCCGCCACCCGGCTGGCCGATGTCGATGGGCCGTTGCGGCTGTGCTACGAGGGCGCGGTCAACCGCCTGACCAGCGCGGCGCGTGGCCCGCTGGCGCAGCGCGAGATCCTGCAGGCCGGCATCGAGCTGATCGGCGCCGGTGGCCCGGCCGCCGATGCCGAGGCGCTGGCGGTCGCGACGGCGACGCTGGCCCACCTCGGCGTCGAGGCGGCGCCGCTCGATGTCGGGCACGTCGGGTTCGCGCGCTGGGTGCTGGCCGCGGTCGCCGAGCCGGCGCGGACCGCGCTGGCCACCGCCCTGGGCAAGAAGGATCGCCGGCAGGTGGCGCGCGCCGCCGCCGGCGCGCCGGGGGACGTGCCGGCCCTGGCGGAGGCGCTGGTCGGGCTGAGCGGGCCAGCTGCGGAGGTGCTGGCGCGGGCCCGCGTCTTGCCGTGGCCCGCCGCCGTGCTGGTCGCGCTCGACGAGCTCGAGGCGGCGCTGGCCGCCGCCGCCGAGCTCCAGCCGGGCGCCGCGTTCACCGTCGACCTCGGCGAGGTGCGGGGCTTCGAGTACTACACCGGGCTGCGCTTTGCCGGCTACGCCCGTGGCGCCGGTGACGCCGTCCTGCGCGGCGGCCGTTACGACGAGCTGGTCGGACGTTACGGCCGACCGGCGCGCGCGGTCGGGTTCGCCGTCGATATCGAGGCCATCGCACAGGCCCAGCGAGCGGCCGGGCTCGCGCCCCCGCCACCGTCGCCAGGGACGCTGATCGTCGGGGTCGATCTGCGCTACCCGGCGGCGCGGGTCGCCGCCGCGCTGCGCGCCGCCGGGGTGCGGGCCGCGATCGATCTCGAGGCCGGCGCGGCGACCGATCCCGGCCGCCTTCGCTACGCGGCCGAGGTGGGCTGGACCCACGTGCTCGATCTCGCGGCCGCCACGCTGCTCGACCCGAGCGGCGGCGCGGCGGCGGCGATCCCCCACGCAGCGATCGCGGCCGCCGCCGATGGCGATGGCGCCCCGCTCGCGACTATCGTCAGAGCGACCGTCCGGAGGAGCTGATGTCCGTCGTCATCGTCGTAGGAGCGCAGTGGGGAGATGAAGGCAAGGGCAAGGTCGTTGACCTGTACACCGAGCGCGCCGATACCATCGTGCGCTTCGGTGGCGGGGCCAACGCCGGCCACACCCTGGTCATCGACGGCCAGAAGATCATCACCCGCCTGGTGCCGTCGGGGGTGTGCCACCCGGGCAAGCCGTGCGTGCTCGGCGACGGCATGGTCATCGATCCGAACGCCTTGCTCGACGAGATCGCGCAGCTCCAGGGCCGCGGCCTGTTGCAACAGAACGAGCTGGTCGTCGGTCAGGACGCCCACGTCATCCTGCCGTATCACAAGCGCATCGAGGGTGTGCGCGAGGATCGCACCGCGGGCGCCATCGGCACCACCCGGCGCGGCATCGGCCCGGCGTACGAGTCCAAGGTCGGCCGCCGCGGGGTGCGGATCCGCGATCTGTGCCGTCCGGCGCGGTTGCGCGAGCTGGTGACCGCGAACCTCGACGAGCTCGATCCGGTGATCCGCCACCTCGGTGGCGAGGTCCCCACCGCGGCCGAGGTCGAGACCTGGATCGGCGACGCGGTGGCGGCGGGCGAGCGGCTGCGCCCGTACGTCGGTGACGCCAGCCGGTTCGTGGTCGACAAGATCGCCGCCGGCAAGCACGTCCTGTTCGAGGGCGCCCAGGGCACGCTGCTCGACATCGATCACGGCACCTACCCGTACGTCACGTCGTCGTCGACGATCGCGGCCGGTGCCTGCCAGTCGACCGGCATCGGTCCGAGCAAGATCGATCGGGTTATCGGCATCACCAAGGCCTACGCCACCCGGGTCGGTGGCGGGCCGTTCCCGACCGAGCTGCACGGCGACGCGGCCGAGTCACTGCGCCAGGCCGGCGGTGAGTTCGGCGCCGTCACCGGTCGCCCGCGCCGCTGCGGCTGGCTCGACATGCCGGCGTTGCGGCTCGGCGTGCGGTTGTCGGGCATGGACGGGCTCGCGCTCACCAAGCTCGACGTGCTGGCCGGCCTGCCCGAGGTGGCGGTGTGCGTCGCGTACAAGCTGGATGGCCGGGAGCTCGACGAGTTGCCCACCGACCTCGATGACATCGCTCGCGCCGAGCCGGTGTTCGCGCGCTATCCGGGCTGGAGCTCGCTGGCCGGCGTGCGCGACTGGGACGACCTGCCGGCCACGACGCGCGCCTACGTCGAGACCATCGGCAAGCTCGCCGGGGTGCCGTTCTACCTGATCTCGGTCGGGCCGGACCGCGTCGAGACGATGGTGCTCCGCGATCCGTTCGCAGGGTGATCGGTCACTCCGTCCGCGCGCCGTCCGCGCGCCGTCCGCGCGCCGTCCGCGCGCCGTCCGCGCGCGGGCCCTAAGCTGCCACCATCGCTGGCGTTTGCGCGAACGCGGGTGGTAGCATTTTTTACCAAGCTGGCCTGGGGGCCTGGGGGTCCAAGCCTGTAATCGACCAGGCGGCTCGCCGCCTCGGGCCGCGGCGAAGGCCTCGGACGGACCTCGCACACGAGGAACAGGAATCGCTCATGAAGATCGTCTGCGACGCGTGCTCCGCCAAATACTCGATTGCCGACGACAAGGTCAAAGGCAAGGTCTTCAAGATCCGCTGCAAGAAGTGCAGCAACATCATCGTCGTGCGCGGCAATGCCGGCGCCGCGGCCGAGGAGGCTGCGGCCCCGCAGGGCGGGCAGTTCGATCAGAAGGAGACCCGGGTCTACGACTACGGCGGCGGCGGTGATGGTGAGGGCGCCGCGGCGGGCGACGACGCGGTGTGGCACGTGGTCGTCGATCAGGAGCAGATCGGCCCGATCACGGTCGCCGAGGTCGGCGCGCGGTTCGCGGCCGGCGAGATCGACGCCGAGACGTACATCTGGCGCGAGGGCTTCGCCGACTGGTTGCCGCTCGCGCAGGTGCCGGAGTTCGCGGCGCTGGCGGCCGGCGGCAGCACCACGGCGGCGCAAGGCTCGGCGGGCCAGGACGCGGTCTCCAGCATGTTCGGAGGCTCCAACTACGACGACGCCGGCACCGCGCGCAGCGATCCCGGCGACGTCTTCGCGGCCCACGCCGCCAAGGCGTCGGCCGATGACGGTGGCGACGAAGGCGCCGACGAGCTGTTCGGACAGAGTCAGAAGTCGCAGAAGGGGAGGGCGGCTGACGCCGGTGCCTTCGGCGGCGGTGGCAAGGCTGCGGGCCCAGCCGCAGCGGCGAGCCCGGCCAGCCTCAAGGGCCAGCGCAGCGAGAACTCGGTCTTGTTCTCGCTCAACAACCTCGCCGCGCTCGCCAGCGACAGCCCACGGGCGGCGCCGGCGGCGTCGGGTGGATCGTCGTCGTCGTCCTCGTCCTCGTCCTCGGCGGCGTCGTCGGCGGGCGGCGCCCAGCACGGTGGCGGTGAGGGCTCGGGGCTGATCGACATTCGCTCGATGGCGTCGGCCTATCTCGGTGGCGGCGCCAAGGTGGGCGGCGCGCTGCCCGGTGGCCGGAACGTCGGCTCGATCGACGACCTGCCGGTGTTCTCGACGGCCGCGTTCAGCGAGCCGGCGGTGATCATCCCGATGGCCGGCTCCGGTCGCGGCAACAACAAGATGATGTATGGCCTGTTCGCGGCGGTCGCGCTGCTGGCCATCGTGCTGGTCGTGGTGGTGATCATTCTCCTTGGCAAGAAGGACAATACCGGCGGCGGCCAGGTCGCCATGGGCGGCGGCGGCAGCGGCAGCGAGAAGGGGCCGGGGTCGGAGAAGGTCGGCGGTGGTGATGGCAGCGGCACGGCTTCGGGCAGTGAGCCCGGTAGTGGCAGCGCCAGCGGTGCTGATCCGGGCTCGGGCTCGGGCTCGGGCTCGGGCTCGGCTCAGACGGGCGGAGATCCCGGTTCGGGTTCGGCCAAACCGCCGGGCGGCGATCGCAAGCCGCCGGGTAGCGGGAGCTCGACCTCGGGTGGCGATCGCAAGCCGCCCGGTGGCGGCAGCAGCAGGCCGCCCGGTGGTGGGAGCAGCAAGCCGCCCGGCGGCGGCGACAAGCCGCCCCCCGACACCGGCGGCAAATGCATGGACGAGGTCGCGTGCCTGCTCGCGGACAAGCCGCCGGCGTGCTGCTCGCGTTACAAGGGCGGCGGCGGCGGTGGTGGCGGTGGTGGTGGCGACAAGAAGCCCCCGCCTCCGGGCGGCAACGCGAACCTGCCCGAGGATCTGCAGAAGGCGGACATCTCGGCCGGCATCGCCAAGGTCCGTGGTCGCGTCGAGGGCTGCGCGGCCAAGTCGAACGCCAAGGGCACCGTGAAGGTGTCGGTGAAGGTGGCGGGCGGCGGCAGCGTGTCGAGCGTCACCGTCAAGGAGAGCCCGGATCCGGCCCTCGGCTCGTGTGTGGCGGCGGCGATCCAGAAGGCGACCTTCAACAAGACCCAGAACGGCGGCTCGTTCAGCTACCCGTTCACGTTCCGCTGACGCCGCGCTGACGTCGGGGCCCGCGAAACAGCCGCGCACCGCCGCCGATCACCAGGCCGATCGCGACGGCGATCAGGAGCCCGATCCCGACGCTCCAGCTCCACCACCCGCGCGCGACGCTGGCGCCGGCCGAGCAGCGGCCGTCGGCGGGCCGGGCGGCGGACTGGTCGACGGTCCACGCCAGCTCGAGGCCCAGGGTGAGCGGTCCATCGGCGCCGGTCCAGGTCTGGTCGAGGCCGTCGAGGGCGCGGCCACCGAGGGTGCGGCGACCGAGGTGGATGCCGGGCCCGTCCTCGAGTCGCAGCTCCGACTCGCCAGGGCGATCGAGGCGGACCGTGTCGTGAAGCGTGAGCTGGTGAGCGCTGCCGCGGGTGCACAGCCAGCCGACCAGGTCGACCGAGAACGCGCCGGCGGTGACAGACGGTGTACCAAGCCCGACGTCGATCGTGGTCCACGCGATCGCGGCCGGTCGGCCGTCGAGCGTCACCGTCACGGCCGGGCGCACCAGGGCGGCGATCTCGGCGCCATAGGCGGCCGCCTCGCGGTCGTCGATCTGACCGTCGCGATCGCGATCGAGGTGGCCACGAAGCGCAGCCCCGGGCCGTTCTCCGAGGAAGATCGTGTAGGCCAGCCGGACGCGGTCGCCCATCGGCGTGAGCTTCAGATACCGATTGTTCTCGTCCATCGCCGGTTGCGCGTGGGCCCCGACCGGACCCACCTCGGCCACCACGACGGCGCCGATCGCGGCCGTCATCAGCACCGCGGGCGCAGCTCGCGGCGTGCGGCTCACCACGCCGCCGCGAACGGTCGTTGACCCACGGTCAGCGCCATGATTATCCTGCGCGCCGAGGAGGATACATGTTGCGTAGCCTATCCCTGTCGTTCTGGGGGATCGCGGCGGTGGGCCTGGTTTCGGCCTGCGGCGGCGATGACACCTCACTTCCACCGCTGTTCGAACCCAAACCCGAATGCGTGGGTGACGCGATCACCCCGCTCGCGGGTCAGCATCGTCAGGTCATCTCGTTCCTCGAGATCGGCGACCTGGCCGATGGCTTCGACCTCGACGGCGACGGCGATCCCGACAACAAGATGGCGGGCGTCGGATCGCTGGCCGGGCCCGCGATCCAGGACTCGCTCGACGCCTACGACATCCTGATCCCGCTCGAGATGTTCGACTTTCCGACCGCCGGTGCCGACGAGTGCGTGAAGTTCGCGCTCTACCTCGGCAACTTCAAGACCGACATCGATGACGACGGCGACGACACCGCGGTCGACGGCGGCGACTGCGACGACCACGACATGAGCGTCCCGGGCGCCGAGGTCAACACCAACCGCAAGGATGACGACTGCGACGGCATCGCCAACGAGCAGAACGACGGTCCCAACCAGACCGCGTCGGCCGACACCGCCGACATGGACGGCGACCTGCAATCCATGGCGGCTGGCGACTGCGACGACTCGAACAACATGGTGAAGGCGGGAACGCCCGAGATCTGCGGCGACGGCCTCGACAACGACTGCGACGGGGTCGCCGATCGCACCACCGACAGCATGGGCGTGGTCACGGCGTGTAATCCGTACGACGCCACGCCGGACACGATCCGGGTCGACGCGCGGGGCTTCGATGCCGCCGGCGCGCCGCTGATCTTCTTCGACTCGGGCGTGGTGACGGCCGCCGGCGGGGGCCTGAAGCTGGTCGCCGGACCGTCGCTGTTCCAGGTCGCGGTCCCGATCACCGACGGCATCGAGCTGACGCTCAAGATCACCGGCACCACGATCGAGGCCGACGTCGCGATGGCGGGCGGACGCGTGGTGGCCGTGAATGGCCGCCTCGGCGGCGTGATCGACGCGGTCACCGCCGACACCATCCGCGGGCTCGACGTGCCGGAGATCAGCCTGACCCCGGAGAACTCGCTGCTCGACGCCGTGTTCGCCAACGTGCTCGGGCCGCTGCTCGCGCTACCGGCCAAGCCGCCGGGCAGCCCGCACGCCGGCTGCCGCACGCCCGACATCGACGTCGATCGCGACGGCCTCGAGGCGTTCTGCGACAAGAACCTCGACGGCGACGCCGCCACGCAGCAGGTCGACACCTGCGTCGACGGCGACGGCAGCGTGGTCGAGGACACCGTGGTCGGTGGCGTGGTCAAGCACTGCTCGGAGGCGGTCGACAGCCGCGGCCGGCATCGCTTCCCCGACGGCATCTCGGTCGAGCTCAACTTCACGACCGCGCCCGCCGATCTGGTCCGTCCGTAAGCAGCCTGTCCTGAGCCCTTCGACAGGCTCAGGACAGGCCTGTCGAAGGGCCTCACGCCGCCTCCGCGCGGCGTAGCCGCCCTCGCCGAACAGTCGGCGGGGGCGTCGCATTTTCGGGGTACCCTGCCGGTATGCGGTCCTCGATCTGGTGCCTGACCTTCGCCGCGATCGCCGCGATCCTGGGCTGCGGCAGCTCATCACTCAAGGCGGTCGGCGAGGCGTGCGTGGCGTCCTCGGAGTGTGCGGCCGGCCTGGTCTGCGACTTCGGCCGCGACCCGGCGGTGTGCGCCGGCAACCTGACCATCGACGCGATGGAGGTCGACGCTCCCTTCGACGCCCCCGAGACCGACGCTCGCCCGGTCGATGCCGCGGCGGTCGACGCCGCGGTCGATGCTCCAGCCGATGCCCCGACTGACGCGCCAACCGACGCGCCGACCGACGCGCCGCCGGACGCCTGAAGCTGCCGAACCGCGTTCGCGGCCGACTCGCCGGTCACCGCCGCGATTTTTGCGCCTCCCCGCCGTGCTAGCCTCCGCAGTCGATGCGCGAGCGCGGCCTCGAGTTCAAGGTCGGTCTGCTGATCGTCGTCGCGACGGTGATCCTGGCCGGGTTCGTGTTCATCCTCGGCAACTTCTCGTTGTCGAGCGGGTTCACGATCTACGTCGACTACGACTACAGCGGCAACCTCCAGACCGGCGCGCCGGTGAAGGTGGCCGGCATCAAGGTCGGCAAGATCGAGGACGTCCGCTTCATGGGCGGCAAGCTCGACGAGGCCAGCGGCCGGCGGGTCTACGTGCGGGTCGAGGCCTGGGTCGAGAACCGGGCCCGGCAGTCGATCCGTCAGGACGCCGAGTTCTTCATCAACACCGCCGGCGTGCTCGGCGAGCAGTACCTCGAGATCGTGCCGGGCCGGAACTGGACCGACGGCCCCATGGCGCCGGGCTCGAAGGTCGTGGGCCGCAACCCGCCGCGGACCGACCTGGTCCTGTCGCGGCTCTACGACGTCCTCGACTCGCTGTCCGAGGTGCTGACCGAGGACAAGGACACCATCAAGAAGCTGCTCACCAACAGCGCCAGCGCGGTCGGCTCGGTCGACCAGCTCCTGAAGGAGAACAAGGAGCAGCTCGGCAAGCTGATCGCCTCGACCAGCGGGCTGGCCGCCGAGGCCAACGAGACCCTGTCCAAGGTCAACGCCGGTCTCGACCCGGCGATGGTGCGGCGGACGGTCGGTGACGCCGATGCGCTGCTGGTCGCGAGCAAGAAGGCGATCGACACCGTGACGCCGGAGGCGGTGGCGTTGCTGGTCGATGGCAAGCGGGTCACCGGCATCGTCACCGAGGAGCGGGTCGAGCGTGCCATCGGCGTCGCCGACAAGGCGGCGACCGCGGTCCAGAAGGCGGGCGGCCTGATCGACAACGTCGACGGCATGGTCACCGACCTGCGCCAGGGCAAGGGCACCGCCGGCGCCTTGCTGGCCAAGGACGACGTCTACGTCGACGTGCGCGAGCTGATCCGCGACCTCAAGCGCAATCCGTGGAAGTTCTTCTGGAAGGAATAGAGCTCGGCCCGTGATCCCCGGCGGCGAACCCAGGGCCCAGCAGCGGGTGGGGGCCATCATGCTCGGCCTCATCCTGGCCGCCGCGGTGTTCGTGGTCGCCATCTTGCCCCGCCTCGATCTGGGTGGCGGCATCCGTGCCCGCGTGCTCTTCGAGCACGTCGGCGCGCTCAAGGAGGGGGCGCCGATGATCGTCGCCGGTCGGACCGTCGGCAAGGTCGAGAGCATCACGCTGCTGCCGGCTGGCGCGTTTCCCGCCGGTCACTCGCTGGCCGCCACCGGCGGCTCGGTGGTCCACGTGCGGATCGACGACGATCTGCGCTCGATGGTCCCGGTCGACGGCGAGTTCTTCATCTCGTCGCGCGGCGTGCTGTCGGACCGCTACCTGGAGGTCGGGCCCGGGCCCGGCGGCGGCGAGCCCGGCCGCGCGATCCAGGCCGGCGACGAGATCCGCGGCATCGATCCGCCATCGCTCGACCGGGCGCTGCAACGGACCTGGGACAACCTCGAACGAACCCGTGGCTTTCTGGAGGCGGTCTCGCCCGAGATCGAGGCGCTGCAGGCGGCGGTGGCGAGGCTGTCGGCGACCCTCATCGACGTCGAGCCGTCACCGGGTGCCTACGCCCGCCTGGCGATCGAGCTGGCCGGCCTGGCCCGCGAGGCCGGCCAGCTCCGCGACACCCTGGCCAGCGCCGGCGCCACGCCCGCCGAGCTGCGCGCGCTGGCCGACCGCGCCGGGGTGACCATCGATCGCGCCCGCGCCGCGGTCGCGCGGGTGCGCTCCGCCGCCGATGCGCTGCTGGCCGACCTCGACCGGGTGACGGCCCAGGCCGGCGCGGCGGCGCCCGACGCCATCGCCCGCTTGCGATCCGTGCTCGCCGACGGCGATCAGGTCATGGCGCGCGCCGATCGGCTGCTGGTCGGCACGCGCGAGTTGATGGCGATGATGGACCGCGGCGAGGGCAGCCTGATGAAGCTGTCGCGTGACCCCGAGTTTCCCGAGGACGCCAAGGAGCTGGGCAAGATCCTCAAGCGCTCGCCGTGGCGCATCATCGGTCACGCCGACGATCGCAGCGGCCTGCCGCCGCGCGCGCCGCGCCGCGAGGCACCGTGACGGCGGCGAGCGACCGGCATCCGTTTCCGCTCCTGTGCAGCCCGACGTATCACGGGCTGCGCCGCAACCTCGGCTGCGGCCTGTGCTTCGCCGCCGAGGTGCCGGCGGAGGCGCGGACCGCGCTCGAGGCGCTGGTGCCGGCGCCGTTGCGCTTCGAGCTGATCTGGAGCCGCGACTTTCTGTACGCCGGCACCGCCGACCGCTTCGATCCCGGCGATCGCGCCGCGCTCAGCGACGCCATCGACGTCTGGCTGCGCGCCAGCCACGCCCTGGCACCGCTGGCGTTTGTCTACACCACCGATCTGCCCGAGCGCCCCGACTACCCGCCGTGGGCGGCGCGCAGCGTGGCGCTGATCCCCGCGGTGGTGCTGCCGTGGCTGACCGCGCGCTGGGACGGCGGCGGTCTCGCCGTTGGTGGCAGCGAACGCCACGCCGCGATCGTGCTCGACAGCTTCAGCTACTTCCTGCTCACGCTCTACGCCGACGCCACGCCGACGATCGACGCCGACCTGCGGGCCCGGCTGGTCCATCTGGCCAACGTGATCTGCGACAGCGACAGCGGTTGCGGCGCCGAGCTGTGGCGAAGCGAGCTGATCGCGAAGCTCGCCCCATAGATCCAGGTGACCCGACCTGGCGGCGCTACGAGTCGATGCCCGCGCACATGCACGACAAGGGCCCTTGGCCGCGATGCAGAGCCGACGCGGTCAACGTCCGTCGCGCTGCCAGTTCGCGCGCGGTGCCGTGAGCGGCCACGGGTGCGCCTGCTCGATCGTGCGAGCCAGCTCGAGGAGCATGCGATCGGCGCCCCGGGCGGCCGCGAACTGCACGCCGATCGGCAGGCCGCTGGCACTGCGGCCGAGCGGCAGCGAGATCGCGGGTGCGCCGGCGGCGTTGTGGATCGGCGTGAACGGCACGTAGCTGCGCAGCCGATCGAACCCGGTCTCGAACGGCTGGTCGGTGGCGAGATGACCCAGCGCTGGCGCTGGTTCGGCGGTGGTCGGGCAGATCAGGACGTCGTGGGCCTGCATGATGCGCGCGTAGGTGGTGCCGAACCGGCGCAGGCGACGGATGGCCGCGAAGGCGGCTCGCCGCCGGGCCACGAACGTGCCGGCGATGCCCGTGGTCCACGGCTCGAGCTGCGCGCGGTCGAACTGGCGATGCATCATCAGGCGCGCGGTCTTGACCTGGATCCACGCCACGAAGCCCCAGTAGGCGAGGAAATCGTCGATGACCTGGCCGTCGAACGGGCAGCGGATCTCCTCGACGTGATGACCGAGCGACTCGCACAGGTGGGCGCTGGCCAGCACGGCGGCGCGGGTGTCGGGGTGCACCGGCGTGCCGATCGGAGCGTCGACGAACACGCCGATGCGCAGGCCACGCGGCTCGGTCGACGGCGTGGTGAACCGCGACGCCACGGCGTCGTGGAAGGCGATCGTGTCGCGCACGGTTCGCGTCACGGCGCCGTGGACCGCGATGTTCACCGGCAGGAGCCGCGAGCCCTCCATGTCGAGCGCGGCGCGCGACGGCTTGAACCCGACCAGGCCGCAGCACCCGGCGGGGATCCGGATCGAGCCGCCCCCATCGCTGGCGTGGGCGAGCGGGACCACACCCGCGGCCACCAGACACGCGGCTCCGCCCGACGAGCCACCGGTGGAGCGCGCGGGATCCCACGGATTGCGACACGGCTCGCGGCCCAGCGACTCGGTGGTCGCGGTGAGGCCGAGCTCCGGCGTCGCGCTCTTGCCGAGACACACCACCCCGGTGCGCTCGAAGCGGGCGACGAACGGGTCGCTCTTCTTCGCGACGCAGTCGCCGCCACCGCGCGAGCCCCAGGTCGTGCGTACCCCGGCGAGCTGGGCCAGGTCCTTGATGAACGTCGGGACCCCGGCCAGCGGCCCGGCCGGCGGTGGGTGGCCGCCCGCTCGCTCGTAGGTGTCGGTGACGACGGCGCCGAGGTGCGCGGCCTCGCGGGCGCGCGCGATCGCGGCGTCGATCACCTCCGCCGGGCGCAGTTCCTTGCTCAGGATCCGCGCGGCGGTCTCGACCGCGTCCATCGCGGCGAGCTCGACGTCGGTGGCCATCGCTCGATCGATAGCACGGTCAGAAACCCGGGGTCTCCATCGGACCCGACGATTGGCCCTGGATGAACTGCTGCAAGATCGGGTCGGCGCTGGCGCGCAGCTGGTCGGGCGTGCCGACGGCGTGGACCTGACCCTGGTACAGGAACGCGACCCGATCGGCGATCGAGAAGATCGAGGTCAGATCGTGCGACACCACCACCGCGGTGACGCCGAGGCTGCGCGACAGCTCGAGGATCAGCCGATCGATGCGGCGCGCGTTGACCGGGTCGAGCCCGGTGGTCGGCTCGTCGAACAGCACCACCTCGGGCTCCATGGTCAGGGTGCGCGCGATCGCCGCCCGCTTGCGCATGCCGTCGGACAGCTCGGCCGGATAGCGATCCGTGAAGCCGGTCAGGTAGACCTGCTCGAGCCGGCCCATGGCCTCGGCGAGCGCCGACGTGTGGCGCAGCTTCTTGTGCTTGCGCAGCGGCAGGGCGACGTTCTCGGCCAGCGTCATCGAGTCGAACAGGGTCGCGTTCTGGAACACCATGCCGACCCGGCGCCGGACGGCGTAGAAGCCGCGTTCGTCGAGCTGATCGACGCGCTTGCCATCGAACCAGATCTCGCCGCTGTCGATGCGCAGGAAGCCGACCAGGTGCTTGATGGTCACCGACTTGCCGACCCCGGAGGTGCCGATGATGAACAGGATCTCGCCCTTGGTCACGGCCAGGTTCATGCCGCGCAGCACCGGCTTGCCGTCGAACGCCTTGTGGACGTCGCGGAAGACGATCAGCTCGCGCGGGGCCCCGCCGGCCGCGGTCACAGGTCGCCCTTGAGCAGCCACAGCGCGCCGACCGAGAGGAAGAAGTCGAGCGAGATGACCGCGAACGAGCTGCCGACCACGGCGGCGGTGGTGGCCCAGCCCACGCCCTCGCTCGAGCCGCGCGCCCGCAGGCCGCAGAAGCCGCTCACGATCGGGATGGCGGCCCCGTAGGCCAGCGCCTTGAGCAGGCCGAGGATGACGTGGCGCGGCTGCACGAACGAGAGGTCGAAGAAGATGCGCGGGTTGACGCCGAACGACAGGTACGCGGTCAGGCCGCCGGCGCCGTACATGATGGCGGCGCCCAGGATCGACAGCGCGAGGGTCATGATGATCGAGGCCAGGAAGCGCGGCACCAGCAGGTAGTCGACCGGCAGCACGCCCGACATGCGCAGGGCGTCGACCTGCTCGGTGACCTTCATCGAGCCGATCTCGGCGGCGATGCCGGCGCCGACCCGGGTGGCCAGCATCATCGCGGTGAGCGTGGGCCCGAAGTCGGAGATGATGAGGCGGACGAACTGGACGCCGACCTGTGACAGGTCGCCGATCGAGCGCGAGAACTGCAAGCAGGCCTGGTAGATCATCACCATCCCGATGAAGCCGATGGTGACGGTGATGAACAGCAGCGAGCGGTTGCCGATGATGTGCAGCTGCTCGACCAGCGCACCGGTCGGGCGGCTGGCGCCGCGGCGGCCGTACATGCGCCAGATGCCGGCGATGGTGCCGACGAAGACCATCCACAGCTCGAACGTCGCCCGCACGCCGCCGACGACGTAGACGCCGATCGCGGTGATGCGGCCGAACAGGCTGTCGATGACGAGCTTCATACGTTGAGGTAGGTCAGGAAGAAGTCGATCAGCATCACCGACACCGCGGCGGCGACCACCGCGGCGTTGACGGCGCGGCCGACGCCGACCGCACCGCCGCGCACCGTGACGCCGAAGTAGCAGGAGGTCACGGCGATCGCCCACCCGAACGCCAGCGACTTGTAGACCCCGTGCAGGAAGTCATGGGGGGTCAGGTTCTCGGTGAAGCTGCCGTACATGATCCCGAACTCGATGTTGAGCACCGCCTTGGCGACGATCGCGGCGCCGACCAGCGCGACCAGATCGCCGATCACGGTCAGGCAGACCAGCATCACCATCATCGACACCACCCGCGGCACGATCAGGTAGCGGATCGGATCGATGGCCAGCGCGCGCAGGCCGTCGAGTTGCTCGGTCACCGTCATGGTGCCCAGCTCGGCGGTGTTGTTGGCGCCGACCCGCCCCGAGAACATCAGCGCGATCAGGATCGGCCCGACCTCGCGCAAGACGGCGTAGCCAGCGGCCCAGCCGGCCAGCGAGGTGGCGTCGAGTCGCTTCACGAACGGCGCCGACTGCACCACCATCAGGCCGCCGGCGAAGAACGCGGTCAGCGCGACGATCGGCACCGAGCGGTTGCCCATCTTGTGCAGGTTCTTGACCAGCTCGCGGCCATCGATCCGCGGCGGCAACAGCGCGCGCAGGATCTGGCCGAACAGGATCGTGATGCCGCCGACCTCGCGGCTCACCGCGACGGCGCGGGTGCCGACCAGGGTGACCGTGCGCTCGCCGATCATGCCGCTTCCACCTTATCCCACCAGCGGGCCATCGAGGGCGCCGCGGACGAACTGGCGCACCACCGGATCGGGAGCGTCGGCGACGGTCGCGGCCGGGCCCTGGTAGTGGGCGCGGCCCTGGTACACGAACACCACGGTGTCGACGAACGTGATCAGCGCCGCGACGTCGGACGACACCGCGATCGCGGTCGCCCCGCTGCGCTCGTGATCGGCGCGCAGCAGGTCGTACATCTTCGAGGTCGTCACCGGGTCGAGGCCGGCGGTGGGTTCGTCGTAGAGCACCAGCTCGGGCGCGGCGATGGTCGCGCGCGCGATGCCGACCCGCTTCTTCATGCCGCCCGAGAGCTGCGACGGCAGCTTGGCCTCGCTGCCGGCCAGGCCGACGGCGCGCAGGCGGTCGCGGACCCGGGTGGCCACGCGGTCGGCGGGCTCGCCACGACGGACCAGCGGGAAGCCGACGTTGCCCTCGACGGACAGGAAGTCGTAGAGGGCATAGTTCTGGAACAGCATGCCGATGCGGGCCCGCACCGGCGCCAGCCGCTCCTCGGAGAAGCCGGTCACGTCGATGCCGTCGATGACCAGGCGCCCGGTGGTGGGCGCGACCAGCCCGGCGATGACCTTGACCAGCACGCTCTTGCCGGCCGCGGCCGGACCGATGACGCCCAGCCGGCCGCCGCGGGGCACCGACAGCGTGACGGCGTCGAGGACCTGGCGGGCGCCGAAGCGCACGCCAACATCGTGGAGCTGGATCATGGCGCGCAGCCGGTGCGGCGCTCGCGGGCCCGGGCGGCGAAGCGCGACTCGGGGTCCTTCGCGATCAGCCGCGCCGCCGCTCGACAGGCCGCGCGGGCGTCACCGCGGGCCAGCTCGGTGGTCGCCAGCTCGTCGAGCGCGTCGTCGATCAGGATCGAGCGCGGGTAGTCGTCGGGCAGCTCCGCGAACGCGGTCGCGGCGGCGCCCAGATCGCGCAGGTCGTCGCGCAGCACGCGGCCGAGCTCGAGCTGGGCGTCGTCGAGCCAGACCGAGAAGTACGAGCCGGCGCCCATGGCGACCTCGCGGGTCGCCAGCAGGGCGCGCAACCGTTCGGCGGCGCCGCCCGGGTCGCCCGACGCGCGGGCGATGCGCGCCCCGTGCCAGCGGGCGTCGTCGCGTAGCCCGCTGTCGGGATGATCGCGCGGGATGCGGTCGTACAGCTCGCGGGCGGCAGCCGGATCGGCCAGCTCGTGCTCGGCGAGGTCGGCGAGCGCCCACAGGAGGTTGTCGGCGACCGCGGAATGATCGAGGCCCGGGTAGAGCGCGCTCAGGCGCTGCCACAGCGCGCGGGCGTCGACGCCGCGGGTGCGCGCGACCACGAAGCCGACCGCGTCGCCGGCGAAGGCCTCGTCGGGGTACTCGGTGATCAGCCGCCACAGGAAGGTCGCGGCCTCCGGCACCCGGTCGGCGTCATAGGCCAGCCGGCCGGCGCGCCACAGCGCCTGCGCCGACGGTGCGGCGGCGCCACCGGTGCGGTCGGGGATGGCGGCGTAGGCCGCGATCGCGTCGCCGTGCTGGCCCCGGTGCTCGAGCAGCTCGGCCTCGCCGAGCAGCGCGCGGGCGCAGTCGTCGCGCTCGAGTCGGGTCGGCGCGGGGTCGCCGCAGCCGCGCTGCGCACGCCGGAACGCGGTCAGCGCGCCCTCGCTGTCGCCGGCCGCTTGGCGCTCGTAGGCCAGGGCAAGATCGGCGGGCAGGGCGGGGGCCGAGCAGGCGGCGCCGGCGATGGCGAGGGTGGTGACGACGACGGCGAGCTTCAACCGGGACACGTCGTCACCTCACGCCGACCGCGCCGCGGTGGTGAGGACGTCGGCGGCGCGCTCGCAGGCGGCGCGATCGACGTCGAGGTGGGTGACCAGCCGCAAGCGGCGCGGGGTGATCGCCGAGATGCGCACGCCGCGCTCGCCGCACGCCGCCACCAGCGCCGGGGCCGAGCGCGGCGGCGTCACCTCGATCATGACGATGTTGGTCTCGACCCGGTCCGGATCGACCTCGAGGCCGGGCACGCCGGCGAGGCGCTCGGCGAGCACCCGCGCGTTGGCGTGGTCGTCGGCGAGCCGCTCGCGGTGATGGGTCAGCGCGTACAGGCCGGCGGCCGCGAGCACCCCGGCCTGCCGCATCCCGCCGCCGTACATCTTGCGGAAGCGGTGGACGCGCGTGATCACCTCGCGGCTTGCGGCGACCATCGAGCCGGCGGGCGCGCCGAGCCCCTTCGACAGGCACACGCTGATGGTGTCGAAGCCGGCGGCCAGCACGCGCTCGCTGGTCGCGCTCGCCACCGCGGCGTTCCACAGCCGCGCGCCGTCGAGGTGGGCGGCCATGCCGAGCGCGCGCGCCGCCGCCAGCACGTCGTCGATCGCCGCCCGCGGCCACACCGCGCCGCCGCCCATGTTGTGGGTGTTCTCGACCGCGACCACCGTGGTCGGCGACAGGTACGAGATCGCCGGCTTGTACGCCTCGCGCACCGCCGCGCCATCGAAGCGGCCGTCGCCGGGCAACACCTGGGTCTGGGCGCCGGCCAGCGCGGCCAGGGCGCCCGACTCGTGCAGCCAGCAGTGGGCGTCCTTGCCGATCAGGACCTCCTCCCCGGGCCGGGTCAGGGCGCGCAGCGCGATCTGGTTGGCCATCGTGCCGCTGGGCACGAACAGCGCCGCCTCGGTGCCGAGCAGCTCGGCCACCATCTCCTCGAGCCGCCGCACCGTCGGATCCTCGCCGTAGACGTCGTCGCCGACCTCGGCGCTGGCGATCGCCTGCCGCATCGCCGCGGTCGGCCGGGTGACCGTATCGGATCGGAAGTCGATCTCGGGCGCCATCGCCGGCCACTCTACCTGTCGTGGTCGCCAAGGTCGACGAGCGAGCGGCGCGGATCTCCCTCGAATCAGCCGCCGTCGCGGTCCGGATCCGGAGCCTTCGGCGTCTCGGGGCTGCGGGGCTTCACCGGCTCCTGCTTCACCGCCGGCGGCTCGCTGCCCAGCTCGAGGCGGAGCTTGCGCTCCAGGCGCTCCAGCATGCCGGCCTCGACGTAGGACGGACGGTCCTCGATGTGCAGCACCAGGCGCACCGCCGGCCGGCCCGAGCTCTCCGTGACGACCAGCTCGAGCGCGCCCGGAAACACCTTGCCGTCCTGCTCCAGCTCGAACATCACGTAGCCGGCGTCGGCATCCTTCTCGACGATGGTCACGTGCTCGTTGACGCGCAGGAACCGCACCGCGGCCGGAAACACCTTGGCGACCGGGTAGGCCAGCGTCTTCTCGCTGCGCGCGGTCGCCGGCCGCGGCCCGAACGCGAGTGCGCTGGCGATCACGGCCACGGTCAAGAGCAACGCGCGTGGAGCTCTCACGACGTTGCAGCGTCGCCCGCGACCGGTTCGGGGTCCAGTTTTCGGGCCGCCCACAGCTCCGAGAACGAGACATGCGGCGTGGCCACCGCCACCAGCCCGGCGCCGACGTACCAGATGACCTGCAGCCCGTGCAGGAAGATGGCGTAGGCCAGCACCTCGCCGAACTGCGTCGTGCCGTCGGTGACCGCGGCCCGGCCGAGCTCGAGGGAAACTCCGAGCGCGGTCAGCCACTGGTACTGGCCGATCATGCCCGGCGAGTTTGGCAGCGTGATGCCGACCGCGACCAGGCCCATCATCGCGAACGCACCCGTGAGCGACAGCTCGACGCCCAGGCCGCGCGCCAGCACCCAGCACGACAGCCCGTTGGCGCCCCAGTAGGCCAGGGTCCAGGCCACGAACGCGAACAGGTTCTTGCGATCGCGCAGCACGGCGAAGCCGCGGATGAGCTCGTGGAGCTTGCCGTCGAGCCGGGCCGCCAGTCGGGGCGCGAACCTGGTCAACAAGGTCACCTGCAGGAACGTCCGCACGGTCCATGCCGGCCACGTCAACGCGAACACCAGCCCGACCAGACAGACGCCGAACACCGCCGACGCGATGTACGCGGTCGGCATCATCCAGCCCGGCGAGTCGGCGCGCTGGAGCGCGACGAAGGTGGCGAACACCACCACCGACACCACCAGCCCATCGATGATGCGCTCGACGGCCACGGTGCCGAGCGCCGCCGACGCCGACACGTGCCCTTTCTGGCGGATCAGCGCCGGTCGCACCAGCTCGCCCAGCCGGGCCGGGATCACCAGGATGGCCATGAACCCGACCGACGACACCGCCATCAGCCGACCGAGGCCGAGGCGCACGCCGAGCGGCGCCAGCAGGTAGATCCAGCGGTAGGCGCGGCAGAAGTGCACCACGACCAGCAGCCCGAAGTACGCCGCCACCGTCGGTGCGAGGTCGGCCACCGTGAGGCGCCGGAACGCGTCGCGCAGGACCGCCTCGCTATGGTCGTTGGGCCACACCAGCCACAACGACAGCGCCAGCATCGCAAGGCTCAAGCCCAGGTTGATCGCCAGCTTCACGATCGCCGGCTCATTCTGGCAGCTCACCGTGCAGCACGGCGCGCGGGCCGTCGTCGAGCAGGCGGGTCACGGCGGCCTTGCCGAGCCGCTTCTCGATCCACGCGATCCCCTCGGCGGCGGTGCGCACGTCCTCGACGGTGTGGACGTCGGACGCGACCGCCGCGGCGATCCCGTCCTCGACAAAACGGCGGGCCATCTTCTGTTGCACCTTGCCGTGGTACCCGGCGATGGCGCCGAGGTCGCAGACGAAGGCGCAATGGGCGCGCAGCCGATCGACCAGCCCGTCGTCGGTCCACAGCGGTTGATAGCGCTCGGGGTGGGCGAGCACGGGTGCCTTGCCCGCCATGCGCAGGCGAAACAACTGGTCGACCATGCCGAGCGGTAGCTCGGGAGGTCGGACCTCGACGAGGAAGGCGTCGCCGTCGTCGTAGGAAGGGATCTCGCCAGCTTGCAGCCGGACGAAGAACACATCATCCCACATGTTCTCCGCGGCCAGGCGAAGCCGGACGGCGGGAGGGCAGACGCCCTGGACCGCCGCGAAGGCGCTGTCGATGGCGGCCCGCGTCGGCATGAACTGGCCGGCCTTCTGATGCGGCGTGGCGTAGACCTCCGAGAAGCCAAGCGCTCCCAGTGCTCCAAGCATGGCCCGGGAGGTGGCGAGATCGCGCGACCCGTCATCCAGGCCGAACAGCACGTGCGAGTGGAGGTCGACGAAGCCCACGCCGGCCCCGATCTATCGCACGCCGGGCGTCGGGTGCAACAGCGGCGCGCGCCGCGGTGTCGTCGTCGTCGTCCACCATGGCGAGGCCGTTGCCCGGCCGGATCGTGCGTGGTACAGATGGAGACGCGAGCACAGCATGGCCCAGTCCGACAAGCGTGAGAATTCGGTCCTCTTCTCGTTGCGGGAGCTCAGGTCGATCGAAGAGACCCGGGTGAAAGAAGAGGAGGACGCGGAGAAATCCGCGGAAGAGGCGCGCATCCGCGCCCGGATGGACGACGAACGTCGTGTCCGCGAAGCCGATGAGGCCAAGACGCATGCGGCGGAGCAGGCCGCACGGCGCGACAGCGAGACGCGCGAACAGCGCGTGCGCGAGGATGCGGTGCGCGTGCAGGAGGCCGAGGCCCGGGCGCGCGCCGACCACCAGGCCAGCCTCGAGGCTCACCGCCTGCAGCAGGAGATGGAGATCCGCAAGACCGAGGCGTCGAAGAAGCGCCCGGTCGCGCTGGTCGTCGCCATGCTGGTGCTGGCCGCCATCACCGTTGGCGCGGTGCTGTTCTATGTCCAGCGCTCCAACGAGAAGGCCCTCGCCGACCGCAAGGCTCAGGACGCCAAGGTGCAGTCGGAGAAGGACCGCGACATCGCCGCGCAGAAGATCAAGGAGACCGCCGAGCTCAAGGCGCAGGTCGATGGCTTGATCTCGGCGCTCAGCGACCTCGACAACCAGATGAAGGAATCCGAGCGCCAGCTCGGTGCCGCGAGCTCGCAGGCCGATCGCGACAAGGTTGCCGCGCGGCAGGCCGAGATTCGCCGCCAGCAGCGCGAGGCGCAGGCGCGCCTCGACAAGGTCAAGGCCGGCGTCAAGCTCAGGTGCCCGCCCGACCAGCCGCTCTGCTGACGTTCTGCTGAGGCGCTGCTGAGGCGCGGGCGACTCGACTCGACGGAACGCGACCCTGGGGCGCGTCTTCGTTTTCGGACATGTTCGATGCCCGAGTCGGATATGCTGGAGGCACGCATCAGCCCGGGGAGAAGAGCATGAGCGACCCGCTGCCGGTCCTTCGATGTGAATCACGCCGCCAGCCGGCGTTCGAGCGCGGGTTCCTGCTGTGGAGCCTCGCCGCGGCGCTGTTCGGCGCCGCAGCACTCGACGCGTTCTGGGTCGAGCCAGCGCCGGTGATGCTGGTCCGCGCGACGCCGCTCGAGGTGCAGCTGAGCCGGTGCCGGGAAGCGCGGGCACCGACGCCGGTCAAGGTCGAGGACGTCAAGCTGCTGACGCCGACGCAGGCCGCGCGCTGACGGCGACAACGACCGAACACGGCGCCGAAAACAACAACGCCGGCCCGCGGGCCGGCGTCATGTTCCATCCGGTTGATAGGTCCCGGACGGACTGTCACCTCACAGCGTGCAGCCCATGGCCGACGCGCTGGTCTTGAGGCCTTCCGTGCCAGCCTTGCAGCCGGGGCCAGCGGCCTCGACGGTGGCCTTGCGCGAGGCGTCGTCCATCGCGGCCCACGCGCCGAAGGCGGTGGCCTGCGCGTCGCGCGACTGCTTCATCGCGTCGAACGCCGGGCCGAGCTTGTCCTTGCACTTGGCGGCCATGTCGTCGAACGTCTTCAGGTACTCGTCGCACTCGGGCGAGCCGGTCGAGGCGGCGGCCGGAGCGGCGGCCGAACCCGAACCCGCGGTGTCGGGGGCAGCGGCCGAGCCGGAGGCGGCGGCCGAGCCGGAGGCGGCGGCCGAGCCAGAGGCGGCGGCCGAGCCCTTGTCGTCAACCTTGCCAGCGGGCGGCGCCGAGCCCTTGGCGGGCTCTTCCGTCTTCTTCTTGCAGCCGGCGAACGCGAGGGCCGAGGTGAGGGCGAGGATCGTGATCAGCTTGTTCATGTGGTCGTTCCTTCTTGTTGGACCCGGCACTCTGGTTGGTGGGCCCTTGGCGACGTACGCTACGTTCCCCGCCGGGATCGAGCCAATGTTCTTTTGTCATTTCAACGTATTAGTTCGTCGCCAGTTGTAACGGGGTGACGACGAGCGGCGGTCACGCCGAGCCAGCACGGACCGCTTCGTCCCAGTGCCGCCAGCACACCGGGTGGTACTCGGTGTCGCCGAGCTGGACCGTCGGGCCGTCGACCACCGCACGGCCGCCAACCAGCCGCAGGTTGCAGATCGCCTTCCCGTTGCAGTACTGGCAGGTCACCTTGACCTCCTCGATCCGGTCGGCGAGCTCCATGAGCCGCTGGGCACCGGGGAACAGGTGGGTCCGGAAATCGGTTCGCAGCCCGTAGCAGATCACCGGCACGCCGGGATCGACCGTCGCCCGGCGCAGATCCTCGACCACGCGCGGGGTCAGGAACTGGGCCTCATCGACCAGCACGCAGTGATAGCCGACGAAGGTCGACGGCGGCAACGCGGTGGTCTCGTCGACCACCAGATCGGCCTCGGCCTCGAGGCCCGAGCGCGACGCGATCGTCGAGACACCGAAGCGCGTGTCGACGCCCGGCTTGACCAGCAAGCAGCGCTTGCCCTGCTTGCGATAGTTGTGGGCGACGGCAAGCAGGTTCAGCGTCTTGGCGCTGTCCATGGTGCCGTAGCGAAAGTAGAGCTTGGCCACCGCCGCACGCTACACCAGCCTGGCTTTGCCTCGATCGCTTGCGACACCGGGCCCGGCTGAGGTAAGACCGTCGAAGATCGGAGCCGTAGCCAAGTGGTAAGGCAGTGGTCTGCAAAACCACCATCCCCCGGTTCAAATCCGGGCGGCTCCTCGACTCGAACCCCGCGCCTCCGCGGGGTTTTCTGTTTCCGGCGCCAGCGGCTCGCTCGGCGCCAAGTGGCTCGCCACCCGTTTCTCCACCCGTTTTCCGCCTCGCACCACGTCGAGCACGCGCGCGGCGGCGGCGCGCTTCTCGGCCTCGTCCACGTGGCTGTAGTGGTGCGTCATCTGCGCGGTCGCGTGCCCGACGATCGCCCGGGTCACCTCGGCCGATGCCACCCGGCGCAGCAGGTCGTTCGCCGTGTGGCGCAGGCCGTGTGGTGTCACCCGCCGGCCAACGCTCGCCGCAGCGCACGCCGCGTCGAGTACCCTCCGCAGCGGCGAGCCCTTGTGCAACGTCCCCGCCTCGGTCGGGAAGATCCACCCGGCATGGAGCCCGGGGTGCTGCGCCGCCATCATCCGAAGCCGGTGCGCTCGCAACGCATCGGCGACCGCCGGCAACAGCGGCACCAGCTTGGCCTTGCCCGTCTTCGTCGAGCCGATCGGCTCGCCCTTGTAGTTGCCGCGCGACACGCGGATCACGCCCTGGGCGTCGTCGATGTCATCCCAGCGCAGCGCCGACAACTCGCCCCACCGCAGCCCCGTGAGCACGTCGAGCAACACCGCCGGGTACCACGCAGGCGACGACCGCTCCACGAACGCGAGCACCTTCGGTAGCTCATCACCCGTGAGGTAGTTGTCGTCCCGCGAGGTCGCCGACGGCGTCTCGACGCCGTCGCATGGGTTGGGCAGGCGCCCCTTCGTCGTCGCTGCCGTGATGATCGTCCGCAACACCCCGTAGTAACCGCGGATCGTCGTCGACGAGTAGCCCCTCACCTTGGCCCCCTTCCGCTTCGCTGCGGCCCCCTTGCCCGGCGCGTAACGTTTGCGCCGTAGCGCTTCGAGCCACTGATCGATGTCGTCCGGCATGATCGCGTCGACGTACAGATCCGCGATCACCGCGGTGGCGATGTGCAGATCGAACACGACTGCGATCTTGTCCGCGCTCGACGGCTTCAGCCTACCGGCGTCGATTCTTCCACGCAGCCACGACTCCACGAAGTCCCGCAGGCGGATCCGCGGCGCCGCGACCAACACGAGGCTTTGTTCGAGTTCCTCGCGCCACTTCTGCTGCAACGCGCGCGCTTCGGTCAGCGAGCACGTCTCCTCTCGTCGCACCTCCTTTGGGCGACCGGTTCGCGGGCAAATTGCCCGCACCCGGATCTCGTGATGGTTCCTCGCTACTTGCACGATGCCTCGGTACTTCGTTCGCGTCCTTGCCATACTCGGCTCCTGGTCCCGGACGCGACACCAGCCGACCTAGCGATCGTGCCCGCGTCCGAACAAACAGATCAAGCGTTTCTCGACGGAAGAGGTGGACACCGGCGGGGCCAGCACCGTCGGGGATCAGCTCGCCGCGGCGTACCGCCTCACGGACTCCGCTTGCACCGCGGAAGCGCACGTACGCCGCGGCCTCGCCGCTGGTGAGGTAGGGCAGCGGGCTCATCGCAGCCCCCGGGCTGGGCCGGTGTCGACGAGTCGGCGTTGGACCGTCCGCTCTCCGAAGTATCCTGATGCCGGGGCCGTCAGCCCTCCGAAGTCTACCGATGCTGGTGGGCCATCGCCGGGCGCGGCCCGAGCCGCGCGGGAGCGTCGAGTGCGGCTCCGTCGAGCCGGCCGGGCGGTCCGGCGCGGCGGCGGGCAAGCCGGCGGTGAAGGCCGGGTGCGCCTGGCGTGCTCGCCACCGAAGAGACGGCGGTGGAGCCGCGCCTCACGCCGGGCCAGGTGCCGCAGCCGCGACGGCCGATCGCCGAAGATCTCGGCACGGGCGAGCCGATCGGTGACGCTCAACCACCGCTGGCCGGCCGGTGTTGCCGCTGCGAGGCGATATTCGGCCGCCTCGGCGTCGGTCACCGCCGGCAACACGAACTCAGTGCTGCCCTCGCAGTCGCCGTCGGATCGCTGCAATCGCTCGGTCGAGGTTGTCGAGCGCGCCATGATCTTGGACCTCACTATGCGGATTACCTCCGACGTTCTAGCGGTGGCCCGAAAAATATTCCGCAACCCCGCGACGGCACGTGGGCTACGCCTGCTCCGCAGCCGCCCAGCAGCACGGGTCGCGACCCGGTGCGGGGCGGGGCCACGCCGTGGCAGGCGCTACGCCGGTGCCGGCTGATCCGCTCCGTCGATCGACGACGCCGCGGGTGGCACGCCGACCGCCGCCGTCTCGTCGTTCACCGCCGTCTCGGCCGCCGGCCCGCCACGTACCGCTGCGGCCGCCGCCGCCTCGGCCACCGCCGTCGTGTTGATCACCGGCGACGCGTCGACCGACGCCCAAGCCAGACCTGCTCGTCCGCCGTCGGGGGCGGCGGCATCAGCAGCAGCGGTTCATCCGGCGTGGGGCGGCGACGATGCCGGTGCGACGATGCCGGTCGCGACCCCGGGGCGAGCCGCAGCCGTCCCGGTGAGCACCCGCCGGGGGGTCGCGCTCGACCGAGACCGTCAGCCGACAGTCGTCAGGCCACTCGGCACCGGTGCAGCCGTTGGGTCGGCCGCCGGCGTTGCGTCGACCAACGCCATCGCGTCGATCACGGCTGCCGCGTCGACCACCGCCGCGCGCCGCCGCCGCACGAGCCGGCCCGAAAGAGCCGGCGTCGGCGCGAGCAGCAGCGCAGGCGGCACAGGCGGCACAGGTGGTGCTGGTGCCGATGCCTGGGCGACCGGCGCTGCGGCCGACTCATCGGCGGCGACCGAGACGCAGGCCGTGACGAGGCCCGACACCGAGATGCCACGGCGCGCCGCTTCCGCGCGGAGCCACGCCGCGAGCCCGCGCGGGATCGATACGCAAACGTTCTCAGCTCTGGCACGTTTCGCGCCGTTGATAGCAATCGTCAGCGGGTCCGCATGAGTTAGCATCCTTGCATCCTCCGTGGTCTGCGTCGTAGTCTCACTATGGGAGTTCACCATAGGCTGAGGCATCCCCTCATATGACGCCGAAGATTTCGCGGAAGACCGCGTGACGGCGGACGCCGGCATCGAACGTCGCCATCAGCAGCTCGAGGCGCTCCGGCTTCATGTTTGGGATCGCGCTGTACCAGTCGAGCCCCTGGTTAAGCA